>NZ_CP191647.1:3026153-3652307 GCF_050562195.1 Flavobacterium sp. JP2137
TCATATAACTATCGGGTGCGTCAAACATTCCTTTTCCCAATCTCCATTGCTGTTGTTCCATTCGCCACATATCGGGTTTTAAAGTTTCCCAATTCACGGTTAGGTAAAAACTGTTCAAATCTGCTACTCCCGCGCTTGATACCGCCGCTTTAAAGAGACTTGACTGTGTGATTATAAAATTGGTTTCGTATCCACCAAAAGAATGCCCAAACAGCCCCAGATTATTCTTATCGATACCATACTCTTTACATAGCTTATCTGCTACATCATTCACATTCTCAAACGCAGACCTACCCGTATTTCCCATTTCAAAATAGATATCTGGTTCAATCACAAAGTACCCATCATCCATATAGGTTCTTCGATTAATCTCACCTGAGATTATTTGATACGGAGAGGTATAATAATGTTGTTTGTTGTATCTTTTTTCATAGATAAAGAAAATAGCTGGGTACTTCTTTAGTTTGTTATAGTTGATTGGATATCGTACTACTGCAGCCCTATTTTCACCCTTTTCATTTTTCCATTGCACGTATTCTGATTTTAACTCTTTAGCTACAGTATCCCAACGATTACTCTGATAAACAGGCTGTTCCTCTAGAGTTTGGATATTAAACCTATACAAGGTTGGAGTTAGATTAACAGCTTCTTTGATGTAGGTAATATAATTCTCACTTCTTTGAATCTGAATAATCTGAGATTTATTTGACAGTAACGGTGTGAAATTTCCTGACTTACTTAGTAAGGATAGTCCTTCTTGCTTATAATCTTCGCTCACCCATTTTAATAACAGATTTTTATAACCAACGGCTACTTTTTCGTAATTCCATGACCACTGTATTGGAGTGGATAAAAAATTACAATCTTGAACTGTATAACGTTTATATTCTTCTTTGCCTCTTGTTCTTTTTACCAACTTTTTTTGTTTGGTATCAAATTGCCATACATCATTAAAACCATGAAAAATCAAAGAATTATCATCCATAATTCCGAAATTCTGGTATCCCTCATCTTCTTTGATTTCCGCATACTCGTTTTCTTTATTAAAAAAAACATCTTCCGATTTTTCAGTTATATTGTTGTGTTGTTTTTTTTGAGGATCATAATAATACCAATC
Source organism: Flavobacterium sp. JP2137 (assembly GCF_050562195.1). Lineage (GTDB taxonomy): Bacteria > Bacteroidota > Bacteroidia > Flavobacteriales > Flavobacteriaceae > Flavobacterium. The sequence continues at coordinate 3,027,271 of NZ_CP191647.1, forward strand.
TTTATTTTTAAAATAGAAGAGATATGGAAGTCGACTGGTTTGAAAATAATTATAATGAGCTCCGTTAAATACTCCGACTGATTCCAGTTTTTCGTTATTTTTATCAAATTGGTATAATCCAATTTTAGGGAACTGTTTTGATAAGTCTTCATTCCATTCAAACCCATAAATAGTTTGACTTGCTTGATTAATCCTAAATTCTTTTGATTTGTCTGAAAAGAAATTGATCCATTTCTTGTTTTTTAAATCAATAAGGGCTAGCTGATCGTTAGCTCTTATTTGCTGATCTGTTATAGATTCACTTTTCTTAGATCGTCCCCTCCATATTTGGAGCTCTTTATTGGAAAGTGGCCTATCATCAGCCTTTTTAACTGTTATAGCAATATGACTACTATCCATTAAAAGGGTTTTATAAAAAAGGGTATCAATAGCTGATTTTGTCTCAGAATCTAACAGTGGACGATTAAATATATGATTTATCCTTTTGTTTTTCAGTTCAAATATCGATAGCTCCTTTCTATCGTGAGCCATAATATAGGCCGCAGAATTATTCTTTGAAGTAAGAATTCCTTTAATGCTTAAACCATCAAGTTCTCTACTCATTATTGTAGAAGCCATCCCATTGGTTACATCAACGAGTCTAATTTCATTTTTCTTATTGACAACAAACAATTCCATTTTATCCTGTGAAAAGAAATATTTTTTCACATCAGAAAAACCCCATCGTTTATTTTTTTTCAAATCCCGTAACTCCAAACGATTCTCAGCAGTTCTATCAATGATAATTCTTTGTGACTCACCAATGCTTTCAAAGGCGCTTACATTGGTAATAGTATCTATTTTTGAATTTTCAAAATTCAAAATATAGAGCTGTTTATTATAAAAATTAAAAGTAACCAAGTAGTCCTCTGTTAAGACTGTCTGAGCTACTATATTTGACATCTTGTAGGATTTATTGCGTTTGATATCTTTTGCTATTAGCGTTACTTGATTATTTATTTTGGAAAAAAAAGTAACGACATTGCCCGAGTCTGAAATCTTATCATTTATGATGCGTTCAAAACCTTTAGTTTGAGCCTGCCCATAAGTTGGGCAGACTAGTACAACTAACAAAAAAACAATATAAAAAAAAGTGTTTTTCATTTTGAAAATTATTAATATCCTATATTTTGAGGACGTAAATTAGTATTAAGCAACAATTCATTTTCTGGGATGGGTAGTAACGCAAAGTAAGGTTGCCAATTGGGTTTTACTGTTGCAAGAACCCCTAACCTATTAGTTCTTTTCATATCATAGAAACGGTGTCCAAATTCGCAGAACAATTCTATTTTTCGTTCTTGTAAAACTGCTTCTAGGGCTGTTGAATAGTCAAAAACGCTCACTTCAGATAATCCAGCACGTGTACGAATGCTGTTGAGCATGTCATTACATAACTGCCAATCAGCATTAGCTGCTGTTGCTTCAGCTGCAATGAGGTACATTTCCTCTATTCTAATAATAACGGAAAATTCCTTTGAAGGAGAACTACTACCTCGTTGTTTATATTTATATGCATGTGAGTTCTCTTGAAGATTTCCTACTGTATTTACCCACTTAACTTTACGTAAATCATTGGGCTCAAAATCGTTTAATAGGTATTGAGACAAACGAGCATATGGAGCAGGTAATGCTTCAAAGACATAGGCATCCGCTTCTAAGGTATTCCATCCTTCTATCTCAGGTTTAAACTGCCAAATTGCGCTTTTACTTTCTTTTAAAAAAACGTTGTCCAAATCTTCTAGCTCAAATGCAGGCTTATTAATTACTTTCTGCGTATACTCTATTGCAAATGCCCAATTTTCGGTATACAAATACATACGAGCCAGAAATGCCTGTACTACTGATTTATTGATACGCACCCGCTCTGAAGTCGGATATTGATCTAAGAGTAACTCTTCGGCTTCTACAAGGTCATCTATAGCCTTTTGCATCACCTGATCATTTGCTAATTTGCCTATTTGCTTATTGAGATTATAATCTGTAGTGGTAACATAAGGTACTGCGCCAAAGGTCTGTGTTAAATAAAAATGTAAGATTCCTCTAATTGCCAGTGCTTCCCCATACAGTTGATTTTTGACACTTTCTGTTAATCCAGTTGACAGTTCAATGCCTTCCAAAATGGTATTAACATTGTAAATCTGTTTAAAGGAATGATTCCATAATTCTGTCAATGCCGTATTGTTGCTTACTACCGTACATAGATAAAAATTCTTGTAATAAATCGTTTGCGGATCCGTCACCTCTAATTCATCGGTATAACATCCTAACAAATAACCTACACCACTGGTATTGCCACTTAGAAAACCGTTGTTTCTCATAAGGGTATAGGTATTGGTCAGTGCAGCTGTGGCTAACTGATCATCATTAAAAACTTTTGTACGATCTATTTGATCTTTCGGTGCATCAATATCCAAGAAATCACTGCACCCACAGAAGAATGCCGTTATCAATAAAAATAACAGGAACCCATATATAAAAAAATGTTTCATATGCTGTTTATATTTTTGTTTAAAATCCTATCTTATCATCTTCGTAATGCCCTTGTATATATAAAGAGCATCTTAAGAGATTACTTTATCAGCTTCGTATTTAAAAATTTAAATTAAAGCCAAAAGCAATGGTTCTAAGGCTTGGTAATAAAACCCCTATAGTCTCTGGATCACTCCCCCAGAATTTAGTAAACGTTAAAAGATTATACCCTTGAAGATATAGGGAGGCCTTAGTATTTCCCAGCCATTTTCCCGACAGATCATATTGTAACTGAAGGGTTTTGAGTCGTATATAAGATGCGTCAACTATAACACCGTCGCTTGCCCTATATTCCCAAAAAGTCTGCTGTGCTGCCGCGTCTGCACCAGTCGTAGGCTTTTGATACCGTGCATCAGGGTTATCCTGCGAAAAGTAATCATTGGATCTTTGCGGTGCATTTGTAGCATTTCCTAATAAATTACCATAATAATCGGGGGTATAGTTTTTTTGTTGAACAAACTGCCAGGTAAAGTCCAATGACCATTTCTTATACTGAAGGTTATTGGTAATCCCTCCAAACAAATTGACACCAATATCCACAACTTTTATTTGATCTTCTATGGTAATTTCCCCGTCATTATTTATATCTTCTACTTCGTAAAGTCCTGTCTGTTTGTTAACTCCTAAATAATGATATACTTTTTTAATGGTGATAGGTTTTCCTACTACATATTGATTAACGTAGGTCGATTCTTCCAGATTAGGAAATGAAATCAGCTTATTTCGTGGGATACTCACATTGAAACTTGTCGTCCATTGAAAATCTCTTTTATCTAAATTCAAGGTTCTGAGTGTAGATTCCCATCCCGTATTTTCGATAGTTGCTTCTAGATTTTCCTGTACTGAATTAAACCCCGTAGTACCGGGTAATGGAATGCCTACCAATTGATTGGACGAGCGGTTTTTATAAAAAGCTACTGATGGAGCAACTTTCCCGCCAAACAATTCCAATTCCAAGGCTGCCTCTAACTTCTTATTAGACTCCCAGCTAAAATTGGGATTATAGAGTCTTAAAGGTTCCAAGCCTACCCCTTGATCATATTTTTGGTTACTGATACCAAAAGTATCCAAGTATTGGTAATCACCTATTAAATCACTTCCTGCAATTCCGTAACTGGTGCGCAGTTTCCCAAAACGAAGCCAAGAACTTTCTTCGAAGATTTTTTCATGAGAAAACAGCCATGCAGCACCGATAGCACCAAAATTTGCAAAACGATTATTGACACCAAACCGACTTGACCCATCCCTTCTTCCGGTAAGATTGACAATATATTTGCCTTGATGGGTATAATTTAACCTACCAAACACAGCTGTGTAGCGATACACCGACTCCGTATCCCTGGTAACGGTTTGAGAAGTGGCATTGGCAAGATTCAAAATAAAATCATTAGAAGTAAAATTGCTACCTGTTATACTTCTCCCCTCTTGAATTCGCACTTCAAAGGTCGTTCCCAGTAATACATCAAAGTTTCCATTGCTTACATCATAAGTCCAATTTATTTTGGGTTCAACAATCCAATTCTTTCTTTTAAAAGAGGAATATACTAGGGAGGAATTAGCACTGGTTAATCCATAAGCAGGATTGTAAATAGTATTTGGGTTAGTGCGAAATTCATCAAGTTCTGTAATAGCTGTACCTGCATTTAATCTCAAGAAAAAACTTTTACCTATTTTATAACTCATGGTAAGTTGTCCAATAAAGTCATCTGTTTCGGATAAGTACTTTGCCTTTAATTTAGCTAAAGGGTTTTCAAATGTATTATTCGCCCAATTGAGTTCACCGGTATTAGTTAATAACTCTGGAGCATTAGGCGCCAGTAATATATGATTAGTCATGCCAATTGCCATCAAACGATTCTTTTGAGTACTTTTCTGAATCGAAGTCTGTATTTTAAATCTTTCATTTTTAGATTGATGATTTACATTTAGAAGAAAATTAGTTCGTTTATACCCGAAATCCCCAAGATAAACCGTTCCATCCTTTCTGTGACTTGCGCTGAGCAAATAAGAAGTTTGCCCCGAGCCTACACCTACAGAGAATTGTGTGTTTTGAGATATAGCCTGACCGCCAATAAACTCTTTTTGCCAATCGGTATATCTAAGTTTGTCCCAAGTACCATTTACATCGTACGCATTTTCTGGCAATTCGGTAATTCCATCATTTAAATAGGCATCACGTCGCATTTTTAAATAATCCGAAGTATTCATTAAATCCACAAATTTTCCCACAGTACTTACCGATGTGGTTGATTGAAATGAAAAGATGGTTTTTTCCGAACTTCCTTTTTTGGTGGTAATCAGAACTACTCCATTACTTCCACGAGATCCATAAATAGCCGTTGCATCCGCATCTTTTAATACTTCAATACTTTCGATGTCATTTGGATTTATGCTATTTAAAGGGCTTACATTTCCAGCAAACATTGCAGCAGTTAAATAAATATCCGAAACGCTCTGTGATGCAAAAGGAACACCGTCAACGATATACAGGGGCGCATTGCCCTCGGTACGCAAACTATTGCGCCCCCTTATTTGTATATCGAAGCCACCGCCAGGGGTACCGCTACTCTGCGTAATATTCACCCCTGCCATACGTCCTTGCATAGCGGCCAGTGGATTGGCAACTGGTTGCTGACCAATTTCCTTACTTGTTATCTTAGTAATACTACCGGTACGCTGTTTATCGGAAACAGTATAATAACCAGCATTTATTAAGATATCGTCCATCATGCTTTCATCTTGTGAAAGTAAAATGTTTCCTATCGAATTCTTTACTGTTATTGTTTGAGATTTATAACCTATAAATTCATAGCTTACTAAAGCGCCATAAGGCACTTTTAACAAATAGTGTCCCAAAGAATCACTTTGGGTACCATTTTGAGTATTTTTTTGCCACACGGTTACTCCAGAAATGGGTCCATTAGCATCTTTTACCACGCCTTGTAGCGTAATTGTCCTTTCTTGTGCATAAGTTTTATACTCACAAAAAAGCAGTAGCAACACCAAAAACCAGGGTATAGAAAGTGCTGCAAAAGTAAATTTTTTCATACTTTTGTAATATTAGTTAATACGTTAGTTTAATTAATTGCCTTCCTGTACAAGTCGCCAAACTTTTACGCAGGAGGGCTTTTTTGTAGCTATAAACTACTTTTTGTTCAATTTAAAATATAAATAACTTAAAAGTTACTAATTTTTGATAATACACATAAATACCAGTTGCACACCAAGTATTTAAACAGACGAACTTAAAATAGAAGAAAATTACTTAGAAAAGGATAAGAGTAAAAACCTTTAAAATAGAAAAGGCGTGAAACTCACATTATTCTGACTTGAGGTACTGGTATACCGTGCAACAGATAAGTGAGCCCACGCCATGGTCGTGAGCTAATCTACTTATCATCTCGTTGCTAAAAATTACCAGTTTTCAAGTCGAGAGTCTAAGCAATAGCTTTAATTTTTCCTATATAAAGTATCGCAAAATTACATTTTAAATGTAATAATTAATCAAATATACAAAAAAAACATTGTAAACCAAATGGATTACATTAAAATATTAATATTGACCTATTATTGTTTTATGGCAAAACTGACTACTAAAGACATAGAATTAAAAAATAAGATTAAATCTAGAATAAATCTCTTATTAAAAGAAAAAGGAATTAATCAAAGTGAGCTTGCATCTCTTTCGCTAAAAGATAGACAGGCAATAAACCGCTGGACCAATTTAAATAATACTAGAGGTATAACAATATATACTATTGGGGAAATATGTGAAACCTTCCATATAAATTTGAAAGAATTCTTTGATCATCCAATATTTAATACTCAATAGTTATTCTAATAATCCTTTATTTAGAACAACCATTTCTTGCTAAATTTGCAACTTTTGCAATAAACTATGTGACTAACGTTACTGTCAGTCTAAAACTTAAAAATCACCCTCTTTTAATAAAATCATGTTATACATTATACCAACAAAAAACGGAATTGGAGTAGAAATTTGGGGAACTCGTGAGGACCTAGATATTTTCTATTCTTTTATAGGACAATTTTGGAATTATGAAGAGAAATTAACGCAAAAAGGATTTGAAAATAGAGATAACTTAATTAGTAGTTTTTCTTATGAAATAAGAAAAGCAAAAGAAGAACAAAGATTAAAACGAAATAAAAGCCACTTTTCATTTGAAGAGCAAAAATATTTTGGAGCACAAATCTCATGGGTACATTTTTTATTCTCATTAGTTGCTATTAAATACAACATGAGATATTACCCAACAAATAAACTAGATATTTCTCAACTTTTAAACTTAGAATTTTGGTTAGAAAAAGCTATGAATGATTACGACAAAATTACAGCAGAGAAATTAGTCGGTTTTATTGAAGATGGTCTACATGGAGGTAATGAATATATTTACCAATATATGAGAAGTTTAGATGTTGATTTCCTTCAGTTAGGTGGTGGTAAAAAATCCTTCAGGAAACTTCCTGATTTATTAAAAAGAGGGATTTTTTATACTGAGGAATACAAAGATTATGAAAACTTTCTAAAAACCGAATCTCAAAAACTTAACTGCTCCATTTCCGATTTAGAGATTAATGATGATGATTTTGATTATGACAAAATAGCCTGGTAGCAACTGCCTATTTCGCTACTACATCCAGTAAAAAATCATATTTCAATAATAATATCTTCCATAAACATTTTATCAATGTTTATTAAACCAATTAAATACTTATTGAATTCAGAGTTTTTAGTGTTCGCAAATAAAACCCCTCGAGCAGTACCTGTTGTAATTACAGCTAAATGTTTTCCAAAATTGCAAGGAAGTACTAACTTATCCCCTTGCTTTAATTTTTCATCAAATGTATTTAGTTCAATTTCAAAATAACAGGTAATCTCCAGTTTTAATAAAGGCTGTTCTTTTTTATGCAAAACAAACTCCATTGCAACAGCAATAGCTTTATTATCAATATGTACTCCAAACCCAAAGCCTACTTGCTGTTGAATTGGTTCATTGATGGCAAGAGTTTGTTCAAATACAGAAAATTGGTTTTCCTCTACTTTTACTATCTTAAAAGGAATTGGTAATTCTTTTGAACCCATATCGATTAAGCAGTTTGATAATTATTTTCATAAGCCGTATCTGAACTCCTAGTTATTTGAAGCTTCAAATGTGTAATATTAGAAGAAACAGTATAAATCTCTGAAGATCTATATTTCACGACTTGCTTTTTAGAGTCTTCTTTAAGTGTTGATACTTTCATTAAATCTACTCCTAAAACATCACTTAGTTTTACTAAAGTTTCAATAGTAAAGTTTTCTTTTCCTTTTACCCATTTATTTACCTGTTGGGCAGAAACTCCCATTTTATCAGCTAAAGTAACTTGCCTCCATCCTAACTCGTCTAATCGAGTTAAAATTGTAATGGCAATTTTATGAGATAATTTTGTGTAATTCTTTCTAGCTAAGCGAGCTTTTGCTCTTTCTACTGTTGGTGTTTCTTCTTTAGAAACTAAAGAAAGAAACTTCTCTTTGTTTGTCATTTTAATTTTCTTTTAGAAATTCAAAAAATGAGTCTTCGTCAAAAATGCCATTATCTTTAAGATATTCTTTAGCACATTCTAACTTTCTTAATTCTTCCTTTGTGTGTACGCGGTCTTCCATCAAATGTTGTAAAGGTAACTTAATAGCTCCACCGGTTATTACAAAAACATCTTCGTCAATCTTAATTGCATACATTCTAAGGCAATGCTGCCTTCCTTTTTGTAATGATAATACTTTTACACCACTTTCTAAATTGTTTAAAGTTTTGAAAAAATGAGATAAATATTTATCAGTCGACTCCGTAATTTCAATTAAAATTTCATCGATTTCTATGGCATCATCAATAATGAATTCTGCTATCTCCGAAATTGTTTTATTTTTTTGGAATATCTGCTATATTCTCTTTTAAAAACTTATAGATAAATTCAGTGTCATCCCAAAGATTCATTAATTGATCATACTCATTATCTGCATTTCCTTCATAATGAAAAGCAAATAACCTATATGCAAATATATTAACTATTCTCATTAAATCAACTTATAAGTTTATTTTTAGCTTAATTTTATTATTCAGGTTTATTATTCCTTGACTTGGCAAATTATACAAACAAATGTTTAAACGCGAAATCAAGAATTTTCTTCTTTGTCTGCAATTTCAAATATAGGCTTTTAATACTAAATATCATTCTCGAAAATTTATCAAATTTCGCATAATAGAAAAGGCTAGTACTTAAATAAACTAGATATACACCCTTACAATGCTTGATTCTTCAACAAATACTCCAAATCAGGATCATTTTTAATTCGCTCCAGTTCAGCTTCAATAATCTGAACGACATTTTGCTTTATCTGTCGGTAATTCGCTTCAACTTCTTGTTTCATATTATCTGTTCCATTATCATCTAAAAACGATAGAATATCCGGTAATTTTTGATAAGCTTTTGTTTCGGTCGAAACTTTATCATTATCTACTACAAGTTCTGCATATAGTCGTACAGTTTTTTCAGTTTGGTATTCTCGGTAGAGATATAAATCTTAATCGTATATAGTAGCTCGTCCTTATTCGCCTGATAGCCCTTTTCACCGCTTCGTTCTCTGTATATTGAAACGATAGTTAAAAGATTCTAGTAAACAACTATTATGATTGCGCAATTGAAATAAAGCATACATTTAATACAATTAAATCATTAAAAATCGATTTGGATAAAATTCCGAATTTTATCTTAAAAAGCATCAGAAAACAAATCTTCCTCCTTTTGAATTCTTTAATAAAGCTATAATCAAGATTCCTTAGTTTTATTCTGCCTGACTTGGACTATTTGGAGATAATTTATATAGAAATAATTATTAACCACTAATAAATATAAAATTTTTCAATACATTATTAATCCAAATTAATATTATAAGTTTGGAAGAATAGTTTTTTGCTAAACAAAACAGCAAGTGTTAAACGTGATGCTTATAATTCCAAAAACTAATATTCAAGAACAGCTGACTCTAAGAATTAAAACTATCTCTTTAATATAAATGAAATTGACCCATAAAATAATAAAACTTTTATTTTCACTTTGTGTAATACTCATAGGGCAAAATGTCTTTGGACAAAGAGAAATACAACCCTACGAAGATATGTTTACGTATGATTATGCACTTAAATACTGTTTGAATTTACCTATTATAGAAGAATTTCCTGATTATTGGTTTATAGAGAACTTTAAAGCTCCAGCAGGGATAAAAAGTATAGAAATGTATCCTTATGACGACAGAGTTATTTCTAAAAGATATCCTAGTGGAACCTATAAGATTAAGGAAAAGTACATTTCGACTCAAGACTTTAAAGTCATACATATTTATGATCCTAAAAATGGTTTTTTAAAAAAAACACTATTATTTCCTCTCAATAAAAGTATCAAAAACAACGACTCCATATTGTACAAAACATATAATTATAAAATTGATGAAAAACATATTTTAATTGATGTATCATATCCCAATTCAGAAGACATGCACGCACAATATTTATATAAAAAAGAGACAAATAATTTAGTTCATCTAATAAACAATAAGAGAGACACCATTTATTTTTCATATAAGAATACAGATATAGAAAATTTCGACCTAGCAGTCATGGAAATCAAGTCAAAAAACATTCATTACCAAATTACGGATTCAATATTTAAAAATAATTCTGAAAACCATTTGAATTTTACACATTCACAAGAATTTTATAATAATAATGGTTCGACATTGCTTTTGACTAGCAAACTTAATGTAAATTCAAAATATGTTAGTAGTAGTAAAACAGAATGGAACGATGATTTAATTAGTCTAAATATAGAAACGGAATACTACAGACAAGATATAAAATTGACATTTGCTTCCAATAAAACAATAAATAACATCAAAATTGAAAGGAATCCTGTGTTGAATTGGGGTAATAACTATTTACGCATAAAAAAATTATTTGGCTTATGGTACAAAGAGGTTAAAACCTACAGTCCGACAAGTGATATGAGTTTTAGCTTAATAAAAAAGTCTCAAAAAATGTGGCAATCATATATGTATGGACTTAAAAAAATAAATTCCGAACGTAGCACAAAAACTGGCAAAATAAAAATTAAAGAAGGAAATATTTACCAAAATAATGAACCATTAATTATATACAACTAAGATTATGGCACACCCTCAGAAGAGATTGAACAAAACTAAGATGTGTTTTTATTTTGTACAAAAACAATTATACACCTACTTTTAAATATTATGCTAAAGATAATTTCAATTATAGCACTCCTTGTTCCAGTTCTTTTCTATTCACAAAATAAAGAAACTATAAATTGGATAAACGATAACTCCATCACCATTGAAGATGCAAATCCAGATTCTGAACTTGATATCTTTAACAGTAATACGCCTATTAAATTTGAAAATGCTAAAATATATGGATTTGGAGAAGCTTCGCATAATACAAAAGAATTTTTTGATCTAAAAGCAAAGTTTTTTAAGTATTTAGTCAAAAATAAAGGCCTTAAAGTTTTTATAATGGAAGACAGTTATCCAGCCGAAGAAGGAATAAACGAATGGATAAAAGGAGGCAAAGGTGATAAAAAAACAATAGCAAATAATTTTAATATAGGATTTTGGTATACCAAAGAAATCACAGATCTTTTGGAATGGATGCGTAATTATAATATTGGAAAACCAGAAGATGAACAAATAAAGTTTTATGGCATGGACATACAATCAAGTGATAGAATTAATCTTGAAATACGAGATTTTGTTTTGTTGAATAACATTAAAATTGATGAAAATCTATTAATTGTCGCAGACAGTTGTTCAAATAAAAAGATTGATTATGAAAAACCTACTCATTGGTGGCAACTTCAAGTTCCTAAATTAAATCAGCTAAAGCAACAAATATTACATTCCAATTTAGATAAAGAAAAATATCAAACTATTGAAAGACCTTTAAATTATTTAATCAGTTATGCCGAATTTGCGTCTTCCGCTAAAGAGAAATATCCTACTTACGTTGAATTGCGGGATTTAAAAATGTTTGAAAATGTAAAGTACATTGTTGATCAACAATCGAAAAATAAAAAATTTTTTATTTGGGCACATAACGAACATATAAACAAAAAGGAAATGTACTATACTGGTAGCGGTATACTTACTTTAGGGAAATATCTAAAGGACTATTATAAAGATGATTATTATAGTATAGGGTTCGACTTCGGTACAGGTAAAATAAATGGTAATGTAAATGATAAGAAAAAAGGAAGTTATTGGAAAACTTTCCATATTACAAAACCTTTTCCAAAGACATATGCCAATATATTAATGTCAATAAATAAAAATATATTTTTTATAGATATGGAAGATTCTTATTTAAATGAACCAACTAATTTTTTCTCCAAAAAATCAAGATATTTAATGATTGGTGGAGGAGGGTATCAACCTAAACCTTTGCATAGAATTTTAACTAATAGGATATATTACGAGGCCTATGACGGGCTAATCTTTGTAAAAGAAATTTCACCGGCAAATCTCAATCTATAGCAATCATAAAGACAGCGAATAACTTCACCTTTAATAGCATTAAAAATAATTGGAAAGCACTTTTTGCAACGTCAAATTTGGTTTCAGAAATCGGAAATAAATTAGCCGAAAAACTAGGTTATGAATATCCCGAAAAATTGGAAATTGACATAAGAAAATATTTTAACTATTTAAGAAACAAACAATAACTACAAACGCATAACAAAGTATTTGGAATAGACGGGCTGAACGGCTTCGTATCAAATTTAGTACTAAAAACACCTCCCATCGCCAATACGCGGCCCGTAATGCACAATGCTATGAGAACACTGCTAAAAATATTGACACTCACTGTTCTGACATCTATAAATTTGTTTGGACAAAATAAACTTCCGAAAAATTTAAGGCAAGCTGTAAAATATTTGGACAAGGATTGTTCAGAAAGTGTGAAAAATGAGATTAAAACTATTCACGAGGACAGTCTTGTTTATTCGGTATATCCGTTTGCCCAAAAAGAACCTTACAAAAATTATAAAACAATATTCAATTGGACAAGTGACGAAAACGGCAATCCAAAAATAACTAAATACCTAGAGAACAAGGGGGTATTTAATTATCATTCAAAGGTTTTGCTTTACTCATTCAGACAATATTTGAAAAATGGAAAAATTAGTGATAAGGAAATACTAACTAAGTTCTTAATAATGCAGAAAAATGCAGAAGAAAAGAACAGAATAAAGTATTTAACAGACACTATCAACGGTATTTATATTCCTAAAAATTTAGAAGATTGCTTTGTTCAAATAAACTCTTTTTGGAATGACAGTATAAAAATTCAAGTAAAAAATTGGGGGGAAAAAGAATTTTCGGGTAAAGTGCATTTAGGATTTGGAATGTGGATGAGAAATAATTGGAGACTTTGGGGTGGTTCTCGCCTTTCAAAATATTTCAATGATTTAGGAATTTACGACCCAGATGATATGTCGGGAATTATTTTGGACAGCTATCACAGAAATTTGAATAACAGAGAAATTAAGCTTGAAGAACAAATTAAATACTATCAAGAATATTGGGAAAATTCTAAAAAAGAAGAATTTAAAAGAAAACAAAAAGAATTCTCGGAATATAAACTTAGGGATGCACTCGAATTCAATTACGACAAAGGTTACGTAAGTAAAGAACAAGAAGATAAGTATGATGATGATATTTGTATTGCTAAAGGAATTGTGATTGAACGCAACGAGAAAGATTTTTTAATTAAAGTGAAAATCATTGAAACTTGCGACAAAAAAGGAATTATTTATTTCGACAATGACGGATATAGAATTTATGACCCAAAAACTAAACGATGGAGTAATCCCCCTAAACGAATAATAAAAAAAGTAAAGAAAAACAAAGAACAGTGGTTTGATTACAAAGATTGGGAAACTATATAATCATAAAAAGCACTGTGCATAACATCGGTAACCCTAAAACGACATCATAGTTTGAAACAGACCGAAATGAAGTTCGCTAATGGTGCAGTAGTCCAGATGAAACCAGGCACTGTCTCATAAAGTGCATAATCCCACACCGCTGTTAGATTTTTTCATTAAAACCCAGCTGCTCCAAAACAACTCCCGATTAGGCACTCCCCTAGTGCTTAATCGACCAATCCTATAATCACATTATAAATAGACAAAGACGTTTGGGCCGTATCGAATGCAAAACCGGTTGCTCTTTTAAAGAAATAAATCCCTAAAAAAACAACCGGTCTACTTCAATGTTAAAGAGAATTATTGATCGATGCCCAAAAAGTTTCCCTGTAGGTCAAAACGCAATTCGCTATTATTCAATAGATCCACATCAAACCCGTAGGCTTTTTTGTCGATACTTTCTATGGCCGTTGTCGGATAGTTGGTCGCGACATACGAAACGATACTCGGATGTATAAATCCCGTTGGAATTGCTTGGTGGTTTCCATCGACTTCCGTCCAATTGCCCGCTTGGTCAAAATCGATTTCCGTTCCATTGGAAAGGTATACTTCGTAATACTCATCTACCGATCGAATATTCATTTTAATTCGGATAATAGTCGCATCCAAATAATACGTATCTAAAAAAGATTTTGTTGGTGTGGGTAAGTCCGAAGTAGGAATGGTTGTTTCCGTTGTATTATTATCATCTGACGAACAAGAAACTCCCGTAAAGGACAGTAAACACACTGCAGCAACTGATAAAACTAGATTTTTCATTTTCATTTGATTTTAATGGTTAAAGACTAATCGTCTATTCTTTTAAACGCTCCTTTTGAATTAAATTCTAACTCCAAACCGTTGTTCAACTTAACCTCTTGCTTACCGAAACGCCCCTTCTCTATTTTCACTATTTGGGTATTCGGAAACATTTGCTCTATATAAGTTAAGATATTTTTTTTAATAAATGCCGTTGGTATAACCGTTTTATTTCCATCCACTTCGGTCCAGTTTCCCTCGGCATCAAACTCCACCTCTTTTCCGTCTGCAAATTTCACCTTATAGTCTGTAGAGAAGGTTTCCTTGTCTTTTTTTACGTAAGCAATGGCGCATTTAGAGAAATGATCGGCTACGAATTTCTGAGCAGGCTGCGGTAAGTTTGTCGCAGTAATAATAGATTCCTGTGCCTGGGCGCTCATTCCGATGAAGAGGAATAAAGCCGTTAAAAAATTAATCGCTGTACTTTTCATAACTAATAGTTTTTAAATTTCTATTACAAAGATGAGACGCGATTTAGGAAAGAATTAGGAATTTCGAACCGTCAACGAAAAAATGTGGTTTCCGTCTTTAAAAACATAGTCGATATTCAAGTCGGAATGGTTCTCCACGATGGTTTTTACGATGGAAAGTCCCAAACCGGTAGAGGTGAAATCCTGATTGGTTTTATAGAATCGGTTAAAGACCAAATCGGTATTTAAGGGAATGTCGTCCACAGAGGAATTTTTGATGCGCAAAGCCACCTCGGTAACTTCTATGTGTAGTTGACCAGCTGCTTTGTTGTACTTGATGGCATTGGTGAGCAAATTCGAAATTAAAACATAAGCTAAATCCGGAATGATATTCGTTTTAAACAATCCGACATCGGAATAATCCACCCGTATACCTTTGAATGCTAAAGTGTCGGAAAAGTCGTCGAGAATACCTTTAACGATCGGGTTGAGCACCACCGCTTCCCTTTCGCCAAACTGGTTGTTCTCAATTCTGGAAAACATCAATAGGGATTTATTTAATTTAACCAGTCGCAGCAAGACTTCTTTGGTTTGACTGATTTCCTGCGCGTTTACTTCGGAAACCCCTTCGCTTTCTATCAGCAGATCCAGTTTATGAATCGCAATCGCCAAGGGGGTTTGCAGTTCATGAGCCGCATTTTCGATAAATTGTTTTTGTTGGGTAAACACCCTTTCGTTGCGCTCAATCATCTGATTGATTTTTTGATCTAACAATTTAAACTCGCGTATCTGCGTCGGATTGCGCTGCGATTTATCCCCCTGACCGAATTCGTAGCGCTCTAAATTATTCAAGGTGCTGTAAAAGGGCTTCCAAACTCTTTTCAACACGACATTGTGAATCAATACGATACTCACAACCAAGAAGATATACAAGAAAACCAAGGCAAAGAGCAGGTCTTCGCCAAAATCATCTTCTTCTACCGTGGACGTTCTAATTTCCAATTTTTGGGTATTGCCGTTTATATCGGTAAAATAAGTTTCTAAAATCCGATATGGTTCCATGTCGTTGTCATATTCCATATAGAATTGTTCGTTTCTAAAAAAATTCCCTTCTTTAAACTCCGACGCAACTACTTGCTGGATTCGAAATTGATTAAAATCAAATTCACTGATTTGCAGTATACTGTCGTCTATATACGCCTTACGGATAATCTGAATTTTCAAATCCTTTAGGCCATCGTCGGTATTGTCGTAGAGTTCGTCGAGAATTAGGGCGTAAAACAGTGCCGCCCATACCGCAATCACCAGCAGTACTGCTATCGATAGGTATTTTAAGGTGTAATTCTTCAGTGAAATTTTCATACTAGCTTATATCCAATTCCGTATACCGCTTGAAAGTCAATGGCTGCATTGCTGTCTTTTAGTTTTTTTCGGAGGTTTTTAATTTGCGAATAAATAAAGTCCAAACTGTCGGCCTGATCGATATGATCGCCCCATACAGATTCTGCCAAAGATGTCTTTTGCAGGGTTTTCTCAGGACGTATCATAAAATAGTAGAGCAAATCAAATTCTTTGCGGTTTAAAATCAGTTCTACCCCATCGACCAAAACCTCGCGGTCTTCAAAAAAGAGTTTAACGTTTTTAAAATCAACACTTTTTTCTCCATCTTGGTTATTTCTGCGAATTGCCGATTTTATACGGGAATGCAGCTCCATCAAATTAAACGGCTTGGCCAAATAATCATCTGCGCCCAAGTCCAACCCCAACACCTTGTCTTCCACCGAGTCTTTGGCAGATAAAATGATGACTGCGTCTTTTTTATTGAGCTTTTTGATTTGTTTTAGTATATCTATACCACTTCCATTAGGCAGCATAATATCCAACAAAATGCAATCGTAATCGTAAGTACCCACTTTTTCCATGGCCAAAAAATAGTCGTCGGCTGTTTCAACGATAAATTTTTCGCCTTCCAAAAACTGCTTTAACGCCGCTAGTAAATCGGGTTCGTCTTCAATGATCAGGATTTTCATAGTGCCCAAGAAATAGTAATACGCCGAAACGGCAGCTGCTGCTAACCATCGCCATGAAAGACGTCTTAAACAGTCCGCTACGGGTCTTGTATAAATTAACTTATAAAATTAAGCAGTTCACCTTTAATAATCATAAAATAAAATCTATTTATAGGATATTTAACTTATGGTTTGGTTTTTTATAGGCTATAGTATTACTAGATATCCATGTAGCGCGGTAAATGCGATTTGTCAAGGCTAAAAAAAACTTATGACTATACACATCAAGTAATTTATTACCAATCGACTAAAAATTCGTTTTTACAGCAACCCTATAAATAATAGCATAGATTTTACTTCCGCCTTAGGCATGTCTTTAACCAATAAACGGACGGAGTATTAGACCGCTAAGAAAATGAAATCCGCATTTTATTTCTTCCTCAGAAATGAGGATTGTCAAGAACTTAATGAAGAATTAGACAAACTCGAGGGATTCTGATAAGCGCGCTAAGCGTTGTAAAACACCTTTTCAATAAAAAGCAAGACGAAAAAAAAAACGCTGTGAAAGAACTAAATTTACCTCTTGATGCTTTTTCCTACTTCAGGTGTAGGCTTCCCTATACACCCAGAAACAATCACTCTTTATAATTCACGACTAAGAAATCACTATGCTGTCTCAATTATACAATTATCGCTGTTTATAAGATGTTATGTTTGCCCAGTTCTTTACAGTTAAAACCCGAGTATTCGACTTTATAAAGCTGTAGCTGACAACCTAAAAAACAACCTATAAAAAACTGACGAAATGATTAAATTTGGATATTTATGCGTGTTTTATGCCATAGACTTACTGCACTATTACGGAATGATGCTCTTCTAAAAAACCTCTCGAATTGGTGAATAACTGACGCGTTCTCGTAAAATGTGCTATCCACAACCTGAGGTAAGTACTTGTATAAAAGGCGGTATCATACTTTAAAACAACTCCCGGTAAGGTACTGCCGTAGTGCTTTTACACCCTAGATTCCCCCTTTTTTCCAATTTTACTGACAACAAATCAGCGAGTAGCGTATTTTTTTTTATATTTATCGCATACCTGATAACTCGTTTAATATTAAGGGTAAATTTAGAGTCTAGTATTCTATTGCTCGATGCTCTTGCATACCGTGAAATAACAAATCAATACAGACAATTATGGCAAATAGAAGTTATTTATACTCCATCAATTTTGATATCTCCAAAAGGGAAAAACAGGAAGACGATATCGTTCTATCGCTTTCAGAATACAAGGCATACATTCCACTCGCTTTTCAGATTTTAGTGAGTCAAGACTCGAAAATGTGTCGTTCCTTAATTTGGGACTGCGAATACCTCGTGGGCATAGTCGGAGACTACCGCAAAGGCATGCAAAAACTATTCGATTTCTTGACGCAATTGGCCACTGAAGACCTGTTTGATCAAACGGAACTCTTGGAACATATAGAAACGACCAAAGCTTTTTTAAGCGAGCGTCAACAGGACTATATCCTACTCGAATGTTTAGAACTTTACCAATTTTTAGACGAGCCCGTTGAAACTCAAAACACCGAACTCTTTAAAAACAGTATTCAAGACATCGACGACGTGATCAATGATTATATGGATTACTTTAAATCCTTTAAAGCTTCCAAAATACAACTCGAAGAGGAAATAGCCGAACTTTCCAAACCCCGCTCCACGCTCAAAAAGCTTTTCTATCGGAAAAACAATGACGATAAAATTCGCACGCTACAAACCAAAGTGGCCTATTATGATGAAAAGATGTCGAGTTATTTAGGAATCGATTATTGGAGAGAAGTGCTCTATTTTCAATTTGACAAGGAGTAATTTGACGCTGTTTACTTCTACAAACACCGCAAACCAGTTTTAGTACGGCAGCGAATTCGATCCATTCTTTTCCGCTTTTTGCTATGGAACCCCTTATGCCTCGTTTATCATTTTACTGTACACGGAATCGCAATCCTCGGAAACCCTTTTAAGATTGCGACTTTTTGACTCCTCCTTTTTACTGTGGTATTCGGTGCTGAAGATGGTCGGATTTCTTTTATTACATTCAAGCAACGGCTGCCCAGTGATTGACTTGCAACAACAATGCGGCTTCCATACGCAGCTAAAAATGGGATTTACAGAATTAGTCACTAAGGGCCACTAAAAAGACAGCTTTAGATCAAACGCTTTTGTCGTTGATGATTTTTGCCAATTGCTCGGTAATCTTCTTTCGACTATAATACTGCAAGCCCATGCCGTAGACCTTGAGTGCGTTGTTTTGATATTGTGTAAAATAGGCCAATAACAGCTCCTTCATACGGTCTTTTTCGTCGTATAAGGCTATGGTTCCGGTGTTGGTTTCGGTGATAATTCTAAAAAAATCGGCTCCTTCAGGTCCCAGAGCCAATATAGGTCGTTCTGCAGCCATATATTCAAACAGCTTACCCGGAATAATAGCCTTGGTTTCTATAGAGTCGATTTCCACCAACAGCAACACCTGAGAAGCCCTTTGTTCTACCAAGGCTTCTGCATGACTCAAATAGCCCATATTAACCGTGCAGTCGTCCAATTTGAACTCTTTTAGCGCATCCAAGATATCCTGACTGACCTTTCCGATGAGCTTAAATTGAAAAGCGGCTTTAAACTCGGGGTTGTCCCGCCTCAATTCATTCAATGCCTTCCACAGTACACGCGGATTTCTGTGCGATAAAAAGGAACCGATATGCGCCAAGGTAAAGGCTTCGTCCATCGGTTTTTTTACGACCTTTTCCACGTCGTAGCCGTTGGTCAATACCGATATGGGTTTGGCGGTTTTGGCCTTAAACTCTTCTTTGGTAGAAAAACTGGTTACGGTAATGGCATCGGCTTTTTGCAGCACTTCCAACTCCAAACGGCGGTGTTTGTTTGCCGCGCTCTCGCTCAATTTCAACTCCTTGTGGTAACCGATGGTCGTCCAGGGATCTCTGAAGTCGGCAATCCATTTAAAATTGAGTTTTTTGCGCAGTTCTAAGCCGATTAAATGCAGACTGTGTGGAGGACCGGTGGTGATGACGCAGTCGATGTTGTTTTCCGCGATATAATGCTCCAAAAAGGCTACGGACGGCTTGATCCAGGCCTTGCGCGCATCGGGGATAAAGAAATTTCCCCGCACCCACAACAGGCTCTTTTCAATCCAAGTTTGCTTGGGTTGATGCGGTATGATTCCCGAACTCAGATTCTTGGTTCCCCCTTTAGAAAACAGACGCGCCAAGCCATAGGGCTCTTTGATCTTGGTCTTGAGCACGACGAGTCCGTCGGGCACCTCGCTTTCCAGACTCGCATCCAACAAGGGATAAGTCGGATTTTCGGGCGTATAGATAATGGGCGTTATGCCAAAATCGGGTAAATACTTGGCAAACTTCAGCCAACGTTGCACGCCTGGCCCCCCTGCGGGCGGCCAGTAATACGTGATAATTAACACTTTTTTTACGGCTGTAGAAGTACTGCTTTTCTCTTTCAATTTACTTTTTTTTCTTACTGATATAGCCCAAACGGTATGCCAAACTTCCCATAACCACCAAAGCCAATACGAGCGAACTCATCAGGGCTATAGTGCTTCCTGTTTTTACGACTTGGGGTTCAAACTTAAACTCTATTTCGTGCTTGCCCGCGGGTACGGGTAAGGCTCTTAATACATAATCCACCGATACGTGGGCAACGGGATTACCGTCGATATACGCCTGCCAACCGTGTGGATAATACACCTCTGAAAACACGGCCAAGCCCTCTGCGGGATTGGTCGATTCGTATTTGAGGTAATTGGGTTTATACGTGACTAAACGGATTGAAGCCGCAAGCGAATCGACCGCATAGGTCGGTTTTAACGTCACTTCTTTAAACATTTGGGCATTGTATATAGCGGTGGTCTTGGCGTCAAAATCGTCCATGGCTTTCATCTCTTGATCGGGAGTTTCTACCTGCTTGACCTGGCTAACAAACCAAGCATTGCCGTTGATTTGATCGTTTTTCATCGGGATATCTTGCCCCTGCTCGTCCTTTTGAATTACGTATTTAACGTTGAGCATGTTCAATACATTCATATTGCTCTTCTCTGCCAATTGGTAATCGAACAACTGCTGAATTCTCCGCGGTTTTGCCGCGTGATAACCGCCTATGGAATGGTGGAAAAACGAGGCGCGCGCACTACTCAAACCGCCTTGTACTTCATATACTCGGAAATTGTCTTTGTCCTGTTTGATAAACGCATCTGCCGGCGTTTCCTCAAAAGGATGTGTCATCGTACGGGCAGTGACAAAATTTTCCTTGTTGACATAATTCAAATCGATCAGCACCAAATCGCCTACCATCAATACGCCAATCGCCACCACCATCACGGTAGATTTGATCTTTTCCTTGGAATAGAACCACAAGATCCCAAATGCCGACAAAATCAACAAGCCCGTGCGGATCAAATCTGCGGTATACAGCGATTTTCTATCCTGCATCAAGGCATCGATAAACGAGGGCCCAATATCGCCGTACATCTGGCTGTAATAGCCGTCATTAACCCCAGAAAAACGCAGGCTTCCCTTGATTAGGAACAGCAGTATTACAAGTCCTCCAGTAATGTATACCGTTAATTTTAAGGCTTTTTCTCGTTGTGTGGGCGCTGCTTTTACAAAGGCTTGCAAACCCAAAACAGCCAAGATAGGCATACACAATTCCAAGATAACCTGAATCGACGATACGGCTCTAAACTTGTTGTACATCGGAAAGAAATCAATGAAAAAATCGGTCATCATCGGGAAGTTTCTTCCCCAGGAAAGCAACAGTGAACACAGTCCTCCTACCAGAAAAATATACTTAAACTTACGCTTTTCAACAAACAGGGCCAATACGGCTAAAAACATGACAATCGCACCGATATAGGCGGGTGCCGCTACGCTGGTTTGATCACCCCAATAGGTTGGCGCTTGTTTGGCAAACTGTTCGGCCTCTTGTGGACTAGCGCCTAAACTAGATACAAACTTATAGGTTTGGGAATCCTTACCGACATTTTCTATGGATGCACCTCCGGTTAAACGCGGTACAAAGATGTTTAAACTCTCGAATATACCGTAGCTGTATTCGGTGATGTAGGCATAGCTCATCGCATTGGACGAGGTTTTGGGCGATCCATCCGGTTCAAAACTCAGTTCGCTATTGGATCGGGTACTGAACTTGGTGTACTCTGCCGTGGCCATTAAATTGGTCGCGTTTACCCCTATACTCAAAACAGCTGCGCCTAAAAAGATCAGCACGGCTGTACCCAATCCCTTAAAATCGCGGGCTTTGCTGTATACCACCACATAATAAATACCAACTACCAACAGCAACAGCAGCAAGTAATAGGTCATTTGAAAGTGATTGGCATTGATTTCCAAGGCCGCCGCAATAGCGGTGAGCAGCCCCCCTGCTATATATTTTTTTCTAAACACCAGCAATACTCCCGCCAACAACATCGGCATATAAGCAATGGCGTGGGCTTTGGCATTGTGACCAACGCCTAGAATAATGATTAAATAAGTGGAAAAACCAAAGGCTAAGGCACCGAAAAAGGCTTTTAATGGATTTATTCGCAGCGAAATCAACAGCAGATAGAAACCGAGAAAATAAACGAATAAATAATCGGCCGGTCGCGGTAGAAAGCGAATGAGGTTGTCGAGTTTTTTGATGTAATTGTGTGGATATTGAGCGCCTAACTGATAGGTTGGCATACCGCCAAAAGCACTGTTGGTCCAATAGGGCTCTTCATGGAACTCACTTCTAAAGTCGTTTTGCTCCTTTGCCATTCCGGTATATTGAACAATATCGGATTGCTTAATGACCTTGCCCGAAAGCACCGGAGAAAAGTAAATCAATGAAATCAGCATAAAACCGACTAAGGCCAATAGATGAGGGAGGTATACCTTATAATTCTTCATAAAATGGAATTGCTTTTGTTGCGCTTTATAATATCTTGCTAAAATAACACTATATCAAAAGAATTCCCAAGTTTAAGACTTACTTATTTACACTTTTAATCAAAAAAATAAGCCCCATATCGCTATGGGGCTTATAATAATTTTTTTAATCCAATTCTTCAAATTCAATGTACTCACCGACCTTTTTCTTTTCCCGAGGTTTATCGGGATTGACAAATTCAGAATTGGGAGCAGTATGTGTCTCTTCGGACTTTTTATTGTAAAAATCTTGTTGTTTCTGTTGGAAGTTTTCATTAGCTTTTTTGGCCACTCTGTAGATCAATACAGGAAACAAATAGCGCATAATAAACCTAAATGCGTAATAGGCCAATACAATAATCAGCAATGTTCTTAAAAAACCTCCGAAAGATGCTGTATCCATATCTTATTTTTTATCAAAAATAGCAAATCTATTTTAAACGGATAATTCTAAATTCTTAAAATATTGGTAAATCTGACTATTCGCCCTTAGAGTTGCCCGCCTTGGCCTTCCAAGCGGTAAATCCACCCTGGAGCTCGTACAAGTTGGTAAACCCCTGTGCTTTAAGCTTATCGATTGCTTTGGCGCTTCGCCCACCGGACTTGCAGTACACATATACCGGTTTATCCTTGTCCAACTTGGCGATATTGGCATCAAAATCGCCCTGCAACACGTCGATGTTTTCTGCACCACTAATGTGGTCTTGGTCAAATTCGGCTGCGGTTCGCACATCGATTAACTGCCCTTTTTCCGCCGTGATTTGCTTTTCAAAAGCTGATGGTTCTAACAAATGTGCTTTGTCACCTACTTGTCCTTGGCATGCGAACACCACGGTAAGCATTAGTAAAAAGCTGTAAAATTTAATTTTCATATCTCGTTTTTTTATGGTCAATGGCCCAATAGCGGCCTTTTTTGTAAAAATACAAAAATAAACAGATATGACATTTATCATACCGCAAAAGTTCGATTTCGCTTATTTTTGACAAAAACAACTTTATGGGTCTTTCACTAGTACAAAAATATAATGTTGCTGGTCCTAGATATACGAGCTATCCCACAGTTCCATACTGGGACCAAGCGACTTTTAGCACATCAAACTGGACACAAACCAGTTTGAAATCCTTTGGCGAATCCAATGCTCACGACGGAATTTGCTTGTATATTCACCTGCCTTTTTGCGAGAGTCTCTGCACTTTTTGCGGCTGCCACAAACGCATTACAAAAAGACATGAGGTCGAAGTTCCCTATATCGAAGCTGTTTTAAAGGAATGGAGCATGTATTGCGCGTTATTTCCAGAAAAGCCCCTACTCAAAGAATTGCATCTCGGCGGGGGAACCCCCACCTTTTTTTCGCCTGAAAACCTGGAACACTTGGTGCAAAGCATCCTCGATACCGTCGATTTGGCGGAGGAATACGAATTTAGCTTTGAAGGACATCCCAACAACACGAGCAGAGCCCATTTACAAGGGCTGTACAACCTCGGATTTAGAAGGGTTAGCTTTGGTGTTCAAGACTATAATCCGACCGTTCAAAAGGCCATACATCGCGAACAACCCTTTCACACCGTGGCCAAAGTGAGTCTGTGGGCCAAAGAAATTGGCTACACCTCCATTTCACACGACTTAATCTTCGGCTTGCCCTTTCAAAAACTGGAACACGTAATCGATACCATAGAGAAAACCAAATCACTGTCGCCCGACCGCTTGGCTTTTTACAGCTATGCCCATGTACCGTGGATCAAGGGCAATGGACAGCGCGGTTATAAGGATGAAGACATCCCCAAAGACTCCGAAAAGCGATTGCTGTACGAAAAAGGCAAGGAATTGCTGCTGCAAAACGGCTACCACGAAATCGGTATGGATCACTTTGCCCTGAGCAAGGATTCCCTATACCATTCCTTGGAAAACGGCAATTTACATCGTAACTTTATGGGATATAGCTCTTCGAGTTCTCGATTGATGATCGGCTTGGGCGTTTCGGCAATCAGCGACAGTTGGTATGCCTTTGCGCAAAACGAAAAGTCTATAGAGGCGTATTACGAGCTGTTGGCTCAAGACCAACTGCCCGTGGTTAAGGGTCACGTACTCAACCCCGAAGACCTGCTGATTCGCAAACACATACTCGACTTAATGTGTACATTTAGAACCGATTACAGTCAGTCAGCTCTACTGGAGCATCAGCTCGAAGACATCTTAAAAGACCTGAGAGAAATGGAACGCGATCAATTGATTAAAATCGAGGACAAGCAACTGTTTGTCACTAGAAAAGGCCGCCCGTATGTGCGCAACATCTGTATGGCTTTTGATTTGCGCTTGCAGCGAAACAAACCCTCGCGACAACTCTTTTCGATGACCATCTAAACTTTAAACCATGTTAAAAAAAGCCATTACCTTTATCGTATTGCTGCTGCTGGTATACGGAATTATGGAATTTGATGCCGGCAATCCGTATTCGGCAGACAACATCTTTTCCTATATCGGATTTGCCATTTTCATCGTATACCTGGTCTATTCCGTCAAAGAAGCCAGTAAAAAGCAAAACCAAGACCATGATTTTTATTAAAATCCCCGTCTTGGTTCGCTAATATCCATTCGCTTCAAATATTATGAAACGTATAGTCGCATTGTGGTATTAATTGTCGAAGCTTTGGCCTAGACTGTGAATCCGCAGGCTTACAACCACTCGATTAGGGAAACTCCCAAACCGATAATGGTTTGATTGTGGTTGTAGTCAATCATCGTATCTCCATAACCGTTGGCTACTTGCAAATGCGCTTTTAGATTGCCCGAAATCGGATAGGTCCAGTTCATTTCTACATAGCCCTTATTCTTATTATTAAATCGCATATTGTTACGCGCCAGCAGACTAAACTCCTGCTCTTTGTATTTATAAACAACGGTGATATCGCCTCTGCCTACATATTCTTCGATATTGGGGTTGTCGTCTTCACCTATTTTTTCGTGTATTCTAATCCACGGTCTAATCATTACGCTAAAATCCTTATAGTCGAAGGCCGTTTGAAAAACGACGCGATTCCAGCTTCTCGAACCCGGTAAACTCTTTCCGTTTGACTGGTGGTTTAAGGAAATACCCATCATGCGATTGGTCATACCTAAAACCTCAAAATTGGTGGCAAAATTCAACATCACTTCCGGCTCGTAATTGAGCTCCCGAAAAGGCCTTGACAATTTGGAATTGTATACTTGCCAATTGGCCGTTTGCGTAAACGCCAACCAGATATCCCCTGCTCCCCAAAATATCCCTTGCATGACCTTGGTTTTAAAGCTCAGCTGAAAGCGCGATTCAATGCTGTTGTAATCCTGTGGTATGATGGCGTTATTATCCGGACTGAGGCTGGTAGGCAGTTTATTGGGACTGCTCGACCATCGGAACGGGCTTACGTAAATCGGTTTGTAGGGCGTAATGACAAAGGTGCCCTTTTTGGTTTCACTACTCAATTCCCAGCGCTCCGTAAAGCTGCGAGCCTGAGTTTCTCCATCGAATAATCCGCCTTTCCCATCCTGAGAAAAAGCGCCATGTGCCAGTAATAAGGCTGCGGTCAATACGACCGATTGCGGAATAGTGTTTCTTAGCTTTCTTAGCATATTTATTCTAAGGGAATAGTAATTTGTCCGTCGTCGTCTAATAATAAATCTGTCGATTCATCTCCATTAACTGCAGATGTCACTTCCGTTGGTTTTTCCTCTTCAGGCAATTCGTAGGGAAGTGGTTCTAATAAGGCCACCTTAATTTTATCTGCTGTAAGCTGATTCCCTAGCGCTTTAATTCCTTTAACTACAATAAACTGTTCTAAATCTACTAATAAATTTTCTTTTTGAACGCCTTTTACCTTATAAAAAGTCACTTCTGCCATCGGACGGTAATCGGTAGAAACGACCTCCAGTCTCGAATTTTCGGCTTCCGATATAAATAACTCCTCGCGCGTTTCGTTTTCAATCAAAAAACGTTTGACGTAATAGCGCGCTTTTTCGCCGTCGAAATAGATTGCCGAAATCGGCTTGCTGGGCACCCATTTCTCCAAGATTAACATGTCTTCTTCGAAGTGGCTGGTCAATTCCGGCACTATGGTTCGCGCTTTACCCGATTGGTTGATGACCAATAGGCGGTCGTTGGGTTTAAACTCGCCCAACAACTCCCCGCGTCCGTCGACGTTTAAGCGGTGAACCGTATCGTCAAACCAAATTTTGCGAGGTCTTAGGGTCGAAATTCCCTTTTCCTTGAGTTCGATTTTTTTGATGGGGTATTTGCTGACCAAATTCCCCTTGGAACTCCTTCCCTTTATCAACAAATCGGCGAAGTCCAAGTCGAATTTAAGCTTTTTGACACTGCTGATTTGTCGCAATAAAATACTGACCACTTCGGCTTCTCCGTTGGGATTGTGCGAAAAATACAATAGCTGCGAACCCGGCTTGCCCTGCGTTAGGTCGTACACCCGATCGCGAGTCACACCAGAGACATTAAAACGCTTGACGTATGAGGAGCCCGATTTTCCGTCTCGATAAATCAGGTTGTAAATGGTACGCTTGTCGTTACGATCAAAAACCGCTACGTGTATGATGTCTTTACCGACAAATTTCTTTTCGTCTACTTTGGTGATGATCAGACTGCCATCGCGCAAAAAGACAATGACATCGTCTATGTCTGAACAATCGGCTACATAGGTTTCTTTCTTGAGTGCCGTACCGATAAATCCCTCGGCCATATCGACGTACAACTTGGTGTTTCTCAACACCACCTTGGTCGCTTCGATGGTATCAAAGCTGCGAATCTCCGTTTGACGCTCTCTGCCTTTACCGTATTTTTCCTTTAATCGGATAAAGTAATTGATCGCAAATTCAATCAGGTGATTCAAATGGTGTTTTACCTGTTCGATATCGTCTTCTAAGGATTCTAACTTCTGATTGGCTTTGTCGATGTCGAAACGAGAAATTCTCTTGATTCGAATCTCGGTCAATCGCGCCAAATCCTCTTCGGTAATGTCTCTCTTAAGGTTTTTGACATGGGGTTTTAGCCCCTCGTCTATCGCTTTTAAAATTCCTTCCCAGGTTTTTTCTTCTTCGATTAAATAGTACACGCGTTTTTCTATGAATATGCGCTCCAACGACAAAAAATGCCATTGTTCATTGAGCTCTTCGAGCTCGATTTCCAATTCGCTTTTTAAGAGCGCCACCGTTCTATTGGTGGAAGTCACCAACATGGTGCTCACGCCAACAAACAGGGGTTTATTGTCTTGAATAACACAGCCCAAGGGAGCAATAGAGGTTTCGCAACCCGTAAATGCATAGAGGGCATCTATGGTTTTATCCGGCGATACTCCCGGAGGTAAATGCACCAATATCTCGACCTCGGCCGCGGTATTATCCTCAATTTTTTTAACTTTAATCTTCCCTTTTTCGTTGGCCTTTAAGATGCTTTCGATCAAACTGGACGTATTGGTCGAAAAGGGGATTTGCGTGATGACCAAGGTGTTTTTATCCAGTTGGGATATTCGCGCGCGTACGCGTATACGACCGCCGCGAAGTCCGTCGTTATAAGCCGATACATCCGCGATACCCTGAGTGGGAAAATCGGGAAATATCGTAAACGATTTACCCTTTAAAATTCGAATCGAAGCATCGATCAGCTCGTTGAAATTGTGAGGCAATACTTTGGTCGATAAACCCACGGCAATTCCCTCGCCTCCTTGAGCGAGCAATAAGGGAAACTTAACCGGTAAATTAATCGGCTCGTTTCTCCTGCCGTCGTAGGAGGATTGCCAGGCGGTAATCTTTGGGGAATACAACACTTCTAAGGCAAACTTGCTCAATCGCGCTTCTATATAACGGGATGCGGCAGCGCCATCGCCCGTCAGTATATTTCCCCAGTTTCCCTGGGTGTCAATCAAGAGTTCCTTTTGCCCCATCTGCACCATGGCATCGCCTATACTCGCATCACCGTGTGGGTGATACTGCATGGTATGCCCCACCACATTGGCTACTTTATTATAACGTCCGTCGTCCAATTCCTTCATCGAGTGCATGATCCGACGCTGAACGGGTTTAAATCCATCTTCTATAGCCGGTACCGCGCGTTCGAGTATTACATACGAAGCGTAATCCAAAAACCAATCTTTATACATTCCCGTTACTTTCGTAATGGTTTCCGGACTGTCTTCATTTTCGTAAAAATGCAATGCCTTCTTCGGTGTTCCTTCTTCTATAGGATCTTTGTTTCCTTCTTCTTCGCTCATTTAATTTCTTTGAATAAAATTAACTTTAACCTTTTGATAAAAAATCGATGCCCCCGCGCTTTACAGCAGTCGCATTTTTCTTTATCCATGCCCGCTTCCCGTTGCTTTTAAACGCTGCTCTCCTTCCTCTTATTCGCACTGCCTTCGCGTCTGCATCATCGGGTTTTAGGCCTCTTTCTCGATCACGTCCAACTCCACTTTAAGGTTGTTGATGATAAATTCTTGCCTGTCTGGCGTATTCTTGCCCATATAAAACTCCAAGAGCTTTTCTATAGACGTGGTTTTATCTAACATTACCGGATCAATTCGAATGTCCTCACCGATAAAATACTTAAATTCATCGGGAGAAATTTCTCCCAATCCCTTGAATCGCGTGATTTCGGGCTTGGGTTTTAACTTTTCAATCGCCGCTACGCGCTCTTCTTCACTGTAGCAGTAAATCGTTTCCTTTTTGTTTCTTACCCGAAACAAGGGCGTTTGCAAAATGTATAAATGGCCTTCCTTGATCAGTTCGGGAAAGAATTGCAAGAAAAAGGTAATCAACAGCAAGCGAATGTGCATCCCATCGACATCGGCATCGGTTGCGATGACGATGTTGTTGTACCTCAAATCGCCCAGGTCTTCCTCGATGTTTAAAGCGGCTTGCAACAGGTTGAACTCTTCGTTTTCATAGACTATTTTCTTGGTCATCCCATACGAGTTCAACGGCTTACCACGCAAACTAAAAACCGCTTGGGTATTGACATCTCTGGATTTGGTAATCGATCCGGATGCCGAGTCGCCCTCGGTGATAAACAGCGTGCTCTCCAAATACCTCGGGTGCTTCATATCGGTTAAATGCACCCGACAATCGCGTAATTTTTTATTGTGTAGACCGGCTTTTTTGGCGCGTTCCTTGGCTATTTTTCGGATTCCAGACAATTCCTTTCGCTCGCGCTCCGCTTGGAGAATCTTGCGCAATAGCGCGTCGGACACTCCAGGATTCTTGTGCAAATAGTTGTCCAACTGCGTCTTGAGAAAATCACTGATATAGGTACGCACCGTAGGTGCATCGGGTCCCATATCCGTCGATCCCAACTTCGTCTTGGTTTGGGACTCAAAAACCGGTTCCTCCACCTTGATTGAAATCCCCGCCACTATGGATTTACGAATATCCGACGCTTCGAAGTTCTTGTTGTAGAACTCCTTAATCGTACGCACCAAAGCCTCTCTAAAAGCGACCAAATGCGTACCTCCTTGCGTGGTATTCTGCCCGTTTACAAAAGAGTAATACTCTTCTGAATACTGAGTTTTACTGTGTGTAATCGCTACCTCGATATCGTCGCCCTTAAGGTGGATAATCGGGTAAATCATATCTTCCTGATCGATGTTCTCTTCCAACAAATCCTTTAGACCGTTGTCGGAATAAAACTTTTCACCGTTAAAGAGAATCGTCAATCCGGTATTTAAATAACAGTAATTCTTCAACATCTTAATGATGTATTCATTACGGTATTTATAATTCTTAAAAATGGCATCGTCTGCAATAAACGAAACCTTAGTTCCCTTGCGCTTGGTCGTTTCTAGCAGCTCCTCTTCTACCTTTAGATTTCCCGCTTCAAATTCCGCAGCCTTCTGTTGGCTATCGCGAACCGATTCGACCCTAAAATAAGACGAAAGTGCGTTGACCGCCTTGGTACCTACACCATTTAATCCGACCGACTTCTTAAAAGCCTTGGAATCGTACTTACCTCCTGTATTCATCTTAGACACCACATCGATTACTTTACCCAAGGGAATCCCCCGACCGAAATCGCGAACGGTTACCACCTTGTCTTTTAAGGTGACTTCAATGGTTTTACCCGAGCCCATAACGAACTCATCGATACTGTTGTCCAAGACTTCTTTGATAAGTATATAGATACCGTCGTCTGGAGAAGATCCATCGCCCAATTTACCGATATACATTCCAGGACGCATACGGATATGTTCTTTCCAATCTAATGAACGAATATTGTCTTCGGTATATTGATCTTGATTTTGCATAGAGGTGTAGGAATTTTCGCTAATTTAAGACTTATTAATAAAAAATAAAAATGAGAAAAGGCCGCATTAAGCTAAAAACAGCAAAAAACATCCTTAGTTTTCATCGATTTCCGTGATGGATTTCTTAATCAACACAGAATAACTGTTGGGCTCGATTTTTTTACCGTACATTTCGGCGTATACCTTTGTGAATTCCGCGCCAAAATACAGTATAATAGCCGAATAATACACCCAAATAAGGATGATAATAACAGAACCCGCAGCGCCGTACAAACTAGACGAAGAGGAGTTTCCGAGATACATGCCTATACCGAATTTACCGATCATAAACAGCAGCGAGGTAAAACCGGCCCCCACTATGGTTTCGCGCCAACCGATTTTACCGTCGGGCAGCGTTTTAAAGATGATGGAAAACAATAGGGTGATAATTACAAAGACCACGATATTGTTGACCACGCCCACCAGATAAACCGTTTCTTCATGAAACAGCTCTGTCAATTGCACATAGAGCACATCGACAATCGAATTGACAATTAAACTGACCAACAGCAAAAAGCCAACAGAGGCAATCATCGAAAAGGACAACAACCTGTTTTTTACAAAGCGAACCAATCCCTTGTTGGGCTTTGCTCGCAGTCCCCAAATGTAATTGATGGAGCTCTGTATTTCCGCAAAAACGGCCGATGCACCAAAAAACAACATCACCACACCAAAAACGGTTGCGAGGGTACTGGAATTGGACAAGCGCACATTTTTAATCGCCTCTTGAATCTGCAAGGCCGTCGAATCGCCGACCAGTTCTTTTATCTGTCCGTAAAACTCGCCGGCAACGGCTTCTTCACCAAAGAAAAAACCACTGATCGAAATGATTAAAATCGACAAGGGCGGCAAGGCAAAAACGGTATAATAAGACAGGGAAGCACTGAATTTCATGGCATTATCGTCCAAAAATTCATTGACCGTATTTTTTAGAAGCGTGATTATTTTTTTAAAATTCATGATATCGGGGGACATATTACAAGATTCAAAAATACTATTTTTTCTTTAAAAAACCCGCCTTTTATCGACGGTGAATTGCGCCAAAAAGACTAAAAAAACACCTTAAAACCGCGGTGACTCACGGCGTTTTTACCATTAAATGCCGGTATTGATATAGGATACCTCGATCGGAAGCCGTCCATAAACAGGCTGGTAAACCCGCCGCTTTTAAAGCGTTATTCGCCCAGGTGTTGCAGGTATAAAACAAGCCGTAGGTGCGTTTGGCCTCATAAAAGGAATCGGTATTGCCGTAGGTCGACGATTTAATCAGGAGCACTTCTCCCGCTGCATTGCGGTCAAAGCTGTTTTCTATATAGGCAATCAACGCGCGATACTGATTGCGGGTAATCGAAACTTTTACGCACTTTTCGCCCTCTTGAACACTGCGGTAAAAGGTGGTATGCACGGCAGACGAACCCAAGTAAAAAGCGGCTTTAAAGGCAACACTGGCTTTTAAATCGCTCCATTCGGGGGTTTCTAAATAAAAACCCTTATCGCCCCAACCCATTGCTATCCACCGCATGTCCGTAGGCTGAGCCTTGGTGTCCATAGGGTCGATTTCCACACTCCAATCTTTGAGTTCGTGACGCAATGGCAAAACGATATCCGTATGCACTCCGTTGGAGTACAAATAGATTTCCACTTCCTTGGCTTCTGAATCACTAGAATTTCCACCGACGGTAATTCGCGATAGCAGCAATTCTGCCAAAAGGTATAACGCGACAAAGGCCAAGAAGCCCAAAATCAATTTACCCAATATTACCCATACTTTTATTCCGGAGCTCATTTGTGTGTGTTTGCGTAAATTAATTCACTTCTTTTAGCCCGGCACCATCGACAGGCGCAGGTGGCTATTAAAACTACTGAAAAATATTGAAAATAACAGGAAGCACACCGCACTTTAAACAAAAAAAGTGAAATTATCGCTAATTTCACTTTTTTTATGATTGTTTATATAATATTTAGACGTTAAATCTAAAATGCATCACATCGCCATCTTTTACGATATACTCCTTACCCTCTACCCTAAGTTTACCCGCTTCCTTAACCTTAGCCTCGGAACCAAAAGTAACAAAATCGTTGTAGGCAATTACCTCGGCGCGAATGAAGCCCTTTTCGAAATCGGTGTGGATTACTCCAGCTGCCTGCGGCGCTGTAGCCCCTACGGGAATTGTCCAAGCACGCACTTCCTTTACCCCTGCTGTAAAATACGTTTGCAGGTTTAAAAGCTTATAAGCCGAACGAATCAACACAGACGAACCCGGTTCTTCCAAGCCCAGATCTTCCAAAAACATCTTGCGCTCTTCAAAGGTTTCCAATTCGGTAATATCCGCTTCCGTTCCCACTGCCAAAACAATGACTTGGGCGTTTTCATCCTTTACCAATTCTCTTACCTGCTCAACATAAGCATTGCCCGTAGCCGCTGCATCTTCATCTACATTACAAACATAGAGCACCGGCTTGGCTGTGATTAATTGGAAGTCTTCCATCAACACCGCCTCGTCCTGGTTCATTGGCTCAATAGTTCTGGCTGATTTCGCCTGTAATAAAGCCGCGCGAACACGCTCCAACAAAGCCTCTTCAACCTGAGCTTCTTTATTTCCAGTTTTAGCGGCTCTTTTCACTTTTTCCAAGCGTTTTTCTACCGTTTCCAAATCCTTCAATTGCAACTCTATATCTATGGTTTCTTTATCTCTAATCGGATTCACATTACCGTCCACATGGATGATGTTGTCGTTGTCAAAACAACGCAATACGTGAATGATAGCATTACACTCTCTAATGTTACCTAAAAATTGATTTCCCAATCCTTCCCCTTTACTCGCTCCTTTTACCAATCCAGCAATATCTACTATATCTACTGTAGCGGGTAGAACGCGCTCAGGGTTTACTAATTCCTCTAATTTCAACAATCTTGGATCCGGTACATTCACTACACCAATATTGGGTTCAATAGTACAAAAAGGAAAGTTAGCACTTTGTGCCTTCGCATTTGACAAGCAATTAAACAAAGTTGATTTTCCAACGTTCGGCAATCCTACAATTCCTGCTTTCATGTTCTGATATTAAAGTTTTTATTTATGGATGCAAATATATTGATAATTAAAGTAATTTATGATACTTAAACAAAGACAAAAGCATCTTTTTTACAAAACTTCGCCCACCCCAGCAACAAG
Source organism: Flavobacterium sp. JP2137 (assembly GCF_050562195.1). GTDB lineage: Bacteria > Bacteroidota > Bacteroidia > Flavobacteriales > Flavobacteriaceae > Flavobacterium. The sequence goes on from NZ_CP191647.1 coordinate 3,061,590, forward strand.
TTCTAAAGTATTGAAACAAAAAAACCCGTTTCCATTGGAAACGGGCTTATAAGATAAGAATATAAAAAACTAGTCTTCTTCTTCTTCGGCCAATTCAAGGTCCTTTAAAGAGTCTAATGAAACCTCTACAGTATCTACCATATCCTCTTCTTCGTCCTCGTCAAAATTCTCTATTCTATCCGCCAATTTTGTACTAACCTTTACGAGATAAATGGTGTCTTCTGTACGAACTTCCACAGCTTCTATAGTTTCGTTTTTAACGTTTTTGAAACGGACAATATCCGCGTCATCATAGCCGTCAGGGAACTTCTCAACTAGAAGAGACAAAATCTCATTTGTTAATTTTGCGTAATCAACAATTATTCTTTTCATTCTTTTTTATCACTTTATTTCTCGTCAAATGTAATACCCAAAATTAAAATATCAAATAAAATAATAATTAAATTTTGATAAATCTATTACTATTTACATATCAAGTAAATAAGCGAAAACCAAAGGCGCTACAATCGTTGCATCCGACTCAATCACAAACTTTGGCGTGTTGATATCCAACTTACCCCAAGTGATTTTCTCATTTGGAATAGCTCCTGAATACGAACCGTAACTCGTAGTGGAATCTGAAATCTGACAGAAATAACTCCAGAAAGGCGTTTCTGTTTGCTCCAAATCTTGGTACAACATCGGCACTACGCAAATTGGGAAATCTCCTGCAATTCCACCACCGATTTGGAAAAATCCAATTCCCTTAGCCGAATTCTTAGGATACCAGTCTGCCAAGAAAGTCATGTACTCAATACCCGACTTCATCGTAGAGGCTTTTAACTCTCCTTTAATTACATAAGATGCGAAAATGTTCCCCATCGTACTGTCTTCCCATCCCGGTACCACGATTGGCAAATTCTTTTCTGCCGCCGCATACATCCAGCTGTTTTTTAAGTCGATTTCGTAGTACTCTTCCAAACATCCAGAAAGCAACATTTTATACATGAACTCATGTGGGAAATAACGCTCTCCTTTTTCTTCTGCATCTTTCCAGATTCTAAAAATGTGTTTTTGCAAACGTCTAAACGCTTCCTCTTCCGGAATACAAGTATCCGTAACACGGTTTAAGCCTTGCTCCATCAAATCCCACTCTTCTTGTGGTGTCAAGTCGCGGTAATTCGGTACTCTCTTATAGTGTGAATGAGCTACCAAATTCATGATATCCTCTTCCAAGTTAGCTCCGGTACAAGAGATAATATGCACCTTATCTTGTCTGATAATCTCAGCAAATATCTTTCCTAATTCAGCAGTGCTCATTGCTCCTGCCATACTTACCATCATCTTAGAACCCTTTTGCAGTTGCTCTTCGTATGATTTTGCTGCATCTACAACAGTAGCTGCGTTGAAGTGTAAATAATACTTCTCAATAAACTGACTTATCGGTCCTTTACTCATCGTATCTATATAATTAAAAGGTTATTCTTTTTTGTTAAACGTCAGGGATACATCGTAACCCAATATACTCAAAACTTGTTCTGCGGTTTGTTGCTCGGAAAACACCTCAGTCGCCAAAATACCATTCTCATCGCGATCGATTAAAATGTGTTTGGGCTGCGGAATCAGACAGTGATGAATACCTCCATGTCCACTGATCGACTCCTGATAAGCTCCGGTGTTGAAGAAACCGATATACAAAGGCTTTTCCTTGCTGTATTTCGGCAAATAAATAGCGTTTAAGTTTTGTTCTGAGTTGTAATAATCATCGCTATCACAGGTTAATCCGCCCAATAATATCCGCTCGTACGAATCGTTCCAACGGTTGATGGGCAACATGATAAACCTTTTATTGATAGCCCAAGTATCCGGTAAGGTGGTAATGAATGACGAGTCAATCATGTTCCACTTTTCACGGTCGTTTTGTTGCTTTTGGTATAGGATTTTGTAAATCGCTCCGCCGCTTTCGCCTACGGTAAAAGATCCAAATTCCGTAAAGATGTTAGGTACAGCCACGCCGGCATCGTCACAGGCAATCTTGATCTGATTGATGATTTCATCAACCATATACTGATAGTCGTACTCGAAGGCCAAAGAATTTTTAATCGGAAATCCTCCTCCGATGTTTAAGCTGTCTAAAGACGGGCATTCTTTTTTAAGCGAAATATATACTTTTAAACACTTTACCAACTCATTCCAATAATAGGAAGTATCGCGTATTCCCGTGTTGATAAAGAAGTGAAGCATTTTGAGCTCCACGCGATCATTTTCTTGAATTTGCTTTCTGTAAAAAGGAACGATGTTTTTATATCCGATTCCCAAACGCGAGGTATAAAACTCAAACTTCGGTTCTTCTTCCGACGCGATTCGGATACCGATTTTAAATTTGCCTTCAATCGCTTCTTCCAGCAGTTCTAACTCTTCGTAATTGTCGAGAATTGGAATGGTATTCTTGTGTCCGCCATTGATTAAATTAGCAATATTGGTTATGTATTGCTCCCTTTTAAATCCGTTGCACAACACAAAAGTGTCGTTGGTAATTTTGCCTGTAGCCAATAGGCTATCTACAATATTCACATCAAAAGCCGAAGAGGTTTCTACGTGAATGTTGTTTTTAAAAGCTTCATTTAATATAAACTGAAAATGCGAACTCTTGGTACAATAGCAATAGTAATAATTTGCCTGGTAATTGTTCTTCTCCATCGCATTTCTAAACCAACCTTTTGCCCTGTTGATGTTTGCCGTAATTTTTGGCAAATAGGTAAATTTCAATGGCGAACCATATTGCTCTACCAATTTCATCAAATCGATGTTGTGAAAAGTGAGGTTGTCGTTGCTGAGTTTAAATTCCTCTTGCGGAAAGTAAAAAGTTTGATTGATTAAATCTGAATATTTAGTGTTCATTTTTGTTTAATATCAATATTAGATGAATTAATAAATTAAATAAAAAGTCTAGAATACTAAATTTTTCAAACTCGGAGGTTTGCAAATACGATCGACAGTTTATCATTATACAAAAAGGAGTTTAAAAAACACCCTATACATTCTGAGCAAATGGAATACAAAATTAGCCTGATGTTCTTTTACAAACATCCGCTTTTTGCGCGTGCCTTGAGCACTAAAAAAAAACTTATTTCCCATAGCGTTTACGAGGGCAAATGTAAAAAAATTAAACCTGCAATTTCCGAAGAAATTATTAAAATACCATTAGGAAAAACACTCCTTAAAAGACTTTACGATCAGCGCTTTCGGCACCACTTGATTTACCACAGCCGAACCCAAAGCATCGAGCAAAACAAATTGAGGGATTCCCCCCGAATTCTTCTTATCGTGCTGCAGCCATTGCAAACAAGCTTCTACCTCTGAAGCCGTTAAATCTATAGGTGCAAAGGTACCAAATAAAACGGTTTTTATCGAATAATATTCGTCCTCCGTTAGTTTTCCCATTTGCCAGGATAAATAACTCTCCAAAACCATGCCCATAGCAACGGCTTCGCCATGCAAAAGCGTGGTTCGCTCGGTACTTTCCAAGAAAAAGCTCTCGATGGCATGCCCCAAGGTGTGTCCGAAATTGAGTATTTTACGCAGGCCTTTTTCGGTGGGGTCCTGAGCGACAATCTCATTTTTTATCTGTACGGAATGAAAGATCAAATCTTCCAAATCGTCTGTCGTTAATTGCCCGAGCTGCGTCAGTACCTCCCAATAGCTGCGGTCGTAAATCAATCCGTGCTTAAACATCTCGGCCAAGCCCGCGCGCATTTGATCCGCGGCTAGGGTTTCCAAAAAACGCACATCGATTAAAACGCTTTGAGGCATCGTAAAGGTACCCAATTGGTTTTTGATGCCATCCAGGTCGATACCGGTTTTCCCACCTACCGATGCGTCCACCATCGCTAACAAAGACGTGGGCACATTAATACAGGCAATGCCGCGCTTAAAAATAGCCGCCACAAATCCGCCCATATCCGTCACCACACCACCGCCAACAGTAATGAGCACACTGTCTCTATCGGCTTTTAATTCGGTAAGGGCCTGACAGATTGAATAGGCCGTTTCCATGGTCTTAAAGGCTTCACCGGTTTCGATTTCAATAATCTCAAAAGCGGTTTCCGTAGGTAAGTGCGCTAGAAAATGAGGAATACACAGCGCATTACACTGGGTATCGGTCAATACAAAAATCTTGGAATACGCGCGATTTTTTATGAGTTTTCCCAAAAAATTATAGGCGGGAACACCAAAAATTATATCGTATTGGTCTGAAAGGATCTTTTTCATTAAAATAGTCATTTGACCTACAAAATAAATCAATTTTTATCAATTATATGCCATTGAGTGTTTATCTTTGCTAGAATATTTTATATTTAGAATGGAAAAAATATTCAATAATACCGAAGTTGCTTTTGTATTAAAAAACAACAGGGAACTTCAGAGAGCACACTTTCTCTTCAAGATGATCAGTCATAAAACCTTGGTAAAACTCGGTTCAGGCCTAGCGAATTTCGCCATTAAAACACATTTACCGGTTCAAGGGTTAATCCGCGCTACGGTATTTGATCACTTTTGTGGTGGAATCAACGAAAACGACTGTTTAAAAGTAGTCGATAAGATGTATAGCAAAGGCGTATCGTCTGTATTGGATTATTCGGTAGAAGGCAAGGAAACCGAGCAGCAGTTTGACGCTGCCCTCAACATGACTCTAAAGACCATTTCCTTTGCAAAAGAGCGCCAAGCCATCCCGTTTGCCGTTTTTAAACCCACCGGTTTTGGACGTTTTTTTCTATTTGAGAAAAAGGGTGAAAAACTGCCCTTTACACAAGGAGAACAACAAGAATGGGACCGCATTTTAGAACGTTTTGAAATGGCTTGTAAAGATGCTTTTGAGAAAGACGTTTTCTTATTGATCGACGCAGAACACAGCTGGATGCAGGAAGCTGCCGATGAAATCGTATTGGATATGATGCGCAAGTACAACAAGCAAAAAGCGATTATCTTCAACACCGTGCAAATGTACCGTTGGGACCGTTTGGCATTTCTAAAAAAACTACACGAAACCGCTAAAACCGAAGGTTTTTACGTGGGCTTAAAAGTAGTACGTGGTGCCTATATGGAAATCGAAAGAAGTAGGGCTTTAGAAAATGGCTATACCTCTCCAATTTGCGTAGACAAAACCGCTACCGATGTCAATTTTGACGCTGCCGTTACCTATATGCTGGAAAACATCGATACAATGGCCCTATTTGCGGGAACACATAACGAAAGCAGTTCTTATATGCTTATGGAACTGATGACTCAACACAACATCCGTCACAACGACAGTAGAATGTGGTTTGGTCAATTATATGGCATGAGTGACAACATCAGTTATAATTTGGCCGATCACGATTACAACGTAGCGAAATACCTGCCTTTTGGCCCCGTAAATGAAGTTATGCCGTATTTAATTCGACGCGCAGAAGAAAACACTTCGGTTGCCGGACAAACCAACAGAGAACTTTCTCTTATCGAAACGGAGATTCAAAGACGTAAAAATAGCTAAACCGCGACTCAGGTCACGTTTAACGCAAATAAAAAAGAGAGGCAATCTGAATGGATTGCCCCTCAACATTAATAACTCTAAGAAAAAATAGTTATAAACTACACGAATGAATACTTCTACTAATCCATTTGACGTAATTTATCTTTTTAAATAAGCCATACTCCGACGACTCCTTTATATAGTATACAGCAATACTTTTATCCATCATTATTAATAAAACGACTTCCCCTTCATTTCTCTTTTTCCTTCACCTTCCAATCTCCTTCACCTTCCAATCTCCTTCACCTTCCAATCTCCTTCACCTTCCAATCTCCTTCACCTTCCAATCTCCTTCACCTTCCAATCTCCTTCACCATCCAATCTCCTTCACCTTCCCCCTTCATTTATCGACTTTTATTCTTTTAAAAATGGTGCTTACATCTCAAAAAATCACATGCCAAGAGATGAAACTTGCAAACTAACCAATAATTATCTAGACACCACTCTTAGACTTTTCGATCCGTAAGCACCTTAATTTAAAAAATAACAATCTCGTAAGAAACCCGTCTTCTTACTTATAGATAAAGACGGATTATTTTTTAAAGTATTACAGTTTTGTGAAAAAAAATATGTTAAAATTTATTATCCGATTCAAATAGATTAAAAAAATGCGCTGTGAGTGCCTATAATCACTTAAATTCTCTAAATTGTAATCGATTTAGCCAATAGCGAATGTTTTAACATAAAGCAGCAGTACACAGTGGCACTTCACCATTTAATTCTTTTCAATTATGAATTTAAAATCGCGGAATAGCAATCAGTTGAATATAAAAATGTTCTTTTTTTTCGTCCTGCTTTCGTTGGTAAGCTATTCTCAAGAGACGGATACCCTAGCACAACAAGAGCAACTAAAGCAAGTAGAGCTGCTGCAACAATTGCTGCTGAAAACCCAGCAAAACCAATATGTTGATTCGCTGCGGAAGATGGAATTGATCGACCAGATAAGCCATGTCAAGGAAAGTGAAAAAATTAAGCGCGATAAACTGCTGAAGGAACTGGAGAAAATAGAAGCCAGCGAATTGGAATCCAAGTCCAAATCGCGAGCCAAAATCGAGCGCTTAAAACAAACCGAAAAAGGGTACCCCGTCATCCTTTTTCGCGACACGCTTTTTTCGGTGTATACCAAAGTCGGAGCCCTCATTCCTCAAGAACGCGCCAAGAATATCAACGAAAAGATTAAAAGCCTTTACAACGACGACTTCTTCGAACCCGCAAAAGTAGTGGCACAGCCGTGGGAAAACTCATTGGACATCACCTACGACAACTTAGTCATTATGAGTGTGTCCGATTTGGATGCCTTGTGGTTTGACCAAAACAAACAAGATTTGGCCGATGCCTATGTCGAAACCATAAAAACCACCATTCTCAAGCAAAAAAAAGAAAACAGCTTGGAAAAATTGCTGATTAGAGCTGGCCTGGTACTGTTGGTTATCGCTATACTCGTACTCCTGCTGATCGGATTAAACAAGCTGTACCAAAGCATCCGAGAGAAAATGGTCAATCAGCGAAAAGACTGGCTCAAAAGCCTGACTTATAAAAACTATACCTTTCTCACCTCTACCCAAAAACTCAATGTGGCCTTAATGGCTTTAAACGGATTAAGGTGGTTTCTCGTATTGCTGTTATTCTACCTGGCCTTGCCGTTAATATTCAGTATATTTCCGTTTACCCAAACCTGGGGAGAAGAGCTCTTTAGCTATATCTGGTTGCCCTTTAAATCGATTTTCACCGCTATATTCAACTACTTACCCAATATGTTTTCCATCTTGGTAATTTATATAGTGATGAAATACTTTATCCGATTGGTAAAATACATCTTTAGCGAAATCGAAAACGGCAAACTGGAAATATCGGGCTTCCATCAAGATTGGGCGATGCCGACATTTAGCTTGGTAAAAATCATCCTATTTGCCTTTATGTTCATCCTGATGTTTCCGCATTTACCCGGTTCGGACTCTCCGATATTCAAAGGCGTTTCCGTATTTATGGGTATCCTATTTTCGTTGGGGTCTTCTACAGCCATATCCAATATGGTCGCCGGTTTGGTCATTACCTATATGCGTCCGTTTAAACTCGGCGATCAGATAAAAATCGGCGATATGATCGGTGTAGTTATCGAAAAAAACATGCTGGTAACCCGATTGCGAACGGTTAAAAACGAAGAAATCACCATACCCAACTCCACAGTTTTGTCTGGAAATACTACGAATTATTCGGTATATGCCCAAAAAGAAGAAGAAGGACTCATATTACACACCACCGTGGCAGTTGCTTACGAACTCAACTGGGAAGAAGCACAAGAAGCCCTGATTGAAGCGGCCCTAAAAACCCCTTTGGTCTTGGCAGAACCCAAACCCTTCGTCTTCCAGACCTCGCACGACGACTTTTACATCACTTACGAAATCAATGTCTACGTGCGTGAGGTAACCAAAAAAGCGGGAATACTATCCACGCTATACCGCAATATACAAGAGGTGTTTAACGCCAAAGGCATCGAGCTCCTATCGCCGCATTACATAGCCAATCGCGACGGTTCCGCTCCTGCCATTCCCAACGATTACACACAAAAAAAGGAACCAACTCTTTAGAAGTTGGTTCCCCTATTGGCTGTAAATGCCCCTTTAACTCGTATTAACCGTTCATAGACTGGGTGATTTTCTCTATGTTTAAACTGTTGGCCATCGCGGTAAAGATGTCGTAATAAGTACCCTTTTCATCATATAAGGTGTCGTGAGTACCCATTTCGACAACCCTCCCCTTTTCCATCACCACTATATGGGATGAATCGATGATTTGAGAAATGCTGTGCGACACTATAATTACCGTACGATCCTTTTTAATCGCGTCTAAACTCTGTTTTATCTGTTCGGTAGCAATCGCATCCAAACTCGCCGTAGGTTCGTCTAGAAAAATAATGGCCGGATCCTTTAGAAACAAGCGCGCAATGGCAATGCGCTGCTGCTGCCCTCCAGACAATAAACGCGCTTCCGAATTGTACGCCTGGGGCAATTCCATAATTTGCTCGTGAATATAGGCCTGCTTAGCCGCCTTTTCAATCTGTTCCTGAGTGGCCTCGGGATTGCCATACTGGATATTCTCTCCGATGGTGCCCTTAAAAATGTGGTTTTTTTGCAGTACTAAACCGATATTTTTGCGCAATTCCGTGGTATTGTATTCCGCCAAATCCACTCCATCCAAGAAAATCTGCCCCTTGGTCGGAGCATAAAACTTGTCTAACAAATTGATAATCGTACTCTTTCCCGCACCACTTAATCCCACTAATGCCGTGGTATCATTGGGTTGTATCAACATGGATACCTCTCGCAATGCCTCTGTACCGTTGGGGTACGAAAACGACACTCCGCGCATTTCTATACGTCCCACAATCTTTTGCGACACATAAGTACCCGAAGTTTCCACCTCGTGCTCCGATTCTAAGATGTCGAAAAAACTTTCGGAATAAATCATCGCATCATTGATCTCGTCGTAGATGCGGTGCAATTGCCGTATCGGTGCGGTAACGTTGTTGAACAACAATACGTGAAACATGATCGCTCCTATAGTCATCTGCCCATTCAACACAAAGTAAGCCGTGAGTATAATGATCAATACCAAGCCGAATTGCTCCAAAAACCCCTTAATCCCGTCAAACAAAAAACTCATGCGACGGGTTTGCAGTTGGTTTTCGGTCATGTCGTACTGAATCTCCAAGTGCTTCTCCGCTTCTAAAGGTTCTCTTACAAACGATTTAATCACCGTTATAGAATCGATTAACGAAATAATACCGTTGTTTTTGGTTTCCCTAAACGAGCGCATCTTTCTCCTAAAACCACTCAGCTTGTTTGCCTGAAGCTGACTGACATAGAAATAGATCGGCACTATGGCCAAACTGACCAAACCAACGTATACATTGGCGAGAAAAATAAACAGCAAAGCGACAATCGCATTGGCAAACAAAGGCATAATGTCGATAAAGAAATTCTGCACCAAACGCGTTAAACTACTGATTCCCATATCAATTCGCGTTTGAAGCTTACCACTTTCATTTTCCGTAGACGTGTAAAATGCCATTCTATAGGTCAAAATGCGGTCTACAATCGCTTGGGAAAAATCGCGAGAAATGTAGATACGCAGCTTTTCACCGTAAAACTTTTGACCAAACTGAATCAAGGTGTAGATGACCTCCTTGGCCAATAAAATAATACTGATCGTCGTCAATAAATGGAACCCGTTTTGCAGGGGCTGATTGGTAACCATCAATTCACTGATGGTATTGACGGTATATCGCAATACCAGGGCGTTAATCTGAACGGCAAACGATCCCACAGCCGTCAGTATTAAGGTGGCCACAACCAATTTGCGATAAGGCCTTACAAAAGGTCTTATCTTTTTTAATAACTCTAATAATGTCATAGTAAGCTGTGGGGTTTTATAAGGTACATTGTCCTATTGAAAATTGTTGGCCACTTTTTTTCGCCTTTTACAAGGGCTTTCGCTCAAAATACAATATCGGTCCATTTCGCCAGAAGGCATCCAAAATCAATTTGCCATCGGTATAACTCAAACTATAGGTGGATTCGTTAATATCTACATACTGACCCAAACCATAAATAGCCGTATCATCTGTGGATATCAAGTCTTCATAACAGGTATAACGCATCAATAAATCTGGCTTGCCACTGCGCTTGATCCACAGTTGGTTGTCGCCTTTAAATTCGTAAACCACGCTCTCTAGCCCGTGTAAAACCTCCGTCGACTGTAGCGAATCGCCCTGTGGAAATGGAGAAAGGACTACTTCGCGATTCAAATTCCATACGCCCAAAATCGCGGCCTCGTTAAGGGGCTCGTCTTTGGTACATCCCATAAAAACAGAAATGATCAATAAATATAACACTGCCCTCATATATTGTTCTTATTTTCTTTTAACAATCCTTTGCACGCCTATCTAGCCCGTGTTGCCGCCTAGGCATCAACGGCTAGACTTGAGAAACGCTAAGCGGTCAACCGACCACAAACAGCAGCTGTTTAGAGCGTTTAACAAGTAAACAATTCCGCTACTTACAACGGGCTGTTAAATCTTTAACAGCTAACTGAACTATTTATTGTATAAACAACTATATATTTTTAAAAATAAAACACCATAACCCCCAAAATATAGCTTTTTTCTTTAAATAAGTCGAAATAAACTTAAAATTTACATTCATAAATCACTAATTACATAAAAAAACATCATTTTACGACCAATAATTTAACATTAAAGATCAAATTCGTCACTGCCCTAAAATTAATGACAATAATCATCATGAACTAATATTTACACTTTTTATTTAGTTTAAATAAGTGATTAATAAAACAACAAATAACTTGTTTTATTAAAACCGATCAATTACTTTTACCGCTGTAATAATTCGTAAAAATCCAGTCCCCGAAACCGCGATTTTCGTTTATTATAGGCACGCAGAAAATCAGCGATGCCCACACTAAAAGAACGATTTCAAATGCAGTCGTCTTATATTTCTATTATTGTCTGACTAGTAAAATCAATAGGCTACGAGGCGAAATCGTTCTTTTCACGGGCTTAAATCTCCAGGGATTTAAGCCCTATTTTTAAACAGCAATCACCAAGCGTGGCGCTTTTAGAAATACGGATGTCACCAGGCTATTTGCGGTACGGGCTAGTGCTTCCGTATTGCTCCTTGGCGCCGTAGCACGAATGCTACAAAATCGGCTGTCGGCCCTGCGCGCTCCTATCCAAGAAGTCGACTTCCTCGACCGAGAGGAGAACAAAACGGCCGTGGGCTAATTGCAACAAACCCATTGCCAGCCAACAACGAAGAAGACCTTCACAACGTTATTTGGTCGTAGATGACCTCCAAATCCATTAAAATAAGTTAGTGTAAACTAATTTTTAAGCTTAATTTTGAACTTTAAGATATATTATAGCCATTTCACGCTACTATGAAAGTAATCCTATTTAACGGCTCTCTCGACGAAGAAGCCTTTCGAACCTCCCGAAGGTTGACACAATACTTTGCGGATCAATTTGCCTCCCTTGACATTGAAGTGAAGCAAGTGCACCTTTCCGATTATCAAATACCCATTTATCACCCTAGAGAACAGGCCATACCCGAATCGGTAGCGCAGTTTGCGCAAGCCTTTGTCGATTCCGATATTCAAGTGTGGCTCAGTCCGCTTTATCACGGTGGTATGGCAGGTGCCATGAAAAACGCCTTGGACTGGCTGGAAATCACTTCGGGCAATCAACCGGCCTATCTGACCGATAAGGTGATCGGACTGACTTGCTGGTCTGCGGGAAATCAAGCGATGCAGGGCATACAAGCCTTGGATAATGTGGCCAAAGCCCTACGCGCTTGGACCTTGCCCTATCAGATTCCAATCAGCAATATGGACCTCTATCACGATAATGATTTGGCCGATTTTTACAAAAGCAAAATCAGACTGATGGTGGAACTCCTAATTCAAAGCAAGAGCAAATAAGTCGCTCGACCGCGTAGAACCCTAGGTATAAGTCGATTGACTGGCCCGTTTTTTAGCGTTCTAAAAACTTTTACGCGCTTCGATCATCGCCTAAAAAAATATTTAAAATAAAAGTGTGATAAAGTGTTGAAAACGGTTTGTTTTCTCGTTTTTTTGTGTAAATTTGCCATTCAAATAATGGGGGTGTAGCTCAGTTGGCTAGAGCGTTTGGCTGGCAGCCAAGAGGTCGTGGGTTCGAGCCCCATCTCCTCCACATGTTTTAGAATACGGCGCTATGAAAAAAGTACCCAACCACACAAAAACCTATAATTCTATGAATTATAGGTTTTTTCTTTTTATTGCCTTTCCAATTCTTTTAGAAGCATACATCATTTTTGGAATCAAGACGAAAACCTGTGGGAATCGACAATTACGCAGCTGTTAAAAAAGTCGATTCGTCCATTCGTGGATGCGCTGATTCATTTTGGAATGTGGTGAAATCGCCAGATTTATATTGGTAATCTAAGTATTATCCTTAATTCTATCTTGTTCTTCTTCCGACGAACTTCTCGTCTCTTTTTTCTTATTAAAATTTGATCCGAAATTATAGGTTAATTGAAGGTATAGTTTCTGTCGTGACCAATCACTTTGGATATCCGCATTTATGTTGTTATACCTGATATGTCCATTGAATTTTCTATTAAATACTTCGTCAATCCCAAAGTTTACTTTGAATTTTTCATCCATAATGTTTTTACCCAAGGCAAAACTAAGCCCAATTAACCAATCATGTTCAATCTGCCCTTCAAGTCCGCCTGAGGTGTAATACCGGATCAATCCTAAATGTTGTGTTTATGCAAAAATAGTGACTAATCTATATAAGAAGAATTCTATATCTCTTACGCCTCTAAACTGAGTTCTAAAAGCTTTGATTTTGGCATTAAAGGATTCTGCAGAAGCATTGGTACTTCTGTTGTCAAAATAGTTTAAAATAGATTGATAGTTTAGCTGTATGGTATTGACTACCGTATTAAATGTTTTGAGATTACTGTTTTCGATTTTATTATACCAATGTGCTAGTTTAGTGTAAGCGACTTCTTTTACTGTTGTTGTATTATAAATGTTTCGCAGTCCTTGTACAAGATTGTAAGCTTGTTTTATGACAGGAAATTCTCTAAAGATAATTTTGGATCTAGTTTTTTGATTTTCAGTCCATTTATCGCTATCCATGCATAGCAAATATCTACTTCTTATTAGGAGTTGTTTTGGAGTGTCTCCGTTCTCAAACTCTTGAGCAACGTACGCTATATTTGCTTTCCTGGCTTCTTTAATAGCTTGATTCTCGTTATCCAACGCTTTCCAGCGTTCCTGAATACGAATGTCTTGTAAGGCTTCTATGGCTAATTTTTGTACATGAAAACGATCAGTTACTTGTATGGCGTTAGAAAAACTCTTGCTTACAATGTTTTTCATAGAACTAGCCATATCTAAGGTTACTTCGCGTACTTTTCTTCTAATTTTTGAGCTGATAGTAAGTAGTTTCTCTACAATAGGTTCAACCTTAGTTCCTGAAAATATGGCTACTAAGCTTCCCTTTTTTCCTTTAGCTCTTTTATTGGTTATGATTGTGTATAATTCCCCCTTAGACAATGCTGTTTCGTCTATAGAAAGATAAGGACCTATGTTCTCGGGATATATAAGCCATTCTTTTGCGTGATCCTTTACACTCCAATTACGAAAGTCACTTAAGGATTCTTTGTATTGTCGCTGTAGTTTTTTGCCATCCACACCAAAGAAACCACCAATGGTACGACAGTCACTGGTCTTAGTATCGATTAATTTCTTTTAAAAAAGAAGCGAACTCTGTTGTCATACGAGTTCCCTTAGCTACTAATTCCCAGTCTCTTTGCACTAATTTGCGAGATTCCTTCTCAAGCCATCTTCGGCGTTTCACGTGAAGATAAACACTGTTTCCTCGCAAGGGAAAGTCTTGTATGGTGGTTTCGTTGTGGAAACCGTGAGCAACCAAGATAAGGTCCTGATGCTCTATGGGAACAACATTGCGCTCTTCAAAATAAAGATGCATAATTTCTGCTTGCTTGGTGGTTTTTACCAAATCAAAATGCTCTACTAAGAATTCGGGTAATATCAATTTAAGTAACTCTACATAGTTGTCCACAGTATCTCTTTTTTTTGCAAAAATCGGAAGTTTTTTTTAATTCACACACAACTTTTGAGAATGATCCGTAATACCCTACTAACTCCGAATTAATTTTCCATGGAAGCTGATATTCTAAATTCGAATACCAGGTAAAACTCCATTTGTCCAAGTCAAATTTGGGATTTAAAACACTTGATTCATACTTGTTATAATTGACTATAATTCCCGTATAGCCCTCTAATCCTGCTATGAAATTTACAGGCGCAAAACCTCTGAAATTCCAATTCTCTCGTTTGGAAAGATTTATCATCGACCTAGATGTTTGGGCTGTAAGATCATTTTGTGAAACCATTTCAAATAAGGCGTCATTGGTATTTTTATACGCTATACTGAAAAATGGTTTACTGTCAAAGCTTAGGTTGAATTGAAAGCTATTGGTAAATTCAGGTTTTAAATTGGGGTTTCCCTGTTCAAAAGTGTAGGGGTCATAATAAAATACAAATGTATTTAAAGAACTGTATGAAGGTCTCAAAATTCGATAGCTATAGGATAAGTTTGCCCCAAATTGTTCATTGATTTTTTTGTCAATACTAGCACTTGGAAAGACTTTAGAAATATTTCTACTTTTTACTTCATGAGGATTTGATGATGTCCCTTCCGTGTAGCTGTTCTCCCAACGTATCCCACCTGAAAACGACCACTCCTTCCATTTTTTAACCATTTTAAAATAGAGCGCAAATATGTTTTCATCTATGAGAAAACGGTTGCTTTGCGCGGGGTCTAGGATAAATTCCTCATTGGTATTTTGACTAAAAGAATCCAAATCATTATCCGTTGAAACTTTAGAATATTTAGTTCCAAGCATCCAATTAAAACCAGCTCCCATCGTCCGTTTATAATCGCCTTTATACGTCATAATTTTATACTTCCCATTCTGAAAATATCGTTGATTATCATACAGAATTTCACTTGCTCCAACCTTATATATATTATTGATATTATCATTGTCATAATGCACGTAATCCATGTCGAGAATCAATTGATTTCCTTCGTTTTCAAACCTATAATACGGATTTAAATTAAACGTTTGGCTACGGCGTTCAAAGCTGTTTTCAGTGCGTAACTTTTCGGATAAACCACTTTTGACAATATCGGTGTTATTGGATGCTATTCGTTCAGAATCTGTGTCAATTACTCTCGTTCCAAATCCAACGATTTGCCGTTCGTTAATATGATAATCCAATCCCCCATTAAATCGAATGGTTTTGGGACTATAAGGCGCTATTGTAGCTTGATCATATACTTCGTTATTGATCCTCCTAGTAATAAATAAATCCTCTCTCCATGACGTTTTTTTATACCCTGCGTCAACTTGCCAATTAAGCTTGTTTCTATAACTAGCTATCGAGCTACTTATTCCATACTCCGGTCTATTATCGTAGCCCGTATTGAGTTTAACATTTCCATTAGTCCCTAAACTGACGTTCTTTTTAAGAATTATATTGATGATAGGTCCTGAACCTTCTGCATCAAATTCAGCTCCTGGCTGCTGAATCAGTTCTACTTTAGCAATATTATCGGCGGGAAAATCACGTAATAAAGACGACATATCCATATAATCCGTCGTTTTACCATTTACAAAAATCTTCACCCCTTGCTGTCCGCCGTAAGTGACCTTTCCATTGACAACAATAATTCCCGGAACCTTTTTTAGAACATCTTGTAAATTTGAACTAACCATTTGCGATTGCTCCAAATTAACGATCAGTTTTTCAGCTGTCTGTTGAATTGTAGGCCGACGACTTTTAATGACGACTTCATTCAATAACCCCACATCTTCTTCTAAAACAAAATCAAAACGCACATTTGAAGTCTCATTAGAAAGAACAAAAACAGCTGATTTTTGAGTTTTAAATCCGATAAACGAGATTTCGAGCAAATAACTGCCGTCCTTAATATTCGAAAACAAATAGCTCCCTTTATCATCGCTCATAGTGCCTGCAACTAATTCATCTGTGATCGAATTATAGAGTACAACATTAACAAAACCCAAAGGTGCTTTTGATGGGTCAAATACCTTTCCAGAAATATCACTTTGAGCATACATCATTCCTTGGAGTTTACTATCACACTAAGTGAAAGCTATTGATGTCTTATCAATACATATAGAGACAATTGCACAAATCATCAATCTTTTAAAGAGATTAACGATTCCTACTCCTCCTTTAATGCCAAATCGGCCAATATGTCTTAAAGTTTCTTTATAATAATTATTGATAAGCGACTAAAACCAAATATCTTTTACGATGGAATTTTTTCCTTATAATCCCATTTTAAAACTCTAATTGACACTTACAAAAAATTATTAGAATCTTTCAGAACAACAATTTCTGAATTATGAAAACTCAAACTATCTTCTCTAAAAATAGAACTAAACACCATTGAGTAATCATCGGGCATACTATTGTTTATATGATGTCTGAAATTCTCTTATGCTACCAATTCAGCAAATTTATATAGTTGGTCAATTTCTAATTTTTCTAAAAATTCACTCAAAAAAACATATTGAGCGAAATTTTTTTTTACATTAAAAGGTAGCTATAATCGATTAAATCAATTCGTAAAACAATACCCCCCGCTGCCGAGCGAGTCCTCTTCAATACTAATGCTATAACATCTATTTACAGTAAACTGTCCAAAGAACATCTCACGTACTAATTATAGCTTTTTTTTAAATATAAAAACACTTGCTGTTCACAAGTAAAATACGCGGAGCTAACTGGGATTATAAAATATATAATTTAAACTCATTTTATTTAAGGAATAAATGAGTTTAAATCGAAAAACAAATCTTTCATGAATACAAAAATTGCGATTGAGCATTCTTGTATTTAATATAGACCACGCGCGAGAACACGCGATTATTAGCAATAGCACAAAATATAAGAAAAAAGGCAGCCTAATAGCTGCTTTTTTTTGCGTTTTAGCCCATTTTGGGCTGCTGAGATTTTAATGGAAATTTAAAAACATCTAAATGATGTTTTTAATAAAAATGAAAAGAGGCCGGCCAAATGCTATTTTGGAACGACCTCAGCGTAGTGGCTGCATAATCAAAACACCTGCTTTTTAATCGAAAATCTACATACTTTACGCAGACTTAGGAATCAGCAAATCAACGAATCAGCAAATCAGCGAATAAAACATTCATTCTATGCCCGTTCTAAAACAATGGCATAACCTTGTCCTACGCCAACGCACATCGTAGCCAATGCATACCGCTTGCCCGTTTTTTGAAGTTCTAAAGCGGCGGTATACGTAATTCGCGTGCCCGACATACCCAGTGGATGACCGATGGCTATGGCTCCTCCGTTGACATTAATTCTAGGATCATCGTCCTTTAATCCCAGCGCGCGTATGCAAGCCAGGGCTTGTGCTGCAAAGGCCTCATTAAACTCCATGATATCTATTTGATCTAAGGTTAAGCCGGCCTTTTTTAGCGCTTTGTGAGTGGCTTCTACCGGGCCAATTCCCATAATTCTAGGGGCCACTCCTACCACTGCCGTTGCGACAATTCGCGCTATTGGTTTTAGCTTATAGGTGGCGATCGCGGCGGCAGATGCTACAAAAACCGCGGCAGCGCCATCATTTAAACCCGAGGCATTTCCCGCGGTTACCGTTCCCCCTTCTTTAAATGCGGGTCTCAATTTGGACAAGCCTTCTAAGGTAGAATTGGAACGTATAAATTCGTCTTGAGAAAAAACAATCGGCTCGCCTTTGCGCTGCGGAATACGCACGGTCATGATCTCTTCGTCCAAACGACCATTGGCGGCCGCTATAGCTGCTTTTGTTTGAGAGGCCAAGGCAAACTTATCTTGATCGGCTCGCGATATCGCGTACATCGCTACTAAATTTTCGGCCGTAATCCCCATGGCATCTGTATGGTTCATCGCGGTCATTTTAGGATTGACAAACCGCCATCCAAAAGAGGAGTCTTCCATTTTGGCATCCACGCCAAAGGCTTTCGACGGCTTAGAAACCACCAAAGGTCCTCGGGTCATGTGTTCCACCCCACCGGCGATAAAAATATCGCCATCTCCAGCCTTAATCGCACGGGCGGCATGTGCAATTGCCGACATGCCTGAGGAACACAATCGATTGACCGTTTCTCCCGGAACACTATCGGGTAGACCGGCTAGTAAACCGGCCATACGCGCAACGTTTCTGTTGTCTTCACCGGCCTGGTTGTGACAACCCAATATGACATCATCGATTTCACTTAAGGGAATACTGGGATTTCTCTTGATCAATTCCGCGATCGGTAAGGCTGCCAAATCATCGGCACGTATAGCGGAAAGCGCACCTCCGAAATTGCCAACAGCCGTGCGGATTCCGTCAATTATATAAGCTTCTTTATTCATTATATGGGTTGTTTAATTAATTTTTAAATAAATATGCAAAAAACGCCTTGTTTATCCTACAAAAAATCGCCGATTCCGTTTATTAGGGCGTTATTTTTTCGTCGAATCGCGCGGCAGTCGACGCGCGCACCTCTTCTAATGAAACCCCCGGCATCAGCTCGATTAAGGTGAGCTTTGCATCGATAAATCGAAAGACCGCTTTATCCGTGATAATCATATCTACTGCTTTCAATGCGGTTAAGGGTAAATCGCAAATTGGGAGGATTTTTGCCTCGCCATTTCTCTCGTTGTGCATCATCGTAATAATCAATCTCTTGGCTCCCGAAGCCAAATCCATGGCACCACCAACCCCCAAGAGTGGCTGTCCGGGCACGGCCCAGTTGGCTAAATTCGCCGCTTCATCTACTTGCAGCCCACCCATTATGGCTACATCCACGTGTTTGCCTCGTATCATCGCAAACGAATCCGCAGAGTCAAAATAGGAAGCACCCGCCAAAGCGGTTACCGGAGTTTTACCGGCGTTAACGGGATAATCCATCGCTCCTCCACCATCAACCGGCGCGGGTCCCACCCCTAACATGCCGTTTTCGGTATGCAGAATGATTCCGTCTTCACCCGTAATCAGATCCGCCACTAAAGTAGGGATACCGATTCCCAAATTGACCACATCCCCTTTTTTCAATTCCCGCAAAGCTCTTTTTGCCATATTCATTCGATTTTCCGAAACTTTTTTACTCGAAGAAACCGAGGCAGAACTCCCCAAATCTTCGACTGTCAAACGCGCTTGAACCAGATAATCCACATAAGATCCCGGGGTGTGGATATCTTCGGGTGCTAGCTCGCCCACCGCTACTATTTCTTCTACTTCTACAATTACCAAGTCTGCCGCTGTAGCCATGGCTCGATTAAAATTTTGTTCGGTCATTCTATATTGCAAATTGCCCGCTGTATCCGCTCTCCAAGCGCGAATAAATGCTACATTTCCCCGTATTCCGAGGATAAACACTTGTTCCACACCATGGATAACCTTGGTTTCACGACCCACGGCCAGCGCTGTTCCAGCTGATGTTGGGGTGTAAAAACCGCCTATACCTGCACCTCCTGCCCGTATGGCTTCTGCCAAAGTTCCTTGCGGCAATAATTCATACGCTACCAGACCGTCTTGAGCAGCCTTAACCGCCTCGGGATTCGAAGTAAAAAAAGAACCGATCATCTTTTTTAATTGTCCATTGCGCAATAAGCGCCCTCCTCCTAAACCGGCTTCGCCCACATTATTTCCAATGAATGTAAGATTTTTGGTTGGGGTTTCCGCCAAAGCGTGCATCAGGTGAACGGGATTACCGGTCATCCCGAAACCTCCTTGTAACAAGACATCGCCGTCTTTCACTAAATTAACGGCTTCCTGAAGAGTAAGCTGTGGTACCTTTTTCATAAATTAAATTTTAATGTTGTGCAAAATATAACAGGTGATTGGCAAAGGCCTCTGGGTGTTCTATATTTGATAGATGCGCTGCATCCAGGGTAGCGAGTTTCGCAAGTGGAACACCTTGTCGTATCCGTTCTCCATCCGCTACCGTGGTTACTTCATCTTGTAATCCCACTATTACTAAAACTGCTACGGATATCGCCTGCAGTTGCGCGCTAAAATCCGCTGCCGCTAAGGCGTGGCAACAGGCGATATAGCCCCTTAGTGAAGTCGCGGCAAAGGCCTCTAAGACTACCGCTACCTCCTGGTGGTGTTTCGCGCGGTAATCCGCACTAAACCAACGTTCAGACGTGGCTGTCAAAATGCTCGCTAAACCGTCTTGACTCACTTGCTCAATTCGGTTGTTCCACCCTTCTGCCGTTCCAATTTTGGCTGCGGTATTGCTGAGGATTATCTTCTCGAACCGACTGGGATGATGAATGCCCAACCACTGTCCCACTAAACCTCCGATGGAGAGTCCGCAGAAGTAAACGCGATCCAACTTCAAGGCGTTTAAAAGTTCAATCACATCCCCTCCCAAGTCGGCTATGGTAAGTCGATCCTGAGCAATGCTGCTTTCGCCATGACCGCGGCTGTCGTATCTCAATATATTGAAATGGGTACGCCACACCGCGATGTTGGCGTCCCACATCGCGAGATTGCTACCTAAAGAATTAGAGAGTACCAAGGTTTTGGGCTTTCCAAAATCTTGGTACTTATAGTGGCATATAAAGTGAGTCAATTCTATTTTCTGCATGTTTTTTACTTTAAAGGTCGTGTTTACGGTATTATACGGTGCAATATCCTATTGGAAAAAGGACGAATACAAGCCGATTTACTTCGTATTGGATACCGATACTTTAGGAAAATCAAGCATATACTCGCCCTCTTCGAATGTGATTATTCAAATTTTGGGTTATTTCGTTTAAATGGGGTTGGTTGATTTCTATAAACGCCGGAGCCGTGTTATGGAAATCATTATTAGGGCTATGCTTCTATGGCCGCTCTAACTCTGTGGTTTTCACCCGGTGCCGCTTTGGGAGTTTCTTTAACCATATTGAAGTTGAATTCAATTTTGGCAAAAGCTTCTTGCTTACCGTATTTCGCAGCTTCTTGAGCGGAAATCCTTTCGATGGGAGGTACTAATTCTGGACGTGTAGCAAAGGCAAAGTCCTCATTGATCAATGGATCGTTTTCAATGTTTATTTGAGTCGTCAACTTTCTATAACCCGGTGCGCTAATAAAAAAATGTATGTGTGCCGGTCGAGATCCATGACGCCCGAGCAATTGCATCAGGGTATCCGTTGATCCATTTGGCGGACAAGCATAACCCACGGGAATAAAGGATTTGAATTCGTATTTTCCATCTTCGCCAACGCGGATGGCACGACGCAAATTAAACTCCGGTTGCGAGGAATCAAAATGAGAGTACAGTCCGTTTAAATTGCAATGCCATACTTCTACCAGAGCATCGGGTATGGGTTTTTTATTTTCATCGCAAACGACGCCACTCATAAACAAGCGCTCCGCATGGGGTTCCACTTCCGTTTCCAATTCTGCATAGGATGTCGATACCGGGGCACCCGCAACGTATAATGGTCCTTCAATGGTACGCGGCGTTCGGTTTTCAATACCGGCTTGTTCATCTTCCCAATCCATCATCACATCGATGAATTTTTCAATACCCGTTCCTGCGAAGACCAATCCAAATTCATTGTTTTTACCTGTTTGCGTTAACCAATCACAGGCTTTCCACATTTCTTCCGAAGTGATATCCAAATCTGCCATAACGTTGAACAGCTCTTTTAACAGGCGATTCACTATCGTTTTAACGCGTGGATTTCCATCATCTTCTCTTTCTTGAGACTTGATCAATTCCAGTGTTTGATCAATGCGTTTCTGGTCAATTCTCTTCATAATTTCTAGGTTTTTAGTTGTTAATCATTTTGTTTTAAATCATTTTATCTCGCAGAGCATTTGGATGCTTACAAAGACTGGTTACTTTGATATTCATGTACGGAAACAACGGCAAGGATCTGATGATTTGATGCAGCTCATCGGGTCCCTCCACATCGAGCACACTGATGTTCGAATACTTACCCGCTACTCGCCATAAATAAACCCATTTTCCGGATTTTTGATGTTCTTGCGAACAGGCTTTCTCCCGTGTCATATAATCTGCAATTTTTTCGGCAGTCCAACTCTCTGGGATTTTTACATCCATTTCTACTACGTATAGCATGTCTATTTTCTTTTATATTTTTCTATTTTATCCATGTCCAATTCAATTCCCAAACCCGGTCCTTCGGGTATTTCCAACGAGTTATTTCGGTATACAATCGGTTTTTTAACAATGTCATCGGTCAGTAGCAACGGACCGAAAAGCTCTGTTCCCCACTCTAAATTGGGAAGGGTAGCGCATAGATGTGCGGTCGCCAAAGTGCCGATAGTACCTTCCAACATCGTACCTCCATACAGTGCTATACCGGCTCCTTGCGCCACCGCTGCCTGTTTTTGCATATTGGTCAGTCCCCCTGATTTTGCGATTTTTAAAGCAAAAACACTCACGGCATGAATCTTCGCCAATTGAAAAGCATCCTGAACAGTTGCTACAGCCTCATCGGCCATTATGGGTACTTCAAAATAGGCTGTCAATCGAGCCATCCCTTCGAAATTAGATTTTGCCAAAGGTTGTTCAATCAAATCGACACCCGCATCTTGCATTTTTTGTATCGCGCGTTTGGCTACTGATTCCGACCAAGATTGGTTGACATCGACGGTAATTTTAACCTCCGAGCCAACCGCTGCTTTTATGGCCGCCACGTGCGCCACGTCTGCCTCGGGATTCCTTCCTCCTATTTTTAATTTGAATGTCTGGTGTCTGTTTTCTGATATGAGCTGTAGCGCTTCATCGATATCCCTTTGGGTATCGCCACTAGCTAAAGTCCACAATACCGGTAAACTGCTCGTTATAGCACCGCCAAATAAAGCCGATACAGGAACGTTTAATCGCTTGCCTTGTGCGTCTAAAAGCGCGGTTTCTATACCGGATTTCGCAAAATTATTTCCCGAAATATGCTGCTCCAACCGATTCATAATGGCCTGGATATAAACTGGATTTTGTCCGAGGAGTAAGGGCTTGAAGTAGGTATCTATCGCCAGTTTAATCCCTTCGGGAAATTCAGAGGCATACGAAATACCTCCAATAGTGGTCGACTCTCCAATGCCTTCAATGCCATCAGAACAAAATATGCGAATGACGACCATCGACTGTTTTCGCATCACCGCCATAGACAGGTGGTGTGGTCTTATAGTCGGTAGATCAATGAGGACGGTTTCAATATTTGTTATCGCAATTGGAGCCATAAAAATTAAAATAAGTGCTGGTTAGTTGTGTAAGTAATTGCTTATCACCTTACAAACTTACTTTAATACCGATATGGATACTAGGACAAATCTTTTATTACTAAGACAAATCTGATGGTTTGGGAAAAAGACCGACCCCTTAGAGGGTCGTTCCAATTTTTTTTCTAAACTCATTAGGAGTCAATCCCAATTTTCTTTTAAACACCCTAGAGAAATAACTCGGATCGTCAAAACCCAGCGTATAAGACACTTCAGATATGGATTTCTCCCCATCGGCAAGGAATAACTGTGCCTGTGTTAAATAGTAATCCATGATGATTTCCTTGGGCGATTTAAAGGCCACCGAGCTGCACACGCGACTTAAATGACCGCTGGCTATTTTTATATCCGCCGCGTATTCTTCGATTGTCTTCTTATAGGAACTGCTTTCTCTTATCAGTTGTTTAAACCGCCGGTAATAGATAATCGCCGAATTGTTTGCCATGGGTATGGCGTGTTGTAGCGACTGCGGCAATCTCCGCAACTGAACGATTAATTGACCGACGAGATACTCCAACATCAACAAACGACCCGTATGCTGCGCCTGGTATTCTTCGATACATTCCAACATCGTCTTAAAAATGGTTTCGGAATAATCTCCTTGTACCACCTTGGTCACTTGAAACATTTCTATCGCTTCAATCACTTCTGCTTCGCGTTTGATCATGTGTTCAAGGACGTTGTCTGACAAACTGATAATCCAGCCCTTAAGCTCGCTGAGGTGTTCAAAACCGTGGTCGGTATTTTTGGGTATGGTAATAAAGGAAGGTCCTTTAATTAATATTTTTTTTTGATCGTAAATCAAATTGGTTTCACCGGCTATCACGGCAAAAATTTGAAACTGATTGTTATGTGCATGTGGCCGTACACTGTTGTTGTGTTCCTTGCCGATAATGCCAAAGGGATATACATAAATGAGGCCTTTCGCAAATTCAATGCGGTCGTTTCCGTATAATCCTTCAAAAAACACTCTATTCCTTTCCATTTTCAGCAACTTAATAGTACGTAATTTACAACATTTTCTTCAATCTTTTTATACAGACCTTACACGCTTTATCGATTAAACCTCAAATGTCTACATCCCCTGCACCTAGAAGCAACAGCATGGGTTCCGCCTAAAAGGGGTTAAAGCGTCTGTCGGATTTGGCGCAGCGCTATTTTGTGCTGAAAATCAGCCGATAGGCCACTTTAAAAAACTGGGGTACACAAAATATCGAAAGAAAAACACCGCTTAATCTTCGTGAAATAGCAACTTTTCCCGGCAACGCGAAGCAAATTTGTTAAAAAGGATACCGATTATTTAGTGCAGCCGCCGTTTCAGTTGCAAAAGCGTTATTTAAAACATAATTAACGTTAGCCAAAATGGGATACGCTATATTTTAAGTAACTTTATAAAAAATTCGAAATGAAAAAATTAGCCTTAGCCTGCGGATTATTATTTCTTGTTAGCTGTAATAACACAGCGCAAACAAAAACAACAGCCAATAACACCATTATGACAGCAAAAGATAACATACAAACGATATACGATTTTAAAGTAAAAGACATTGAAGGTAAAGACTTTGATTTTGCCTCGTTAAAAGGAAAGAAAATCATGATTGTCAATACCGCATCCGAATGTGGCCTTACCCCGCAATACGAACAATTGCAGAGCATTTATCAGGAGTTTAAAGACAAGGATTTCATCATTATCGGTTTTCCCGCCAATAACTTTGGCGCTCAAGAACCGGGATCCAACAAAGAGATTTCTGCTTTCTGCACCAAGAACTACGGCGTGACCTTTCCGATGATGGAAAAGATATCGGTAAAGGGCGATGATATGGCGCCTATTTATCAATTCTTGACCAAGAAAGAGCTCAATGGCCTTCAAGACAGTCAGGTAGAATGGAATTTCCAAAAATACTTGATCGACCGCAGTGGAAAACTGGTTCGCGTAGTAGGACCGCGCATCTTGCCAAATGATCCCGATGTAAAAAACTGGATCAAGGGCTAAGCCATAATATCTCTTTGGATTTATAGATTTCTACTGCTTTGTTTGTATCTTTGAGTTTTACTTTCAGCTATGATATACCCCGAAATAGAACTTGCGCAAAGCATTATCGAAATCTGTAAATCTAAAAACATTCAGCATATTATCATCTCACCAGGATCGCGCAATGCCCCCTTAACCATAGGGTTTGCTAGTGATCCTTTTTTTGTGTGCTACAGCATAGCCGACGAGCGTTGTGCGGCTTTCTTTGCTTTGGGTATTGCACAGCAAATTCATTATCCCACGGCTGTGGTATGCACTTCGGGTTCTGCCCTACTCAACTATTATCCCGCCATCGCAGAGGCTTTTTACAGTCAAATTCCCCTGGTGGTCATTTCTGCCGATCGTCCTACAGACAAAATTGATATCGGGGACGGACAAACCATTCGCCAACAAAACGTATTTGCCAATCACATACTGTACAGCGCCAACCTATCGGAAGCCGCTTCGCCGGAAAACGATGCGCAAATTCAAGAGGCAATCCATACCGCCATCGCTCAAAAAGGACCTATACACCTCAATGCCCCATTTGAAGAACCGCTTTACAACACCGTAGAGCGCCTTAGCGTACAACCGCAGTTCATCGAATACCAAGCCGAAGCAGTCGCCGCGGTAGACGTCGATTACTATGCTGAGAAATGGAAAAAAGCCTCCAAAAAACTGATTTTAATCGGTGTTAATGCGCCAGAGGCCCTGTCAAAACACACCTTGGATTTCTTTGCCGACGACCCGAGTGTGGTGGTGCTTACAGAAACGACCTCCAACGTGCATCACCGCCGTTTTGTACACAATATCGACACCCTGATCACCCCCTTTACCGACGAAGACTTTAGGAACTTACAACCCGATTTACTCGTTACCCTAGGCGGTATGGTCATTTCCAAGAGGATCAAATCCTTTTTGCGCAATTACCGTCCTAAGGCACACTGGCATATCGACTTATGGCGTTTTTACGACACCTTCGATTGTTTGAGCGAGCGCATCAAGGCCGATCCGGAGCACTTCTTTTCACTACTGCAACAACAGCTCAGCGATTACCGCCCAGCCAGCGCGTATCAATCGTGGGTCAACGACCTACAGCAAGACCGGCAGCAGCACCATATCGATTTTTTAAAGGGCATTCCCTTTTCCGATATGAAGGCCTTTGAGCTGATCTTTCCGCAATTGCCCCAGCATTCGCAACTACAAATCAGCAACAGCGCTGCCATAAGGTATGCGCAATTGTTCCCCATACACGAGAGCATAGCGGTGTACTGCAACCGCGGTACCAGCGGTATAGACGGCAGCACTTCTACGTCCATCGGAGCAGCTGTAGGCAGCGCTGTACCCACTGTTTTTATCACCGGCGACATCGGCTTCCTCTACGACAGCAATGCCCTGTGGAACGCCTATATTCCCAAAAACTATAAAATCATCCTGATCAACAATCGCGGTGGCGGTATTTTTCGCATACTCCCCGGACATCGCGAAAACGATATTTTCAACACCTTTTTTGAAACCACTCATGATTACGATATCTCGCACTTGGCAAAAATGCATCAGTTTGCCTACTTTCAAGCGACAGATTCATTGCAATTGACCGAGGTCTTAACCGACTTTTGGGCTATAGACAACCAACCTGCCCTGCTCGAGATCAAAACACCCACCCAAATCAACAACCAAGTTTTAAAGGATTATTTCAACAACTTAGTTAAATAATAATCTATAATCGGACGTAAACTTCTAAAAATTTATTATATTTGGATATAACCAATAAAAAAATAAAATGAGTAAAAGAGCTGAATTAATTGAAAAATACGCGGCAGATTTAAAAGACAAATGCGGCGTTACTCCGAATATGGAGCTATTGGAAAAAGTGACCATCGGATGTGGTCCTTCCATTTACAACAAGGATTCCTCAACGGTTGCCGGTACTTCGAAAGAAGAACTATTGACGGTAAGACAAAATTTTTTGATTAAGAAATTAGGACTAGAAGATTCCCCAAAATTAGATGAAGCCCTCACTAAGGTTATGCATCAATACGGCGACTCCAACAGAAATAAATACAGAGCTGTTGTGTATTACTTATTGACCGTTCACTTCAAAAAAGAAAGCGTTTACAAAAAATAACTTTAAAGAATTCTTTCTTTAAAAGCCAAAAGCCTTGATGATTTCAAGGCTTTTTTTATGCATACCACCCGCGGTTGTATCGTCGATCTTCAGGTCATTGAGCCCTTCGTCCCGGGATTGCCGGGCTCCGCGCTGCCGTTTCAGCGAAACCGGGCTCTATACACTATATAAAAAAACGGGCTTTCCCAACTCGTGAGAAAGCCCGTTTTACAAGGGATTATATACTTATTCCAAATTGAAATTGATCGATACGTTGGCACTTACTTCAATCTCACCTATGGCTAAGGTTTGATCTAAACTCTCCATATCTGCAGACATACCCGCTTTAGCAGCATACATCACAGGACGCGGCGAATACGAAACGGATTCGTCACTCACAAAGATTGCTTTACCCACTTTTTGCCCCAAAGCATTTGCATAGTCTGTCGCTTTTTTCTTAGCGTTAGCCACGGCCTTAGTTCGCGCTTCGGTTTGGTAATCCGCTTCCTTAGACGATTTAAACTCTACGCCTTGAATTTGGTTGGCTCCAGCCTGAATCAATCCCAACATCAACTCTTCATAATTAGCCAAATCTTTCAACTGAATCGTGATGGTTTGGTTCGCTTGAAAATAATCTTGTTTGGTTTCGTAATCTCTATTTTTATACAGATTTACACGTTGTGTTTGATAGTCCTTTTCTGCGATTTTCATCTTTTTAAGATACTTGATGATATTGGCAATCGCCACATCGTTTTCTTTTTTTACAGCTACCGCTTCACTACCGCGATTTTCTGTTCCAATAGTAATCGTAGCCTGGTCGGGTTTAATAGAAACTTTTCCCACACCGCTCACGCTGATTTGAGGTGTTTGCATAGCTGTTGGATTTTGAGCATTCATAGTTAAAGCGAATAAAAAGGTTGCGAATAATGCGGATAATTTTTTCATAAAGTTTGATTGTTTTAATTAGTATTTTCAAAAACGATGCCACAAATTAGAGCTTATTGGTTTTGATCAATACAAAAAGTGCTACTATGGGTATAAGTAACAGTCCCACAAGTACCGGCTGGGTCATAACAATTTCTGGAGATTTGGTCAAGGTCAATACAAAGCCGCCTATCGCCCCGCCAAAATGGGCGGCGTGACCAATGTTGTCGCTATTCTTTTTCATGCCGTAAATCGAATAAAGCAAATACCCGATACCAAAAACGTAGGCCGGAATGGGAATCGGGATAAAGAACATATACAGGTTCATACCGGGATTGAGCAATATGGAGGAATACAGTACCCCCATTACCGCACCAGAGGCTCCAATAGCCCTGTAATGCGGATTGTTTTTATAGAAGGACAAAGTCAATACGTTCCCGACGATTAAGCTGCCGACATAGATGACCATAAAGTAAAAACTGGAATAATACGCGACAACTATGGGCGCAAACATATACAGGGTAAACATATTAAAAAACAAATGACCGATATCGGCATGAAGAAAAGCCGAACTGATCATTCTGTATTTTTCGCCGCTTTGAATGCGTCCGATATGGAACTCGTATTTAGAAAAGAAACTGGGGTCGTTAAAGCCTTTAAAACTGACCAATGCGGTCACGGCAATTACTACGATTAAAATGGGAGTCATATCATGAATTTAGTGAGTAAAAATAAGGATAGTTTTTTAGAAAGGAATAAATTGTGCGCAAAAACGTTTAATAAAGTATCTTTGTAAAAATTATAAAGCGATATAATCGCAATGGGGCTCTCATTTTGACCGGAACTTAGTACCATTCAAGATGCAACGAACTCGAAGACTTAAAAAAATCAGTATCTATGAATTTTATAATTTATATAGTGGCCTATCCGCTGCTGTGGTTACTTTCCAAGCTTCCTTTTCCCGTTTTTTACTTGGTGTCGGACTGCTTATTTGTATTGGTTTTTCACGTCATTCGCTACAGGCGTAAAACCGTTCAAGAAAATTTGCGCATGACGCTGCCCCATTTATCCGATGCAGAACGGCAAACCATCGAAAGGCGGTTTTACCACTATATGTGCGATATGTTTTTGGAAATGGTCAAAACCCTTACGATTTCTAAAGAGGAGATGAGTAAGCGCTATGTGTTTACCAATATTGAAATGCTGCAAGAGTTGGAAAAAACCAATAAGAGCATTATATTATTCTGTGCGCATTACGCCAGTTGGGAATGGATCATCATCTTGGGTAAATACATCAATTACAAGGGCTTTGGCATTTATAAGAAAATACAAAACCCTTATTTTGACAAGCTCATCCACCAAATTCGCTCTCGATTTAATGCGGAATTAATCGATACCAGTCATACGATTAAAGCAGTACTGGGCAACGAATCCAAGGGTATTAAAGGAGTATATGTCTTTGTCAGCGACCAGTCGCCTATGGTAGAGGATGCCAATTTTTGGATGAATTTTATGAATATGGAAGTACCCGTACATACCGGTGGTGAGGCCTTGGCTAAAAAACTGGACATGCACGCGGTATACCTCAAGGTAGAGCGTGTCGGGCGCGGTTATTACCAATCGACTTTTGTGTCCTTGGCCGAAGAGACCAAGCAGGTACCCAATTACGAGATTACAGCCCGTTTTATTCGCGAGGTGGAAAAGCAAATCTACCAGGCTCCAGAATATTACTTTTGGACGCATAAGCGATGGAAACACCGCGGTAAAAATCCCAAGAAATAAACCGTTACCCAAACCTTTACAAGCCGTGAGAGTACGGGAATAAAAAATGGAGCCGAAGCTCCATTTTTGTTAGATATTAGCCAGTTTTTTAATCTGTGCTATGGTCTTTTCCGCCAAGGCATCGGCCTCTTCTTGAGTCGGTGCTTCTGTATAAATTCGGATAATGGGCTCCGTATTGGATTTTCTCAGGTGAACCCATTCGGTTTCAAAATCAATCTTTACCCCATCAATAGTGGTGATTTCTTCCTGCTGATGCAAATCGGCCATCGCTATCAAGATTTGGTCTACATCGAGCGTCGGTGTAAGCTCAATTTTATTCTTACTCATATAATATTGCGGGTAAGACGCGCGCAATTGGGAAACCGACATTTTTTGTTTGGACAAATACGTCATAAACAGCGCTACGCCTACTAGGGAATCGCGACCGTAATGCAGTTCGGGGTAAATGATACCCCCATTGCCCTCTCCGCCGATTACCGCATTGTTTTCCTTCATCAATTCCACCACATTTACCTCTCCAACCGCCGCGGCCTGATAGCCTCCGTGGTATTTGTTGGTGATGTCTTTAAGCGCTCGGGACGAAGATAAGTTCGACACGGTATTGCCGGGAGTCTGACTCAACACATAATCGGCACAAGCGACCAAGGTATATTCTTCGCCAAACATTTCGCCATCTTCGGATATAAACGCCAAGCGGTCGACATCGGGATCGACAACGATACCCAAATCCGCTTTTTCTTGAACTACCAATCGAGAGATATCGGTAAGGTGTTCCTTGAGCGGTTCTGGATTGTGGGGAAAATGCCCCGTGGGATCGCAGTACAACTCGATGACTTCCACCCCCATACGACGCAGTAAATTGGGAATTACTATACCGCCAGACGAGTTTACACCGTCTACCACCACTTTAAAACCGGCTTTTTTAACCGCCTCGGCATCGACGAGTTTTAATTTTAAGACTTCTTCTATATGCAAATCCATATAGTCGTCTCTATAGGTTAACTGACCCAAATCATCTACTTCGGAAAACAAAAAAGCGGCAGCTTCGGCTATATTTAAAATTTCAGCCCCATCTGCTCCACTGAGGAACTCCCCTTTGTCGTTTAACAACTTTAAGGCATTCCACTGTTTTGGATTGTGTGAAGCCGTTAAGATAATACCGCCATCGGCCTGCTCTAAAGGAACGGCTATTTCAACGGTAGGAGTGGTTGAAAGTCCCAAATCAATCACATCAATACCCAAACCGATCAAGGTATTGGTGACCAAATTGTGAATCATGGGTCCCGAAATACGCGCATCGCGCCCCACCACCACTTTTAATTTATCTTTGGTGCTGTTTTGTTTTAAAAAAGTTCCGTAGGCAGAAGCATACTTTACGGCATCTAATGGAGTAAGGTTGTCTCCGACCTTTCCTCCTATAGTTCCCCTGATTCCGGAAATAGATTTAATAAGCGTCATATATTTTTAAGTTTTTCATTTAATTACAACAAATATAGTCAATTGAAAAGTTTTAATTTTTTTAAAAAAATAAAATTTACTAACTTATAATTACTTATTTTGTACTATGAATTTTTTAGCCCATATTTACTTGTCTGGAGATTCGGATTTCCTGAAAATCGGCAATTTTATTGCCGACAGTATTCGCGGTAAACAGTACTTGGATTTCCCTTTGGGAATTCAAGAAGGCATCCTCTTACACAGAGCCATTGACTCGTATACCGATTTTCATCCGATTTTCCGCAAGAGCAAACACCGACTTGTGCCTAATTACAACCATTATTCCGGTGTGATTGTCGATATCTTCTACGATCATTTTTTAGCAAAAAACTGGTCGCTGTATTCCGATATTCCCTTGGAAGTGTATGCGCAGTCCTTTTATAAATTGCTCGAACAACATTTCGAGCTGCTGCCCTTGCGCATTCAAAACATGATACCGATTATGATGGCGGAAAACTGGTTGGTAAAATACCGCACTACCGAAGGTATCCAACAAATATTGACCCAGATGGATCGTCGAACCGACTATCAGTCCAAAATGCAGTATGCCGTGGCAGATTTGACCGAGGCTTATATCGATTACGAAGAAGAATTCACCCTTTTCTTCGAAGAAATCAAAATTTACATCAAAGAAAAAGCGATTAACTTATGAAAAAAGTTCTCTTAGTGCTCTTGTTAACCACCTATGTTGGTTATGCACAAAAAGCCAAACCCGCAATAGGTGTTATTGCCAAGTCTGCCATGGTGGTTTCAGCCAAATCAGAAGCCTCGGCAATCGGGTTGCAAATCTTAGAACAGGGCGGAAACGCTTTTGACGCTATGGTTGCAACAGAATTGGCCTTGGCGGTATGTTACCCCAGTGCAGGAAATATAGGAGGCGGGGGATTTATGGTGTATCGAACAGCTGATGGAAAAAAAGGATCTTTGGACTACCGCGAAAAAGCGCCTTCCCGAGCTACAGCCAATCTCTTTTTAGATGAAAAAATGGAGGTTATCGATAAAAAGAGTACCCAAAGTCCCTTTGCCGTAGGTGTACCCGGTACCATAGCCGGTTTGTTTGAAGTACACCAAAAACACGGAAAACTCCCCCTTTCGCAAATCGTAGCACCCGTTATTAAATTGGCGGAAAAGGGATTTGTGCTTACAAAAAAAGAAGCCGATAAACTCGACCGTTACCGCGAGGTTTTACGCCAGGTAAACGGGGCAAACTCCCTGTATTCCAAAGTGTACAAAGTCAACGATACCATCAAAAATCCCGCATTTGCCAAAACCCTGGCGCGCATTTCCCAAAATGGGCAATCGGAGTTTTACGAAGGGGAAACCGCTCAAATTTTAACGACCTATATCGAGTCAAAAGGAGGAATACTTTCTATGGACGATTTAAAAAACTACCAAGCCGTTTGGAGAACGCCCATCACCTTTACCTATGGCGATTTAGAGATCACTTCGATGGCACCACCCAGCAGTGGCGGGGTCACCATGGGACAAATATTTAAGATGATCGCACCTTATGGACTGTCTAAACTGGGTTATCACAGCCCGGAAAGCATTCAAGTCATCACCGAAGCGGCCCGTCGTGCCTATGCCGATAGAAATTATTTCTTAGGTGATCCCGACTTTGTCGACAATCCCATTGAAGCGCTTTTAGAGGATACCTATTTATACGGTCGTATGAATTCTTTTTCCTGGCACCAAGCCACGCCGTCCTCCGCGATTCGACAGGGAGATATTCCCTATACCGAAAGCACCGAAACCACGCATTACTCTATAGTAGATCCCCTGGGCAATGCCGTGTCGGTAACGACTACCTTAAACGATAATTTCGGGTCCAAACTCTATGTAGACGAACTCGGAATTTTTCTAAACAACGAAATGGACGATTTCAGCATCAAGCCCGGTGTTCCCAACAGCTATGGTTTGGTGGGCAACAAGGCGAATAGCGTGGGGCCCAACAAGCGCATGCTCAGTTCGATGTCGCCAACCATAGTCGAAAAAAATCAGCGCTTACACATGGTATTAGGCACTCCTGGAGGCTCGACTATCATCACGGCCGTCTTGCAAACCATCATCAATGTGAGCGACTACAATATGGGCATGCAAGAAGCGGTCAATGCACCGCGTTTCCACCACCAGTGGCTGCCGGATCAGGTGACTTTTGAACCCAAGGGATTCGACCCTAAAACCTTGGATATCTTAAAGAAGAAAGGTTATATCATCGAAGAAAAAAACAATGTCATCATCGGAAAAGTCGATGCCATACTCGTCTTGCCCGACGGCAGTTTAGAAGGTGGTGCCGATCCTCGAGGAGACGATACGGCCAAAGGATTTTAAATAGCAAAAAGACTTTGTTTCTCCGCATTATTCCCTGTACTTTTGATCTATGAAAAAAACGAACAAGTCTCGAATAAAATATACTGTCAGTCAAACTTTTAGGTATTTACAAGGTTCGATTTACTTTTTAAAATCGATCCTCTCCGAGCGCCAATTTATTTATTTTTCATGTGTTTTAGTCGGGGCATCGTCTGCCTTGGCCGTAATTGTATTAAAGTATTTTGCCCACTCGGTTTTTCGCTTTACCAATTATATCGACGGCATCCTTCACCTGCCTTATAGCAATAGTATCTTGCCGATCATCGGAATTTTATTGACGGTGTTCGTCATTCGAAAATTCCTAAACGGCAGCATTGAAAAGGGAACGGCTCAGATTATGATTGCCGTCGCCAAGCGTTCGGGCATGATGCCCAAAAAGCAAATGTACGCGCAGATAGTAACGAGTTCCCTAACCGTGGGTATGGGAGGTTCTGCCGGACTGGAGTCACCGATTACCATTACCGGAGCGGCCTTTGGTTCGAATTACGCACAGGCCTATAAACTCAATTACAAAGACCGCACCTTGCTCTTGGCCTGTGGCGTAGCCGCCGGTATAGCGGCCGCCTTTAATGCCCCCATAGCGGGTGTACTCTTTGCCATAGAGGTGATTTTGGCCGATATGAGCGTTTCTGCCTTTATTCCCATCATGATTTCATCTGCTACGGGAGCCATCGTTTCCAATATGGTGATCAAAGAGGATATCTTGCTGTCGTTTAAACAACAACTGACCTTTGATTCGAGCAATATTCCGTATTATGTGCTCACGGGCATACTCGCGGGTTTGGTTTCGGTTTACCACGCGCGGATGTTTAGACGCATCGAACATTACTTCGCCAAATTCCAAGGCAACGTCTATAAAAAAGCCCTGATTGGCGCCTCCTTATTGGCGGTGTTAATCTTCTTTTTCCCGATGTTGTTCGGGGAGGGTTACGAGAGCATCAAAGCCCTGTCCAGCGACCATCCTCAGATGATTTTAGACAATTCCCTCTTGGCCAATTTCAAATCGAACCAATGGATATTGTTGTTTTTTGTCGGTTGTACCTTGTTTATCAAAGTAATTGCCACGGGTCTCACCCTGGGTAGTGGCGGTAACGGAGGTAATTTTGCACCATCCCTATTCGTAGGCTCTTATTTGGGCTTTGTCATCTCTAAATTTGTCGGCCTCATCGGCTTAAAGGAGCTTCCGGTAAGCAATTTTACCGTTGTGGGCATGGCCGGTGTTTTGAGCGGTTTGTTTCACGCTCCATTAACCGCCATCTTCCTCATTGCGGAGATCACCGGAGGATACGGATTGATGATTCCGCTACTCATCGTGTCTTCCATCAGTTTTGCCATTTCCAAAAACATGGAAAAGCATTCTATGGACATCAAATCCATCGCCGATACCGGTATGGTCTTTACCTCGGATAAAGACCGCAACATCCTGAGCACTATAGTAGCTCATAAATACATCAAGAAAAACATACAAACCCTGACACCCGAGCACAGCACCGCCGATGTGGTGGAGATATTTTCGTCGACAAAGCAGACTTTTATTCCGATCATCAATCCCGACGAATCCATCATGGGCATCATTAATTTCGACTCGGTGCGCCCCGTGGTATTCAGTTCTTTTCACACCAAGTTTACGCCTTTAAAGGATCTGATTGAAACTCCGGTCATCGTTTCGTATTCCGATTCCACGGAGATCATCTTGGAGGCCATCGAAACCAACAAGGTCGAAAACGTTTTGGTGCAGCAAGACAAAAAATACATCGGATATTTAAACAAATCCGAACTGCTCGAAGTGTACCGCTCGAGTTTGAGTTCGATGCGCATCGAATAAGTGCCGTTTGCTGCTCTTGCCGCACGGCGGTACGAAAAGCCGAGGAACAACACTGTTCTTTTTTCCATTAGCCGCTGTTTATTGCGGTGATACACGCACTTTTTTGCCTAAAAGTACGCATTCATCCCATGGTGCTCTTTGAAAAATAGCGCGTAGACTTGCTTCAATATCATCGAATTAATTGTTGCAAAACGTATAAAAATGTATCTTTGTGTTTTGCCATTGATATATGCTAGATACAGAAGACACGATTGAAGTTTTAGGAGCTCGAGTGCACAACTTAAAAAATATAGACGTCCGTATTCCTAGAGAGCGTTTGGTCGTAATTACGGGACTTTCGGGTTCGGGTAAGTCTTCCTTGGCTTTTGATACGATTTACGCAGAGGGACAACGCCGCTATATAGAAACCTTTTCGGCCTATGCCCGTCAATTTCTTGGCGGACTAGAACGACCGGACGTCGATAAAATTGACGGTCTGTCGCCCGTTATTGCCATTGAACAAAAAACCACCAATAAAAGCCCGCGTTCGACCGTGGGTACCATAACGGAGATTTACGATTTCCTGCGCCTTTTATACGCTCGGGCCGCAGATGCCTATAGCTATAATACCGGAGAAAAAATGGTCAGTTATTCCGACGAGCAAATCATCGATTTAATCACCGCGGATTTTGAAGGAAAAAAAATATCGATACTCGCGCCCATCATCCGCTCGAGAAAAGGCCACTACCGAGAATTGTTCGAGCAGATTTCCAAACAGGGATTTTTAAAGGTTCGCGTCGATGGTACGGTCAAAGATATTGAACCGGGAATGAAACTCGATCGCTATAAGAATCACGATATAGAAACCGTAATCGATCGCTTGCAGATTGAAAATACCGAAGCCAACCAACAACGCTTGGTGGAAAGCCTGAAAACCGCAATGTATCACGGCGAGGACACCATTATTATCTTGGAACAAGAAAGCCAGGCGATTCGCTATTTTAGCCGTCATTTAATGTGCCCTTCAACCGGTATATCGTATTCCAATCCCGAACCCAACAACTTTTCGTTCAACTCCCCCAAAGGAGCTTGTCCCACTTGTAATGGTTTGGGGAGCATACACGAAATCAACCTAAAAAAAATTATCCCAGCACCGGAACTGTCCATTCGAAATGGCGGCTTGGCTCCGTTGGGAATTTATAAAAACACCTGGATGTTTAAGCAATTGGAAATCATTGCTCAAAAATTCGAATTCAGTTTGTCCGATCCGATGTCTAAAATACCGGAAGCGGCGTTAGACATGATACTCAACGGCGGAAAGGAGAGTTTTTCGGTACTGTCTAAAACGGCGGGAATTACCAAGAACTACAAAATTGACTTTGAGGGAATCTCCAATTTCATCAAAAACCAGCACGACGAAAGCCCAACGGCTTCGATCAAGCGCTGGGCAAAGGAATACATGGACGAGATCAATTGTCCGAGCTGTGAGGGAACGCGACTTAAACAGGAGGCTCTATACTTTAAGATTGACGAAAAAAACATCGGAGAATTGGTGCAGATGGATATCGATCAGTTGAGCGCTTGGTTTGGGCAAGTCGAAAAGCACTTAAGCAAGAAGCAATTGCAAATCGGAAGTGAAATCATCAAGGAAATCAGCACCCGTTTGTCCTTTTTAATGGACGTGGGCCTGAATTACCTGATGCTCAACCGCAGCTCCAAGACCCTATCCGGTGGCGAGGCACAGCGCATTCGCTTGGCTACGCAGATCGGATCTCAGTTGGTGGGTGTGTTATACATACTGGACGAGCCGAGTATTGGGCTGCATCAACGCGACAATGAAAAATTGATTCACTCTTTGGAGCAGCTCCGCGATATCGGCAATTCGGTCTTGGTGGTAGAACACGACAAGGACATGATATTAAAAGCGGATTACGTGATTGATATCGGGCCTAAGGCCGGAAAGAATGGCGGACAAATCATCAGTGCGGGAACGCCTAAAGAACTGTTGCTCGAAGACACCTTGACCGCCTCCTACCTCAACGGTAAATTGGCCATTAGCATACCGGAAACGCGCAGAGCGGGTAACGGTCATGCCTTAAAGTTAAACGGCGCTACGGGCAATAATTTAAAAAACGCCTCTATTTCGATTCCCTTGGGTACGTTGACCTGCGTAACGGGTGTATCGGGTTCGGGTAAATCGACCCTGATCAATGAAACCCTATACCCCATTTTAAACGCCCATTTTTTTAATGGCGTTAAAAAACCGCAACCGTATAAAAGCATCGAGGGATTAGAGCACTTAGACAAGGTGATCGCCATCGATCAAAGTCCTATCGGACGTACACCGCGTTCGAATCCCGCAACCTATACCGAAGTGTTTTCGGAAATTCGAAATTTGTTTTCACAAACGCCGGAAGCGGCTATACGCGGTTACAAACCCGGACGTTTTAGCTTTAATGTCAAAGGCGGTCGCTGCGATACCTGCGAAGGTTCTGGGGTGCGCACTATAGAAATGAGTTTTCTACCCGACGTATATGTAGAATGCGAAAGCTGTCAGGGCAAGCGCTTTAACCGCGAAACCTTAGAGGTGCGCTATAAGGGAAAATCCATCTCGGACATCCTTAACATGATGGTCGATGAGGCGGTGGATTTTTTTGAGAATATCCCCAAAATACACCGCAAGCTCAAAACCATACAAGATGTCGGACTGGGCTATATCACCTTGGGCCAACAAAGCACTACCCTGTCGGGCGGTGAAGCTCAACGGATAAAGCTCGCCACAGAATTGTCTAAAAAAGATACGGGTAATACCTTTTATATCCTTGATGAACCGACCACAGGTCTACATTTTGAAGATATTAGAGTATTGATGGAGGTCATTGACAAATTAGTGGACAAGGGCAACACCGTTTTGATTATCGAACACAACCTCGATGTAATCAAGCTTTCCGACTACATCATAGACATCGGTTATGAAGGCGGTAGTAAAGGTGGCAAAGTTGTTGCTACAGGTACACCGGAAGAATTGATAAAAGATAAAAAAAGCTATACCGCTCAATTCTTAAAAAAAGAATTTTAAGCCTAAAAAAGAGACTATGAAAGTAGAATTTGAAAACGAAGAAGAAAAGATTACCCATACGTTAAAACAAAAAAACTGGAACGAGATCAAGAGCAACGACTCTTGGGCGATTTTTAAAATCATGTCGGAGTTTGTCAATGGATATGAAAAGATGGGCCGCATAGGTCCTTGTGTATCCATTTTCGGATCGGCGCGAACCAAGCCCGAAGACAAATACTACTTACTGGCAGAGAAGATTGCCTATAAGATAAGTAAGGCGGGCTACGGTGTGATAACCGGAGGTGGACCAGGCATTATGGAAGCCGGTAATAAAGGTGCTCATCTGGGCGGCGGAATTTCCGTAGGTCTCAATATCGAATTGCCTTTTGAGCAGCATTTTAATCCGTATATCGATGTGGATAAAAACCTGCAATTCGACTATTTCTTTGTGCGTAAGGTCATGTTTGTAAAATACTCCCAAGGATTTGTCGTGATGCCGGGCGGATTCGGAACACTCGACGAGTTGTTTGAAGCCATCACGCTGATTCAAACCAAAAAGATAGGCAAATTCCCAATTATTTTAGTGGGAACTGAATTTTGGGGCGGTTTGTTTGAATGGATCAAATCGGTGATGTTGGAAAAATACAGCAACATCCACGCGGAAGACCTCAACTTAATCAAGATCGTCGACGATGCCGATGAGGTAGTCCTAGCCTTGGACAACTTCTATAAGAAGTACAATTTAAGTCCGAATTTCTAAAACTTCAAAAGCCCTTCGGGGCTTTTTTTTGTGCTTAAAAATTCGAACAACGCGGATAATACAAAGGGTATTAACGTGCCTTTTCCTTTGATAAGCCTCAGCGCTTTCCGGTTTCGCCTAGTAAAAAACCGCCTAGAGCTCTTGGCTTTAGGCGGTTTTTTATTGATATTCCACAGCGGTTATCGGTCCAATTTGCGATCGATAATCCGTTCGAAATAATCTTGTATAAACGCTTTACACGCTTTTTCCAAAGATTCCATTTCGGCGTTTTTATTCCCGATTAAATTGCGCTCCAATCCCTTGTCGTTTATATCGTAAAAACCGGTGGCGCGATGGCCGTCAAAGGTACAGATGTAGTTGCCCCTTTGGAAATTGTATTGGTTGGCGAGGTAATTAACGGTAAAGGGTTCCACTTGATCGTCTCCGACCAAACTCCTTCCCCAACTTCTAAAAGGCTTGTTGTAACCGATTAAATCCAACACAGTCGGGTAAATGTCAATCTGCTGCGCCAAGTCCGTTCTCTTGCCTTGTAAACGCCCGTCTGGAGTGTAAATCAATATCGGTACCGC
Organism: Flavobacterium sp. JP2137; assembly: GCF_050562195.1. GTDB lineage: Bacteria > Bacteroidota > Bacteroidia > Flavobacteriales > Flavobacteriaceae > Flavobacterium. The sequence continues at coordinate 3,101,949 of NZ_CP191647.1, forward strand.
ACTTCTATTGATGACCTTGGTGTATTCTTTATATTCTATTTGATTGGTGTGATCGGCCGTAATAATAAAAATGGTATTGTCAAACCAGGGCTCCTTGCGCGCGGCTTCAAAGAATTTTTTAAACGAATAGTCGGTATATCCTATGGTTTGATGAATCGGTTGTGTTCCCTTGGGGAATTTCCCTTTATACTTCTCTGGTACACTATACGGCTCGTGAGAAGACACTGTAAAAATGGTGCTGAAAAACGGTTGTTTCTTTTGATCAAGGGTTTGTTTGACAAACTGAAAGAATGGCTCGTCCCAGATTCCCCACACTCCATCAAACTCGTCGTCGTTGTTAAACTCCGTACGACCGTAATAGTGATCGTAGCCCAGAATATTGGCAAACCCCAAGAATCCCATCGATCCGTTGGCAGCACCGTGAAAAAAAGAAGTATCGTATCCCTCACTCTTTAAAGTGGAAACTAGGGATTCTATTTTTTGCTTGGGATAAGGCGATGAGGTAAAGGCGTCTTTAAAGGAGGGAATACCCGCAATTACCGACGAAACACCGTGTATGGATTTACTACCGTTGGCAAAGGCATTGGTAAAGTACAAACTGTGTTGTGCCAAGGAGTCTATAAAGGGTGCATAGCCCACGTAATTGGAAATGTTCATATCCTCATTAAACGATTGGATATACTCTCTGGAAAAGCTTTCGGTGATAAACAGCACCACATTGGGTTTGGATGGGTTGTTATGGGTATAGTGTTTTTGAGCACTGAGGTTTTTGCTAACCTCTTCCGCACTGAGCAAATCCACCTTGACAAAACTGGTTTTGCCAAAAGTTCGAATCAGCGAAAAAGGCGTGTTTAAAATCAAATCGGCATGTTCGGGTTTCTGTACATAGCGGTTGGCGTCGATCATGTTTAACGGACGCGTACTCTTTTGCAAGTCGCCTCGAATACCGGCGAGCATCCCCACTCCTACCACGAGGAAAATCACTACAGAAGCGCCGAAATACGTCGGTTTGTGAAACGGAACCTTAGCCGGTGTTAGCTTGACCAATTTATACAGATATACCCATAGGGCCGCCGTAATTAGAAACAGGGCAAACACGTGCCAGTAATGCACTAAAAACTTGGAGAACAACACCCCTTTGTTGGATTCGTGTTCCAAGGTAGCCGTAACGGCCATGGTCGTTCTGGAAAAGATAAACTTATAATAGATAAAGTCGATAAAATTGGTGGCATAAGCAAGGAGGTTAAACACAAAATAGATGTAAAACAACACTTTTTGAAAGCCTTTTCTCGCATTGATCCACAGCGGTAAAATCGACAGCAGTATAAAGAGCGCATTGACGTAAAAAATCGCTGTACGATCAAAGGTAAGTCCGTGATATGCCAAGGTAAAAAACTCCCATACCGAAGAGACATTGAGCAATTCTGAATTGTAGGCAAAGAACAAGACTCTGGCAATGAAATAGAAGAAAAAAGCCAAAAAGACCCTGTAGCCCAAAACCAGCAACTCCTTGATTCTAAAATTAACGCTATTCATACACTTATTTTTATTAGGAATACAAAGGTAGGGAAAACTTGTTTAGATCGACACAAAAAAACGTTTAAGTCTATCCCAATCAGGAGCTTCCAAACCGCATTTTAAGCAGGTATTCAAGACGGATTAACGCGAGTAAATCGCCGTTGTAAACTTCAAAACAGCTCGGAAAATCAGTAAAAAAGGCTGCAAACAACCAACAACAGGCCTAAATAAGGCAAAATACCCCTGCTTCCCTTAGGCAATTAGCAAATTTTAGTCTATATTAGCCTAGTGCTTAAGCTCCCCCCTAAAGCCACTCTTTAAATAGAATCAGCGAGCTGTGATTTATCCTTAAATCCACTGGCTAAAAACCACAAAACTTTAACGCAAAAAAGGAGTAGATAAATTGATTTTTTTTCACTACTTTGCATTTAAAATTAGAAAATCATGACACAACCTACGAGACTTTTTGATATTCCCTATTTACAATTAAAACAGCACAAATTAGAGGATGCGTTTGTCACCAAGACCAACGGCAAGTGGGTAAAGACCTCAACAGAGGAATACATTTCCAAAGCCAATAGCATTTCTAGAGCTTTGTTGCGAATAGGTATAGAAAAAGATACTAAGATCGCTGTCATCTCTTCCAACAACCGAACGGATTGGAGTATATTGGATATCGGTGTGTTGCAAATAGGTGCTCAAAACGTCCCTATTTACCCGACCATTGCCCCTGAAGACTACCACTTTATACTTTCGCATTCCGAGGCGGAATACTGTTTTGTATCCGATCAGGAAATATACGACAAGCTCATCCAGGTCAAACACGACCTTCCCCTTTTAAAGGAGATCTATTCCTTTGATGAGATTGCGGGTTGCAAAAACTGGAAAGAATTGTTTGAGCTCGGTAGTGATACCTCCAACCAAGCAGAGGTTGAACAACGCATGGCAAGTATTCAAGCCGACGATTTGGCCACTTTGATATACACGTCCGGAACTACGGGCAGACCCAAAGGGGTGATGCTTTCGCACGAAAACATACTCGCCAACGTCATCGGAAGTTCGGAACGCGTTCCCTTTACCTATACCGATAATTTTAGAGCGTTGAGCTTTTTGCCCATCTGCCACGTATTCGAGCGTATGATTATCTATCTCTACCAATACTACAGCGTTTCGATTTATTACGCCGAGTCTATAGAAAAGATGACGGAAAACCTCAAAGAGGTCAAACCACAAGTAATGACCGTGGTTCCGCGTTTGCTAGAAAAGGTATACGACAAAATTTTTGCCACGGGTAGCCAGTTGACCGGCATCAAAAAGCGCCTCTTCTTCTGGGCTATGGACTTGGGCTTTGCCTATGAACCCTATCAGAAAAACGGTTGGTGGTACGAATTTAAACTCGGCATAGCCAAAAAGCTAATTTTCTCCAAATGGCAAGATGCCTTAGGTGGAGAATTGGAATTGTTGGTTTCGGGTAGTGCCGCCCTACAATCGCGTTTAACAAGAATCTTTACGGCGGCAGGAATTCCCGTAATGGAAGGTTATGGATTAACCGAAACCTCACCGGTTATCGCTGTAAACGACATGAGAAACCGCGGCTTTAAAATCGGTACCGTTGGAAAACCGCTGAGCAATGTCGAAGTGAAAATCGCCGAAGACGGCGAAATTATCTGTAAGGGTCCCAATGTGATGCTCGGATACTACAAGGATCCCGAAAAAACACAGGAAGAGATGAAAGACGGCTATTTCCACACTGGAGATATCGGTATTATAGACGAAGACGGTTTCCTCCAAATCACCGACCGCAAAAAAGAAATGTTTAAAACTTCGGGCGGTAAATACGTGGCACCACAAATGATTGAAAACATCATGAAGCAGTCGCGATTTATCGAACAAATCATGGTGATTGGAGAAGGCGAAAAAATGCCTGCTGCACTGATTCAGCCGAGTTTTGATTTTATCAAAGAATGGGCCAGCCGCAAAAAATTAAACATTGGTCAAACCCAAGAGGAAATCAGTACCAATGCCGACGTCATTGACAGAATTGGAAAAGAAGTCGACAAATTCAACCTTCAATTTGGTAAATGGGAACAAGTCAAGCGCTTTGAGTTGACTCCCGATGTGTGGTCTATAGACAACAACCAATTGACTCCAACACTCAAATTGAGAAGAAAAATCATCATACAGATGTACCAAAAATTATACGACAAAATCTATAGAGAATAGCCTAACAACCTCCTTTATAGGCTTTTTTAAAAAAAATATCAAAAATAGTATGCGCGCATACTATTTTTTTTTTATATTTGGTAAACCCATTTCTATATATGCGCTGTAAAGTCTTACGACTTTCAAAAGATATTGACGAAGTGACAGCGGTTACTATAGACTTGAATTTATATATGAAAGACAAAACGATAGATTATATCCTAAGAGCTACTTGGCAAGCGGTAGCGCGAATGTACAATGACGAAGCGGGTAAATACGATGCCACCATGGCCATAGCCTTTGCACTGCTGAGCATTGATCGCGAAAAGGGCACTGCCTCTACAGCCTTGGGACCCAATATGGGAATGGAGGCCACCAGCCTCACGCGAACCCTAAAGAACATGGAAGAGAAAAAGCTTATCGTACGTCAAAAGAATCCCCATGACGGACGTGGAGTCATTATAAAACTCACCCCTTTGGGTTTAGAAAAGAGAGAATTGTCTAAAAAAGGGGTATTGCAGTTCAACGAGGCCATTAGAGAACACATAGGTGCGGAGAAAATACAGACCTTTATAGAAGTCGCGGAATCGATTACCGAATTGGTCAATCAAAAAGCCATTTTTAATCCCGAGGATTAAAACCTTAACATTAAATAACATAGCCAATACTTCTAATTGATATTTAATGGTTAATTTTATAAGAGAAGTTACAAACCAAAAAGAAATAGTATAACATGAAAAGACTAATTAAGAAAATAGCAGTAATAGGATCTGGGATTATGGGATCCGGGATTGCTTGTCATTTTGCCAATATTGGTGTCGAAGTTTTGCTTTTAGACATCGTCCCTCGCGAACTGACACCCGACGAGGAAAAAAAGGGCTTGACTTTGCAGGACCCCAGTGTTAGAAATAGAAATGTAAATATGCACTTGAGCACGGCCTTAAAATCCAAACCATCGCCTATTTACGACCTTTCCTTTGCCAGCCGAATCACCACTGGAAATACAGAAGACGATTTACCAAAAATTAAAGATGTCGATTGGATTATAGAAGTGGTAGTTGAACGCCTGGATATCAAAAAATCGGTATTTGAACAAATAGAAAAATATCGCACCCCCGGCACGCTAATCACCTCGAATACTTCGGGTATACCCATTCACTTTATGAGTGAAGGTCGCAGTGAGGACTTCCAACGTCACTTCTGCGGAACCCACTTTTTCAACCCCGCGCGTTACCTCAAATTATTTGAAATTATACCAGGTCCCAAAACCGATACCGCTGTGTTAGATTTTCTAAACAACTACGGTCAGCAGTATTTGGGTAAAACCGCAGTAATCGCCAAAGACACCCCTGCCTTTATCGGAAATAGAATTGGAATCTTTGGTATTATGAGTCTGTTTCACCTGGTTCAAGAATTGAAATTAACCATTGAAGATGTGGATAAATTGACCGGTCCGGTTATCGGTCGTCCAAAATCGGCTACTTTCCGTACGGTAGACGTGGTGGGCTTAGACACCCTAGTACACGTGGCCAATGGTTTATATGAAAATTGTCCAGAAGACGAGGCACACGAACTGTTTAAGTTGCCCGCATTTATACAAACCATGATGGAGCGCCAATGGTTGGGCAGTAAAACCCAGCAGGGCTTCTATAAGAAAGTCGATAAAACCATATTGGGATTGGATCTCAATACCCTAGAATACAGAGAGGCTAAAAAGACTTCTTTCCCAACACTTGAACTAACCAAAACCATCGATCGTCCAATTGATCGCTTTAAGGTCTTGGTACAAGGAAAAGATATCGCTGGTGAATTTTACCGCAAGAGTTTTTCCGATATGTTTTCCTATGTATCCAATCGCATACCGGAGATCACCGACGATTTGTACAAAATCGACGATGCGATGAAAGCGGGATTTGGCTGGGAAAACGGTCCCTTTGAAATTTGGGACGCCATAGGTGTAGAACAGGCTATCGCGTTAATACAGACGGAAAACAAAACGGTTGCTCCATGGGTACAAACCATGCTAGAGGCCGGAATCAAAACCTTTTATACCGTTAAGGAAGGCGCTACTTACTATTACGACATTCCTTCAAAAACCTACAAAAAAATACCGGGGCAAGATGCTTTTGTCATCTTAAACAACCTCAGAGATACCAAAAAAGTATGGGGCAATAAAGATGCGTCCCTGATCGACTTAGGCGATGGCATTGTCAATTTGGAGTTCCACTCCAAGATGAATACCATAGGCGGCGGCGTTATTTCGGGCATACACAAGGCCATAGACTTGGCAGAACGCGACTTCCAAGGATTAGTCGTTGGAAATCAAGGAGCCAATTTCTCGGCGGGAGCCAATCTGGCCATGATATTTATGATGGCAGCAGAGCAAGACTACGACGAGCTAAACGTCGCGATCAAAACCTTCCAAGACACCATGATGCGGGTGCGCTATTCGGGTATTCCCGTAATCGCTGCACCACATGGCATGACGCTCGGAGGTGGATGTGAATTGAGTTTGCATTCCGACAAGGTTGTCGCAGCGGCGGAAACCTATATCGGATTGGTTGAATTTGGTGTTGGATTGATTCCCGGCGGTGGCGGATGTAAGGAAATGGCACTAAGAGCTGCTGATACTTTTAGAAAAAACGACGTCGAACTCAACGTATTGCAAGAATACTTTATGAGTGTGGCCATGGCCAAGGTTTCGACCTCGGCTTATGAAGCCTACGAACTGGGAATTCTTCAAAAGGGAAAGGACATCGTGGTAGTCAACAAAGACCGTCAGTTAGCCGAAGCCAAAAAACAAGCCTTAATTTTGGCACAGGCGGGCTATACCCAACCGATTAAGCGAAGAGATGTCAAAGTACTGGGCAAGCAAGCTTTGGGTATGTTTTTGGTGGGAACCGACAGCATGCAAGCAGGGCATTATATTTCGGAACACGACAAGAAAATCGCCAATAAACTGGCCTATGTGATGGCAGGAGGAGATTTGTCCGAAGCGACCTTGGTAACGGAACAGTATTTATTAGATCTGGAAAGAGAAGCTTTCTTATCGCTTTGTGGCGAACGCAAAACCTTAGAGCGCATTCAATTTATGTTAACCAAAGGAAAACCCCTACGCAATTAGCACGCGACTTTTAATACACGTTAAAATGTCCAAGCAAATCACTAAAACCGAATAAAGATGAAAACAGCATATATAGTAAAAGCCTACCGTACGGCAATAGGAAAAGCTCCAAGAGGTGTCTTTCGCTTTAAAAGACCCGATGAATTGGCCGCAGAGACCATCGAATTTTTGATGCAGTCCCTACCGGACTTCGACCGTACGCGCATAGACGACGTCATGGTCGGCAATGCAATGCCCGAAGCCGAACAAGGCTTAAACATGGGTCGCCTGATATCCCTGATGGGATTGAAGATAGACGATGTACCCGGCGTCACCGTCAACAGATATTGTGCCTCTGGTATAGAGACCATCGGTATGGCTACGGCAAAGATACAAGCCGGTATGGCCGATTGTATCATCGCCGGTGGTGCGGAAAGCATGAGTTATATCCCCATGGGCGGTTACAAACCCACTCCGGACTATCAAGTGGCCAAAGACGGCAACGAAAGTTATTATTGGGGAATGGGGCTTACTGCAGAAGCGGTAGCCAAGCAATTTAACGTCAGCAGAGAAGACCAGGATGAATTTGCTTTCCACTCGCACCAAAAAGCATTAAAAGCACAGGCAGAAGGAAAATTTGACCAACAGATCGTTCCGATTACGATCGATCAAGTATACGTGGGAGAAAACGGCAAAAAAGCCCAAAAATCCTATACGGTAACCAAGGACGAAGGCCCACGCGCTGGGACGTCCATAGAGGCCCTTTCCAAACTCAGACCAGTATTTGCCGCTGACGGAAGTGTTACTGCCGGAAACTCCTCTCAAATGAGCGATGGAGCGGCATTTGTACTGATTATGTCAGAAGCCATGGTCAAAGAATTAAATTTGGAGCCGATTGCGCGCATGGTCAATTATGCCGCAGCAGGTGTAGAGCCGCGTATCATGGGAATCGGACCGGTCAAAGCAATTCCAAAAGCCTTAAAACAAGCGGGACTTCAATTAAAGGATATCGACTTGATCGAACTCAATGAAGCTTTTGCTTCGCAATCCTTGGCCGTCATCAGAGAATTGGGCATCAATCCCGATATCGTCAACGTCAACGGTGGGGCTATTGCCTTGGGTCACCCACTGGGTTGTACCGGTGCCAAACTGTCTGTTCAGCTCTTTGACGAGATGAAGAGACGCGGACAAAAATACGGTATGGTCACCATGTGTGTGGGAACGGGACAAGGAGCTGCGGGAATTTACGAATTGCTATAAGCACAAGAACCGATTAAAACCGCTATACGCGTCAAAACACCAACCAACGATGATGGAGTTGGCAGAGCTACGCGCATGGCGCCTGTACGACCAGCTCCCCGTCATAGCTATTAACCAAAAACAAAAATTATATCAACATGGAAAACATCACACGTGGCGGGCAATTCTTAGTTAAGGAAACCCGTTCAGAAGACATATTTACCCCAGAGGACTTCTCTGAAGAGCAAAAAATGATGCGCGACTCCGTTAAGGAGTTTGTCGACAAGGAAATGTGGCCAAACAAAGCCCGTTTTGAGAAAAAGGATTACGAATTCACCAAGGACTGCATGAAGAAGGCGGGAGAGTTAGGCCTATTAGGCGTTGCTGTTCCCGAGGCTTACGGCGGTCTGGGAATGGGATTTGTCTCGACGATGTTGGTCTGCGATTACATCTCTGGCGCTACGGGGTCTTTCTCCACAGCTTTCGGAGCGCATACCGGTATTGGAACCATGCCGATCACCCTATACGGCACCGAAGAGCAAAAGAAAAAATACGTGCCGCAATTAGCTACTGGCGAATGGTTTGGCGCTTATTGCTTGACCGAGCCCGAAGCGGGTTCGGATGCCAATTCGGGCAAGACCAAAGCCGTTTTGTCTGAAGACGGTACTCACTACAAAATCACCGGACAGAAGATGTGGATCTCCAATGCGGGATTCTGTCAACTGTTTATCGTATTCGCCCGTATCGGCGACGATAAAAACATCACGGGTTTTATCGTGGAAAACGATCCAAATAACGGAATTAGCTTAGGCGAAGAAGAACACAAATTGGGAATTCGCTCCTCTTCTACCCGTCAGGTGTTTTTTAACGACACCAAGGTTCCGGTAGAGAATATGCTTTCCGAGCGTGGAAACGGCTTTAAAATAGCCATGAACGCGCTAAATGTGGGACGTATCAAACTCGCAGCAGCTTGTTTGGATTCGCAACGCAGGTTGATCAGTCAATCGGTAAACTACGCCAACGAACGCATACAGTTTAAAACGCCTATCGCACAATTTGGCGCTATCCGCAGCAAATTGGCCGAGATGGCTACCAACTGTTACGTTGGAGAAAGCGCTTCTTATCGCGCAGCAGCTAGCATCGAAGACCGAATTAAAGCGCGTATTGCAGATGGGAACTCCCATCAAGAAGCCGAATTAAAAGGGGTTGAGGAGTTTGCTATCGAATGTTCAATTCTAAAAGTAGCGGTATCCGAAGACGTACAGCACTGTGCCGACGAGGGAATCCAAATTTTTGGAGGAATGGGCTTCTCAGAAGACACGCCTATGGAAAGCGCTTGGAGAGATGCGCGTATCTCGCGAATCTATGAAGGAACCAACGAAATCAACCGCATGCTTACCGTGGGTATGTTGATCAAAAAAGCGATGAAAGGTCAGGTAGATTTATTGGGTCCTGCGATGAAAGTCAGCGAAGACCTAATGGGTATACCCGATTTTGACACCCCGGACTTCTCCGAGCTGTTTGCCGAAGAAAAGCAAATCATTGCCAACCTGAAAAAAGCCTTTTTGATGGTGGCGGGAAGCGCGGTGCAAAAATACGGTCCCGATTTGGACAAACACCAACAGTTATTGATGGCTGCCTCTGATATGTTAATCGAAATTTACATGGCGGAAAGCGGTATTTTAAGAACGGAAAAATTGGCCAAAGCTCAAGGTCAAGACCAGGTAAGCGAGCAAATTGCCATGGCGCAATTGTACTTGTACCACGCCGTGGACATCATTACCGAAAAGGGCAAGGAGGGAATCGCTTCCTTTGCCGAAAACGACGAACAACGCATGATGTTGATGGGACTGAGAAGATTTACCAAATATACCAATTTGCCAAACGTGGCGAATTTAAGAGAAATCATCGCTACCAAATTGGTAGAGAAAAACGAATACTGTTTCTAAGAAACGCAAAGATTGGTTTAGTTTGTTTGAGAAAACCGCTGTATTCCCCAGGGAAACAGCGGTTTTTTATTGCTTTAGATCCGTGTAAAACCGCCTTATTTTATGTCGATTAGCAAACAAGTAAAATCAGCGTTAATTGTGCTTGTATGGATTTTAGACCGTGTAAACCTTTCGACGGCATCACTTTCCGCAGTAGCGTTTTAATGCAGAAGGGGAAAAACCCCAGGTTAATTGTGGATATGGAAAAACCGGTTGCGCTTTAAGACGAGAACTCCCGTCGGTTTTTATAGAAAGAAACAGCGCTAAAACGCCTTAAAGTGTCGTTTTGCGGATGATCAAAATAAAGTACTCCTCCTTCTTATAGGAGTTAATTGACACTATACGGCTGCTTAAAATCCGTTTGGCAAATCCCACTGCAAGGTTGGGTCATACCAAAGTTGTCCTTTTTGCACGACCAAGGGAGCATCAAAATTATTGGTATACAAGCCGCCTGTTCCCAAGCCCTGAGGCATGGAATTATTCAGCGTAAAGGTCCATTGCGCAATGGCATTTAGACCGATATTACTCTCCAAAGCAGAGGTAATCCACCAACCGATTCCCCGCGCTTCTGCCAAGGCAATCCATTCGAGGCTTCCGCGGAATCCCCCGACCAAACTCGGCTTTAAAATGATGTATTGCGGGCGAATAAGGTCCAATAGATTTTCCTTATCGCTGCGTTTTACCACACCGATCAACTCCTCATCCAATGCGATGGGCAAGGGTGTGCTTTTGCAGAGCGCTGCCATGCTGTCATACTGTCCTTGCGCAATAGGTTGCTCAATACTATGTATTTGTAATTCAGCTAATTTAAACAGGTTATCTAAAGCATCACTATACTTAAATCCGCCGTTGGCATCCACCCTTAATTCGATTTTATCGGCGTCAAAATGCGTTCTGATACCCCGCAACAATCGCAGTTCCGACTCTAAATCTATCGCGCCGATTTTGAGTTTTACACAAGAAAAACCCTGTGCGATCTTTTCGTCGATCTGTCTTTTCATTCCCTGCTCCTCTTCCATCCAAATCAAACCGTTGATCGCAATCGAGGCTTTTCCCGCTGTAAAATCAGACGGAAAAAGCAGCATGGCATCCTCGCTTTCCAACGATTTAAAAGCCTGTTCCAACCCAAATTGAATCGATGGAAATTCGAGCAGGGCTTCCCATAAAACCTCCAAGCCCAATTCGATGTTTTCGCAAACCCATTTCAATTGGTCTTCGTAATCCGGACGGTCGTCAAAACTCAACGAACGCAATAGACCGCATTCCCCTATTCCCATTTTGCCGTCGCTCTCCAAGCGAAGCAACCAGGTTTCTTTTTGAGTCAACACCCCTCTGGAAGTTCCCGACGGCTTTTTAAAATTTAAATCGTAACGCTGATAAGTCAATTTCATAAACACTTCATTTATCGTTTAGCTGTTTTACAGCACACAAATACAGGCCTACAGCTCTATGGCTTCACCTATGGCCAAAAGCATTAAGTCCTTGCCCTTTTCATAAAACCTCTTGACCGCGTATTCGTGGTCGATTTCGATATAACCAAACGTATCGTAATGATACCCCATAACCTTGTCGCATTCTAAAAATTCCGAAGCGATTACGGCATCGTCTATGCCCATGGTAAAGTTGTTTCCAATCGGCAAGATCGCTAAATCCAATTTTGTTCTCAGCGGTATCAATTTAAAATCGTAAGTCAGAGCGGTATCTCCGGCTATATAGATGTTTTTATTTTTGCTTTCAATGACAAAACCTCCGGGTTGCCCCCCGTAGGTGCCGTCTGGAAAAGAGCTCGAATGTATGGCTGAGGTGTATTTGAGCTTTCCAAAGTCAAACTTCCACGAACCACCGTGGTTCATCGGATGGGTTTGCAAGCCCTTATCCGCGTAGTAATCGGCCATTTCAGCATTGCATACAACCACCGCATCGGGATTGTTTTTAACGACGACCTCCACGTCCAACACATGATCGCCGTGTGCGTGTGTCAGCAATATATAATCCGCTTTGATCGCCTCTAAGTCGATGTGCTTGGCTTTGGGGTTTCCCGAGATAAACGGATCTACAATCAATCGAATATCCTCTATTTCAATGCCCAAACAGGCATGACCATAAAAAGTAATTTTCATAGGTAGTTGTGTTTATATTGATTTTTAAATATTTGTTAACGCCAGGGAAAACAACAGTGCCAAAAAGAAGGTACCCAAGGCCACTCGCTTCATTTCTGGGTCCAGTTTTTTAGGATCTTTATTTCGTATGACCACTAACAAATGCTTTACAAAAGGCAAATACGCGATCACGAACATCAAGCGATACCAAGGCATCCCTACAACCAGGGCATAGATAAAGATAGCAAGAAGTGCCGTAATGACAATGCTATAATGATAAATCTTGGCCTTTGCAGCTCCTAGGAGCACGACTAAGGTGTTTTTACCCGAAGCTTGGTCTGATTCTCTGTCGCGCATATTATTGAGGTTTAAAACGGCTATACTCAGATTTCCAATAGCGATAGCCGGTAAAATCTCCAACCAACCGAAAGTCTGTGTATAGAGGTAATAAGCCCCTAAGGTACTGACTAATCCAAAGAAGATAAAGACAAATAAGTCGCCCAAGCCTCGATACCCATAGGCAGAAGCTCCAACGGTATACTTGATTGCCGCCGCCACAGCTGCCACCCCCAATACAAAGAAGAAAAGCGAAGTGATAAAGTGTTCTTGGCCAAATGCGACATAGATCAACACCACTGCCGACACCAACGACAACAATGCCGTGACGATAACCCCTACCTTCATTTCAGCGGCCGAAATAACACCGCTTTGCACGGCGCGCTGCGGCCCTACACGGGTGTGATTGTCGGTACCCTTGACGCCATCGCCGTAATCATTGGCGAAATTGGACAGTATCTGAAGCAACAAAGTGGTCAACATCGCTAGCGAAAAAATCCACCAGTAGTTGCTTGCGGTATGTGTCGCATTATAAGCGCAAGCACTTCCCACTAGTATTCCAGAAACCGATAAGGGCAAAGTTCGCAAACGCGCAGCGCTGACCCAGGCTTTAATTTTTGTCATATTTCCTTTTATATTTTTGTATTACATCCAGTTTTTGTCGGTGGTTTCCACCTGGTACAACCAATAGTCGACCCTTTTTTCAATTTCGGAATAGCGAGCGGTATTAAATCGCAACACCCCTCCTGCGGTAAACAGGCTCAGATTGCCTATATCGCTGCTTTTCTGCCAGAAAAACTGAGAGGTTTCGATCTTTTGAATCTTATAGGGCTGTACGATTTCGGTAGAAATATCCCAAAATCCCTTTTTTACCACTATAAAATCCGGATGCACAAACAAGCTGCGCACGCGATACATCCTATAGACCACCGCAGCGACCAACAGCACGTACAAAGGCAGTAAAACATAGACTTCGACATAGATAAAATAGACCTGAAAGAACAGGACAAACGCCGCTACGGGCAGTAGGCCAAACGAGAAAAAACGCATCCAAAAAAAGCGATTACTCGACTTTAAAACCAGCCCTTCAACCGGTTGGCTGCCATAAATCAAATCAAACAGCCCTTGCTTTTCCGAGGGCGAACAACCGGGAATCTCCAAGGCAGATTTCTTGTCTACTTGCTCGGGCTGACTGCCAGAGGCTTGTCGGATGTGAATCTGAAGTATCCCCCATTTCTTTTGAAAATAATTCTGAACGATCTTGATCAGCTGTACGCGGTTGGGCTTGATAATGGTGCTACGCGTGGCCAGTAAGCCAAAACTCAGCAAAAGGGTATCGGATTGTTTGACGATGGTAAAATCGTAAAACTTATAGAGCGTTCGAATCAGATTAAAGACCAATACGGCAAAAATCGATACGATCGCAAAAAACAAAATCACATAGCCCACCCAATATTGATTGACATAAGCTTCCACACCTTCGGGATCCAATTCAAATTGACTCCCCATAAAACGGCTGATTTTATCGTATATGGTATTTATAAACAGCAAAATAACCAAAAACGTTTGAACGTAATGGGAAGTCAATCCCACTTTGATCAAACTAAACATACTGATTTTCGTCGTGGTAGTCGGTTCTGATTCCAAGGCTACTGCCGCTGTATCAACCGCAGTGGTAGAAGCGCTGCCGCTGTGCGACAGCAGTCTTTGCTTTAATTCTGCAGCCACGGCATAACTCACCGAGTTGATCACCACTTCCTTGGCGGAACTACCGGCCGAATCAATTTCTACGGCAAATACTCCAACTAACTTTTGAATAAAACTCTGATTGATGTTGACCTGCTGGATCTTGTCGAGTTGAATCATGATCTTCGATCGGTTGAGGATTCCCTTTTCAATGATAAATTCCTGACTTTCCGGCCTGATGTAAAACCGAAAATTCTTGTAGTTTAAATACGCGATAATCAATAAAAAAACAGCCAGGCCCAAACTGCCCAAAAGCAAATAAACGCGGGTTTCCGGTGTTATTTTTAGCAAAAACACGATCAACAGCGGAATAAAGGCCCGTCCCAATTTTTGAAGTACATACAAAAAATGGACGATTATCCCGATTTTCGCCTGCCGCTGGGGCTGATTAAAGTGGTCCATCTGCAATCGTAATATCCGAATTAGCTAAAGGGGTGCCTGCATCTTTAGTAGGTTTATCAACGGAATCGTCCGCGGAAATCGCATGAACCTTATCCACGATAAATTGCTTGATGCGTTCGGCTTGTTCTTTTGGAATACCCGGTATACTCAAGTCGCCTTGAGCTCCTCCAGCAGTAAAAAACTCCAGGGTAGCCAACTGAAACATCCTTGAAAGCATCCCTTCATGTAAGGCCGCGTGTTGCACTCTATTATAAGGAATTACAATTTGATTGATCAATACGATTCCGCTTTTATAAATCACATCGTGTTCCCGAAATGCATACGCTTTTTTAGCAAATCCCAACAGGTTTAGAACCCACGAGAGCACGGCAATTACTATGGCTGTTCCCAGAGACAAGGCCGCCAACAGTTCAAATTGCCGGTCTTTTTCCAGGTTGAAATCCCACCAGTAAAAAACAGAACCCGCCAAGACAATCAAGGCAGCAATCAAAGTAGCTCGAATGAGAACCACCTTTTTATAACGGGGGTCTAAAGGCACAAAAGACACTTCGCTGATGCGGGGCAGTTGCGAAGTGTCTATGTCTTGATTTGAAAATTCTTTCATGTAGGTTTATTAACAATTATATATGGATAGCCCGTAAATTTCAACAGCAGCTTAGCCGCAATTCACTTATTTAACAGCCGCTAAAATCCGTACGGTCTATTAAGGAATCCATTGTTTGACGAAATTCGGTTTTCTCTTTTCCAAGAAAGCATCTCTTCCCTCCTTGGCTTCATCGGTCATATAGGCCAATCGGGTGGCTTCTCCGGCAAATATTTGTTGCCCGACCATACCGTCATCGGTGAGGTTCATCGCAAATTTGAGCATTTTTATCGACATCGGTGATTTGGCCAGTATTTCTTGCGCCCATTCAAAGGCGGTATCTTCGAGTTCAGCATGGGGAATGACCGCATTGACCATACCCATTTCAAAGGCCTCTTGTGCCGAGTAATTGCGTCCTAGAAAGAAGATTTCTCGCGCTTTCTTTTGTCCGACCATCTTGGCCAAATAGGCCGATCCATACCCACCGTCAAAGCTGGTTACATCGGCGTCGGTTTGTTTAAAAATGGCGTGCTCTTTACTCGCTAAAGTCAAATCGCAAACCACGTGTAAACTGTGACCGCCACCCACAGCCCATCCTGGAACTACCGCTATGACTACCTTGGTCATAAAGCGAATTAAGCGCTGTACTTCCAATATATTTAAACGGTGCATTCCGTCTTCTCCTACATATCCCTGATGCCCACGAGCCTTTTGATCGCCGCCACTACAAAAGGAATACACCCCATCTTTAGACGAAGGCCCTTCTGCCGATAGCAAGATCACACCGATACTGGTATCTTCTTGTGCGTCGTAAAACGCTCTATACAATTCACTAGTTGTCTTTGGACGAAACGCATTGCGCACGTCGGGTCTATTGAAAGCTATTCGAGCTACACCATCACATTTTTTATAGGTGATATCTTCAAACTCCATGGCCGTTTTCCAATCTATAGTACTCATAATATTTTTTAATTTAGCGTAAAAATAAGGCATTTTTTGTATTCTAACTACTTTATTCCTTTAATCTAACCCATCGACAGCGGCTATCAGCTCAGATTAGCACTCCTTTTTTTAAAAACCGCTGCTGTACTTCCCCATTTACCAAGGAGTCGGATTGCACACGAGTCCACACAGCCGTGCTCCAGTGTTGCTGATCGCGGTTTCGCCTGACAGCAAATAGGCGCATTATTGGTCAATGCTATGTTGGCCCATTGACAGAAAAAGCTTATCTTTATAGTTAGGTCTTTGCCGATTTGCCATTCGAAAGCGGCGATTCCTTGACCTGTATGTAAAACCCTTGTCTAAAAACCGTATAATTATGACTGCTGTTTTTACCCCCGTCGACCTGAAAACCTGGCCTAGAACGCCCTACTTCAACTATTATTTTTACGAATTAAAATCCAAATACAACCTCAATGTCACCCTAGACATCACCGAGCTATTGCAACAGTCCAAAGCAAAAAACTACCGCTTCTACCCCACTTTTATCTACGTAATCTTACGGGCAATCAATCAAAACAGCGCCTTTAGAATGAGTTTCCATCAGGGCGAACTCGGCCATTGGAACTTCATCATGCCCTCATTTACTATATTTCACCCCGACGATTGCAGCTTTTCCGATTTGTGGAGCGAATACCATCGGGATTTTAAAACCTATTACGACGTGATTACCCGCGACATCGAAACTTATAAAAATGTCAAAGGCATTAAAATCAGAGCGAATCAGCCGCCCAATTTCTGTCCCATTTCCTGTTTGCCCTGGGTGAGTTTTACGGGTATCAGTCAGGATTCTGCCGTAGACGACCACTTTCTATTTCCCATAGTGCGCTTTGGAAAATACTTCGAGCAAGGCGACCGAATACTACTGCCCCTTTCGCTATATGCCCATCACGCGGTGGCAGACGGCTATCACAGTTCTAAACTGATCAACGACATTCAAGATTTTTGCACTCAGGTCGACCAATGGATGACTTAACCCATTGGGGCGGCTAACAGACTGGTTATTAACGCTCCCTTTTGGGTTTGTTTTTTGATTTTCACTCCTTTTTTTGATTTATATGGTTGTTGTATTAACTTTTTAGGTATATTTGTTTGGAATTGACGTTATGAATAAAAAATTTTACATCATTTGTTTACTGGTTTTACTGGGCAGTCTTTTGCTTAGCAGTATAGCATTTGCACATTCTAAACCTCATTCCCTACTCGTTGAAAAGACGGCCACCGCTGCGATTCAACACCATCAACTTTCCGATGATTGCTGCAAACAGGGCGATTTAAAATCGTGTACAGCTCAAAAAGACCACAGTTGTAGCGATTACCAATGCCAATGTTTGAGCAACTGCATTCCCGTAGTGGCTTTTATTCCCGCCATTACGTACGTTTCCCTTATTACTGAATCTACTTACAAACCACAATTCAAGGCGATTAGTGCTTTGATTAGCGATGGCTTTATCGCTATTTGGGTTCCACCATTGTTGGGATAATTTAATCGGTATAGCCCTATTTGCATCAAATAGGCAGGGATAACCTTTGGGTTGTCTCATGTATTTTTTAAATTAAATCTTAACGATCATGAAAAAACTTCATTTTATAGTGTTGGCGCTATGGGTATGCACTCAAGCCGTTGCCGCACAATCCAGCATAAAAAATCAAAAAACAGCCTCATTCTCCATCGATGGAAAAGGTGCGCTGAGCAAAGAGAACATCGAAAAAGCGGCTTTTACCAAGGGCGTTTCTCAAATAACTTGGGATATAGATACCCAGTTGGAGCAGCTTTCGTATGACACTTTAAAAACCAATCCCAGCGAAATACTAAAGAAAATCGCCCTTGCGGGTTACGACAACGAAGCGTATTTAGCTCCCTTATCGCGTTATGAGCAATTGAGTACAGAGTCGCAATACGTCCGAAGTCGCCTGCCGATGACCGCGGTACACACCACCGTCAAGCCCCCTACCTCCACCGCCGAAACTTCGGAAATACAGCTTTTAATAACGCGCTATATGGCGGTTAAAAACGCCTTTATCGCGTCGGATTTCAAACAGGTACACGCTCAAGCATTACTGCTGAACCAAGCGGTTAAAAACTTAAATACAAGCCGTTTAAACAAATCGCAAAGCACAGATTGGCAAACGCATAGTCCCGCGCTAAATGAGCAAGTGGCTCAATTGAGCCGCAGCACCCAATTGGAAGCCGCTCGAAAAGACTTCGACCAACTCTCCAAGGTGTTTAAGGACTTTCTAGCCGCGCAGCCTTTGGACACCCCGGTTTATTATATGCACTGCCCGATGTTTCTTCAGGGCAAAGGAGGCAATTGGCTCAGTGTTGAAAAGGAAATTCAAAACCCTTTTTACGGACAACAAATGTTGAGCTGCGGCAGCTTGGTAGAAACTTTAAAATAACACTTACGACCGAGTTCACCCCTTGGTTGTACTCGTCAACAATTCACGTATATCATGAAAATCTATAATCTCAATAGGCAGCGCCTGCTGCTAGTCCTAACGGTGTTTTTGTTTAGTTTTGTCGCAAGTGCTCAGAAAACAGTAACCTACGACTTATACGTCAAAGACACCCTGGTTAATTTTGGCGGCAAGCTCAAAAGAGCCATAGCCGTAAACGGTCAAATTCCCATGCCCACGCTGCGCTTTGTCGAGGGAGACAGTGCGGTGATTCGCGTGCACAACCAACTGCAAGAGATGACCTCCCTACACTGGCACGGTATGTTGGTGCCCAACGAGCAAGACGGTGTGCCTTATCTCACCTCCACACCGGTAGCAGTGGGTAAAACCAAGACCTACAACTTTAAGATTCGACAAAACGGTACGTATTGGTACCACTCCCACATGCACATGCAAGAGCAAATCGGGATGTACGGTGCCTTTATCGTCGATAAAAAACCCGACGACCCCAAGCGACGTCCTTACGATGCGCTTCCCGAATACGAAGTAGTCCTCAGCGAATGGAGCAATACCAATCCGCATGAAATCGATCGGATGCTACACACCGCCAATGATTACGGCGCTATTAAGAAAAACTCGGTACAAAGTTATGCCGAAGCCATACAGGCCAAGCAGTTCAAAACCAAGTTTAAAAACGAATGGAAGCGGATGTTGGCGATGGATGTCAGCGATGTGTATTACGAATCCTTTCTCACCAATGGGGCGCAACAAAAAAGCGCCAGCGAATTAAAGGGACTAAAAAAAGGGGATCAGGTTCGGCTGCGCATTGCCAATGGAGGTGCATCGACCTACTTTTGGCTGCAGTATTCCGGCGGAAAAATCACCGTAATTGCCAGCGACGGTATAGATGTAGAACCCGTAGAAGTCGATCGTTTGTTGATTGCGGTTTCGGAGACCTACGACATCGTGGTTAGCATACCCGAAGACAGGGTGGCCTACGAATTGCTTTCCACGGCAGAAGACCGCAGTGGCAGCACCTCGCTTTGGTTGGGCGATGGCATTAAACAATTGCAAGCCCCCTTGGGCACCTTAAAATATTTTGAGGGCATGAAAATGATGAACGACATGATGAATATGGACGGTTCTATGCGCGATATGGGCATGAAAATGAGTCTGCAAACCATGGATATGAACGCGGCGATGTATCCGGAAATGGAAGCTGCGGGTCAACATAGTGCCCATCGCGGAGAAGCGGCTTCGAAATCGACTCCGGTGACCTTAAACTACAATATGCTAAAGGCCACGGAAGTCACTACACTGCCAGCTGCTCCTACCCGCGAAATGCGGTTTGAACTCACCGGAAACATGAACCGCTATGTGTGGACGCTAAACAACAAAACCGTGTCTGAAAGCGACAAGATATTGGTTAAAAAAGGAGAAAACCTGCGCATCACCTTATACAACAACACCATGATGCGCCATCCGATGCATTTACACGGGCATTTCTTTAGATTGATCAATCAATATGGCGAGGCTTCTCCGTTAAAAAACGTGATGGATATTATGCCTATGGAAACCAATATCATCGAATTCAACGCCTCTGAAGACGGCGGGGATTGGTATTTTCACTGTCATATACTCTATCACATGATGAGCGGTATGGGACGTATTTTTAGCTATGAAGACAGTCCTGTAAACACCCAAGTACCCGACCGTGCATTTGCGGACAAAATGGTATATAAAGACGACCGCATGTTTCACTTACAGGCGGAAAACGACTTTAGTACTCAAGGTTTAGAAGGAAGTGCCAGCTACCAAAATACCCGATGGAACTTTTCGGCCCAATGGGATTTGGGATACAACGGCAAACACGGACAACAAGCCGATATTCACATTGGGCGGTATTTTGGTTCGCAACAATGGTTGATGCCCTTTATCGGTTTTGATTGGCGCGAGCGAAATCTGTCTAACGGCAGCACCAAACACAACCTACTCGGACAGCGCAGCGATTGGAATTCGCGGGCGATGTTTAGTGCGGGTGTTATCTATACCCTCCCTTGGTTGGTTCTGGCACAAACCGAAATATATACCGACGGATCGGTTCGCGTACAATTATCGCGCGAGGACATTCCGATTTCAAAAAGAACCCGAGCGAGCTTTATGCTAAACACCGATAAAGAATATACCGTAGGCTTGCAATACCTCATTCATAAAAACATGGCGATTACAACCTCCTACGACAACGATACCGGTTTTGGAGCGGGATTGTCCCTTAGATATTAAATACAGAGCCCCCTGCCAAATCGCAGGGGGCTATTTATAAATCAACCTATAAACAGGCTTGTAAACTCCGATACAACAACGCACAGCCTATGGCGATACCAAAACTCATCAAGGTACCTATTAAAACGTATTCCGTTAAACGCCGGTCCTTAGAACGGGTAAGGTCTCCAAATCTAAAGATGGATTTCGCCGCTAATAAAAAACCCACTCCGGTCCAAAAATTTATCACCACAAATCCAAAGACAAACAAGCGTTCCAATATACCTATATATTTTCCCGCATTTTTTAAGGCGACGCCGTCATCTTCAATCTTCCAGGTAGAAATAAGCACTTTCATTACGATAGCCGCAACCACGGTAGTCAGTAAAACACATAAACCAAACAGTATAAGACTTGCATCATTCAGCCATTCAAAATTCCACACCCAAGATTCACAATAGGCCGCTATAAAAACGAGCACGCTTAAATGAGCGATTTGGTCTATAAAAAAGGCCCAAGTACTGGCTATTTTCTTGCCCAAGTACAGTTTTAGCGCATCGATTAGGCCGTGGGTGACGACCACCAAGCACAGTATGCTAAAATAGTGCGCCGTACCCCAGAGCAAAACCAACAGCAAGGCAGCATGAACGGCAATATGATAATAAAAATATTTAGAGCGCAACTTTTTACCTTCCTTATCAACTACCCAACTTGTGGGTTGTAGGAGAAAATCGCCCAAAAAATGAGCGAATAACAGCTTTAAGAGAAGTACGCTAACCATAAGGATTGTTTTTTACATAATACTGAAGCACTTTTTGTATCTCTTCATATCCCCCTCGCTTTAAAGCTTTGCTAATATTGCCCTGATTTCCACGGGTTAATTCCGCCAATTGCAATTGGGTAAGCTGAGGGTTCTCAAACATTTTTTGAATCAACAGTATGGAAACCGGTGTCCAAGCATCCACTATAGTCGAAATCAAATCTAAAAAGAGGTTAATCACTTCGTTCCACGCTTCATTATCGCTTTGAAAACCGAGCGTTCTGTTTTTTAACCGATCAAAGGCCTCTCCCGAATGAATAAAAGCACTGCCGTTGGATTGAGACAACTTGGCGTCCGCATAGTTCTTTTCTCCGACACCTATAGAAATTCTGACATCGATGCCCTTAACTTGCTTTACCGTGCACTTTAAATACAATGCCGCTTTTATCGCTTGATCGACCGGCACTTCCAACTGAAAACTATCTCCTCTAAAAACCTCCCAAGCCCGTCGGTCGGTCGCCAATAATGCCAATGATTTTTCGAGAACGGGAAGCCATTCTTGGGGTTTTACCAATCTCGAATCGATAATATCTCCAGTCAATATTGCGGTCATAATTATGAATTTACCCTTCAAAAATACAATTTATAATTCAAAAACCAAACCGATAAATATGTCAAAAAAAGAACATAATTCAAAATATGTTATAATTACTACATAATTTAAAATATGTCGTAATTATGACATATTAAAACGATTAAAAAAGGAGTTGAAAAGCCCAACTAAGAAAGCCCTGTGGTTGATTGTATAAAAAAAGGGTCGCCTTTACAAGACAACCCTACAAATTCACGATTTATTCCATTTTCTACTTAAAGGTTTTCACCCCTTTCATAAAAATCCATTTCATCAGTATCCGATCACCATCTGGTGTAGCAATCGTTTTAAATTGAGGCGCTAAAATAGTCGCTGCTACAGCACTGGTCAGGGGAATCCAAAATCCAGCTAAAGCAGTAAATTCAACAATTAACAATCTCATTAGAAAAAACAAAACTGCAAAACTCACAAATTGCAATAAAAAAGCTTTCATTTTGGTATTCATATCTTTGGTATTTATCGTTTAAAAAATCACTTACTCTGGGTTGGTTTGGAATTTGGTTCTCTTGCTACCGGCATACATTTCGTATTTAACCAAACGAGCCTCCAATTTTCCATTAAAGAGTTTGATTTTACGCGATGGTTTAAGTCCCACGAATTTCAGTGCTTCCAAATTTGCCGTGATAAACCACGCTGCCGTTCCGGGGTATCCCCTTTTTAAGGTATCGCCTATATCCCTATAGAAGTTTTCCATATCGATATCGAGACGTTCCCCATAAGGCGGATTAAAAACCATGTGAAGCGGTCCTTCGGTTTCCTTTTCGGAATCGAAGAAATTGGCTTGCTCAATTTTAATGTATTCTTCTAAATTGGCATTGCGCATATTGTCTCTAGCTTTCATTACAGCAGAAGGTGCTTTGTCGAAGCCCTTGATGGTATAATGAAACTCTCTCACCTTTTTAAATAAGGAATCGGTGATTTGATCGAACAAATCATTGTCCCAATCTCTCCATTTTTCGAAGGCAAATTCTTTTCTGTTGATGTTAGCCGGAATATTGCAGGCGATCATTGCGGCTTCGGCCAAGATGGTACCACTACCACACATGGGGTCCATAAAATCACTTTGTCCGTTCCAACCGGACATCAAGAGCATACCCGCTGCCAACACCTCATTGATAGGCGCGATATTCGTCGCGGTTCTATAACCGCGCTGATGCAGGGAATTTCCCGAAGAGTCCAAGGCCACAGAGCACATGTCTTGTTGAATGTGGATATTCACCCTTAAATCTGGGAAATCCTTATCGATACTCGGTCTTTTACCTAAATCGTTTCTAAATTGGTCGACTATGGCATCTTTGGTCTTTAAAGCGACGAACTGCGAGTGATTAAAATTATCGGAATTCACCGTAGCATCGACCACAAAAGTCTGTTCAGCAGTAATGTATTTGGTCCAATCGATACTTTGAATACCCCTGTAGAGATTCTCTTCGTTATACACGGCAAATTGCTCTATGGGTTTTAGTATTTTCAAGGCCGTTCTCAAGGACAAATTCGCTTTATACATAAACCCTTTATCGCCCTCAAAACTGACCATACGCACTCCTTGCTCCACTCTTCGCGCTCCCAAAAGCTCCAATTCTCTGGCCAAAATTTCTTCAAAGCCAAAAAACGTTTTAGCGACCATTTTAAAATTTTCCATAGGCTACTTCCAAATTAGGAATATTTATTTTAAATATAATATTCCACAAAAATAGAGTAAATTTGCAGGCTATAAAAGAAATTAACCAACTCATGCAAAAAGATTCAGCAAATTGGTATGCTTCCTGGTTTGACACCTCGTATTACCACACCCTATATAAAGACCGAGATTATGAAGAGGCGCAATTGTTTATGGACAATTTGACGGAGTACCTCAATTTACCCGAAGAAGCCAAGATATTGGACTTGGCCTGCGGCAAAGGCCGTCATTCGATATACTTAAATCAACTGGGATACGATGTTACCGGAGTCGATTTATCGCCCAACAGCATCCGCACAGCCCAGGAACACGAAAACGACAAGCTTCACTTTCACGTTCACGATATGCGAGAGCCCTTACCGCAACAATACGATGCTATTTTTAATCTGTTCACCAGTTTTGGGTATTTCGAGGAGGAGGAAGACAATGTAAAAACGCTTAAAGCCATACGCGACAGCTTAAACGAATACGGTTTTGCCGTTATGGATTTTATGAATGTCGACAAAGTGATTCCAAACCTCGTAGCCGAAGAGGTCAAAACCGTCGACGGTATAGCCTTTCACTTAAAAAGACGTTTTGAAAACGGCTTTATCATCAAAGACATCTCTTTCGAGGACCAAGGACAACAGTACGATTTTACCGAAAGAGTACGCGCTTTCCGCTTGGAAGATTTTGAAAAAATGATGGAAGAATCCGACATCAATTTGTTGGATGTATTCGGGAATTACCGCTTAAAAAAGTTTTATAAAGGAGAATCGGAACGTTTAATTATGATCTTTAAATAAATGGTGTATATCCTCCCATTACTATCCATACTAATCGGCTATTTAGTCGCTATTATATTGCGTCCGAAAAACAAGAAAAACCTCAAGCTTTTATTGGCATTTAGCGGTTCATTCTTATTGACATTAACCGTTACTCATTTGCTGCCAGAAGTATATACTGCAGCAGAAAGCATGGGGCACGGAGCATTAGATCACGACCACAGTCACGATCACAGCAGCAGCATTGGTATTTTTATTATGGTTGGAATCGTGTTTCAAATTATCTTGGAATATTTTTCCAAGGGTGCGGAACACGGGCATGTACATTTGCCAAACAAAATGGAGGCCATGCCTTGGTTGTTGTTTATCAGCCTTTGCCTCCACGCCTTGCTCGAAGGCATGCCCTTGAGTCAGCACTTGGACTTGGCTTTGGGAATCGCCATACACCACTTACCCATAGCCGTTATATTGACGACCTTTTTTATCAATGCGGGAATGGACAAGAAAAAGGTACTGTTTTTTATGTTGGTCTTTTCACTGATGACACCACTTGGTACTTATGTTTCGGGAAGCTTTAGCTTCTTGCAACAGTATTATGCCGAGATATCCGCTATCGTAGTGGGTATATTGTTTCACATTTCATCGACCATTATCTTTGAAAGCAATGAAGACCACCGCTTTAACCTATCCAAATTAGGCGCTATTATACTCGGTGTTATCGTAGCCTACTTTGTATAGATAAGTGCCTATCGATCATTCATCAAAATGAGACCATACAAAACACCCCATATAGCAGCTTGCGATATGGGGTGTTGTTTTTATATCAATTATCGATTTATTTTTCGATAAGACTATAAGCTTGTAAAGCGTGTTTTAAAATTTCCGCAGAACGCAGCAAGTCTTCTTTCTTTAAGACATAAGCCAGGCGCACCTGATCTAATCCAACACCAGGCGTTGAATAGAATCCGGCAGCAGGAGCCACCATTACGGTTTCCCCTTGATAATCGTAAGACTCCAAGATCCATTTGGCAAAATCGTCGGCGCTTTTCACTGGAAATTTAGCCACACAATAGAACGAACCGTTAGGCACACCTACTTGCACACCTTCAATCGCTTGAAGGGCTTGGATAAACACATCGCGACGCTCTTTGTACTCTTCAATCACTTCGTCAAAATAGCTTTGAGGCGTATCTAAAGCCGCTTCAGAAGCGATTTGAGCATAAGTAGGCGGACTTAAACGCGCCTGAGCAAACTTCATGGCTGCGGCCATCAATTCCTTGTTTTTAGAAACGATACACCCAATACGCGCACCACACATGCTGTAACGCTTAGAAACCGAGTCGATCATAATCGCATTTTGTGCAATTTCAGGAAAACTCATGATAGACACGTGTTGGTGTTCTCCATAAGTGAATTCTCTATACACTTCATCGGCGATTAAAAACAAATCGTATTTTTTTACCAAGTCGGCCAACTGCCCTATTTCTTCCTTGGAATACAAATAACCTGTAGGGTTACCGGGATTGCAAATTAAAATGGCTTTGGTTTTTGGCGTGATTAACCTTTCGAACTCCGAAATGGCCGGTAGGGCAAAATCGTTTTCAATCGACGACATAACTGGTACAATTTGTACTCCTGTAGAAGTAGAAAAACCGTTGTAATTGGCATAGAAAGGTTCTGGGATAATGATCTCATCTCCAGCGTCCATCGTACTTCCCATAGCAAAGATCAAAGCCTCCGATCCGCCGGTCGTAATGATGATATCCTCCGTATCGATGGGCAGCTGGTGTTTTTGATAGTAGGCCGCCAATTTGGTTCTATAACTCTCAAAACCAGCAGAATGACTGTATTCCAATACGCTAATATCCGCTTCTTTAACCGCATTTAGCGCTACTTCAGGTGTTTTAATATCCGGTTGACCGATATTTAAGTGGTATACTTTATTTCCTTTTTTCTTGGCAATTTCTGCAAAAGGAACCAATTTTCTAATTGGAGATTCGGGCATATTTTGCCCCTTTAATGAAACTTTTGGCATGGTTTTGTAAGTTTAATCTAACGTTGAATAACTCCTTTAAACGACCCCCTAAACCGCCTATAATTAGGTCAATTGGCTTGCGTTTTTGTCTATTTACTGCAAATGTAAGCGATTTTTATCAGAGTTTTAAACAAAATAATAAGCCTACCAAATATTAAGTTAAATATGTTCAAAAGCCCCTCAATTTGGTTATTTTTGTTGGATTAAAAAAAAATCAACTACAACTAAATCATGGATAAAAAAATTATTGCCTTTTTTTCGTCTACCCGACTGATGGCTGTTTTATTTATTGTGTATGCTGCTGCATTGGGTATTGGTACTTTTATCGAGGACCGCTACAATACGGATACAGCCAGAATCATGGTATATAACGCCAAATGGTTTGAAGCCATTATGCTTATTTTCGTTTTCAACTTTATCGGTAACATCAAACGTTACCAACTGCATAAAAAGGAAAAATGGGCAACTCTTTTGTTACACTTGTCCTTTATATTAATTATATCTGGTGCTTTTGTTACGAGATACATCAGTTTTGAGGGAATGATGCCCATCCGAGAAGGAGAGGCGGTCAATCATTTTTTCTCCGACAAGACCTTTCTAACGGTTATGGCCGATGGAGACTATCAGGGCGAGATGAAGCGCTTGACTTTTGAAGAACCCAAATTGATGTCGGCAGCGACGGACAATCACTTCAAAATGAAAAAGGAGTTTAATGGAATTCCCTTTGAAGTGGAATACAAGGACTACATCATGGGGGCTACCGAAGTGGTTCAAGCCGATGAAAGTGGCGTATTTTTTTTAAAAATGGTGGAATCCGGTGATGGCGATCGTCACGAGCACTTTTTAAAAGAGGGCGAAGTCACCAGTATACACAACGTATTGTTCGCCTTTAATCAGCCTACAGCTGGAGCGATCAACATTCATAAAGAAGGAGATAACTACAGCATAGACACGCCTTTTGAAGGAGATTTTATGCGTATGGCCGACCAATTTAAAGGTCAGGTTGCCAAGGATACCAAACAAGATTTAATGTTTCGTTCCCTATACAACGTAGCGGGAGCTCAATTTGTTTTTCCAGACTTGCCGATCAAGGGTAAGATTGTTTTAAAAGCCAGTGACGACTACAAAGACGCTCGTGCAGAGAATGCCTTGGTTTTGACGGTTCGCACCCAAGGGCAAGAAAAAGAAGTTATCTTAAAGGGAAGCAAAGGCCGTATGGGTGTTCCTACAGCCATTCAACTGGGCGACTTAGAGTTTACGTTGATGTTTGGTAGCAAGAGCTACGAAACGCCTTTCAAAGTGCAATTGAACAAATTTATAGCCGACAAATACCCCGGAACCGAAAAGAGCTATTCCGCTTTTGAAAGTCAGGTGACGGTAATCGATGCCGATACGCAATTTGACGCGCGTATCTTTATGAATAACGTATTGGATTACAAGGGCTACCGCTTTTTCCAAGCGCAATTTGACGAAGATGAAAAAGGAACGATTTTATCGGTGAATCACGACTGGTGGGGAACCTGGATTACCTATATCGGTTATACCCTATTGTATATCGCCATGTTAGCGATTTTATTTGACAAAAACACTCGATTTAACGATTTACGAATTAAACTCAATAAAGTGAGAGCCAAAAAAGCCAAATTACTATCCCTTTTACTATTGTTTTGTTCTTTTGGAGCATGGGCACAAGCCCCGACCAACCACAACCACAACATACCGAATTTACCGCAATTGGACTCCTTGCTCAACGCGAGTAAAGTATCTGAAGCCCATGCCGCACATTTCGGATCTTTGGTCATACAAGATGCCAGTGGGCGAATGAAACCCATCAATACTTTTTCGTCTGAATTGTTGAGAAAGGTGAGCAAATCCGACCATTACCAAAAGATGACTTCCGATCAGGTATTCCTATCGATGTCTCAATTTCCGCAATTGTGGTATAACGTGCCTTTAATCGAACTCAAGCGCGGTAACGACAGCTTAAGAGCGACCATAGGCGTGGATAAAAAAGCAAAATATGCGGCATTAGTTCAGTTTTTTGACGACAAGGGGAATTACAAATTGGGCAAATCATTAGACGATGCCAATCACGCCTCGGTAAAAAACCAGTTTCAGAAAGACTTTATCGAAGTAGATACCCGTGTCAACTTGTTATACGCCGCTTTAAGCGGAAAAATATTGACGATTTTCCCGATACCCAACGATGCGAACAACAAATGGGTTTCGTACCTGGAGTTGAACGAAGCCGGTATGACGGGCATTGATTCCACCTATACCAAAAACATTTTACCGCTTTATATGACGGCGCTTTTAAAGAGCATCGAAACCAAGGATTACACCGCTGCGGACGAATTTTTAAATTCCCTACACGGGTTTCAAAAGAAATACGGTGGCGAAGTGATTCCCAGCGACAACAAGGTAAAAGCAGAAATGCTATACAACAAATACGACGTGTTTAAATCGCTCTACTCCTACTATATGTTGGCGGCGATTGTCATGTTTATATTTATCATCATTCAGATTGTTAAGCCGGCAAAATTTGCGGTTAAGAGCATTAAAGTACTAACGGTTATCGCATGGATTTTATTCGTTGCACACACCCTGGGTTTAATCATGCGTTGGTACGTATCGGGTCACGCTCCTTGGAGTGATGCCTATGAATCGATGATTTACGTCGGTTGGGCAACCATGTTATTCGGTCTTGTCTTTGGACGCAAATCCGAATTGACCATTGCAGCCACGGCCTTTGTAGCTGGTATGATTTTGTGGACAGCCCACTTAAACTGGATGGACCCGTCGATTGCCAACCTGCCTCCTGTTTTAAACTCCTATTGGTTAATGATACACGTGGCGGTTATCGTTGCGAGCTACGGTCCGTTTACCTTGGGAATGATTTTGGGAATCGTCGCTTTGGTTTTAATGTTGTTTACCAACAGCAAGAACAAGGCAAAAATGCAACTCAACATCCAAGAAATCACCTATATCAATGAAATGGCCTTAACCGTAGGATTGGTGCTGTTGACCATTGGAAACTTCCTCGGCGGTCAATGGGCCAATGAGAGTTGGGGACGTTATTGGGGATGGGATCCAAAGGAAACCTGGGCCCTAGTCAGCATTATGGTGTACGCCTTTGTTATTCACATGCGTTTTGTTCCGGCCTTAAGAGGTACGTGGATTTACAACTTGATCAGTATATTGGCGTTCTACGCGATTTTGATGACGTATTTCGGCGTGAACTTCTACCTGACTGGATTGCATTCCTACGCCAAGGGAGACAAGATTATCACACCGGATTTCATTTATATTTCCGTGGCCTTAGTGGGCTTGTTGGGTCTGTTTTCCTACTTTAAGTACAAGAAGTATTTCAAGAAATAAACCTATACCTATCCAAAACGGGGCTGTCTTCTAACGCGAGACAGCCCTTTTTTTTCGCACTACTTTTCCTTCAACCGATAGTTTTATTGAATATCAAATCCACAGCCGTTTATAATCTTATATAAAAACACAGAGGCTATCCTTTTTTAACGGCCTCCTTGTTTTTTAATCGCTAAGCTCAGTTCTTGCCTCTCCTATACTGATGACAGCAGGAGATGAAAACCCGTTGAAAAGTGGCGTAAATACGCTACAGCAACTAAGAGGA
This sequence comes from Flavobacterium sp. JP2137, assembly GCF_050562195.1. Lineage (GTDB taxonomy): Bacteria > Bacteroidota > Bacteroidia > Flavobacteriales > Flavobacteriaceae > Flavobacterium. Next base: position 3,132,355 of record NZ_CP191647.1, read on the forward strand.
TTAGCACGGCAGATACCTGAGAAGACAGCCAACAAAAAAAGCTATCTTTCGATAGCTTTTTCCTATTTGTATGATAAGTAATAATGTTATTTTCCTAAGAAAATTTGGAAACCTACGGCTACACCTAACCCGTTTTGAGCGGTAGCAGTTGCTGCGTTAGACTTGCTGTAGTTGTACCCTACTTCGGCTTCTAAAGCCACATTACGAGATACGAAGTGCGAATAACCTAAACCTACACCAAAGGCGAAAGAGGTTTCGTTTGTATTTTCCGCTGTTAAAGAAGTACCGCTGATTCCAATTTTACCATTTCCGTAAAATCGTCCGGTTTCGCTAGCTCCTTCAGGAAAGTAATATCTAGCAAAGGGCATAACAGAATAATTCCAGTCATTGTCTCCGCCTTTCACCGTTTGGAAGCCCACTCCGGTCTCCAAACCAATTGCAATTCCGTCCGTAATAAAATAGCCTGCTTTTGGCATTACATTAATATTGAAATTCTCCCCTTCAAAACTATAACCCAAAGAACCTATGGCTCCACCAACCATCCAATTTCCTTTTTTTATAGGAGTCATTCCTACTTTTTCAGACAATTTTGGTGTCTCAATTGAATTAATCGTTGATTTCACTGATTTGGATTGCGCATTTACCGACACTAATCCGCCTAAAATTAAAGCAGACATCAAGAATAAATTTTTCATAGAATTACTTTTTTAAAGTTTGAGTTAAATACTTAAATTTAGTTACTACTAATTTAATCAATTTTAGTTTTACCAACTAATAAAACTTAAAATAAAAATTATTTATTTGATTAATAATAACACAAACACCATACCATAACCAATTTATTTTAAAAAAAAATATTAAATTCATGTAAGTTTGCATAATTTTCGATAAATATCACATTATCCTATTTATTGTTTTCTACATTCTTAATTTGGTGGTACTTTCTTTCCATTTCCTTTATTTGCTGCTTTCTTTGCTCGGTGGACTCTTTTATTTTCCGCTTTTTCTGATTGGCTTTTTTCAGATGGTCCAGGCGATTGGTTTCATTTCTTCGTCCCATGTAACAATTCTTTTTTTAGGTTTATCAGACTGGTATTAGTGGTTATCAATTCCCCAATAATCCACGTTCGTGTAGAAATAATATCCACTGCGCCCAAGTATTTGGCCCAATCGTCCGAGGCAAAGAGTTCTTTGATTTGTTTGACGACCTTTGCCGTATCTAGAGCAGACCGCAATAGCGCGCGCTGCTCGTACTCGGTTTGCCGCTTGCAGTGGTGTTGATAGCTCACTTGTTCCGCTTGCCAATCGACTTGGACAAAAAAGAGTTTTTCCGTATCGTTATTGGGAAAAAAGTCGGTCCACAAGGCGTATCCCCAATGGTATCCATTTTGCTTGCCTCCGCTGCCCAGTAGGCGCCAACGGCAGTTCGCCGCCCTACCCCAGTGGTTGGCGTAGCGATACACGCCCTCTTGGTCGAAATAGTATTCGCTGCCCGAGGCACTTTTGTAGTTGGGCAGCTTTTCCTGCAATTCTTCGGGCATCACTTCGCGAAACTCGCAAAACGTGTGTTTAAAAAAATTGTAGCGATTATATTTTTTCATCTCTTTTACAAGGCTTCTTTAGCGTTTAAAATTTGGATGCCTTTTTTAATCATTTCTACCTTTGCTTCTTCCAAGGCTTGTTGCGATATAGCTTGGGTGGCAAAGTCTAAAAAATAGGTTTTAAAGCCCGCATCTACTGCGTCCATAGCCGAATAGTAAACACAGAAATCCGCGGCCAAACCCGCCACGTAAACCTGCGTTACTCCGCGACCTAATAAATAGGCCGCCAAACCGGTATCCTTGCGTTTGCCATTGTCGAAAAAACCGCTGTATGAATCGACGGTTTTATCCATACCCTTGCGAAAAATAGCCTCTACCACTCTGGAATCCCATTGGGTAGAAAATGCAGCACCCGGGGTATTTTGCACGCAGTGAACGGGCCACAACACTTGAGGAAGACCATGCAGGTCAATTAAATCAAAGACATGATGACCGGGGTGTTCGGACGCAAAACTCTGATGATGGGGCGGATGCCAATCCTGAGTGGCTACCACCAAATCAAAATAGGGTTGGATTTCGTTGATCATCGGAATGATCTTATCGCTATCGCTTACGGCTAATGCGCCTCCTTCTAAAAAGTCGTTTTGAAGATCGACTACAATCAGTGCTTTCATCGCTATATGGTTTAAAAAAAACTCGCTCCAATATAGAGCGAGTAAGTTTAACAAATTTTATTTCTCAAACGCTTTTAGCGTGTCCACTATAATGCGCACACAGTCCAAGATCTGTTCTTCGGTCATGACCAAGGGCGGCGCAAAGCGAATGATATTACCGTGGGTTGGTTTAGCCAGCAAACCGTTGTCGCGCAAGGCCAAACAAATATTCCAAGCGGTATCGCTCTCTTCGGTATCGTTGATTAAAATGGCATTTAACAAGCCCTTTCCTCGAACCAAATTGCAAATCGTACTGTTTTCAATGTATTCATTTAATTTAGCGCGAAACAACTGTCCTAAAACTTCTGCATTTTGCGCTAAATTTTCTTCTTCAACCACTTCTAAAGCCGCGATAGCCACTGCCGCTGCGATTGGATTTCCACCAAAGGTAGAACCGTGCTGTCCCGGTTGAATCACATTCATGATTTCATCGTTTGCCAAAACAGCCGATACGGGATAAGCCCCTCCTGAAAGCGCTTTGCCCAAAACCAAAATATCCGGTTTTACATTTTCGTGATCCACGGCCAATAGTTTTCCCGTTCGCGCGATACCCGTTTGCACTTCGTCTGCAATAAACAAAACATTATGCTGCTCACACAGGGCTTTTGCCTGTGCTAAATATCCCTCTGAAGGTACGTATACTCCGGCCTCCCCTTGTATCGGCTCAACCAAGAAACCGGCTATATCTTTATGCGTCTCCAAAACCGTTTTTAGCGCTTGTATATTATCGTATTCAATCGCGATGAATCCCTCGGTAAACGGTCCGTAATTTTTACGAGCGTCCGGATCGTTAGAAAAAGAGATAATCGTCGTAGTACGCCCGTGAAAATTGTTTTCACAAACGACAATCTTCGCCTGATTTTCTGCAATTCCCTTCTTTTCATAGGCCCATTTACGGCACAATTTTAAAGCGGTTTCCACTGCTTCGGCCCCCGAATTCATCGGCAATACTTTGTCAAAGCCAAATACCTCGGTAATCTTCTTTTCGTAAACCCCCAGTTTATCGTTGTAAAACGCCCGAGAAGTCAACATTAGGGTTTGGGCTTGTTCCGTTAGCGCAGCCACAATTTTCGGATGGCAGTGCCCTTGATTAACCGCTGAATAAGCCGATAAAAAGTCGTAATATTTCTTTCCTTCTACATCCCAAACATAGACGCCTTCTCCCTTGGTTAAAACCACGGGTAGTGGATGGTAGTTGTGGGCTCCGTACTTATCTTCTAACGCTATGATTTCCTGTGAAGTTATTTTTTGTGACATCGATTTATAGATTTGAATGAATATTGTTTAAACACTACTGCAAAGTACTCAAAAAATAAGAAAAAATCCTATTCCAACAGCAAATTCAAGGTCAATTAATCGCGTGTTTTATCCTTTTTACACCATATAACCCATGCGATTAGCAGCATGTACTAAAAACAGGGCTGTTTGCTCCAAATAGAATAGCGAAAACCCCAGTTATTCAGATTAAAAATGAATAGCCAATAATTTTATTTCAAAACGAGCAACGAATCAAACAAAGCATTATTTTTGCGGCATGAGAAAAAAGACAGAAAGAATCGTATTCGAAAACGTAGAAGTCCTTGATGCAGGTGCAAAAGGCGTTTCGGTAGCTAAGGCTCCAGATGGAAAAGTGATATTTATTCCAAATGTAGTTCCCGGAGATGTAGTAGATGTGCAAACCGTCAAAAAGCGCAAAGCGTATTACGAGGGTAAGGCGATCAACATACATCAACTTTCAGAACACCGCATAGAAGCGGTTTGCCAACACTTTGGTGCTTGTGGGGGTTGTAAATGGCAAAACATGAAGTACAGCCAACAATTGTTTTACAAAAACCAAGAGGTTTACAACAACCTAAAGCGAATTGGCAAGGTAGAATTGCCGGAATTTGAGCCGATAGCCGGTTCGGAAAAGACCTTTTTCTACCGCAATAAAATGGAGTTTTCCTTTTCCAATGCGCGCTGGCTTACCGATAGTGAGGTACAGAGCGGTGAAGAATTCGGCAAGGAAAACGCCTTGGGCTTTCACATTCCAAGAATGTGGGATAAGATTTTAGACATTCAAAAATGTCATTTGCAACAAGATCCTTCGAACGACATTCGAAATGAGGTCAGACGTTTTGCCAATGCCCACAACATCGCCTTTTTTAATCCGAGAGAAAATACGGGCTTGTTGCGTACTTTAATGATACGCACGGCTTCTACGGGAGAAATCATGGTGTTGATTCAGTTTTTCCACGAAAACAAAGTGGAACGCGAACTGCTTTTGAATTTCTTAGCCGAGCGCTTCCCGGAAATCACTTCCCTTCAATACGTGATTAACGGCAAGGCCAACGATACTATTTACGATCAGAAAGTGAAGCTCTTCAAAGGGCGGGATTATATCTTGGAGGAAATGGAAGGTTTAAAGTTTAGCATTAACGCAAAGTCTTTTTATCAGACCAATTCCGATCAAGCCTACGAGTTATATAAGATTACCCGCGATTACGCTGGACTAACCGGCAACGAAGTGGTATACGATTTGTATACCGGTACCGGAACCATCGCGCAGTTTGTCTCCAAATTAGCCAAAAAGGTGATCGGTGTGGAAGCCGTACCGGAAGCCATAGAAGATGCCAAATTAAACGCTACGCGTAACGAAATCACCAATTGTGAATTTTATGTTGGCGACATGAAAAATGTCTTTAACGACGACTTCATCGCCCAGCACGGTCAGCCCGACGTGATCATAACCGATCCACCTCGCGATGGGATGCACAAAGATGTCGTGGCGCAAATTTTAAAAATTGCCCCGCAGAGAATCGTATATGTCAGCTGTAACTCTGCTACACAAGCCCGCGATTTGGCCTTGATGGACGAGATGTATCAAGTGACTCGAGTTAGACCTGTAGACATGTTCCCACAGACCCACCACGTGGAAAACGTGGTCTTGTTGGAAAAACGCGTACAATAAGGCAATACAAGCAACCTGATCCCCTTAAATTTCGGGAGTACGATTGGGCAGTTCACCCAATAAGTTCCTAAATTGTATAAAAACCATAAAAAGCATTGCTATTTGCAATGCTTTTTCTTTCTGATGCCTTTAGATTTATTACTTTTGAAGAATTATAATAAATTGACAGCAGTTTAAAACAAGTCGCTTTTATGAAAAAAACAGGTTTATATTGTGGTATGCTTTGGATACTTCTGGGAATAGCCGGTTGTGAAAAGGATGATATCTGTCCGGAAACCACTCCAACAACACCCAGTGTATTTATACGATTTTTTGATCGCCTAGACCCCACCAGACCTAATTCAGAGGGAACTTTAAAGTACTACGAATCCGAGAACGAAAAAACAGTTACGCGTTCGGGCAGTGAAATCAAATTGCCACTGCGCTTAGACAGGCAACAAACCGTTTGGGTGTTAGAGCTCACGACCCTGGACAATGCAGGTGCCGAAGTGGTTCGACGAGACACCCTATCCTTTAAATACGAATTGGAAACCCTTTATGTGAGCAAGGCCTGCGGATACAAAAACATCTTTACCTTGGTAGACAATTCCACGGTAGAAGAAAATCCGCAACTCAACCACAATGGCGTGGGAAATTGGATTAATCGATACCAAATCATGACCACTAATATTACGACAGAAGCCGATGAGCACATTAAAATATATTATTAGTTTTAGTTTCGTCTGTCTGTCCACGATTGGATGGGCACAAGACACGATAACACATTACTATCCGCAGCGATACGGCCTACGGGTAGGAACCGATTTATATCGCGCGGCGCGAAATTTTTACGACAAGGATTACAGCGGCTTTGAAGTCGAAGCGGATTACCGCCTGACCAAGCGCTGGTTTGCCGCTGCCGAATTGGGAAGGGAAAAGATAACCAAGGACGAAGATCAATTGAACTTCACCAGCGACGGTTCTTTTATAAAGGTGGGTGTGGATTTTAATTCGCACGAAAACTGGATGGATTTGGAAAACATGATCTATGCGGGTTTCCGCTATGGTTTTGCTACTTTTTCCCAAAATCTCAATTCGTATACCATTTACAACCCCAATTCCTATTTTGACAAAACCCTTGAAACGCCTAACAAAAAATTCAGTGGTTTGTCTGCGCACTGGGTTGAATTTGTTGCGGGTATACGCACTCGGGTATTCGACAATGTATTTTTGGGATTCAGCGTGCGATTAAACGGTATGGTGCATCAAAAAGAACCCGAAAATTTCGAGAATCTATACATTCCCGGTTTTAATAAAAAATACAGTGGTGGTATCGGTGTGGGTATGAATTATACCGTATCCTATTTGATTCCGCTTTACAAATCGAAAAAGAACCAGAATCCGGTTACCGAGGAAAACCCCTTGGAAAAGACTCCTGAACCCCAAGCCAAAAAATAAATTGGCGTACCTATAAAAAAGCGACCCCTTGAAAGTGTTTTCAAGGGGTTTTTATTTTAAACGTTGTAGCCGCCCCTTGGCAAGTCAAGGTTTAGTCGCTGTCCGTTGTCTCCTCTTCCCGAATCCGATCGATTGCCGTTAAGCAAAAGTCCTCAACAGCCCCCTGCCTTGATTTACAAAAAAACACAAACCGCTATTTACCAATACATTAAAAATCATGTAGACGTTTTGTAGACACTGCAAACGGGTTTAATCCGAGCATAGCCCATATCTTTGCCAACATTAATAACTTTTAAATAAATAGTGCTATGAAAAAAGTGTTTTCAAAAAAAATGATGGCTTTCAGCTTTTTACTAACTGTAGTATTTGCCTTTAACGCTTGCAGCAGCAGTGACGACAACGGCGGATCTATTGGCGGCTATAAAACAACCCCAGTCGAATACATGGAGGGAAACTACCGCGGATTCACAGGTAAAGATGAAGCGACAGCCATCGTTACCATAGTCAACGGAGACCAAGCGCTACTCATAGTAAACAATACGGTTACTGGTACTAAAACCACGGCAACGGTATATGTGGAAGGTATGGCTATGCTCGAGGGCATTGACCCAACGGTATTGACAGCAGCTGGAGAGACACCCAGTGTTGCTTACAATCACAAAACCAAAAAATTGATTATTGCAGGCAGACAGGGCGGCGTTACCATGACATTCAGCGGTAATAAAATCTAAGTTTTCCTCTTTATCTTAATTAGTCCCTTACAAATAAAGATATTGTCTTATATTATAGACAATATCTTTATTATTTTTGCTAAATTGCATAATAATAACTTTAAAATTATTATTATTTAATATATAATGATGGCTACTAATCGCTATATGCTGCAATTTCGGCTTATACTACTGCTACTGCTGCCTTTTTTTTCGTGGGGACAGGACAGAATTATCGATTCTCTAGAGGTGTTGCTTCAAGACGAGACCCTAACGGACCGCGAGCGTATTATTCCGTTGTCGCAATTGGCACTCTATTACAAAAACGATGCGAGCAAAGCGATTGCCATGGGACAGCAGTCAATTGACCTGGCACAAAAACAGCGCGATCGACAGTATGAAATCTATGCGTATTCGCAAATGGGTATGATTTACGCCTTGTATGGCGATGTGCCCAAGTCTTACGAATACCTTACTTATATCCAGAATGCCATTAAGAACAGCAAAGAAAAAGATGCTTTGGCTTTTGGATATAACAATATGGGCGTGATAAAGTTGCTCTTGGGCGATCAGGAGGGACTGGAAGATGTATATACGTCTTTGAGCCTCGTAGCCAAAACCGATTACAAGCTGCTGGCTTTAAATTACAGCATCTTGAGCAATTACTACCTCTCCGATGTGGACAGTGCGGAAAAATACTCACAGTTAGCGGTTGCAAATGCCTTAAAAAGCCATGATTATCACACGCTTTGCTATGCCTATTCCGTACGCGGGGTGCGCTATTTGGCCGAGTTCGAAAAGACGCGCAAGCCCGAACTCTTGGATTTGGCCTTGATGGCATTGGAAAAGGCGGCAGCGGTTTACAACCAACATCCGGGGTATGTGCGCAACAGTGCCTATATCAACATCGTTACCAACCTGCTCTACGTATACCAATTCAAATACGAACACCAACCCGACCCCAACTATTTGCAGGCGGTAGACCGCTATACGAAACAAATACTGGAATTGCCGATGGAAAGCAATGAAGACTACGTCATCAATCACTATATGATTCGCATCAAGTCTGCGATGATTCGCAGCGATTTAAAGGCGGCCGAAGCGCTGTTTTTAGAATTGATCCCCGTGGTTTCACTATACCCCAAGCAATTCCGCAACAAATACGAACTCCATCGGCAATTGGCACTTATATACGAAGAAAACGGCAACTTCCAAGAGGCTGCGCACTACTTTAAAGCAGCCAATACCTACTATCAACAGTTCTATGACGACAAGTATACCAAAACGGGACAACAGCAAAATGCCAAGTTTGAACTCGCTAAAAAGGAGATCGAATTCCAGGAAAATCAATACCTGATGCTCATCGGTTTAGGCGCCGTTTTAATCGTTCTCATATTCCTAATCGTCTTTGTGGTCCAATTTACCAAACAGAAAAAAGAAGAAGTGCTGTTGTACGCTAAGATAAAGGAAGAGGAAGCCAAAAATTTAGAAATCGCCAAAATCAATGCCGAGTTACACGCGCAACTGCAGACAGAAGAAACCCAACGCCTGCAAAAAGAAGTACTGGCCAAAAACATACAGGTTTCTCACAAAAACGAAATTTTACTCCATTTAAAGCAAGATTTGCAAAGCGATATCCCGATCGACACCCAACAGCTCAATAAAATACTTAAAAACGAGAATTTACTCGACAAAAAATTCGAGGAATTCGAGCGGATAATACAGCAAACACATCCGGAGTTTTACAGCCGCCTTCAAGAGCAAGCACAGCAGAAGCTAACGGCTTTAGACCTGAAATACTGCGTGTATATCTTTATGCAAATGCCCTCTAAAGAGATGGCGGATCTACTCCATGTCGAATTAAAAACCATCCGTATGAACAAGTACCGGCTCAAACGCAAATTGCGACTAGACAAGGCGGAAAAACTCGAGGAATTCATACAAAACATCGTTTAACCGACGCGTTGGAACTTAGCCACGCCCCCTTACTGGCCGTTTGCCGTATTACTTGAGCCTTTTCAATTGCAGCTGTATGGTATCGCCGTATAGCATCCAATTCCACTGCATCTCCTGCTCGGTAAATCGAGAAACCTTTATCGCAATGGTGTCGGGCGCATTGGGATTGCGCTCATAGGAAATCAGCTGTAAGTCGCCCTGCTCCGCATCGTATTGGTATTGGAGGTACAGGCTGCGTTCCGCTTCGAACACATAGGGATTCGGACATAAATAAAGCTGGTTTCGTTTTTCGAAATAGACGGTTTTCCAAGCGGTGGAATCCTGAAGCCATTGATTTTCTGGCACCGATTTTCCGTTGCGCTCCAAAGTCTCCACCTTCCATTTACCCAGGTACTTGACCGGTTTGTCTTTGTGTACGACAAACCACACAAATCCAAAAGCCAGTCCAATGCTCAGCAGTCGGGCTGCGTTTCGAACAGCGCGCTTCCCCACCTTGGGCAAGGCAGCGCGGTAATTCCAAAAAAGGGCTAGTAATTCCTTGCTATACAAGGTGAGCAGGTAAATTAATACCGCGGTATAGACCACGGAATTGATAAAAGCACCTGCGGATATGTGATAAAACTTATTGATCAACACCACGTTTAACAGTATGGGCAACAGCAAGGCTATTCCTGCTAAGGTCGTTCGACGAAAGAGCAGCAGCGCACCGCCAATAAGCTGACAAAGCCCTATAATAAAGCTGAGCTCGTAGGAATACGCAAAATAATTCCAGGTCAACTCCGACCCGGTTAGGCTGCTTACCAAAGAATCGTCCAAGTGGTAGGCCGATACAAATTGGGCGTTAAACAATTTGGCGAATCCGTAAATCGACAAGAAAAAGGCCAAGCAGTACCTCAAAATTCCCTGGAGGTAAGCATGCGTTTTAGGCGAGTCAAAGGTTTGTGTGCTTGCCGCCCTATGCCAGTATATCGCGAAAAACACCGCAAAAAACACCGAGGCAATCAAACTGGAAATCATCAGTACGGGAAAATACTGCATAACCTTCTGAGGCAATAGGGTAACAAATCCCAAAGCGAAATTGGTTAGGCATATAGCCGCTAAGAGCGACTCGATAAACTTTTTCATCCAACTGCTGCGACGGGGAGTGACTGTGGTCATACTTTCGATGTTTAAACGCTGCGAAGGTAATTTTTTTAACAATTCATTAAGTCTTTTATTTAAAAAAAAACAAATTTACCCGTTGTCCTCTTCAAAGTAGCAGTCTTTTTTTCAATTTTATACCTTCGCGCTTAAATTGAGCCACAAAAAAAACCTATTAGCCTAAAATTTTATCTTTATTCCCAAGCACAGTGTTAAAATAACCAATATCTTTACGAGAGTACACTTATTCACTTCCAAAATAAAGGACTATGAAACTTCGAACACTATTATACCTCTGCCTGATCGTTAGCCTATCCGCTTGCAAAAACAACACGGCCAAAGAAGACAAAGCAGACGCGATGTATTACGGCGGTACTATACTGACTATGGAAGAAGAAAATCCGGAAGTCGAAGTGGTACTCCTCAAGAAGGGTAGTATTTTATACGCCGGATCAAGACAGGACGCCGCGCCCTACCTAGACGAAAAAACGGCACAAATCGATTTAAAAGGCAAAACGCTGATGCCTGGTTTTATAGATGTTCACGGTCATTTTACGTCCAGAGCAGGCATGATGGACGTAGTCGATTTATCGCCCTCGCCCTATGGTAGCGTCAATTCCATACCGGATTTGCAACAGACGCTAAAGCAGCAACTCGAAAAGCAGCCCTTGGCAGCAGGACAGCCGTTAATCGGCAACGGTTATGACGATGCCATCATGGTGGAACACCGGCATCCGACCAAAGCGGAATTGGATGCTGTAAGCACTACTATTCCCATCATCATCATACACGCATCGGGCCATGCCAGTGTGGGCAACAGTGCCTTGCTGCAACTCTTGGGACTCAACGACCAATCCAAGGATCCCGTTGGCGGGCATTTAGGCCGAGATCCCAAAACGGGGAAATTGACGGGAAAACTCGAGGAAAACGCGAGTTTTATGGCGCTGTTGGCCGTCACTCAAAAGGCGGATCCCCAAGGGCATCCCAATATTCAAGAGGGCGAGGACACCTTTGTGATCGGTACCGACAGCTTGCAAGACGCTGCTTTAAAAAACTTGTTAAAGGCACAAGAAGAATGGTTGAGCTACGGTCAGACCACAATATGCGATGGCAGAACCATGGGCGAGAGCATCGGTTTGTTAAAAGAGGCCGCTGCGAAGCGGTTGTTTAAGGCCGATATAGTCTATTTTCCCGATTACGAAAGTGTAAAAGCCGATTTAAGCGCGTATATACCCGATTATATGAAATATCACAATCGCTTAAAACTGGCGGGCTTTAAGTTTTCAAACGACGGGTCGCCCCAGGGCAAAACCGCTTGGTTAACACAGCCCTATTTGGTTCCTCCAGAAGGGCAAAAAGCCTCTTATAAGGGTTTTCCCATATTTACCGATAGCGTTTTATACGCCGATTTAAAAACCTTGTTTCAACATCGTATTACGGCCCAATTACACGTCAATGGCGACGCTGCCATCGATCAGGCGCTACGAGTGATTGAGCGCTTAAAAAACGAACAGCTCTACAAACCCGAACTCCGAGTGACCTTGATACACGTTCAGAACAGCCGCCCAGATCACATTCAAAAAATCAAAGATTTGGGATTGATTCCCTCCTATTTTTCCACACATACCTATCTGTGGGGCGATTGGCATTATTCCAGCGTATTTGGACCGGAGCGCGCCGCTTTTATCAGTCCGGCTCAGTCGGCTTTAAAAGCGGGAATTCCCTTTACGATTCACCACGATGCGCCGGTAACGCCTCCCGACCTCATAACGGCGGTTTACGCAGCCGTCAATCGAAAAACGCGCTCCGGTCGTATATTGGGTCCCGACGAACGCATCAGCCCTTTAGAAGCCCTAAAAGCGATAACGATTCGAGCCGCCTACCAATTACAGGAAGAAGACCGCAAGGGCTCTTTAAAAGTGGGTAAATTGGCCGATATGGTGATCCTCAGTCAAAATCCATTAACGATACAACCGGAAAACCTCCGCGACATCACGGTTTTGGAAACCATAAAAGAAGGACTTAGCGTTTATAAGAAATAGGCTAAAAAGGCGATTTATCGTTTGATTTTGGCAATCTAATTGGTTCTTTGACGTTCGTCCTCATTGCCAAACCTATTTTTCGCGAGTTTTAACTTAGCATTTCCAAACTTGTAATTCAGAGATAATCTAAAACTTTGAGTGTCGTAATAATTCCGATAACTGTGTTTTATCGCATTGGAAAACGTAGTCAAAGTAGTCCGCTGTCCGTCCAGAACATCATGGCCGATAAGGCTTAAAGTCAACTTGTTCTCAAACAAGAGTATTTTTAAAGCAATATCTAAATTCGAGCTGGCAGTTTTCTTTTCGATCTGGTCATTACCGGCAAAGTCCAACCAGAAATTCACATCTAAAAGAACCGTTTTGTTTGAATGGAGTACAAAACTATTATTTGTCGAAAAATAGGCATTCCACCCTTCAATTAACGGCGGCAAATCAGCAATAAACGATTTGACTTATTGTAATTGACGTCAATACTGCTGTGACTCGTACACCAGTTCCACCGATTAAAAGTATAGGACTCAGAAAATCCAATGGTATATTCGTCTACATAATTTAGCGGAATAACATTTGTAGTGTTGCGTTCCGCATCAATAAGCGTTACTTGTTGAAAATTATTGGTTGTTTTACTAGCAGATAATGAACTCTCCCATTTGCTTTTAAAAGTGTTTGAGAATTCAATATTATCGCTTAAGGAAGGTTGCAGAAATGGATTTCCAGCAACACGATTAAATGGGTTGATTTCAATAACAAAAGGATTTAGTTGTTCGTAATTGGGTCTATTAATCCTTTTGCTGTAGCTCAGTGACCATTCTTGATTTTCATTTGCGGTATAAGAAATATAGGCTGTAGGAAAAAATTTGACGTATTGATTTTTATGTATTTCATCGTTTTGATAAGATAGCCCTTTGGTTTGTGTGGCTTCCATCCGCATCCCCCACTGAAATTCCCACTTCTCCTCAACCTCTTTATTGCCGGAAATATAAATCGCTTGGTTTTTCTCCGTAAATTCAAAAACATTCGATTGTGTTAGGTCTATAAGCGGAATTCCCGTGCGCTTATCCATAAAAGAGATTTTATTCGTCGTTTTGGTCTCAAATCCGCGAACACCGAAATTTAGAGGCATCCACGGAATCGGCAATTCCACATCAATTTTAAGGTTGTAATTGGCAATGTCTTTTTTATTGACATTAATGCCCGCGAAATCGGTTCCGGATAAAAATTCCCCATTTTCATTCCTTTCACTTCCCTTATAATCACGTTGATTATCACTCTTATAGGAGAAATAATCAAAATTCAAGCTGATGTTCGTACCGAGGGTATCTACTGCATAAGTGGAATGCCCATTAACCGCATTCAAATTAACGGGGTTCTGACTATTCGCTGCGCTGTTGATCGTTGAGTTGACCGCATTGGTCACATTATTGAACCTCTTAGTTTCGCTGTTTTCATTGATATCTAAATCATAATAGGAGCCCAAATATTGTATTCCAGTTGTCCAATTCTTTGAGAGTTTGTAATCGAAACCCGTTTTAAAGCTCAAAAATGCTTGCTCCACTTTTCTCGGTTCCACATTGTGCCAGGTTTCATCTTTATAATAAATCTTTCCCGTATCCGTAATTAACTTTGCCGTTTCTCCAAGAAAAACAGAATTTTGAGTAGAGAATCTCTTTTTGTTAAAATTAAAGGTGACTAAGGAGGTTACACCGGGATAGGTTTGTTGTATATAAGATGTTCCAATAGAACTGTTCCAACTGTCATTTGCAATGCTTTTTAGTTTAATATGTATTATACCGCTATTACCCGCTGCTTCATATTTTGCAGGAGGCAAGGTCATCACCTCGATACTTTTAATATTGTCCGATGGTATGGTCTTCAAGAAATTAATTAAATGATCGCCGGTTAAAGTTAGCATGCGATGATCAACCATGACTCGTACACCACTTTTACCAATCATCGCCAGTTCCTCATTTTTAACCTGTACACGCGGTGTAACTTTTAAAATATCGAGGGCATCACCTCCAATACCAAAACTTGAATGCTCCACATTAAAGACCAATCGGTCTACTTTTTGTTCAATTAGTTTTTTCCGTGCTTCAATTTGAATACCCTCTAAAGAAGTGATTTCGTCGATTTCTAAATGACCTAAATCCTCGTTGTGTTTCAATTCTATAGTACGCTGAAACAAGACAGTGCCAAAATTTACCAAAATCAAGTCGTAGGTTCCACCGTCAGCAGTCAATGAAAAAAAACCAGTTTCATCAGTAATCGCTGAGGCTGTGACTATACTATCATTTTGCCTTAAATATGCTTGGACAAATTCTATAGGTCGCTGTGCACTATTAAAAACCTTGGCTTCGATTGTAAATTGAGTCTTATCGAACTCCAAAACCTGCGCCATTGCAGAGACCTTAATACCAATAATAACAATTATTAAAATCGCCAATCTATTTCCTTTCATAAACAAGATGTTTGGTTATTTTTAAAAAACTAATTATCCTATGCGCCCCGTCCTGATACCACTTTAGATATGCTATAAGCATATAATCCCCGTTTATAATGCTATTTTAGACGGGCCTCCGTATTAGATAAAGACTGCTTTTTTATAAACCATTACACTTATAACAAAAAAAAAGCATCAAACCGACGTTTGATGCTTATAATTTCTTGTTAATCAACAACTTTACTTCTCTTCTGTATTTCCAGAAACTTCAACCTCTGAAGCCGTTTGCTTAGCCAATTCCAACTGTCTGGCCTCTTCTACATCTTCTTCATCGGGTTTATCCTCCAGGTCCTCTTCCTTGTAACGGCCGAGTTTGATGTTGAATTTATCGGCGGTTCCCATGATTCTCATCGGAATACCAATAATTCCCAAAGGCGGTAATCCCAATCGAAATCCGATATTCATCTGGCCATCTAAAGTGATTTGCCCTTCAAACCGCGGACGGAATCCTGCCATTTTCATACGGGTTCTCTCGATGGTCATCACGTTGTTTTTTATGCTCGTATTGATTTCTACCTTTGAAACACTACCGTCTTCCAGGGAATTCATATCGGTTTTACTCGCAATGGAGTTCAACAGTTTAAACCCCTTAAACTGTATGTCTTCCAAGGTCATTTGCCCCTCGCCTTCCAGCGTGTTCATAATGGGAAACATCTCGCCGTTTAAGGTGCCGTTTAACTTGTATTTTAAGGAAACCTTACCGTAGGCATCTTTTGCCATGGTAGCCATTTCTCTAAATAATTTGATTTCTTTATAAGCGCGTTGAATATCAAAATTAGCCGCGTCAATTTCATAATCAAAATGGGCTCTTGTATATGAAGTGGGTTTATAACTGGCCTTCATCGCTACTTGTGTACCCACCAAATCAAAATTGGCTTGGTCTACTACTACTTTTCCGCTTTGAGCCAATACGCTGCCCACAAAATTCTTCAACAGCAAATCGCTGTATTTAATCTGTTTGACATCGGCGTTAAACCTCATGTCAAAGTGAGATGGAATCATCACTACACCAGCAGTAGCGGCGGTTTTACCTTTGGAAGGCGCTGCTGTGCTGGGCGCAAAAACCATAAATTCGTCCACGTTAAAAGACTTGCTCTTCAGATCAAATTGACCGTGTAATTGCCCTTGATCGCTGGTTATAAATTGGATGACATTGGACAGATGTCCGTTCATAGAAAACTTAGACGATCCATAGACCGCTCTAAAATCTTCAAACAGCATTTTCTCTTGGAAGAACTTAAATACCCCCCGTTTGATATCTAGGGGTTTTGGAAATAGCTCGGACTTTAAAAAGAGGCTGTTCACCGTCAATAGACCGCTGTTTTTAAGCTTGCTGTAATTACCCGCCACGGCATCGCTCTGAAGTCCTCTCAAAGACAAATCGGTTTGTATGCTTCCCCCCACGTTTAGTCCGTCGATTTTAAACAATTTGTATATATTGCCTATGTTGAGACTCCCCTTGGATTTGACGCGGTACCTCAAATTGTTTAAATTGTAGAGATCCGCATCGATTTTAAAGGATTCTCCCGCGATTTTAAATTGAATCGGCAGTACTTTAATCAGCAAATCGCTGTATGATCCGCGTTTGCTGCTGATATTGGTCTCGATATCGATATCTTCAATCGGCAGTTCGGGCATGGCGTGAAGTTTGATATAACCGCGGTCTACTTTGACCACAGCATTCATCACTGGAAAGCGCTTTTTACGCGGTTCGTAGGTGCCCTTTGCCACCAAATCAATCCTTACATCGCCCCGCATTTCCGCCTGAGACAGGGGCACAAATTGCGTTAGTTCGGCCAAATTTAGCGCGAGCTGTACATTGGCATCCAAGTCGTAATTTCTTAGGTTTTTCAATTTAAAATGCCCTTTGACATAATTGGTCAAGGCCTGGGCATTCAAACCTTGAATATCTACAGTGGTATTTTGATAGAGGCTGTCCCTTGCTTCGGCATAGAGCTTAAAATTAATTTTTTCCACCGCTGCCGGTAAATCGGCCATTTTTAAATAGCCCTCTTTTAGCTGTCCGCTCAGTTTAAACTTGGGTATGCTCGACACCACGGTGTCTATTTGATCGTTTCGCAATCCGGAAACGACTACGGCACGTGCAAATTGTCCTTCTGTAGAAAAATCCAAATCCAAATGACCCGATAAATCCAATTGACTTATTCCCAGGGTTTGTTGAAATACCTTTAAATCCAAACTGCTTTTTAAGGCTCCCGATACTATGGGCGACTCCAAGCCCAAGCTGTGAAAAGAGCCCTTGGTCGATTGGCCTTTTAGTGTAAATTCCACCGTGTTGATCGCTATCTTTAAGCGCTCGAGGTCTAAATCCGGAAGCGTTAAATAGAAATCCAAATTAAAGTCCTTGAGCGGATCGGCAATCTTGTTGTATGCAATCGATCCCTCTTTAACTTTTAAGCCCAATTCCACGCTGGGTTTGATGTTTTCTTCTGCAATATATTGCCCCTTCAATTGAAAGGTCAGATCCGAAACGCCCTGAATGGCGGTTTGCTCCAACCACGATTGGTATTCCATCGGCAGTAGAGACAGCAAATGCTCGAGCTTGCCGTCTTTGGATACCACATCGAAAGACAAGTCGTAGCCCTTGTCCAAGAATCCGAATTTACCCTTAAAGGAAATCGGCAATTCCTTGACGCGCAGGTCGTTTTCTTCAAAGACAAAATTCAACGATTTGGTATCGACTTTGGTAATTAACTTCGCGCTAACCGGTTTTTGTTTGACATAGGCCACCTCGTTAAAAATCAAGTCAAACGATTCCATTTTGGCCAGGGTTTTCAGTTCAAAAACCTCTGAACTCAAATCGCCCGTACCCAAATAATTGAATCCCTTTGCCTCGATAAACAGCTTATTGGACAAATCCTCATAGCGGATGTTTGCCTCGGTAATCTTGATTTTTTCGATGCGCAAATCCGTGGCATCGTCTTCCTTTTTTGGCTTTTCATCATCACTGATCCAAATGTTGTAATTGGCATTGCCCTCGGCATCGACGAGTACGTTAAAATCGACCTCGTCTATAAAAACCGTATTCAATTTGATCTTATCTTGTAGCAAGCTAAACAGGTCAATTCCAAAAGAAATCGACCGAGCCTGTAATAGGGTTTTATCTTCAAAGACTCCTACTCCCTTAATCTCGGGGTTTTCTATGGTTACGGTAAGCGCAGGGAACTTTTTGTAGAACGACAAGTCAATGGTTTCAAATTCCATCTTGGCCTTGATGTTTTCATTGGCCAAATCCTTAATGCTTTTGGCAATGGTATCCGCAAAGAATAACGGCACGATATACATCAGTAACAATAGCGTTGCCGCGACGATACCGATCCCTTTTACTACCTTAACCAGCTTGTCTTTAATTCCCGTATTCTTCGTTTCCATATAATATTTTAAACAGCCCACAAAGGAACGATTTTACAAGTACAATTTGAAGCAAATGAAGGGGATATTTTGATCATATTATGCATAATATTCTCGAAATGAATAGAAGTACCCCTATTAAAATTCAAAATATCACGGAATATGACAGTTCTTTAGATAAAAAAGTAAAATAATACGGCGGTAGCTGTCGCCGCATTTGCGACTCGCTGTGCTTCGCAATTGGCATCCAAGGAGGATTTTCCTTATGAAATAGCGCAAAAAAAAAGAGACTGCGCTATTAGCCAGTCTCTTACTTATTTATAGATTGATTCGTTTCTCTTATTTATAGGATTTCTCCAATAACATTCCCGCCAAAGTTTTAGCGGTTTTGGCATAACCTTCGCCTATCCGAGATTCGTTGCTATAATTATTTCCAAATTGATTGCCGGGTGCATCAACACTACGTATAGTCAGCAAAGCCTTATCGCGGTTGTCGGTCGCGACAAAATACAACAAGGTACTTACCTTAGCGGCTTGTTTCATAATCCCCGCATCCCAGCCCGGATAAATCCAAACGGTTTTTACGATTAAAGTGTACTTAGCAGTAGGGTTATTCTGTATAAAGCGAATATCCTTTTTCTTTTTGGCGTGAACCACATTTAACAATTCGAGAAATTTGGGTTCCCAAATTAACTCTTTACTCGAGTTCCACTTTTTAACCCACGTATCTCCGACGGTGGCGGTTTTTTGGTTTAAATCCGCTGATCTTTGCTCGATATATACTTCTTCGGATATTTGTTCCTTAAGCAAGGTATAGTTATCGTAGACAAACTCGACATTAACCTCCTTTTGTTCTTTTAAAAAACGAGAATCTCCTTGAATAACCGTCATTTTTTGTGCCGATACCACGCCTGTGCCCCAAAAAATGGCTAGCAATACGAACTTTTTCATATCAATATTTTAAATTTGCTGCAATAATATCAATTAAAACACAATAATCAAAAATTAATCACTACAAAATGAGACAATTTAACAAGTAAACATATCGGGGTCCACGAAATTTTTCATATATTTATAGTATGACATGCGCCAACCCTCTCCTAGGCATTATAGTCCCGGTAAGACTTAGCCTACATACAGTTCGAAAAACAGCGGGAACTGCTGCTTGCTATTTGGAATCCTTTAAAGCTTTTAAATACAAATTTTCGTACAGCGGCAACACTTCATCGATATTGAATTTTTTAGAAACCTCTTTGGCGTGCTGTTTAAAAGTTTCCAAGGAAACATCGTCTTTTAAAATCGTCAAGGCATTTTTAATCATGTCGTCCACATCGCCTACATCGCTTAAAAAGCCGGAATAACCGTTTTCATTAACCTCGGGTAAACCGCCGGAATTACTAGATATTACGGGTACGGAGCAGGCCATGGCTTCCAAGGCTGCCAAACCAAAACTCTCGGTTTCTGAAGGCAGTAAAAACAAATCGGAGTACCACAATATGCGGTCGACTTCGTTGCTGTTGCCGAAAAAGATGATTTTGTCATAAATACCCAATTCCAAGGCCAATTGTTCGGCTTTTTCCTTTTCAGGTCCATCGCCGACCATCATCAATTTGGAGGGAATTTCCTTTTGAATGCCATTAAAAATCAGGATGACATCCTGGATGCGTTTGACCTTTCTAAAATTGCTGATATGCGTGATGATGCGCTCTCCGGGAAAAGCCATCGCAGAGCGCTTACACTCGAGGTCTTCGAATTGCTCGTAATGCTTTTGTTCGATAAAGTTGGGAATCACTTGAATTTCCTTTTGGGTATCAAACAACTCATAGGTCGATTTTTTGAGGTTTTCCGAAACGGAAGTCACATAGTCCGACTGATTGATGCTAAAGCTCACGGCGGTTTTGTAAAAGGGATGATTGCCCACTAGGGTGATATCCGTGCCGTGTAGCGTCGTAATCATCGGCAGGCTAATACCTTGTTCGCTCAGCATTTGCTTGGCCATATAGCCCGCATAAGCATGTGGAATAGCATAGTGTACGTGTAAGACTTCAATGCCGTATAGTTTGACCATATCGACTAATTTACTCGATAGGGCCAGTTCATAGGGTTGGTAGTGAAACAAGGGATATTCCGGAACATTGACTTCGTGATAAAAGATATTGCTGTTTAGCAAGGCCAAGCGAACCGGTTGGCTGTAAGTGATAAAATGCACTTCGTGACCGCGATTTGCCAATTCCAAACCCAATTCTGTGGCTACAACACCACTACCGCCAAAAGTGGGGTAACATACTATTCCTATTTTCATATTTTTTTTCCTTACTGCCCCCTAAAGTACTATAAAAAACTTTTTATCAGGTGGGATTATAAATAATTTAATTAAAGCGCAACCCGACGCTATCACAGGGCTTTATCGCCTTTTACTCGACGATGGCCCGATAGATCAGCTGTTGAATATCCTCGCGAACGTTGGCTTTAGAGAGTTTGTTGTCGTTGCTATCGGGAAAGGTTCTATTCGACAAAAACACATAGATCAATCCCTGTTCGGGATCGGCCCAAGTCATCGTTCCGGTAAAACCGGTATGTCCGAAGCTCGTCATCGAAGCACAGCCGCAAGTAGGTCCTGGCGTTCCCAGCTTTTGGGGTTTATCAAAGCCCAATCCACGGCGGTTGCCGTCCTTACACGACCAGCACGTATTAAAATCGTCAAAAGTGCGTTCGGAGAAGAATTGATCCTCGCCATAATGACCCTTTTGCAGGTACAACTGCATCATTTTAGCCACATCCAAGGCGTTGGCAAATAAACCGGCATGTCCTGCCACACCGCCTTCCATAGCCGCAGTCATATCGTGTACGTATCCCTGTATAGTTGTATAGCGGAAATAAGTGTCTACTTCCGTCGGGGGAATAGTGCTCATATCCCTTTTTCTCAAGGGGTTGTAGGTCATGGTTGTCGCTCCCAATTTACTGTAAAACTCGCGTTCCGCCAATTGATCCAATGACAGCTTATTGAGTCGCTCCAAATATTCCTTTAAGGAGATAAAGCCCAAATCGCTGTATTTATATTGCTTTTTGGGCAATAACTTGGTGTCGGCAATTTGTTTTAGGATCTCTTTGTTGTAGTCTTTTCGAATGTATAAATTTTCCGATACCTGATCGGGAAATGCGGCCGAATAATGATTGGAATACCAGGTTTTCGATGGCTTGTTTTGCTCGTCTAGAGTGCTTTTATAAAAAGGTACCCAAGCTTGAAAGCCCGCCTGATGCGTAAGCACTTCTTGCAAAGTAATCGCGGCTTTATTCGTGTTTTTAAACTCCGGAATTATCGCGCCCAAAGTGGTCTTCATCTCAATTTCTCCTTGGTCGTAGGCCTGCATCAACAGCGGAAGGGTTCCCAATATTTTGGTCAAAGAGGCCAAATCGTATACATCGGTATTGCGCACGGGCTGATTCTTATCGAAAGTGTGGTTGCCAAAGGATTTTTGATACACCACTTTGCCGTGTCTGGCCACGACGACTTGTATACCCGGCGTTAAACGGTCATCTATGGCTTTCTGCGCCAATCTATCGATGTTTTGCAACTGTACGGGATCCATGCCCTCATTGGCCGGTGTGGAAAAGCCCAATCGTGAGAGGGTTTTGGTTTTTAAACCGGTACCCACTGTAAACTCGTTATTGATGCTCACCGGTAATTTTCCTTTCGCCCCTAGGGTTCCAAATATAATTTGCGCCGCGGCTTGCTGGGCAAAGGCATTGTTTTGATAGGCTTGTATCACCGCTTCTATAGGTTGGAAATCGCTGATAGCCGACAAGGCATAAGGCTTGGCAAAAGAGACCAAGATGGTTTTGTTTTGCGCCGATATCTGATTGATCCACTGCATTTCTGCCAAGGAAAAGTCGTGTTTACGCCAAGGGTTATCCACTTTGTGGTATCCGATAATCACCCGGCTAAATTCTTTTAAATCGGTCAAGGCGAAATGCTCTGCGGTGGTATCTATTGCGGTTACCTGTGCAAATTGATTGAGTTTTTCTAAAAATTCCTCTCCGGAATCGTCTCCCAATTTCAAATAGGCGATTTTCTCCTTTTCCAAATGTGCAATCGGCAAGGCGTGGCGGTCGTTTTTAATGAGCGTCATCGCGTGCTCATAGAGGGTCGCGTTTAAATCGGCAAAACCACTGTGATTTAGATCGGCTGTGAGTCCGGTCATCTCAACGGGTTTATACGCGGTCAAGCCCGCCTTGTATTTAAAGCTCAAAATTTTCTTAACCGAATGCGCCAGGCGTTCTTCTGTAAAAACCTGTGCGTCAAAGGCTTCTTTAAACTTGATCAAAGCCGTCGGTACGTTTTCTGCAAACAGCAATACATCGTTTCCAGCCATAAACGCGGCCAAATCGATTTCTCCGGGTTTTAAATAGTTGGAAGCCGCTTTCATATTGAGTGCATCGGTAAATATAAGTCCTTCAAAGCCCAGGTCTTCCTTGAGCAATTCCGTTACGACCTTATAAGATAGCGAAGTGGGTACTTTGGGGTCTGGCTCGATAAGCGGTAAGCTCAAATGGGCTACCATAACACTGGCTAGACCGTGATCGATCAATTTTTTATACGGGTGCAATTCCACTTTATTCAAGCGGTCTTTGCTCAAATCCATCAGCGGTAGGTTGTAATGAGAATCGGTCGAGGTATCTCCATGTCCGGGAAAGTGCTTGGCCGTGGCAAAGAGGTTTTGGCTTTGATAACCCTCCATAAAGGCCAGGGCACGATCGGTCACCACCTCTCGCGTTTCGCCATACGAGCGCACGCCGATAATGGGGTTTTTGGGATTGATGTTGATGTCGACTACGGGACCAAAATTAAAATGCAAACCCAGGCGTTTGGACTGTTGCGCCATTTGTACGCCAACGCGCTTAATCAGCTCCATATCCTGTACGGCACCCAAGGTCATATTGTACGGAAAACGCGGCGCGGAATCCAAGCGCATACTCAATCCCCACTCGCCATCGATACCGATTAACAGCGGTACCTTGGCTAATTTCTGCAAGGCATTGGTCATTTTTCCCTGACGCACCGGACCTCCTTGAAAGAAAATCAACCCACCGACCTGCTGTTCCGCCACGAGTTTCTCCAAACTCTTTAAATGGGCCTGGTCTTTATTGGAATAGGCCGCTACCATAAAGAGCTGCCCTACGCGCTGTTCAAATGTCAAGGAATTATATACGCTATCTACCCAGTTTTTCTGTGCTTTTTTAAAGTTGGTTTGCGCAAAAAGAGGCAGTGATAAGAATAAAAATAAGATGCTTAGCTTTTTCATAAAAACGGGTTTAAACCATAAAATCATCATTCAAAAACGATTGGATGATGATTTTATAAATCAGATAATGCTGTGATGTCTAAAAAAACCTACTGTGCCAACTCTCCGCTGCCGGTACTTCCCAATAGTCGTTAAATTCACCCAAGTCATTGACTAGATTATTAAAGACGATAGTCTGTGCCGAAACGGCTTTTTCCTTGACCATTTTTTTAAAGTCCATCAAGGTTTTGTAGGCGATGAAATCTCCCGATTTGTAAGATACATTCATCTTATCCATCAAATCTACCCCATATTTTTGTTCAAATTGCTGAATCACTCGCACGGAGGCGTCTATGGAACAGCCCGAAGCCGGATGCACTTCCTGATCGACTACCAAAATGATAAATCGATTGTATCTCAGGGCAAACGACGCTTGAAGGGGTGTTGCATGAGCTGCCCACTGGGTGGTAAACTCCAACATTTCCTTCTCTATATCTTTAACCTCTTCATCGGAGAATTTTCTGTTGGATTGATAAATCCAAATTCTCGAATGTTCCGGCATTTCTTCAAATGGTACATACATAATTATAAATCTTGTGCTTGAGCGATTAATTCCGCTACGTCTAACACTTTTACTTGATGTTCTTTTTCTTTATACTTGATACCGTCTGTCAACATGGTATTGCAGAACGGACAACCGGCAGCGATGATTTCAGGCTCTAAGCCCAAGGCTTCCTCGGTACGGGCTACGTTAACGTCTTTAGTGCCTTTTTCGGGCTCTTTAAACATTTGCGACCCACCGGCTCCACAGCAAAGTCCGTTGGCTCTAGAGCGCTTCATTTCAACCAATTCCGCATCGAGTTTTTGAATCAATTCGCGCGGTGCCTCATAGATTTGGTTGGCTCTACCCAAATAACACGGATCGTGAAAGGTAATTCTTTTTCCTTTAAAAACGCCGCCTTCGATGGTTAATCTTCCGTCGTCCAACAAGCCTTTTAAGAACTGTGTATGGTGAACGACCTCGTACTTTCCACCCAATTCCGGGTATTCGTTTTTGATGGTATTAAAGCAGTGCGGGCAGGCGGTTACGATTTTTTGCACTTCATACGCATTGAGCACTTCGATATTCATCATGGCTTGCATCTGAAACAAGAATTCATTTCCCGCGCGCTTTGCCGGATCTCCCGTACAGCTTTCTTCGGTACCTAAAACGGCAAATGGCACTTTGGCTTTATTTAATATTTTTACAAATGCTTTAGTAATTTTTTTAGCACGATCATCGAAACTTCCTGAGCATCCCACCCAAAACAAAACTTCGGGTTGCTCGCCTTTTGCCATCATCTCGGCCATTGTTGGCACTACTAAACTTTCTGACATAGTAAACTGGTATTGATATGTTAGGGATTGCTCCTAAGAGACAATCTAAATTTATGTTAGTTTTCGTCTTTCCAATTCAAGCGATCCATCTGGTTGTATTGCCAAGGAGCGCCGTTGTTTTCAATATTGGTCATCATCGCATTGAGTTCTTGTGGCGCAGCACTTTGCTCCATCACTAAAAAGCGGCGCATATCCATAATAATCGATAGCGGACTGATGTTGATTGGACATTCCTCTACACATGAATTGCAAGAAGTACAGGCCCAAAGTTCTTCGGTGGTGATGTAATCGTTTAACAAACTCTTGCCATCATCTACAAAAACACCTTTGTTTTGATCGATGTTTTTCCCCACTTCTTCCAAACGATCACGGGTATCCATCATAATTTTACGAGGCGATAGTTTCTTGCCGGTTTGGTTTGCCGGACAAGAGGAGGTACAACGACCGCATTCGGTACACGAATAGGCGTTTAGCAATTGCACCCAGTTTAAGTCCTGTACATCCGAGGCACCAAACTTTACCGGTGCTGCCTCTACTGCCGGTGCGGCAAAGGGATCGGCATTGGGATCCATCATCAATTTGACTTCTTGGGTCACCGATGCGAGGTTGTCCATTTCCCCCAAAGGGTTTAGGTTTGCGAAATAGGTGTTTGGAAAAGCCAGTATAATGTGCAAATGCTTGGAAAAATACAGGTAATTCATAAATGCCATGACGCCAATAATGTGTCCCCACCAAGCTACGCGTTCCACTATGGCTACGGCTGCGGGATTCATTCCATTAAATATCGGTGCTATATATTGCGAAATGGGAAACGAGCCCACTGCGGTATAATGGGTATACCCCAAGTTTTGCAAGTAAAAATCCGCGGCATTCATAATCAAGAAGAAACACATCAATACGGTTTCAAAATAAATAATGACGTTGGCGTCTTTTTTGGGAAAGCCCTCTAACTCGACCTGATTTAAGCGCTTGAGCTTAATGACATTTCGTCGAATCCAGAATACGACCACGGCAAAGATTACCAAAAAGGCCAAAACCTCAAAAGTACCGATGAGCACATCATAGAATCCTCCTAAAAAGGAAAGGATGCGGTGGGTACCAAACAAGCCGTCGATGATAATCTCTATCATCTCGATATTGATAATAATAAAGCCCACATATACGAATACGTGAAGTATGGCCGCAATCGGACGTTTAACCATCTTGGATTGCCCCAAAGCCACCATCGCCATGTTTTTTAAGCGGTCGGCCGGACGATCGGTACGGTTGACCTGCTGTCCCAACTTAATATTACGGATTATCTTTTTGGCATTTCGCACGAAAAAGGTAAACCCGACTATTAATAAAATTAAAAATAAAATACTACTAAGGTACTGCATATCTTCAGTTAATTTATGGTCAATTGAGTGGTTAGTTATCTTTGTTTGTTTTGTTTTTTGTTGTCGTGCTCGGTTTTATTCTTTTGCTGGTGTGGCTGCTTCTGCCTCGCTCGGTGTAAAGGTCTTCGCCTTTTTTCCAAATAGGGAAAAGTGAACATAGCGCTTCGGATTCAATTTCAAATCTCTGAGCAGTTCTTCCAGTTCTTTTGAGGCTTGATTTAAGTTGCTATAGAGTTGTTCGTCTTTAAGCAATTTACCCACAGAGCCTTCTCCTCGTTCAATTCCTCCCATAATTTGGTCGATATTGTTCGATGCCGACTCTAATTTAGCAAAAGTTCCGTTGATATCCAAAGCGGTAAGCGAATCGGATAGTTTAGAAAAATTGCCACTGGCATTGGACAGGTTATTCATGGTGCTGTTTAGCTTTACCGAATTGGTAACCACTAGACCATCCAGATTTTTAGTAATCGAATTGACATTGGCCAAGGTATTGTTTAGGTTGCCCAAGGTATTTTTGATATCCTGTTGTGCTTGCTCGTCTAATATCGCATTGACAGAAGCCAACATTTTATTGGCGTTTTCCAACACCAACTCCAGTTTTTTCTGTAGCGGATCTAATTGTTCGCCCAATTGATCGGTAAAGGCCATGCGAATCTGCCCATCTAAATAATCGCCAGAAAGCGCGAGGGTCTTATCGTTAAAGTTGGGCTCCAACCCTATTTGTTTGCCTCCGATTAAACCCGGAGAATAGATATATGCCACGGTGGACTTGGAGAGATCGAAAGGATTGGTCATCGAAATTTCAACAATCAGTTTTCCGGTGTTTTCCTGTATGGTAATCTTGCTAACCTTGCCCACAACCAAACCGTTTAAGGTCACGTGAGAAGAAGTGGTTAAGCCCTCTACGTTATCGTATAAAACATAGTATTTTACACTGTTGTCGAAAAGGCTTTTGCCCTTCAAAAAACTATAACCCCAAATAAATAACATAATGGCCGATAAAACCAATATCGCTGTCTTAATTTCTCTTGATATTTTCAAAATGGTGGATTTTAATGAGCAAAAATAAACTTTTTTATCTAAAATGTTGGATTATTTTAAGGCTTCTTGAACAGATACCTTTTTCCCCTTTTTAAACGCCACTATAAAAGAAGAGGTATAGCCCTTGACTTTAGCATCTCCCAATCGCTTTTGCGCTTCCTTGTAATCCGTGCTTTCCGAATAATAATATTTATAGAGGTTGTTCTCCTTGAGCATGATGACAGGTGCCAAGCCATTAAAGTTTGACGGGCTCAAATCAACCACCTTAGAACTCGCGGAAATCTGCACTCTAAACAGCACGTCTTTTGCCGTTACTACTTGGCTCTCTTGTTTGGCCGGCTCCACTCTTGACGGTGCTACGGCTACTGGAGCTTTGGGTTCTGGTTCCGCTACGGGGTTTGCCTTAACCGGTTTGTTTTCCTTTACCGCTACAGCAGTGCCTCCTTTAGCAGCCGAGTAGAAATCTTTTTTATAGTTCAAAATCCCCTTTGCGATGGATTCTGCCAATTCCTGCTGTCCGCGCTCCGAGTTTAAATACGCGCCTTCATCGATATGAGATACAAAGCCCAACTCGATTAAGATACTCGGCATAAACGCACCGTGAAGCACCCAGAAAGGTCCTTGCTTAACCCCTCGGTTTTTTCGTTTTAAATCGTAGGTAAAACCGTCTTGCACCTTACTGGCCAAGTCGATACTCTGTCCGACATAATCCTCCTGCATCAGGGTAAGTCCAATCAGGGATTCCGGTGAATTGGGGTCGAAACCCGCATATTTATTTTTATAATCGTCTTCCAAAGTGATGGCGGCATTTTCCTTTTTGGCCACTTCTAAGTTCGATTTATTTTTACTCAACCCCATTACATAGGTTTCTGTACCGCTGGCTTCGCTGCTGTTTACTCCGTTGCAATGCACCGAAACAAAGACATTTCCATTTTCGCGATTGGCAATGACAGAGCGTTCCTTTACCTCTACAAAAACATCGGTTTTACGCGTATAAATCACATCAATATCGGGTTGTTTCTCTAAAATTTCGCCTACCTTTAACACCACAGACAACACAATTCTCTTTTCGACATTGCCGTTGTGGCTGGTCCCGAAATCCTTACCGCCATGACCGGCGTCAAGAACGACTTTAAACTTGGAATTGGATTGTGAATAAGTTAAAAACGGCACGAGTAAAAAAATTCCCATTAGGAGAAATTTCGA
Organism: Flavobacterium sp. JP2137; assembly: GCF_050562195.1. GTDB lineage: Bacteria > Bacteroidota > Bacteroidia > Flavobacteriales > Flavobacteriaceae > Flavobacterium. Next base: position 3,161,001 of record NZ_CP191647.1, read on the forward strand.
TTTGCTTAAATTCATAAACATAAATTTATAATTGGTTTTAAATTTAATAAAATTCTGAGTTTTAAAAAAAAATATATGTAAGTTTGACACTTCAAAAAACGATCCATAATTTACAAAAATAGCACTTATAGCCTTGCATACAAAGATATTTCATATCGTTTTCTTATCAATTTTTATCTGTGCGATAAACACCTCGGTTTATTCACAAGATTTAAAACCCAAAAAACAAAGCTTACAGATTGACAGCCAACCGAATACTACGCCAAAAACCGTAGATACCGTCATGGACTCCACCGCGGTAAAAAAACAGGATTCCCTGATAAAAAAACCGCCTTTATTGGACGGGATTGTATACAGAAAGGCTAAAGATTACGAAAAACTAGACCAAAAGAAGAAACAACTGACTTTGTATAACGAGGCAGAAATAAAGTACCTGGACTTTGAATTGACGGCAGGAAAGATCGTTTACGATTTCGCAAAAGGCGAAATATATGCCGGTCGGCTTAAAGATAGTCTGGGAAATTACAGTCAAAATCCGGTTTTTAAACAGGGCGATGACGTGATAGAACCCGACTCTATTCGCTACAATACCAAGAGTCGAAAGGCGATGGTTTGGAATTCGCGCACCCAACAAAGCGAATTTAGAATCAAGGCAGAAGTGTCGAAAAAACAAAATGACTCGGTGTATTTTATGCAAAATGTTCGCTTTACCACGGCCAAAGACATCGAAAATCCCGAGTATTATTTTAAAACGCGTAAAATCAAATTTGTTCCCAATAAAAAGGTGGTTACCGGGGTAACCAATATGGTGATTGCCGACGTGCCCACCCCCATCGGTTTGCCGTTTGCCTTCTTCCCCATGTCCAAACAAGCGGAATCTGGATTTATCATCCCGACTTTCGGAGATACGAATCAGCAGGGGTATTACATCCAGAATGGAGGGTACTATTTTGCCATCAGCGACAAACTCGATTTAAACGTCTTGGGAGATTACTATACCAATGGTAGTTATGCCTTGCGGGCAGAGAGTTCGTATGCACAGCGCTATAAGTATTCCGGTCGGGTCAATGTGCGTTATGAGAATCAGATTTTCAGCGAACTGGGACTCCCCGATTACCAGCGCTCGACGCAATACAACATTCAATGGTCGCACACTCAGGATCAGAAATCAAATCCGTCTTCCCGATTTTCAGCCTCGGTCAACTTGGGTAGTGGGCAGTACTTTACACAGTCGCTCAACAACAACAATATCGGATCGCGTTTAAACAACCAAATGAACTCGTCGGTTACCTACTCCAAAACCTTTGAGAGCGTACCGCAGGTCAATATGACCTTGGGGGCAACCCACTCGCAAACCACTGGAGATCAATCGATAATCAACATGACCTTGCCGACACTTCAATTGAGTGTGGATCGCGTTTATCCCTTTTCCAAGGAAGGAGCTGCGAAAAAGGGTTTTATAAAAAACATCAACCTTTCGTATAACTTAAGGGGAGAAAACCGCGTCAACACTACCGAAGAAAAGTTTTTTAAGAGCGAGATGTTCGACGATTTAAACACGGGCATTCAGCACAGCATTCCCATCACAACCAACTTTAAAGTATTTAAACACTTTAGTGTGAGTACAGGAGCGAGCTACAACGAGGTGTGGTATATGAATACCGTAGAGAAAAACTTTGACCTTAACGAAAACCAAGTGGTGACCACTAGGGTAAATGGATTCGACAGTTTTCGTACCTACAACGTCAACGCCAATATAGGAACCACAATTTACGGAACGTTTAACTTTAACAAGGACTCCAAATTACAAGCAATTCGCCACTTAATGACTCCAAAAATTGGCTATACCTATTCGCCGAGCTTCGAGAAGTATTACGACACCTATGCCATTGATGCCCTAGGCACTACCATGGCCGACTATACGCGTTTTGAAACGGGTATTTTTGGATCTCCAGGTAAATCGTATTCCAACATAGTGACTTTCGGCTTGGGGAACTCCTTTGAAGCCAAAGTGCGCGACGATGAAAGCGAAACCGGAGAGCCCAAGAAAATCATGTTGCTCAGCAACTTAAATTTCAGCACTTCCTACGACATATCTGCCGATTCCTTAGCATGGGCACCCTTGGTGATCAGCGGAGGTACCACCGTGCTCAACGACCAGATGAACATCAACTTTGGCGCCACCTTAGACCCTTATGCCATCGACAACAACGGCCGGCGAATGGATATGTTTAACATCGACAATGGCGGTAGCTTATTCCGTATGACCAGTGCAAACATGACCGTAGGCTGGTCGTTTTCGAGCAAAGACGCCCTGTTTGGCAATGAAAATAATTCTAAGGACAGAGCCAATGAACAAAACGTTTTAAACGGGGGACGTCCCGATGATTTGTTCGGTCGAGCCACGGATTTAGGCGACAACCGACAAACCCTATTCGACGATGATGAAGACGATGGCGATCGGGCTTTTGGCGGTTTTTACAACGCCAAGCTGCCTTGGGATTTGGTTTTTGCCTATTCCCTTACCTATGGAAATCGAAACCGAGAAAGCGAAATCACCAACAACTCGGTCATGGTATCGGGTAATGTGGAGATTACGCCAAAATGGAAATTTGGTTTTTCCAGCGGTTATGATTTTGCCAACAAAGGGGTTACTTTTACCCAATTGCGCTTCGAGCGAGATTTGATGAGCTGGAGAATGAATTTTAGCTGGGTACCCTTGGGCGACTACACCAGCTGGGGCTTCTTTATCGGAATCAAATCATCCATGTTGAGCGATTTGAAATGGGAAAAGAAAAGCGTTCCAGATAAGCGCTATAGAAATTAACAGCCGTAAAAAACGATATATCATGAAAAAAATAATTAATTCCGATCAAGCACCAGCACCTATTGGCCCTTATAATCACGCGGTAAGCATAGGTGATTTGCTGTTTATCTCGGGACAAATTCCGTTTAATCAAGCCAATCAAGAACTGATTACCTCGAGTATAGAAGCGGAAACCACTCAGGTTATGGAAAATTTAAAAGCCATTTTGACCGAGGCCAAAATGACTTTTGAAAATGCTGTAAAGGCCACCATATTTATTCGCAACATGGACGATTTTACTCGTATAAACGAGATATACGGTGCCTATTTTGATGCGGCTACCGCACCAGCACGCGAGTGTGTTCAGGTAGAAAAATTGCCGCGCAACGTCAACATAGAGATTTCTATGATTTGCTCGAAATAGCATCCAGCAACAACTGTGCAGTTGCCAAATTGGTTGCCAACGGCACGTTGTGCACATCAGTCACCCTCAAGAGCATGTTGATATCAGGCTCGTGAGGGTGCTTGCCCAAGGGGTCTTTAAAAAACAGCACCATATCGGTGATTTCTTCGGCCACACGCGCCGCGATCTGCGCATCACCACCCAGAGGTCCTGATCGCATTTTTAGCACTTTAAACCCCTCCGCTTCCATCAAACTGCCCGTTGTGCCCGTAGCAACTAAAAAGACGGAATCCGAACTCAGAAACGTCCTATTGTGCAATACAAAGGCCATCATCTGCTCTTTTTTACCGTCGTGTGCTATAATCGCAATTTCCATTTTAAATGTTTTGTTGGTGAAACTCGATTAATCCGTCCATGGGCTTTTGATATATCTTACCCAATTCAAGCTGGTTGCGCTCGAGAACTCGGGTAAATTCCTCCTGTAAAAAGTAGGCAATCGAACCGATAAAATGAATGGGAACCCTTGCGGATTCTGCAAATTGCTTGATGTAATGATCGACAAAAAACTGCAATTGCTCCGCGATCATCTCCTGAAAGTACACGTCGTCTTTGTGCTGAATAAGAAAGGGCAAAAAGGACGCCAAATAGGCGTTGGGATTTTCCTTCTTATAAAAGTGATCCTTGACCACGTCGGGATGCAAATCGTATTGGAGCGCCAGGGCATTTCTCAAATATTCGGGCATGGTTTTAAAGTAAAACCCGCGAATCATCAATCGTCCAAAAGCACTGCCACTACAGTCGTCCATCGCCATATACCCCAGGGATTCCACCGCTTGATGCACTTCTTTACCGTCGAAATAACTGCAATTGGATCCGGTTCCGTTAATGCAAACAATGGCCTGAGATCCAATGCGGGTCGTCGCATAAACCGCGGCATAGGTATCTTCGCGTACTTCTATATAAGTCGCGTTTAAAAAATAGCCCTTAAAGAAATCAACTGCGATATCTTTTGCGCGGTTCGAGCCACAACCCGAACCGTAAAAATACAATTCCTTGATTTCCCCTCTGTACTTCTTAACGTCTGGCAATGCGCTCACGCGCTTCCCAAATACTTCGGCAGCCAGCACCTCTGGATTGAGTCCCAAACTCGTTATCGAACTGATCCACTTTCCGTTGGCATCCAAAAAAATCCAATCGGCCTTGGTCGAACCGCTATCTACAATAATCTTCATCGGTTTGCTGTGGTTTATTTGATGTGGTGAACGCGCACGGCCAAATCGATTAATTTTGCCGCATAGCCGTATTCGTTGTCGTACCAAGCGATGATTTTATAGAAAGTGCTGTTTAGGGCGATTCCCGCTTTGGCATCGATGATGCAAATGCGCTCATCCGACACAAAGTCTTGAGACACCACCTCGTCTTCGGTAAAGCCGACCAAGCCTTTATAATCGGTTTCTGAGGCCTTTTTAAACACTTTCATGATTTCGTCGTAAGTCGTTTCTCTTGTGAGCTTAACGGTCAAATCGACCACCGAAACATCGGCTACGGGAACGCGCATGGCCAGTCCGGTAAGCTTGCCCTTTAATTCGGGAATCACCTTAGCCACTGCTTTGGCCGCTCCGGTACTTGCGGGGATAATATTGTTTAAAGCAGAACGCCCGGCGCGGTAATCCTTTTTAGAGGGACCATCTACGGTTAATTGCGAGGCTGTTGCGGCGTGTATCGTAGTCATCAACCCCTCTTCAATACCGAAATTATCGTTTAAGATTTTCGCCAAAGGCGCCAGGCAGTTGGTCGTGCAAGAAGCGTTGGAAACGATGGTGTCTGAGGCGGTTAACAAATGGTCGTTTACACCCATTACAAACATCGGTGCATCTGGAGAGGGCGACGAAATCACAACCTTTTTAGCCCCTGCTGCTTGGTGTACTGCTGCCTTTTCCAAGCTGGTAAAAACACCGGTACAATCGGTTACCACATCTACTTTAACGGCATCCCACTGCAAGAGTGCTGGATCTTTTTCGGCCGTCACGCGAATCTTTTGCCCGTTGACTACCAAATGCCCGTCTTCCACTATTACGTTGGCTTTAAAATTCCCGTGTACCGAGTCGTATTTCAACAGATAAGCCAATTGCTCTACATCCATCAAATCGTTTATCGCCACTACTTGTACGTCTTCTCTGACTATTGATTCTCTCAATACCAAACGGCCTATACGGCCAAATCCGTTAATTCCTATTTTTAATGCCATCTGTGTTTTATATTTTTTTATGCGGTTAATCGCTGGTTGATTTTTACTGCTTTACAGCGTCTAGCAGGTTGGTGCCCTCGGTTTAAATCGTAATGATATCCGATACGCGAAGCAATTCCTGATCGATGCCTGTATGTCCTTTGACCGCTTTGCTCAGTGGGGTTAAAGCCACTTGGTCGTTGAGCAAACCAACCATATAATTCGATTTGCCTTCCACTATCGAATCTACGGCTTTTACGCCTAGTCTACTGGCTAATACGCGGTCAAAACACGAGGGTGCTCCACCGCGTTGCATATGTCCCAAAACCGAGACGCGCACGTCGTATTCCGGCAGGTTTTTTTCGACGTAATCCCCGAGTTCAAACACGTTTTTACCGAGTTTTTCCCCTTCTGCCACGATTACGATACTCGAGGATTTGCCCGATGCCTTGCTCTTTTTTAACGAGGCGAGCAAACGATCCATTCCCATGTTTTCTTCGGGTATGATAATCTCTTCGGCACCGCTGCCAATACCGGCATTTAAGGCAATGTGCCCGGCATCTCTACCCATTACTTCGATAAAGAACAAGCGCTTGTGCGAACTGGCGGTATCGCGAATTTTATCGACCGCTTCCACCACGGTGTTTAGGGCGGTATCAAAACCGATGGTATGACTCGTACCGTGAATGTCGTTATCTATAGTACCGGGGATTCCCATTACGGGAAAGCCGAATTCTTTGTTAAAGAGGAGTCCGCCAGTAAAACTGCCGTCGCCACCGATGATAATCAGGGCTTGGATGCCGTTTTCCAACAGATGAGCGTGGGCTGCTTTTCGGCCCTCTGCGGTTCTAAAGCCCTCGGAGCGTGCAGATTTTAGTACGGTTCCGCCTTTGTTGATGATGTAATTGACATCGCGCGGACCCAAAACCTTAAAATCCCCTTCCACCAATCCTTGAAAACCTCTGTAAATACCCACACATTCGATATCGTAAAAAGCACAGCTGCGAACGACCGCTCGTATGGCGGCATTCATACCTGGCGCATCGCCTCCCGAAGTGAGTACCCCTATTTTTTTAATCTCCTTTATCATACCTTAGACTTTTAAGTAAATTTAATCAATAAAAAACAAAACGCACAAAAAATCCAGTAGTTCGTACTGGATTTTTTGGGTGTTCTCACGGGGTTATTTTTTTAGTCCTCATCTTGAGATTCCGCATCGGGATTGGATTGGCGTCTATTTTCGTAAAAGCGGATAAACTCCGAGTTGTAATCGGAATCGGGCAATTCATCGCCTGCCTTACTACCGTCTTTTTTCTTTTCGTCCTCGGCTTCTGCGGCCTTGTTCAACAGGGTGCGCAGCAAGGCTCTAAAGGTGTCAAAATCCACTTCGTAAGACAATCCCACCCCTTGTGTATATCCGATTCCCTCCCCGATGTAATTAATATCGTTTTCGCGGTTAAAAACACGGGCATTTAGGGTGCCGTCGTCATTCAATCGCAACAGCACCTCCACGTCTCCTACGATTACCGATTCCTCTGCTCCTCCTACGGGTACGCCCAATTTTCCGTTTACAGAAATGCGCTCGTTGACCTTGGTCGAAAAGGTTACCCCTACGCGGCCTTCGCTTTGGGCATACGGATTTCTCTCGGCTTGCGCATAGTTTAGTCCGACTTTAAACTTATCGTCTGAATCGGAGAAAAGGTCGTCAAAAATACTGCTCGCCCGTTCGAACAAACTGCCGTAAGCCAAGGAAGAAGCATTGTCTGACGAGAAGAAACTGCCGGTTGCCAATAGCGCCATGGCCTGTCTTTCTCGCGTGTCTTTATCGCTTAATTTATAATCTATTTCCGACTTGACCACCGAGCTCACATTGGGGAAGTTGATTTCAAAATCCACCTCAGGGCTGCTTAAACTTCCGTTTAGAAGTATGGATACGTCGGTCGGTACTTTTCTGTTTAAAATCGCGTTGTCGATAATTACACTTGGATTGGCTTCGGTATGGTAAATTGCCTGCAAATCCAAAGCGGCATTCATTGGATCTCCATCCCAGCGGATGGTACCGAATTTTTTCACTTCAAAGCGCTTGTCGATGATTCCCCCGTATTTGAAGTTGTAGTCCCCTTCGTAGGCTTGGAAATCGCCCCACATATTAAACTTGCCCAGGGTATTGATTTCCATGGTGATAAAACCCGCACCTCGGCCTTTCATCGCGTGACCCGATTCGCGGTCTAGGATGATTTCGATTTCCGCATCTGGGGTTACAACAAATTCAAAGTCCAATTCAATTCCGCTGTACTTGAACGACTCCTTGCCCAAGCCCTTAAGCCTGTTGGCTTTTTCTTGGGGCGATAAAAAGTGGATAAAGGAGTTGTCGCCTACTCCTTGGGCTTCATTAAGCGGAATTTTGATCGCCGTTCCCTTGTTTGAGGTGGCGTTTATCGTAATGGAAAGCAGGTCTACCGGTCCGGTAATCGAGGCCGTTCCATTGATATAGGCGGTTCCATAATACGCGCTACCTTCGGCATAGGGGGTATCTAAGCCCAACAAATTGTCCGAAGCCAAATGCAAATCCAGGTTCCAGTCGTCAAATTTTTTGTGTTTGATCGCGCCTTTTAAGATACCCGAAGTTTGGTACTTGGAATCGATGAGTTTTACACTTCTCAGTATAAATTGCTCCTGGGTTAAATCCAAGGCGGAATTTTGCTCAAAATTGTAGTCCACACCGGTAAACTTCGACTTCATACCCGCATCGTCCAGATACAGACGCCCTTCGATCTCGGGTTTGAGATGCGTGCCCAACACGCTAATTCGCCCAGAAGCATGACCGCGTACGTCGGAAACGATCGAACTCAACAGCGGACCAATGGTCTTTAATTCAAATTTATTAAAGCCCGCATTGAGGTTTAACAGGCTGTTTTTACCCACGATATTGATTCCTCCATTGAGGAAAAACTTCTCTTCATGGTCTTTGATGATGCTCGAATTGACTTTGAAATTCTGCAATTTCTCATCGCCGTCTATCATAAAAATCAAATCGCCCAAAGGCACTTTATTCACTACTAGCGCATCGATCGTGATATCGGAAGAGGGGTGAAAAATCGTTCCCTTTTGTTCAAAATTCACCGAACCGTTGATGTTTCCACCGAATTCCATATTGTTGAGCTCGGGGGTAATCTTGTTCAGGTCCACGCCATCAAAGGACAGCTTTAAATCCTTGTAGGTCGAATCGCGCAGCACCCCACTCAATTCCACCAATTGACCGTCGTGTGTTAGCGACATTTTATCGACGCTAAAGTCGGTCAGTTTTTTGTTAAACACGATTTTATTCTCTTCGTCGTCGTTTTCATTGAGGAACCACAGATAATCTTTAAAATTCAATTCCGATTTTTTAAATCCAACCACCGATTGGTTTTCTGGATTTATCGTGTGATAGAGGTTTAGGTTAAAATAGTCTTTACCCTGTTTGCCTCCTTTAAACTCAGTACGGAAAAACAGCGTATCGTTTTGCGTGACGTTGATCAGGTTAAAATCGGAGATGGAATACCCCTTGGTCTTGACGCTATCTACCGAGACAAAGGCATTGTAGAGCGGATTCTGATTGTTGACATTCAATTGAATGTTGCTGGCAGAAATCGCGTTATAGGTTACTCCTGGCGAGGAGAATTTCAGTTTAAAGTCGCCTTGATCGGCGTTGATGTTTCCGCGTATTTTACTGTTTTCCTGTACGGAGAGCATCGGCAAAAAGATCTCGATCAACTTGCTGTTTACCGTAAAGTCAAAATCAAAATATTGATTGGGTTTTACCTTAAAAGCCGAGTAGTTGGTATACAAACTCCCCAGGGCATTTTCTACTATTTTAACCATTTGACCCATTTCGAATTTTCCGGAAAGCTGGCCTTCAATGGCGTCTTCCGAACTCAGGGAAATCGAGCGTACCCCATCTGGGCTAAACTTGGATTCGACCAAGAAATCTTCGAACAAATAGTGGTCTTTGCTGTTTTGATACATCGCGTGCTCGAGGTGGAATTCCCCAGCCAAATCGTCCAAGGTATTGCCAGAAGCCCGAAAAGAGAGGTCGCCTTTAAAGATGGCAAGCGTATCTTTGACAAAGTGCAACTTATACAAATCGGCATAGTCAATCTTTGCGGTAAAGTCGTAGTTTTTAACTTTGGAACTCAGGTCGATAAGTCCGTCAAAAGCCAGTTTTAAGTTGGGGTCGTTACTGTTTAAATAACCTTTAAAATACGGCATTCTCATGGTTCCATCGACCTCGATATGCTGGTAGTTATACCCCTTAAAAGCGAAGGAAGTTACCTTGCCTACTAAACTGGTATTGAGGTATTTTTCCGAAAATCCCCTACCGTCGAGTTGAATGTCGAGGTTGGTCTTTCCAAAGGAGGGATCGGCGAGAATTTCGCCCAAATTAAAATCGGTCAATGCTATGGTTCCCAAATAGGTGGCGTCTTCGATTTTATCGATATTGGTCATGCCCACTTTGGCCACCACCCTACCGGCCGAGGAAATCAAATCGATATCGGTGTCGAGCGTCCTTTTGGTCAGCCCTATCGTTCCCGACAAGTTCATACTGCCCAAACGGGCGAGTTCTATCGGCAAGAGCTTACCCAACACATTGGGCATCAAATCCTTTAAGTCGTAATAGGTCGAACTCAATCTGGTGAGTTTGGTATCCATTCTAAAGGGACCGCTGTCGCCAAAGATGTTCTGAAATCTAAAATAACCCACGACTTCCGAGTAATGGTCGTCGATCAATTTTAAATCGGTTAGCGTAAAGTCGTTCATCACCCCCTTTAACTCGGTTTTTAAAAAGAGTATATGTCCTGCACCGAATTCGGGATAAAACAGGTTGATGTCGTTTGTAGCCAACGAAGCCTTCTCAATTTGTACCTCCAATTTAACACGATCGACGAAGTATTTCATATCGTCGTTTTCAAAATCCATTTTAATCGCCCCGGTCAGTACCGATTCTTTGGTTTTTAAAAAGAGTTTATTCAGGGTAATATTGTTTTTGATATAGGAAAACTCCGTTTGTAAATCCTTGACTACCAGACCGTGGTTTTCGACCAATTGCAGGGATTTAATCGTGGCAAAAATCTCTGGTCCCTTGATTAGAAACTTGAGTATATGCCCGTTGAGCTCTTTGAGGTCTAAGGATACGGGATTTTCGTGATTGTCGTCTGAAATCAAGAAATGGCTGTTTCGAATCTTTAAGTCTTGAGCGCTTAATCGAAAGCTTCCATCGCCTTCCTGACCGTCGTCAAAGGCTTCGATCAGCTGGTCTAAGTTGGTAGTGGTCGCGCCTTTATAGGTGTGGATATTCAGGTATAAACCGTCCATAGCGGCATGACCGAAATACAGCTTCCCCGCTATGAGTTGCTTAAAGTCGAGTATGTTGGTATTGAAGTTGTCTATGTTAATAAAAGAGCGCTGGTGGTCGTCCAATACATTAACCCCTTTGAGGGTTACCCCACCAAAAACGGTAATCGCCACCTTATCGACATAGATTTCTGTACCAAAGCCCTCGTTCAACTTATCGGTAACCACACGAGCTATCTTAGTTTGAACAAACGGCAAGGTCAGCGCTATTGCCAAAAATAGCAAGAGGACAACTAATCCAAGTACGACACGAAATAGTGTTTTATAAAATGTTTTGATGTTGAATATTGTTTTAAATTTGCTTTTTAAAAAACCGACTCCGCTAGAAACAAACAAAAATAGTAATTTCTGTGATAAAAGTCGCCAAATCTGCTAATATTAAATTACAAATTTCGATATTTAAATGTCTGAAAAACCCATATATATACTGGCCATAGAAAGTTCTTGTGACGATACAGCCGCTGCGGTAATGCGCGACACTACCGTGCTTTCCAACGTGGTTGCTCAGCAGCACATACACGAAGAATACGGCGGTGTGGTACCCGAATTGGCCTCGCGCGCGCACCAACAAAACATCGTTCCGGTAATTGACGTGGCCTTAAAAAAGGCCCAAATCACCAAAGAACAGCTTACGGCCATCGCCTTTACGCAGGGTCCTGGCTTGATGGGTTCGCTATTGGTGGGGAGTTCCTTTGCCAAATCCATGGCTATGGCTCTTAATATTCCCTTGGTCGCAGTAAACCACATGCACGCACACATATTGGCCCATTTTATAGACGAGGCGGGTTTTGACAAACCGACTTTTCCGTTTTTGGCATTGACCATATCGGGAGGGCATACGCAAATCGTGGTGGTCAACAGCTTTTTTGACCTCAAGATAATCGGCGAAACCACCGATGACGCCGTGGGAGAAGCCTTTGACAAAAGTGCCAAAACACTGGGCTTTCCCTATCCTGGTGGCCCATTAATCGACAAATATGCCCAATTGGGCAATCCCAAAGCCTACCGCTTTACCAAGCCTAAGGTACCGGGACTAAACTTTAGTTTTAGCGGTTTAAAAACGCAAATTCTCTATTTTGTACAAAAACAGCTTGCAGAGAACCCCCATTTCATCGAAGAGCAGCGCAACGACATCTGTGCGTCCATACAGGAAACCATCGTTCAAATACTGATGGACAAACTCAAGTTGGCCGTAGCGCAAACCGGCATTCGCCAAATCGCAATAGGCGGTGGCGTCTCTGCCAACTCGGGAATTCGCAAGGCGCTAAAAGAAGCAGAAACCCAATACAACTGGAAGACCTTTGTTCCCAAATTTGAATATACCACCGACAATGCGGCCATGATTGGCATAGTGGGTTATTACCGATTTAAGGAAAATCACTTTAGCGATGCTGGAGTTGTTTCCAAAGCCCGAATTGAATTTTAAAACAAAAACCTATGCAATTATTTTACGCCCCCGAACTTACCGCCGACCAAAAAGAGTTTTTTTTCGACAAGGAAGAGAGCAAACACATCATTAAAGTATTGCGTAAAAAAACGGGCGACATCCTCCATGTTACCAACGGCTTAGGCTTTTTAATGGAATTGCAAATCACCTTGGAATCCGAAAGAAAATGCGCCACTCAGGTATTAAAAGTCACGGAATACCCGCAGCCGAATTACCGCATACACCTCGCCGTAGCCCCGACGAAAATGAATGAGCGCTTTGAGTGGTTTTTGGAAAAAGCCACCGAAATGGGAATACAAGAAATCACCCCCATCATTTGTGAACACTCGGAACGCAAGATTATAAAAACAGAGCGTTTTGAGAAAATCATACAATCTGCGATGAAACAATCCCTACAGTTTCATCTGCCCCTTTTAAATGCGCCCATATCCTTAAAAGAATTTTTAAAAAAGGATATAGAAGGCCATAAATACATAGCACATTGCGAGGATGGTGCCAAAAAACTATTGAAAAACAGCATCCCAAAAAACGAAAAATACACCTTGCTAATCGGCCCCGAAGGGGATTTTTCAAGCGCGGAAATCCAAGTTGCCCTCCAACGCAATTATCAGCCGGTCTCCCTAGGCCATACCCGCCTAAGAACCGAAACAGCAGCCGTCGTAGCTTGTCACAGTTTTGTGTTTACCAACGAAGATTAAGTCTGTACTTTCATATAATGCGGATGGTATGGACCTCATCGCTTTGGGAAATCGGATAGCGTCTGCCCGAACTGCCGTTTGGGTTTGTAGAGACATCGCCAGGTCCGATTGTCCCGACGAAGGCTACCACACGAAATTGTAAATTCAACGCAGTCAATCCTTTGGTATGCTTAAATAAAAAGCCTAATAAATTCAAAACGCAATCCTTACACCGCTGTTTTTTTAATAATAAAAATAATGTTTTTTCCCTTTTAACACACTATTTAATCGTTCAAAAACACACGGTAATTGCTAGCTAACTTCATAGGCACCAGCAAGATGCTGGCGCCAGCGGGGTTTTCAAAACTTTATCCAAAAACACCTAGAGCTGTTAAATTTTTTGTTGGCGGTGCAAGGCAGCGTCAAAATCACGAAGGCAAGGCATTGCACTAAAGTGCTAAAGCGGCATTCTAAACAATAAAACCCGAACACTTATAATTGTTGCATTAGTTTTATTACATTTGAATAAAAAGTCTATGTCTACAGCAAAAGAAATCTCCCACGGTATAGTCAAGGCGGTGATTACGCTCATCGCAATGGCAGTTATACTCTACTTATTGTACCAGATTAAGTCTATTTTCATCTATTTCTGTTGTGCGCTAATCTTGTCGCTAATGGGCAGTCCCATCATCCGTTTTTTGACCAAAAAGCTGCATTTTAAAAAAATCATTGCCGTCATCGTCACCATGGTTTTATTTATCCTGATTATGTTGGGCTTTGTCTTTATGTTTGTTCCCTTGTTTACTACTCAGGCGCAAAATCTATCGGTGCTAAACACGGCCCGATTGCAGGAAGACGTGACACATTTGGTACAGCAAATCGATGGTATCTTGGCGGTTCGCGATTTGAGTTTGGAAAAATTGCTCAACCAATCGAATTTGAGTTCCAAGCTGAATTTTGATTTTATTCCGAATATTTTCAATTCGATTATCAGCACTATCAGCGGCTTGGGTATCGGCATAGCCTCGACATTTTTTATTACCTTTTTCTTTCTCAAGGATCGGGCGATTTTCCAATACCACTTTAAAAAATTACTACCCGAAAAACAGGAGGACCGGGTTTTGGCCTCCTTGGACAAGATCAACGATTTGCTCTCGCGTTATTTCGTAGGTCTGGCTATTCAGCTCTTTGTCGTTTTTATACTGACCTTAATCGTCTTGCTCATTTTTGGCGTTAAGGGGGCTTTGATGATCGCATTTTTATGTGCCATACTCAATATCATCCCCTATATCGGTCCCTTAATCGCCAATTTACTCGGGGTTATATTGACGATGTTGAGCTATATCAGCGAAGATTTTAACGAGGTGATCTTGCCCAAGGCCATTTCGGTGATGATCGGTTTCTTTATCGTTCAGTTTATCGACAACAACTTCAATCAGCCGTTGATATTCTCGAACAGCATCAAATCGCATCCGTTGGAAATCTTCATTGTCATATTGGCTAGCGGTATGATGACCGGGGTGTTTGGAATGATTCTTGCCATACCGATATACACCTGTTTAAAGGTCATTGGGAAAGAATTTTTCCCCCATGTCAAATTCATTCAGCTCTTAACTAAAGATATTTAATTGAAAACCGAACTCTTGCATTCCGAGGTACAGGAATTTATACAACAGTCCTTGGACAAGGACGTCATGCGATTGGCTTTACAAAAGAATCCCTTTCCACATTTGGAGTGGATCGACCTGCTTACACAGATACAATCCAAGCGCAAGGCGCAGGGAAAACTGCCCACATGGTATGAAACGCCAGGCATTTTGTATCCGGCGAGTCTGTCTATCGAACAAACCTCATCCGAGGCCTGTGCGGCTTATAAGGCATCACTGGTAAGTGGTCGGGAATTAATCGACCTCACTGGGGGATTGGGAATCGATGCCTATTATTTCGCCAAGGTGTTCCAAGGCGTTACACACTGTGAGTGGCAGGAGCCGTTATCGGATTTGGTTGCCCACAACTACAAGGTGTTGAACGCGGACAATATCCGTTGTATCAGCGGTGATGGAATGGCGATTTTAAAGGAACTGGATCAAACCTGGGACTGCATTTACGTCGATCCCGCACGCCGCAATCAGGCCAAGGAAAAAGTGTTTTTCTTGAGCGACTGCGAACCCAATGTACCGCTGTTGTTGGACACGTATTTCCAGTACAGCGCTCGGGTGTTGATTAAAACGGCACCGCTATTGGATTTGGCCGCGGGTTTAAACGAACTGAAATACGTCAAAGAAATTCACGTGGTGGCCTTGGACAACGAGGTTAAGGAGTTGCTGTGGCTGTTGGAGCAAGGCTATAGCGACACGGCAAGAGTGGTAGCGGTCAACCTCAAAAAAGACCGCATAGACCGCTTTGAGTCGACAGTAGCCGCCGAAGCGACTGCACAGGCCACTTATGCCCTGCCTAAAACCTATTTGTACGAACCTAATAGCGCGTTGATGAAAACCGGTCAGTTCCAGCGAATTTCCGAAATATATGCCTTGGATAAATTGCACCAACACTCCCAGCTGTATACCGCTGATGCGCTGGTCGACTTTCCCGGGCGCACCTTTAAGATTCTTGCGCAATACCCGTTTAACAAACAGCAAATGAAAGCGCAGTTGCAAAATCGAAAAGCTCATATCACGATTCGGAATTTCCCGATTAGCGTGAGCGAACTCCGCCAGAAATGGAAGATAAAGGAAGGTGGCGACCAGTACTTTTTCTTTACCACCAACTGCCACAATGAAAAAATTATAGTACTTTGCGAAAAAATAAATTGATCATGAAGTTTAGCCTAATGTTATTGAGTTTGTTTGTAAGCGTAGTATCCCTCGCTCAAAAAAAAGACTGCGATATCGATTACGTCATTGAAAACGACAGCACTCGTTTTACCAAAACCAACGATTACCTGTTTGTCGAACGCAGCTATAAACCCGCCTTAGAATCGGTGTATATCGCTTTGGTCAAATCGGAGGAAACCGCTTATGTGCAATTGCAGTTTCTCCAAAAGGACGCGCTTTTTATCCCGACCACTTGTGTAGACGCCAAATCCCTAATCACCTTTCAACTATTAGACGGCACCATAGTCAATCTGCGTCATGCACAGGATGATTACTGCAATTCGCTGTCTTTCGACCCCGAGCAACAGGCCAATATTCGCATCCTCAGCACGTATTTTCAAATTGAGAAAGACGATATAGCCAAGTTGAAAAAATCGCCTGTCAGCGTGATGCGACTGCGTTTTTCCACCGCGGTATTTACCTATGAGGTCGTTGAAAAACTGGCCTCTAAAAGTGTGGACAAAACGTATTTCCCCACGCGTTACTTTATAGAAAACATCGCTTGTGTCGAATAAACCCTAGACATTCGCTTAAAACAAATCAGGCGCTCGATGAGGAGCGCCTGATTTGTTTATAAAAGACCCGAATTTACAGGTTATACATTTTCTTTCTCAATTCTTGAACTTTAGGATCGTCCAAATAATCGTCGAACGTCATATAACGATCGATGGCACCATTTGGCGTGAGTTCCAATATACGCGTACCCACGGTTTGAGAGAACTCATGATCGTGCGTGGTAAACAATACGGTACCCTTAAAGTTTTTTAGGGAGTTGTTAAAAGCGGTAATCGATTCCAAGTCCAAGTGGTTGGTCGGTTCGTCCAACATCAATACGTTGGCTCTAAGCATCATCATTCGGGAAATCATACAGCGTACTTTTTCTCCTCCCGACAATACCCGTCCGGTTTTTAAGGCCTCTTCTCCGGAGAAAATCATTTTCCCCAAAAATCCACGTACATAAACTTCGTCGCGTTCCTCTTCGGTTTTTGCCCATTGGCGCAACCAGTCTACCAAGGTGTAATCGTTTTCAAAATACTCGTGGTTATCCAAAGGCAGGTAAGACTGAATTGTGGTTACCCCCCAATCAAATTTACCGGAATCCGCAGCGCGTTTTTCGTTGAGTATCTCATAAAAAGCCGTACTTGCACGGGAATCCTTGGAGAATATAATCACTTTATCGCCCTTGGCTACATTAAAATCGACGTCTTTAAACAGCACTTCTCCATCTAGAGAAGCCGAAAGGCCTTCGATGTTTAAAATTTGATCGCCGGCTTCTCTTTCCTGATCAAAGATAATGGCCGGGTAACGACGGCTTGACGGCTTGATGTCGTCCAGCTTTAATTTGTCGATCATCTTCTTACGAGAAGTCGCTTGTTTGGATTTGGCTACGTTGGCGCTAAAACGGCGAATAAACTCTTCCAATTCCGCTTTTTTCTCCTCGGCTTTTTTGTTTTGTTGTGCGCGTTGTCTGGCCGCTAATTGGCTGGACTCGTACCAAAACGTATAGTTACCGGAATAATGGTTGATTTTACCGAAATCGATATCGGATATATGGGTACACACCGCATCTAAAAAGTGACGGTCGTGAGATACTACTAAAACGGTATTGTCGTAATTGGCCAAGAAATTTTCCAACCAAGCGATGGTTTCAAAATCCAAGTCGTTGGTCGGCTCATCCATAATCAATACGTCTGGGTTTCCAAAGAGCGCTTGTGCCAACAACACCCGTACTTTTAGCTTACCGTCCATCTCTCCCATCAAAGAATAGTGAAAGGTTTCCGATATGCCCAAGTTAGACAATAGGGTGGCGGCATTGGACTCGGCATTCCAGCCGTTCATCTCTTCAAAGATCACTTGCAGTTCTCCAATGCGGTCGGCATTTTCGTCTGTATAGTCCAAATACAACTCGTCCATTTCTTTCTTTACGGCATAGAGGGTTTTATTTCCCATCATTACCGTTTCCAGAACCGTGTGTTCGTCAAACATATTGTGGTTCTGATTCAGTACCGACATTCTCTTGCCCGGTTCTAAAATAACCCGGCCTGAAGTCGGATCAAATTCTCCTGCGATAATTTTTAAGAATGTAGACTTACCCGCACCATTGGCACCAATAATCCCATAGCAGTTGCCTTGGGTGAAGGTTGCATTTACGTCGTCAAATAAAATTCGCTTACCGAATTGTACTGAAAGATTTGAAACTGTTAACATGGCTATTACTTATATTTTTTTCTATTGTTTGCAAATTTACTAAAAATATACTAGATAACAGCACACTTAAAAACACAGGCTTTAGTGCTTATTTAACGACGCCTTAACACCAACCCTAGTTTGTAAAGATTATTTTTGTTCAAAACCAACAGATTAAACAAAACATTAATGAGTTCTTGTATAAAAAATACGCCCTTTATCGTCACATCACTTGCTTTTATAACACTCTTTTGCTCTTGTAAGAAAAGTTTTGATGCCAATGACTATACGGCTTATTTTCAAGGAGAAATCATTAGTCCACAGGAAAACTACGTGCTGTTTTGCAAGGACAACGAGGTGCTAGACACCTTATACCTCGACCAAAACAACCGCTTTTTTAAAAAATTTGACTCCCTGAGTCCGGGTATGTATATCTACAAACACAATCCGGAATATCAATATGTGTATTTTGACAAAAACGACAGCTTAAACCTGCGTTTGAACACCCGCGATTTTGACCACTCGATTATCTTTTCTGGTCGTGGCGACCAAAAGAACAATTTCCTGATGGATTTAAACACCAAGAATTTGGTCGATAGGCAACGGATGTATTCGCAATTCGACGACCCTGTCAACGACTTTGTTCGGAAAAACGATTCTGCCCATGCTTCCAAAATTGCGTACTACCTGCGTAAGAAAACCGAAATCGGCTGGGATCGAGATTTTGACTTATACGCCAAGGCGATGCTCGACCTGCACTATTTTTCCAAAAAGGAGATTTATCCCCTCGCCCACCTGATGCGCGAAAAGGAGGATGTGCGCAAAAAGCTGCCCAAAGACTACTACGATTACCGCAAAAAAATAGATTTCAACAACGAGAAACTCAGCAATTTTTCTTCTTTTACGCGCTATTTATCGGTGATGCTCAATTCGATCGTCGACGAAAATGAAATAGAATTTGTAGGCAAACACAGTTTGGACAAGAATATCGACAAGCTCAATGTCGTGGACACCTTGATCAAAAATCAGAAAATCAAAAATGCCGTTTGGAACAACATCGCCTTTGTGTATTTGTTGGACGACCAAAACATCATTCACAACGAGCTTTTTCTAAAGCGCTATTTTGAACTGTCTACAGACAAGAGTCAGCACAACGAAATCATACAGATTCAGGAGGCAATCAGCAACCTGAAGATGGAAAAGAGACTGCCGGAAATCGGGTTGATCAATACGGATGGCGAACGGGTTTCAATCAATAAAATCATTGACAAGCCCACCGTTATATTCGTGTGGACCAAAAACTCCCTAGGTCATTTTGAGGCCTCTCACAAAAGGGCCGAAGAGCTGTTGGCCCTGCAACCGGAATTGGAAATCATTTCGATTAACCTCGACACCAGTCAGGAAGAATGGGTACGCATCATCGGGCAGTACCACTACCCGCATATACGCGAACTGCGCGCACTCAATTTCCAAGAGATCAAAGACAAATGGATCATCACCAAGGTACACCGCACCCTATTGCTGCACCGCGACGGCACGATCAACAACGCCTTTGTCAATTTGTTCGACGCGACCTTGCCCAAAAAGATTGCGAATACCGAAAAGAAAAACTAATCCTTACCGTCTAAGTCGACCTTTACTATTGTGGATGGAAAACCCGCAAATCGAAAAAGGGGTTCCCGTCTAGTAATTCCTTTTAAATCAATGGATCGCTTTACGACTTATTGGGGTTTACAGACTTCAACAAGGGCGCTGCTGCTTTATCGGAGGCTTTTACCGCTGCTGTTTTAACATTTTTTTGATTGTGAGCGCTAATTTTGGCTTGAATCGCATGAAAAAAGTCTTAAATTAGCAACATGATAACTGTCTCAATTATTGGCTCTGGAAAAGTAGCCCATCATTTAATTTTACACCTACTCGAGCAAGAAGGCATTCATTTGAAGCAGGTATTTGCACGTAGGACTGCAAAGCTTCCGGCATATTTACCCCAAGACCGCATCGTCAGTCGATACGAAGACTTGGTGCCGGCAGACTTGATGCTGCTCGCCGTGTCGGACGATGCCATAGAACAGGTGTCGGCCGCGATACCGCTGAGCGATCAGTTGATTGCGCATACCTCTGGCGGCTCGTCTATAGAGGCGATTAAAGGACCGCATCGAGCCGGTGTTTTTTATATGTTGCAAACCTTTTCCCTGGAGAAGCACTTGGATTTTTCTAAGATTCCCTTTTGCTTGGAAGCGACCCAGGCATCGGATTTTGAGTTGCTGGAAAAGGTAGCTTTAAAATTCTCTGAAAAGGTTTTTAACATCAATTCGGAACAGCGTAAGTCCATACATGTAGCGGCGGTATTTGTGTCTAACTTTGTCAATCACATGTATGTGTTGGGCTCGCAAATCTGCAAGGATAATCAGGTGCCCTTTGACATTTTAAAGCCGTTGATTTCAGAAACCGCAGACAAGATACAAACCCTGAGTCCGCTCAAAGCACAAACGGGGCCCGCGGTTCGCAAAGACAAAAAAACCATTGAAAAACACCTGGAGTTTTTGGTCGATCCCCAACTGAGAAACATCTATCAAATGATTACACAATCAATTCAAAAAAAATAATGTCTAGAAATTACAAAGAGATCATGAACGACATCACCACTTTCATATTTGATATGGACGGGGTACTTACAGACGGTAGCATACACATAGCTCCCGATGGCAATTTGCTAAGAAGCATGCACATTCGCGACGGTTATGCGATGAAAGCCGCTTTGGAAAACGGATATACCGTATGTGTTATCTCTGGAGGGAAAAATGAAGGCGCTCGAATTCGGTTGCGCAATTTAGGACTGACAGACATTTACTTGGGGGTTCCCAATAAGGTAGAGACCTTTGAGGAGTTTACCAGCCTATATCAAATCAAACCCGAACAGGTGTTGTATATGGGCGACGACATACCGGATTTTCACGTGATGCAATTGGTGGGTTTGCCTACAGCGCCACAGGATGCGGTTCCGGAAATTAAAAAAATAGCCAAATACGTCTCTCACATAGGCGGCGGAAAAGGCGCGGTACGCGATGTCATCGAACAGGTGATGAAAACCCAAGGCAAGTGGTTGGAACACTTTGACGCCAAGCTCGACTAGTTGGCCGCAGGGCAAAACCGCAGTGGAACGACCGATTAAAATCGGTCAAACCCGTGTTTATAGTAGGGGCTGTTAGCCGTTGGAGCGTTGCCGTAGAACAAGGAAAAACAAAAAACAGCTATATTATGAAATTGCTCAAAAAAAATCAAATACAATCCGTCATTCAAGTCTGTAGTGTCTTGTTGCTATTTCACGGGGTTTACTTTAAGATGCAACCGGGCTTTACCACGGCATTGAGCAACGGGCACTTTGCCCTATTTATCACTTCCTTGGTATTGATTACCCTAGGGGGTTTGCTCCTCTATCAATTGACCGTTCAGGAAGAGAAGCCGCAGCTGCCTCCCTTATTTAAGATTGCCAACAGCAACTACCTCTATTTTGCGCTCACGGTTTCCGGGGTGGCCATCGGGTATTATCTGTCGCATTTATTCGGTAAACCGTCGTTTTTAGCCTTTTTTATACTGCAAGCCGTGCTGCTGTATTCCTTTATCACCCAGTGGCGCAAATCTTTTATTTGGAGCAATATACTCTATGCCTTGCTGCTGATTTTTCCGGTACTCGGCCTGGCGCTCTTTGACTTGATTCCGCAGCTCAACCTAAGAAATTACGCCTTATCGCTGTTGAATTTTAGTTTTACCGTCGATTTTGCCATCATGCTTTTCTTGCTGTTTATGCTGCAATCCGGCATTCAAGACATCTTGTTTCGCCCCTCGGATTATATGGACCACAAAAAAACCATAGCGGTGAAATACGGCAGCAAAATTGCCGCCAAAACCACGGCTGTATTGGCGCTGATTACCGCGGCCATCGTCTTGGGGTATACCTTATTATACTTGAGCATCCACTCGAGTTTGTTTTTGTATATTTTGCTGCTGATTATCGCTCCGCTGCTCTATTGCGCGTTTGAACTGTGGCAGGCCAAAACCCGAAGCAGCATACAAACGGTGCGCATCGTACTTCAAATCACGATTTGGACCAGTATTTTATCTATTGCCGTACTTACTTATAACCTTACTACTTATGTTGCTTCCTGATTTATTAGCCTCCAAAAACCTGATACTCGCTTCGAATTCGCCACGTAGAAAAGCGTATTTGCAAGAACTGGGCTTGGATTTTGTTACCCGGCCTACCGATGCGGACGAAAGTTATCCGAGTTCCTATACTGCCAGTCAGATTACCAATCATATCGCCTTGCAAAAGGCCCTGGCTGCCGGAGCTTTAGAACCCGAGGATCTGATAATTGCTAGCGATACGATTGTATGGCATGAAAACCAAGCGGTCGGCAAACCGGCAAACGCCGAAGAAGCCGTGGCTATCTTGCGGAGTCTATCGGGCAAAACCCATCAGGTCATCAGTTCGGTCTGTTTGCGCAGCGCCGAAAAAACCGTGGTTTTCAACGAGCACACCGGCGTTACTTTTCGCGCGCTTAGCGAGGAAGAAATCGATTTTTACGTCGCCAACTACCAACCGTTTGACAAGGCTGGAGCCTACGGCATACAGGAGTGGATCGGGCTTATCGGCATCGAAAAAATTCAGGGTTCCTACACCAATGTCGTCGGACTGCCCATCGAAAAACTCTATCATCAACTCATCCTTTTTATCGCCGCACCATGATTAAAGAATACTATCCGCAAATAATCAGTACCGTCATCCTGATTGGACTCTACTTTACCGCCAGATTTATAACCAAGGCCATCATCAACCGCGTTTCGGAGGTATCGGAAAATGCGCTTAGACGCAAAAAGCTGATCAACCGCTATTTCGATGCCTTGACCACCATACTCTGTTTGTTGATTCTCTTTGCCATTTGGGGACTCAAGCCGGAAAACATTTATGTGGCACTCTCTTCTACTTTTGCTATAATCGGGGTAGCGATGTTTGCCCAATGGTCTATACTGAGCAATATTACCGCGGGGGTGATCTTGTTTTTCTCCTTTCCCTTTAAAATTGGCGATGCAATCAAGATCCAAGACAAGGATTTTCCGATAGAAGGCGAAATCGAAGACATTAAAACCTTCCACACTTTGTTGATTACCAGAGAAGGCGAACGCATATCCTACCCGAACAACCTCTTATTGCAAAAGGGAATTGTCATGATCAATAGACACGAATATTTAAAGAGCAAGGAAATCAGTGCCAGCGAAAGTTCGGACAGCTAATTAACGGCATAACTATTGCGCATACCTGTGAGAGACACCCGCGCTAAGCGATTGATAAAACCCGACGCAGCCAAGTGCTTCCCGTTGTTTTAAAGCCCTATAAATGAGAGAAATCATCAAGAAAATACTGCCGGAAAACTGCGGTATACTTTGGAAGAAGAAGTATACGGTGGTTTTGGTATTGAATTTCTTTTATATATTGTTTTTTTATTTTCTCATGCAATTGTACTCCTAAGCTATGCAAACTATCGATTGGATTGTACTGAGTTGTACCTTGCTGTTTATTGTGCTTTACGGTACGATTAAAACCAAGCGCAGCAAAAACGTCAATGAATACATCTTGGCCAATAAGGAAACTCCGGGTTGGGCGGTAGCCCTTTCGGTGATGGCTACCCAAGCCAGTGCGATTACGTTTTTATCGATACCCGGCCAGGCATACCACGACGGTATGAGCTTTATACAGTTTTACTTCGGCCTGCCCTTGGCCATGATTGTGATTTGCATTTTTTTTATACCGCGTTATTACAAATACAACGTGTTCACCGCCTACGAATTTTTGGAACGCCGCTTCGATGTGCGCATTCGCTCGTTAGCCGCCGTGCTGTTTCTCATTCAGCGGGGCATCGTAATCGGATTGACGATTTACGCGCCCGCGATTATCTTGTCGACCTTGTTGGGATGGGATTTAAAAACGCTGATCATCATTATCGGAGTGTCGGTTTTGGTCTATACCGTAACCGGCGGATCCAAAGCGATTATACTGACGCAAAAGCAGCAGGTATTCGTGATATTAACGGGCTTGATCTTGACTTTTTTCATCATTATCAACAGTTTTCCCGACGATTTAAGCCTGGTAGACGCCTTGGGTATAGCCGCGGCAAACGACAAGATGAAAATCGTCGATTTCTCCTTTGATCCCACGGTGCGCTACACCTTTTGGAACGGTATAGCCGGCGGGTTCTTTTTGATGCTGGCGTATTTTGGCACCGACCAGACTCAGGTTGGGCGGTATATTACGGCCAAATCGGTATCGGAAAGTCAGAAGGGATTGATCATCAACGGCCTGCTAAAAGTGCCAATGCAGTTTTTTATTCTGCTCACCGGTGTTTTGGTCTTTGTTTTCTTTCAATTTCACAGTGCCCCACTCCACTTTAACCCGACCAATACCAATGCCGTACACGCCTCGATTTACCACAAGGAATACCAAACGGTAGAACGGGAATTGCACGAGGTTTTGGAAGATAAGAAAGAAGTGAGTATGCTCTATACCGGCCAGCTTTACCAAGACTACAACAACCCGATTTTACAGGAAAAAATGGTGTCGCTTTCCAGCAAAGAACGCGAACTGCGCGAGCAAGCCAAGGAAATCATCTTAAAGGCCAACCCCAAGGCAGAGGTCAACGACAAGGATTACGTCTTTATCTATTTTATTGTAAACTACCTGCCCAAAGGACTGATTGGACTACTGTTGGCAGTGATTCTCTGTGCTGCCATGGCCGCTTCGGCTTCGGAGCTAAACGCCTTGGCCGCCACCACGGCAATCGATTTGTACAAGCGAAATCTCAAAACGGAAAAGACGGAGAAACACTATTTAAAAGCCACGCGAATCTTTACCGTTCTCTGGGGTGCAGTCGCTATATTGACGGCCTGTGTCGTCAATTTATTCGAAAACCTGATCCAGTTGGTCAACATCGTGGGTTCGGTATTTTACGGCACGGTATTGGGTATATTCTTAGTGGCTATTTTTGTTAAATCCGTACAGGCCAATGCGGTATTTTGGGCTGCGCTGCTGACTCAACTATCGATTTTTTACCTGTATTACTTAGACCTGATGAGTTTTTTGTGGCTCAACTTTATCGGTGCGAGTTTTGTAGTGCTCTTTTCCTACATCATCCAAAAAGCCCTATTGCTCAAAGGGATTAAGCGGGCATCTTGACCTGTGGCAGAGACCATTTGTTGACCACAGCCAGTATTCTCAAGACGACAATAGCCCCGGAAGTCACCAGATAATTGATGTCTTTACCGACTTCAAGATAGTATAAGGCGTAATAGATTAGTCCACCGACTATACACACCGTGGCATAAATCTCCTTTCTAAAAATAACGGGTATGTCGTTGCCCAAGATATCCCTGATCACTCCTCCAAAACAAGCGGTAATCGTACCGAGAGTAATACAGATAATGGGGTGCAGGCCTACTCCCATCCCCTTTTCTATGCCGATCAGCGTAAAAATAGCCAGACCGATGGTATCAAAAAGCAAGAGCGACATCCGCAAAAAGGCGAATTTTTTGCGAAAGACCACTGCCAGGATCGTTCCAAAGATAATGGTGAAGAAATAACTTAAATCCGTCAGCCAGCTCACCGGACTGATTCCGATGACCACATCGCGCAGGGTTCCCCCGCCAATTGCCGTAACAAACGACAGCGAGAGTATGCCGAACAGGTCCAAGCGCTTTTCCATAGCAACCAGGGCTCCAGAAACCGCAAAGGCCATGGTACCTACTAAATCTAAAATCTCAAACATGGTAAAAAAATTAATCCGTTACATCTGCTGCGTATAATGGTTGTAGTCGGCCAATACCGTAGCGATAAATTTAAGCTGTGTTTCCGATTTATTCGGGGCTCCCATAACGGCTTCCACTTTTTCGGTCAATTGCTGTAACAGCACTTTGTCGTGGGTGAGTCGAATGTTTTTAAGCGCTTCTTTTACTATGCGAATATCGTTGTCCGACAGCGATATCACCTGGGGATAAGTCGGTATATAATCGACCTCCATCTCTTGAAAGATCGTCTGCGAAAAGCGCACGCTTTGCTTGGTCGAAATCACCGCCGTACCGGCAACCAAATCGCCGAGCCGCTGTTTTTTGTCGGTCAGCATAATCGACAGTACTCCGATAACGCCAGAGCTGAGCATCAAATCGATGAGTCGAAACACCCAACGAATCAAGAAGTCGCCTGCAGTTGCCTGATAGCCGTCGACCTTGATGACTTTAATCTTTAAGGCGCGCTTGCCCGGGGTTTGCCCTTGCATAAACATTTCAAAAAAAAGCGTATAAAATATAGC
The DNA here is from genome assembly GCF_050562195.1 of Flavobacterium sp. JP2137. Lineage (GTDB taxonomy): Bacteria > Bacteroidota > Bacteroidia > Flavobacteriales > Flavobacteriaceae > Flavobacterium. Next base: position 3,187,372 of record NZ_CP191647.1, read on the forward strand.
CGGTAAAAAAAGCAGTAAATACACCGAAGTCTGACTCCAATAGTCCAAAGTGCTCAAGGGGGTATTCACCTCAAAAACCCGCATTAAAAAATAAACGGCCGTTACGTACAGCGCTTTTATAATCATGTCTAGCACAAAAGCTAAAATGCGTTCGCCAATCGATGCATGATCAAAATTTATTGCAACATTTTGGGTCGTTGTAATGGTTAATTGAGTCATATTTCCTATTTTAGCTCTCCATGAGAGAGATTATATTTATTAAACAGAATAAAGAAAAATGGTTCGAATTCGAGCAAGCTATTTTCGGTAACCTCAAGAAAAAACCGGATTTCATGGCGGATATGTATATCCAATTGATGAATGACTTGTCGTATTCCCAAACGTATTACCCCAAAAGCAAAACTACGGCTTATTTAAATAATCTCGCGGTACAAACATATCAAAATATTTACAAAACCAAGCGTACGGATCGCAATCAATGGGTTGACTTCTACAAAACGGAGGTACCGCTGATCGTTTATAGACACCGGAATTACCTCTTTTTTAGCGCGATTTTGTTTTTTATATTGGTCGGCATCGGGGTGCTTTCCGCTCACTATGACGATTCTTTTGTCCGACTGATCCTGGGGGATTCGTATGTCAACACCACCTTGGACAACATCAAAGACGGCGACCCTATGGCCATTTACCAATCCGGCAGCAATTGGGGCAGCTTTATCGGCATTACCTTTAACAATTTATGGGTGGGACTGCGCTTGTTTATATACGGTATTTTTGGTGGCTTAGGCACCTTGATCTATTTGTTTCACAACGCCATTATGTTGGGAGCTTTCCAGTATTTTTTCGTACAACAAGGCGAGTTTACTCAGAGTTTTCAGGGGATATGGCTACACGGCGCCCTGGAGATTTTCGCTTTGATTATCGAGGCTTTTGCCGGTTTTATACTCGGTGGCAGCATTTTGTTTCCCAAGACTTTTTCGCGCTTTAACGCGTTTAAAACGGGTTTTAAAGACGGTTTTAAAATCTTTATCGCTACGGTACCCTTCACGGTATTAGCGGGTTTTATTGAAGGATTCGTAACCAGATATGCGCAGAGCATGCCAGATTTCGCAAATTATTTGATTATTTTCGGCACTTTTACTGCTATTTTTTATTACTTTGTGATATACCCCAAAAAAGTTTATAACCGCATTCACCTTTAATACCCCTTACTATGTTTCAACTATTCAAGAAAAGAAGCTTTAGCAGCTATATCAACGATACTTTTGATTTTTTTAAAGTAGAGGGTAAAAATTATATGAAAAACTATTTTTTGATCAACGGCGGCTTTTTGGTCTTGATGCTGATTTCCTTTTACTTTGTCTTTCAGGTGTATTTCGACATCATACAGTCGGGCAGCATCGGTTATGAACCCGACTTCATCATCAACTACCTACAAGACAATGCCCTATTGGTCTTTTGTTTTGGAATAATCATGGTGGCCACCTTATTGATCTTTTCGGCTATATCCTACTCCTACCCCAGCTTATATCTGAAAAACATGGAGAAATTTCCCGGTGCAACCATCACTTCGGAAATGATCATCGCCGATTTAAAAAAGCAAATCGGTCGTATTTTAATCTATATTTTGGGATTGGTCTTTATCGTAATGCCGTTGTTCACCGTGGCGTTTGGCTTGACCTTTATGATGATTTTCATCATCATCGGCATACCGTTATTATTGCTCTTGCTTCCGACGCTTCTAAGCCTAAGCATGTTGTCTTACAACGACTACCTCGTCAAGGGAACTCCTTTTTTTCAGTCGTTCGCAACGGCTTTTAAGATGCTAAAAAACAATTTCTGGCCCATTATAGGCAGTACCCTAATCATGTATATCATCTTGCAGGTTGTCTTGAGTATCTTTACACTAATTCCGCAAATAATGATGATGCTGCAGATGTTCACCTCTTTAAAGAGCGATTCCGATATTATGCAAAGCAGCAGTTTTAGCCTGCTGTATCTGATTACTTTTATCATTAGTATCGTCGTAAGCTTTGTGTTGAACAACCTGCTGATGATCAATCAAGGATTGATTTACTACAGCGAACGCGAAGTGATGGAAAACAACCAGTCTCGTTTTGACATCGACCAATTAGGCCAATCCAATGAATAAAACCGTCTTCGCAATCTGCCTGTTTTTACAGCTGTCGTTTTCCTATGCAGTCAGCCTCCCTACGGTGAAGGCCAAAGCAGCTGTTGCCGTTATTCAGATCGATAGCGATAGCGCGATGGTACAGGAGAAATTTGCGACTGATTTTAAGGCAAAATACGCCTCCCAACCGGAGTTTCACTACGCCACAGCGGCGGATAGCGACAATTTATGGACGCGTTTTAAAAACAAAATCACCCGTTGGCTCAATGCCTTCTTCGACGTTAAAGTCGGCGAGAAGCCTTATACGGTATGGAATAAAGCTTGGAACTACCTGTCGGTTATCGTGCTGGTATTACTGATTGCCTACATCATTCGTGCCTTTATGCGCAAAGACGCCCTTTGGTTTTTTAAAAAATCGAAAAAGGCCTTGGCTGTGCATCCCCTAGAGGTGGAAAAAGACTTGATAAAGGCCGATTTTAAATCCCTTATCGAACAGGCATTGCGCGAAGAACACCACCGCTTGGCAATACGCTATTACTATTTGTGGTTGCTAAAGATACTCGCCCAACGCGAGATCATCAGCTGGGATATCGAAAAGACCAATTCGGATTATGTAGCGGAAATACGAAATGGGGAAACCCGAAAATCGTTTCAGTATTTGTCTTATCTGTACAACAACATTTGGTATGGCGAATTCGATGTGGACCCTGTGGCTTTCGAAAAGGCAGTACAGGCGTTTAACGCATTTTTAAAACCGTGGAAAGATGAATAATACGCTAAAAAAATACTTGGTGTTTTTCGTTTTTGCCGTGGCTTTAATCGCGGTTATCGATTACAACAAACCCAAGCCGATCAATTGGACACCGTCTTTTGATATCGATGCTAAAATTCCGTTTGGGCTCTACATTTTAAATCGGGAAATAGACAGCTTGATTCAAGACCGTCCACTGCACCGCTTTCACCACAGTGTATACGAGTTTTTAAGCGACTCTCTGCTACAGGATTCCACAGAATTAAAAACCCTCTTATTGATCGAGGATCGAACGAGTCTGAATTATTCGGATACGGATATGCTGTTGGATTTTGTCGCTAAGGGTCATACGATTTTTGCCGTGGGCAACTTTTTCCCACAGCAATTGACCGATACGTTGAATTTTGAGGAATACACCTATGCCGATTCGAACAAAACGACGGTGTGGACCCGCAATCAATCCCTGTCGCGACAGCCGTTTAATTTGGATCGGGCGTTTTCCAACAGCCATTTTAAGTCGGTAGACGTGACTCGAACCACGGTATTGGGCTACCAAACTACTACGAGTCAGTCGCAAATCCCCAATTTTATACGGATTCCATACAGCAAGGGCTTTTTCTATTTCAGCACCCAACCCAAGGCGTTTACCAATTATTCGCTGTTGCGCAGCAACAACCATTTGTACGTAGAAAACCTGTTGTCGTACCTGCCCAAACAACCGACGTATTGGAAGGTAACCCAAAGTGTTCGAGAGGATTCCGAGGTGATTTCCTCCTCCCCGCTTCGCTTTATCTTGCAGAATCCGGCCTTGAAGTGGGCTTGGTATTTTGTGTTGATCAGCTTGGTCATTTTTGTTTTATTCACCGCCAAGCGCAAGCAGCGCATTATACCGATCATCAAGCCGCTAACCAATACTACGGTGGATTTTACAAAGACCATTTCAACCCTCTACCTCCAATCGGGCGACTATTCCGATTTGACGGATAAGATTATTTTATATGCCCTGTCCAAAATTCGCCGCACCTATATGTTGGATACGCGGGATTTGGACGAGCGCTTTGTGCACAGTTTGCACAAATTAACCGATAAAGACCTCGATAAAATAGAGCGTTGGGTGCGTTTAATTCACGCCCATCGCGCCAATCCTTTGGCCGCCAACTCACAGAGCGTTATTGCAATAAACACCCTTACGGAAGAACTATTGAACTAAAATTACCCTATTATGGATATAGAAAACACTACAGAAAACATACATTTTGAATCGCGATTAGACTTGAGCGAGCTGCAACAGCGCGTAGACGCGGTACGTCAGGAGATAAAAAAAGTAATTGTGGGTCAAGACAAGATGATCGACAAGCTGTTGGTCGCTATTTTAGCCAACGGTCACCTGTTGCTAGAAGGCGTGCCCGGCGTAGCCAAAACCCTAACGGCAAAGCTATTGGCCAAGACGATCGACATGGATTTTAGCCGCATTCAATTCACGCCCGACCTCATGCCTTCGGACATATTGGGTACGTCGGTTTTCGACGTCAAAACCTCGGAATTTGAATTTAAAAAAGGACCGGTATTTTCCAATCTCATCCTGATTGACGAGATCAATAGAGCGCCGGCCAAAACACAGGCTGCGCTTTTTGAAGTGATGGAAGAACGCCAAATCACCATAGACGGAAACCGCTATACCATGGACAAACCCTTTTTGGTGATAGCCACTCAAAACCCCATTGAACAAGAAGGAACCTATAGGCTGCCCGAAGCGCAGCTCGACCGATTTTTGTTTAAAATCACCATAGACTACCCCACTCTCGACGAAGAGGTTTTGATCTTACAGCGCGAACACCACATACAAAACCAAAGCAAGGAAGACCAGATCAACAGCATTTTAAACGCAGAGGAAATCATTCGTTTTCAGCAGCTGGTCAAACAGGTTATCGTCGAAGAAAACCTGTTGCAGTACATCGCCAAAATCGTGGGCAACACCAGGGAGAATGCCTTGTTGTACTTGGGTGCTTCGCCCCGCGCATCGATTGCAATACTAAATGCTGCCAAGGGGTTTGCCGCGATTGCCGGCCGCGATTTTGTGACTCCCGAAGACATTAAAGAAGCGGCGATACCGGTTATTCAACACCGCGTAATCATCTCTCCTGAACGGGAAATGGAAGGCTTAACCGCTCCGGAAATCATCAAGCAAATATTAGAAACCATCGATATTCCTCGATAAATCTACCACATCATCCATGTTGTTCCAATCTCTATACATTCACCTGCGCTTTTACGGTTTTCTGATCTTTTTTATCGGACTGTTTATCACGGCTTTTATATTTCCGGGACTACTGCCTTGGGTTTGGGTAGCGTTCGGTCTGTTTGCCGCCTTTGTAGTGGTCGATTACAGCCTGTTATTCCTCAAGAAAAACGGGATAACAGCCGTTAGAACAACTCCGGAAAAACTGTCCAATGGCGATGTTAACCACATCGGTATACAGCTCAAAAACCACTACGATTGGACGGCCAACCTACAGCTGATCGACGAAATTCCGTTTCAGTTTCAGGAGCGGCATTTTGAGATCGACCGATCGATTGCGCCGGGACAAGAGGTGGCTTTAAATTATGCGTTGCGCCCCACAGCTCGGGGGGAATACACCTTTGGCAATTTAAACATTTATGTCAGTAGTCCGCTGGGCTTGCTCTCCAAGCGCTACCGCTTTGACGCCAATCAGACCGTGCCGACTTACCCTTCTTTTCTACACATGAAGCAATACGACCTATTGGCGTTTTCCAAATACAAGCAACCCTACGGTTTTAGGAAGATTCGAAAATTGGGAACCACCACCGAATTCGAACAGATCAAAGAATACGTCAGCGGCGACGACATCCGCACGATCAATTGGAAAGCCACGGCCAAAAAAAACCAATTGATGGTTAACCAATATCAGGACGAGAATGCGCAAAGCATTTACTTGATCATCGACAAAGGACGCGTGATGAAGATGCCTTTTGAGGGCTTGAGTTTGTTGGACTATGCGATCAATGCCACTTTGGCCCTGTCGCATGTCATTCTCAAAAAGAAGGACAAATTGGGTTTGTTTACCTTTTCCAAAAAGATCGACAACCGCGTGGCCGCCGAATCCAAGAGTGTGCAAATGCGGCAGATTATGGAACAGCTGTATCGCATCGATACCGACTTTCATGAAAGTGACTACAGCAAACTCTATGCAGATGTAAAAAGAAACCTCAGTCAGCGCAGTCTTTTAATACTTTTTACTAATTTTGAAACCTTGGACGGACTTAATCGGCAATTGCCTTATTTAAGAGGTCTGGCAAAGAATCACCTGTTGTTGCTCGTCTTTTTTGAAAACAGCGAATTGCACGAACTCACCCAGCAAAAGGCCGTTCATATACAGGACATCTTCGACCGGGTCATCGCGGAAAAGTTTAATCACGAAAAGCGTCTCATCGTCAATGAGCTGCGAAAATACGGGATTTACAGCGTATTGACTCCCCCGGAAAAACTGTCTATGGACACGATAAATGCGTATTTAGAAATCAAGGCCCGAGGCATTATATAAAACATCCAAATGAAAAAAATCGATAGTCCGCAAAATGCGTATATCAAAAGTCTGATACAACTGCAAGAGAAATCGAAAAACCGCCGGCAAACGGGCACCTTTATCATCGAGGGACAACGGGAAATACACCTGGCACTCAAGGGCAATTACAGCCTGGAAACCCTGCTTTTTTGCAGCGACTACCTCTCGGAAGAAAAAGCGAAACTAGGGATACCGCGTCAAGTGGAGGTGATCGCGATTTCCAAAGAGGTCTATCAAAAGCTGGCGTATAGAGACACCACAGAGGGCTTGCTGGCCATAGCGCACAGCAAATCCCTGCAATTAAGCGATTTAAAGCTAACCGAGCAGCCCTTGATTTTAGTGGCAGAAGCCCCGGAAAAGCCCGGCAACATAGGTGCATTACTGCGCACGGCCGATGCGGCCAATATCGATGCGGTTATCATAGCCAATCCCAAAAGCGACATCTACAATCCCAATATCATTCGCTCCAGCGTGGGTGCGGTGTTTACCACCCCCATTGCCACGGGTAGTACGGCAGAAGTGCTCGCTTTTTTACAGCAGCACCGCATTGCCATATACTGTGCCACCTTACAGGATTCTACCGCGTACCACACCCTGAATTACCTACCGGCAACGGCCTTTGTAGTCGGTACCGAAGCGACGGGATTAACCGAAGAATGGCGTGCTGCCAGCACCCAAAACATCATTATTCCAATGAGTGGCGAAATCGATTCTATGAATGTTTCCGTCGCGGCTTCCATCTTGGTTTTTGAAGCCAAGCGCCAACGCGGATTTTAACCTAAAACCATGAAAAACACCCTGTTCTTATTTTTGGGATGCATCGGCCTAAACGGCTGGTGTCAGCCTGTGAATATTTCCAAAAAAATCGACGAAGTTACCCTACAAGCCATGACGGCTTTTGACGTACCGGGTATGGCGATTGCCGTAGTAAAAGACGGACAAGTCGTTCATGTAAAAGGCTACGGCCTGCGCTCGATCACTTCCAAAGAAGCCGTAGACGAACACACCAATTTTGGCATTGCCTCAAACAGCAAGGCTTTTACTTCGGCAGCTTTGGCCTTGTTGATCGACCAAAAGAAGTTGCATTGGGACGACAAGGTCGTTCACTACCTACCCGAATTTAAGATGTACAACGATTACGTCACCCAAGAGTTTACCATTCGCGATTTACTTACGCATCGCAGCGGTTTGGGACTCGGTGCAGGCGATTTGATGATCTGGCCAGACGGTCACGACTTTAGCCCTCGAGATATCGTTCAAAACATACAGTATTTAAAACCCGTATCGGGATTCCGCGCTCAGTACGATTACGACAATCTGTTGTATATCATAGCGGGAATGGTGGTGGAAAAAGTCAGCGGTAAGAGCTGGGCTGCTTATGTGGAAGCCGAAATCATGAAACCGATAGGCATGAATACCAGTGCAGGTAATTGGAACCGCCTGGCCGATAAGACCAATGCCGTAGTACCTCACGTACCCGTAGGGGGCGAACTCACCGTTATTCCGCGCTACACCAATACGATATTGGATGCCGCAGCGGGAATCTACTCCAACGTCAGCGATTTGTCGCGTTGGATGCAATTGCAGCTCAACGAGGGCGAATGGGAGGGCAAAGCGATATTTAGCAAGCAAACACATCGCGAAATGTGGACCCCGCAAACCTGGATTCCCAACCGCAGTACTCCGCCCTACAACTCCTTGTTTAAGGCCTATGGACTCGGCTGGCAACTCACCGATGTTGCCGGTAGCCTACAGGTTTCCCATACCGGCGGTTTAGAGGGTATCGTGACACAAGTCACCCTATTGCCGCAGCAGGAACTCGGTATAGCCGTGTTGACCAACCAACAATCGGGTGCCGCTTTTCATGCGATTACCAACACGATTAAAAATTACTATTTGAATTTACCCGAACAAGATTTCGTCTCCGAATACCAAAGTCATGCCCTTGCCAACGACGCCAGTGCCGCTCAAATCGTTCTCAACGTTTGGCTGCAGGTTCAACGCAATAAAAAAGCGGCTACTTCCGTTAATGCCTTAAACCAATTGGTCGGAAAATACAAAGATCCGTGGCTGGGTGAAGTGCAGATATACACAGAGGGCGATGCTTATGTGTTTGAATCCAAACGATCGCCGCAATTAAAAGGCGAAATTGAATTCTATCAGGACGACCAATTTGTCGTTAAGTGGTATAATGAATCCTTTGATGCCGATGCGTTTATCAAGGTCAACCGCGAAAAGGAACAGTTAAAATCCTTTGAAATGGAAGCGATATCGCCCTTGACGGATTTTAGTTATGATTTTCAAGATCTGTATTTTGTGCCGATTAATTGAATTGCGGGATTTCTTAAATAAATATTAATCAAAAAAAGCTGTATTTATTTGCTAAATTAATTTTTTAATCTAAATTTGGGTGATTTTAGTTTTTTTTAACAATCAATTAAAAACAATCCCATCTTTTCATCAACAACTAAACCAATGAATATGAATTGCTTTAATACTACTTGCTTTAAGCAAAAGACCTTTTCAAATTTAAAATTAACACTTGCTGCCTTGATTTTCACATTTGGTATCAGTGCTCAAGCACAGACATTTAAAGAAAAGCGTTTTATCAACGATTATAAATGGAAGGTTTCGGTACAGATGAATATCATGGATTTTGGCTTTGACAAAGACGATGCAACCAATACGGAAAACTGGAACATGCTTTCCTTTCCATCGCGGGTAGCGATTGAAACCCGTATTGTCAACCATTTAAGCGCGGAATTAGCCGTTGCGATGAATAAAATTGAAGAAGGACACTTAGTCAATGGAAAAATAGCCAACAAAGAATTGGACGTGATTGCCGTTGATGCCAATTTCAAATACTCTTTGGGCGGTCTGTTCAACATTCCGATTGTCGATCCGTACTTGGCTACTGGAGCGGGATACTTACAACTCGACGGTACGAGTAATGCTACGTTTAACTACGGTGGGGGAATCAACTTTTGGTTGGCCGACTTGGCTTTCCTAAGAGATTACCGCTATATGCGCGATCGCAGAATTAGCCGTTTTGGACTCAACGTAGAGATACTCGGCAAGAAAAACTTAAACGACGGTCCGGGCAGCAATTTACAACTGTCTACCGGTGTCTTCTATATGTTCTAGCAATGCCCGATAATACAAAATAGCAACTCCTCTAAACAGAGGAGTTTTTTGTTGTTTATGCCTTCGAGAATAGCGGGTATAAAATTTGCTAAATCAAAAATATTCGCTTAAATTTAGAATGTTCAACAGCAACATATATGACCGAAATAGAAATCGAGAAAGAGAATAAAGCCATTGCCCAAGAGTATAAGGAATTGCTTAGAATAAGTTATCAAACCTTGTCGGACGATGAAAAGAAAATGGTTCGCAAAGCTTTTGACGTAGCCGTAGAAGCGCATAAAAATCAACGTAGAAAATCTGGGGAAGCCTATATCTTCCACCCGATTGCCGTGGCAAAAATTGTCGCCTCGGAAATCGGACTCGGTGCCACTTCCATCGCCGCCGCTTTGATGCACGACGTGGTCGAAGACACGGATATCACTGTGGAACAAATCGAAGAGTGGTTTAACCCCAAGGTGGCCAAAATCGTCGAGGGATTGACCAAGATGGCCTTGTTGGAGCCGGACTCGCATATTTCGATGCAGGCGGAGAATTACCGCAAAATGCTGCTGACCTTAAACGACGATGTTCGGGTAATTCTGATCAAGATCGCCGATCGCTTACACAACATGCAAACCATGGAAAGCATGGCGGAATACAAACAGGCCAAGATCGCTTCGGAAACGCTGTATATCTATGCTCCTTTGGCGCATCGCTTGGGCTTGTTCAACATCAAAACCAAACTCGAAGACCTGGGTTTAAAATATACCGAGCCCGAGGTGTACCAAGATATCGTCAGTAGAATACGCGACACCAAGGAAGAGCAGGAAGCCTATATGGATTCGATTTCGGCGGTGTTAAAAGAATCCCTGGATTTGGAGCAGATTCAGTACACCATGAAGGGGCGTCCCAAATCGATTTACTCGATTCGCAGAAAAATGAAGGCGCAAAACGTCACCTTTGACGAGGTATACGACAAGTTTGCCCTACGCATCATATACAAGTCCAAGCCCAATGAAGAGAAGTTCTTGGCCTGGAAGATTTACTCCATAGTAACCGACCACTACCGCCCGAGTCCAAGCCGATTGCGCGATTGGATTTCCTCGCCCAAGTCTACGGGCTATGAGGCGCTACACATTACGGTGATGGGCCCAAAGGGGCGTTGGGTAGAAATTCAAATCCGCAGTGAGCGCATGGACGAGATAGCCGAAAAGGGCTATGCGGCACATTACAAATACAAGCAAGGCGTTACCGAGGAAAACAGTTTGGACATCTGGCTCAACCAGCTCAAAGAAGCGCTCGAAAACGCCGAGAGCAATGCGGTCGACTTTGTAGAGGATTTTAAGCTAAACCTCTACTCCAAAGAGATTTACATATTTACGCCCAAAGGCGAAATCAAATCCCTGCCCAAAGGTGCCACGGCCTTGGACTTTGCCTTTAGCATACACTCGGAAATTGGCATACACACCAGAGGTACCCGAGTAAACGGGCGCTTGGTTCCCCTAAACCACGTTTTGAGTAGCGGGGATCAGGTGGAAATCATGACTTCCGAGCACCAAAAACCGAGCATACACTGGCTGGATTATGTGACCACTTCTCGAGCCAAAAACAAGATTCGCAACGTACTCAACGAGAACACCAAGAAAATAGCCGAAGACGGCAAGGAAATACTCTTGCGCAAACTGCGCCATCTAAAGATTACCTTAGACGAGAAAACCGTTAATGAAATGGTGAATTACTTCAAGCTAAAAACCAGCTTGGATCTGTTTTACCGCGTGGGCGTAGGCATTATCGAAAACCAGCAATTAAAGGATTTCGCGGCCTTAAAAAACAATACGCTCATCAATTTCTTTAAAAAGACCATCAAAAGACAACCCAGTACCACCGCAGAGGTGACGCCGAACAAAGATGCCTCTCAACTGGATCTGATCGTCTTTGGCAAGGACAATGAAAAACTGGACTACAAATTGGCCAGTTGCTGCAACCCCATACCCGGCGACGATGTATTTGGTTTTGTAACGATTAACGAGGGCATCAAGGTGCACCGCAAAGACTGTCCCAACGCGATCAGTCTACAGTCCAATTACGCCTATAGAATTATCAATGCCCAATGGATCGATTCGTCTAAAGAGAATTTTGAAGCGACCATTAAAATTACCGGCTTGGATTCGATCGGACTTACGGGCGAAATTACGCGCGTGATTTCCAACAACATGACGGTAAACATCAAAAGTATTTCGCTAAGCGAAAACGCGGGAATTTTCAACGGACAAATTACCATTACCGTTCCCAACAACGCCTTGTTGAAAAAATTAATGGCCAACATTAAAAAGATTGAAGGAGTGGATAAAGTCACCCGTATATATTCCAACTAGCACGAATAGAGTAAGCTAGTTTAAACCCAATAATTGCAAAAAGGTTCGGCTATTCCATTTCATAACAGAAAAAATAGCCTTATCTTTGCAATTGATATTTAATATTCCAATGGAAACAAGTAAAAGTCAAGAAATTGTAAAAACTGTTTTTACAAAGTATTTAGAAGAAAGAGGGCATCGAAAAACACCGGAACGCTACGCCATTTTACAAGAGATATACGATAGTGAAGAGCATTTCGATATCGAATCCTTGTACATTAAAATGAAGAACAAGAACTATCGTGTAAGCAGAGCCACCTTGTACAATACCATTGAGCTTTTACTGGAATGTGGACTGGTACGTCGCCATCAATTTGGACAGAACCAAGCGCATTACGAAAAGTCTTATTTCGACAAGCAGCACGACCACATCATCTTGACCGATACCGGCGAGGTTATCGAGTTTTGCGATCCCCGTATACAGACGATTAAGAAAACCATCGAAGAGATTTTTGACCTACAGATAAACAGTCATTCTCTTTATTTCTATGGCACGCGCAACAAACCAACCGAAAAATAATAGTCCAAAGCACTAATCTAAACAACACACAAAATAATGACAGTAGATTTACTACTTGGCCTGCAATGGGGCGATGAAGGAAAAGGAAAAATTGTAGACGTTCTTACTTCAAAATACGACATCATTGCTCGCTTTCAGGGCGGTCCTAATGCGGGACACACCTTAGAATTCGACGGAATAAAACACGTACTGAGAACGATTCCTTCTGGAATTTTCCACAAAAACTCCATCAATATTATTGGAAATGGAGTCGTTATTGATCCCGTGGTTTTTATCAAAGAAATCGCCGATTTAGAAAAATTCAACATCGATATTTATTCGCGCTTGTTGATCTCTAGAAAAGCACATTTAATTTTACCGACACACCGCTTACTCGACGCCGCTTCTGAGGCTTCTAAGGGAAAGGCCAAAATTGGCTCTACGCTTAAGGGGATTGGTCCAACTTATATGGACAAAACCGGAAGAAACGGATTGCGTGTTGGCGATATCGAATTGGCCGATTTCAAAGAGCGCTATACCGCCTTAGCAGAAAAGCACCAATCGATGATCACCTTTCACGATGTCGAATTGCAATACAACCTTCAAGAGTTAGAAGAAGAGTTTTTCACGGCGATTGAGCAGTTGAAAAAGTTGACTTTTATCGACAGTGAGGAATACATCAACAACGCGATGAAAGAGGGCAAATCCATTTTGGCCGAAGGGGCACAAGGATCGATGTTGGACATCGACTTCGGAACTTACCCATTCGTAACCTCTTCCAACACTACAGCAGCTGGTGCTTGTACCGGTTTAGGTGTACCGCCCAATAAAGTGCAAAAGGTATTTGGAATTTTCAAAGCCTATACCACCAGAGTGGGTAGCGGTCCCTTCCCTACTGAATTGACCAACGAACTCGGCGAAACCATGGCTCGCGTAGGCAAGGAATTCGGATCGGTTACCGGTCGTGCGAGACGTTGTGGATGGTTGGACTTAGTCGTATTAAAATACGCGGTTCAAGTCAATGGCGTTACCGAATTATACATGATGAAAGGCGATGTACTTTCCGGTTTTGAGTCCTTGCAAATCTGTACGGCTTATGAATATCAAGGTGCGGTGATCAAACACCTTCCCTACAATATTGAACCGCAAAACGTAACTCCGATTTTCGTAGAGAAAAAAGGCTGGAAAGCCGATTTGACCCAGATGACCACCTACGATCAATTCCCTAAAGAATTTAAGGAATACATCGAATTTATCGAAAGTGAAGTAGGCGTTCCCATCAAGATTGTTTCTGTGGGTCCAGACCGAAAACAAACGATTCTAAAATAAATAGCTCAAAACACTTTCTTCGGAAAGTGTTTTTTGTTTATAAATAATTCCCAATTAAATTTTTCTGAACTTTTTTTCTTTAAATTTGAACAAAAATTCTAGATTTGAAAACATTACCTTTATTTTTTCTATATTCTTTTCTTCTTTTCACCTTCGCGGCCACGGCACAAAACAAAAAAAACATCATCATCAAACACGCTGATTACAGTGATATTAATCAGGCCGAGATACCCGATGCCGTTTTGTTGACCGGAAATATCGAAGCCGAACACGATGGGGTGTTGATCAATTGCAACAAAGCCTATTACTTCGAAAAAGAAAACTATATCAAACTCTTTGGTAATGTGATCATGAACCAAGGCGACACCATTCACATGAACAGCCGCTATGCCGAATACAACGGCATGAATGGCTTTGCTTATGCCAATGGCGAGGTGGTGATGCGCTCGCCCAACTCCATGTTGGAAACCGACACCATCCACTTTGACCGCAACCAAAACATCGCCTATTACAATTCGTTTGGAAAGATTACCAATGAGGGAAACATCCTGACCAGTCAGGCTGGAAAATACTTGATCAACGACAAAAAGTTTCAATTTATCAATGCGGTCACCATCACGACCGACCAGGGCACGGTGGTTAAATCCAATCACTTGGATTACTACGAAGTCCCGCAGCACTCTTATGTTTTTGGTCCTTCGACCATCACGAGCAAAGACAACTACATCTATACGGAAAACGGTTTTTACGACGTAAAACAAGACATCGGCAAGCTGATTAAAAACTCGCACATCATTTACGACAACCGCCGCATTGAGGGCGATTCGATGTATTACGACAAAAAGCGCGACTTTTCATCGGCCACCAACAACGTCAAAATTACCGATACGATCAACAAAATGATTATTCGCGGACATTATGCCGAGGTGTACAAAGCGCAGGATTCGATGTTTGTCACCAAAAAGGCCCTGATTACCACGGTTACCGAAAACGATTCGGTCTATATCCACGCCAAGCGCATCTTGGTTACCGGAAAGCCCGATGCGCGGATCATTCGCGGTTTTAACGATGCGCGCATTTTTAAAACCGATATGAGCGGTAAAAGCGACTCCTTGCACTACAGCCAGCAAGTGGGTTTAACGCAGATGATCGGCAGACCGGTGGTTTGGAATGGCGACAGTCAGCTTACCGGCCAGCTCATTCACCTGATCAACAATCCGCTGACCGAGCAACTCGACTCGCTCAAGGTACTCAACGACGCCTTTGTCATACAACAGGATACGCTGGGAACGGGTTTTAATCAGGTCAAGGGTCAAAATCTTTACGGCAAGTTTCGCGACAACAAAATGTACGAGATCGACTTGATCAAAAACGCCGAGATCATCTACTATATGTACAACGACGACGACGAGTTTGTCGGAATCAACAAAGGGGTTTGCAGTCAAATCAATTTGGAACTCGAAGAAAACAAAATACAAACCGCCACGCTGTATGTAGAACCGCAAAGCGAGATTTACCCCGAAGCCGACCTGCCCGAAAACGCGAGAAAACTGCGCGATTTTCTCTGGCGCGGCGATGAGCGGATTCGAACCTTAGAAGAGATTTTTCCGGAATCGGAACTGATGCTGGATGCCAAAATACAGGAAGAAAGCGAAATCCAACAGAAAGAGGCCGAGGTACCGATGGAAATACAGTCAGAAACCCTGGGCAAACCCAAAAAAGACAGCAAAGACAGCAAAGACAGCAAAAAAAATAAAAAATAATACCGGGATCATGAGAAAAGAATTTTTCAAATACCAAGCACAGACTTCACCAAATCCTTTAGCCATGGAAGTTTCCCACGCTAAAGGTTCCTATATATACGACACCGACAACAAAAGATACTTAGACTTCGTAGCGGGCGTTTCTGCTTGTACACTGGGGCATCAGCCCGAGCGCGTACATCAGGCGATCAAAGACCAATTGGACAAATACACCCACGTGATGGTGTATGGGGAATACATACAAGAACCGTCGGTGGCTTTTTGCCAATTGCTGGCCGCACACTTACCGCCAACACTGAACAAGACCTACTTGGTCAATTCGGGTACGGAAGCCACAGAAGGGGCCTTAAAACTGGCTAGGCGGGTTACGGGCAGGAGTCAGCTGATTTCTTGTTTAAACGCCTACCACGGCAATACCATGGGTTCGATGAGCGTGATGGGTTGCGAAGACCGCAAACGCGCTTTTAGACCCTTGTTGCCCGACGTGGACTTTATCACGTTTAACAACGAAGCCGACTTGGAAAAGATCACCACCAAAACGGCGGGTATTATCTTGGAATCCATCCAAGGTGGTGCGGGCTTTATAGAACCCCACAACGGCTTTTTACAAAAAGTTCGCAAGCGCTGCGACGAAGTGGGTGCCCTGATGATTTTAGACGAGATTCAACCCGGTTTCGGTCGCACGGGCAAGCTGTTTGGCTTTCAGAATTACGATGTGGTTCCCGATATCTTGGTGTTGGGCAAAGGCATGGCCAGCGGTATGCCCGTAGGTGCCTTTACCGCCGACGAAAAGCACATGGATATGCTGTTTGACAATCCGAAATTTGGACATATTACCACCTTTGGCGGTCATCCGGTAATTGCGGCAGCGAGCTTGGCTACCTTACGAGAATTGGTCGAAACCGATATCATGGCACAGACTTTGGTTAAGGAACAATTGTTTCGATCCTTATTGGTACATCCGCTGATTGAGGAAATACGCGGTCGGGGATTGATGTTGGCACCGATGACCCGCAGCGCCGATATTACCAACCAATTAATTATGAGATGCCAAGATAAAGGACTAATTTTGTTCTGGCTTTTATTTGACGGTAAGGCCGTTCGCATTACCCCTCCCCTGACGATTTCCGAAGCGGAAATCCGAGAAGGCTGTCAAATCATCTTAAGTGTATTGGACGAAATTCAGCAGGAAGGAAGTTTATAAAATCCTTTTAAACATCGAAATAATTCGCATTTTTTTGATTATTTCCAAAACAATCCCGTCTAAATTTCATATATTTAGACTAAGGATAACACAAAAGCGTTTATTATGTATTTAAGCAACGAAGAAGAAGAATATAATTTATCCCTTTCCCGTTTTGAATCGATGCTCAAAACCAACAAAGTTTTGTTTTTTGATTCTGAAGAATTTGAAAATATCATTCTTCACTACCTCGATTCGGGAAAAATGAATCTCGCTAAAAAAGCGCTTAAACTAGCTTTAGAACAACATCCTAACTCTACGGGCCTCAAATTGGTACAGGTGGAGCTATTGGTTTTTCAAGACAAGTTAGAAATGGCCGATCGCTTGCTCAACGAGCTACACGCCATCGAGCCGACCAACGAAGAAATATACATTCAAAGAGCCAATATCTATTCCAAAAAAGGGCAACACGAAACGGCTATTGAATTTTTAAAAATCGCCTTAGACCTGACCGAGGATTTCTCGGATGTCTATTCCCTATTGGGTATGGAGTACTTGTTTATAGACGAAATTGAACTGGCCAAAGAGAGTTTTATCCGCTGTTTGGAAAACGACGAAGAGGACCAATCTGCCTTGTACAACATTGTCTATTGCTTTGACTTTCTCGCAGAGAACGCCAAAGCGGTGGAATTCCTGATGGAGTTTATCGAAAAGGATCCGTATAGCGATATCGCCTGGCACCAGTTGGGCAGGCAGCATTTTACCTTAAAGAATTACGAGGAAGCGGTGCGGGCTTTTGATTATGCCACGCTGATCGACGAGCATTTTTTGGGGGCCTATCTCGAAAAGGGAAAGGCCTTGGAAAAACTCAAGCGCTACCAAGAAGCCATAGACAACTATATGATTACTTTGGAGCTCGATGCACCATCGTCTTACGTATTGATGCGCATTGGGCATTGCCACGAGGAATTGGGCAATGCGGAGATGGCGTTGCACTACTACAAAAAAACCGTGCACGAAGACCCGCTCTTGGACAAGGGTTGGATTTCGCTAACCGATTTTTTTATCAAAGAGGAGCATTATGAAAAAGCGCTACACCACCTGGAAAAAGCGATCAACATCGACGATCAGAACGAGAAGTATTGGATTCGCTACGCGGCTTTAAACAAGAGTTTGCTACACTTTTCCGAGGCGGAAATCGGCTATCAAAAGGCCATTGAGCTCGGAAGCGATCAGCTGTCTGATTGGACCAACTGGGCCGATGTATTATACTTATTAGGAGAATACGACACCGCCATATCCAAGTTGCTCGAAATTTCGGAAACCCATCCAGACGATCCGGAAATCGCATACCGCTTGGCCGTGTTGTACTTTACGCTCGACGATGTGGAAAAGGGCACCTATCACCTGGTGATTGGACTGCAAAAGGATTACGACAAAAAAAGCCTGATCGAAGAGTTGTTTCCCTCCCAATGGGAAAACCCCTTGGTACAAAACCTGATAGACAATTATCCCAATAAGGCGCAATAAACCTACAAAATCCATCGAAATTCGGTGGATTTTTTTTGATTTAAAAACCGTCGACCGCACCTCCAGCACGGACCTAGCGCCCTAAATTTAAGCGCGGGAAACCCCCAAAACTTTTTTTGTATTTAAGCGAAGAATTCGAGCGATTTTTAGTAATCTTGTCCTTTGAAAATCACCATAGAAAAAAGGTTTAGCGATGGGCAAAAGAAATCAATACGGGTTAGTCGGTAAGAACATTGAATACTCTTTTTCGAGATCGTATTTTAAGCAGCGATTCTCCAACAAAGGCGATGTGGAAAGTACGTATGAGAACTTTGACATCGCTCAGATTTCCGACTTTGATCAAATCCTGACCGACAACCCCAATTTAAAGGGATTAAACGTCACCATACCGTATAAGGAATCCATTATACCGTATTTGGACGAACTGTCTAAAAACGCGATCAGAATCGGTGCTGTGAACACGATTAAGATTTCGAAAAAAGGCAAGCTCAAAGGTTATAATACCGATTGGCACGGGTTTTACAAATCGCTTAAACCCCTGCTTAAAAACAAGCCAAAAAAGGCCCTTATATTGGGAACTGGCGGTGCGAGTAAGGCGGTGTATCACGCCCTGGAGCAACTGAATATCGAGCCGCAATACGTTTCTCGAAATTCCGAAGAAGGCGTATTGAGTTATGGCGCGCTCACAGCGGAAATCTTTGCAGCGCATTTGCTGGTCATCAATACCACCCCCCTGGGCACCTTTCCCGACATCGATCAAAAACCCGATTTGGACTACGGTTTATTTACGGCACAACACTTGGCCTACGACTTGATTTACAATCCCGAGACCTCGGCCTTTTTGCGCGCGGCTCAACTGCAAGGTGCCCAAATCAAGAACGGCTTGGAAATGCTCGAATTGCAAGCCGAAAAATCCTGGAAAATTTGGAATAAGTTAGCCCTGAGCTAGAAAACTCTTGTTTCTGTTAAATAGCGGCTTCTTTCCGGTATAAAATCCATTTTTTTACCTTTTTTCTTTTTTAGGATCGGTTGTGTTTTGTATCTTTCCGAAAATAATGTTAAACATTAAGCGTTTAAATGATGTTAGAAGAAAAGAATGATAACCTGCACAGGGATGCAGACGGACTTAAAGAAGTTTCATCGCCTGAAATTGTACCTACCGATCAAGAACAAGCTGTAAACTCCATTATGCTTTCCAATGCGGAAGAAAGTGAAGACAACGCTGCTCAAGAGTCCAACGACATCCCCAAGTTAGACTACGATACCTTAAGCATGGAAAGCTTAACCGATGAATTACAGAAGTTAATCTCATTGGGTAAAATAACCGCTATCAAGGATCACGCAGAAGAAATACGCAAGGCTTTTTTGTCGAAATACACCGATTTCATCGAGGAGAAGAAAGAGCGCTTTACGGAGCAAAATCCAGATTCAGAAGCTGAATTTGAATATGAGTTTCCGCTAAAAAACTTTTTTGAAACGCTATTTAACGAATATCGCGATAGAAAAAATGCTTATTACAAACAATTACAGAAAAATTTAAACCAAAACTTAGAACAGCGCATCGCCATAATCGAGGAGTTGAAAACGCTGATCGACGATGCGGAAAACCGAAATGACGCAGTTAAAAAACTGACTGCTCTAAGGGAGAAATGGAACCATGCCGGTCCTATTCCCCGCGATAAATACAACCACGTTTGGAACAATTACCACTTTCACGTTGAGCGCTTCTACGACCAATTGCATTTGGATCGGGAATCGCGTGATATGGATTTCAAACACAACTTGGAGCAAAAGCAAAAAATCATCACACGCGTTGAAGAGCTATTGCAAGAAGACGACATCATCAAAGCCTTTCGCGAGCTGCAAACCCTACACCGAATCTGGAAAGAGGAAATCGGCCCGGTAGACCGCGAAATTCGAGAGGAAATCTGGGAGCAGTTTAGCGACTTAACCAAGCAAATGCACGATAAACGCGAGCAGTTGTTCGACAAGTTAAGAGAAGCTGAAAACGATAACCTGCTCAAGAAAATTGAAATCATCACCGAGATGGATCAAATTTCTAGGGAGGAAATGACCAGTCATAACGCTTGGCAAAACCAAATCAAAAAAATCGAGGCTTTGCGCGCGCGCTTTTTTGCCATCGGCAAAGTACCCTCGGAAAAAAACGAGGAAACTTGGTATTTGTTTAAATTGGCCACGCGTAACTTCAACGTCAATAAAAACTCCTTCTACAAAGAGCTCAAAATCGATCAACAACAAAATCTAACCAAGAAATTGGCGTTAATCGAAAGTGCTCATGCGCTCAAAGACAGTGAAGATTTTGATGCGGCTACGCCTCAAATGAAGCGCATACAAGAGGAATGGAAAAAGACGGGGCATGTACCCAAAAAGTATTCCGACAGCCTTTGGAAAGAGTTTAAAGACGCCTGCAACCATTATTTTGACAAGCTACACACGGCTAGAAATCAAGAAAACGATGAAGAGGCTGCAGCTTATAGCAAGAAAAAGGAATATTTGGATTTGCTAAAAGAGTTTCAATTGTCTGGCGATCACAGAACGGATTTGGAAGAGATTAAACTCCACATCAACAATTGGAAAAACATCGGAAGAGTGGCGCAAAGCAAGCGTTTTATCGAAGGTAAATTCAACAAGATACTCGATGTGTTGTTCGACAAATTGAGCTTGAGCAAAAAGGAAACCGAATCGGTAAAATTCAACAACCGCCTCGATCAATTGGTCGAATCCAACGACCAGAAAAAGATTCAAAACGAAACGATCTTTATACAGCGCAAAATGGAGGAATTGAAATCGGAAATTTTCCAATTGGAAAACAACATACAGTTTATTTCCAATGCAAAACCCGACAATCCATTTGTCAAAGAGGTGTATAAAAACATCGATAAAAACAAAGAGGAATACCAAATGTGGGCGGATAAACTGCAGCGCATTAGAGAAATATAATTTTATGTCTAGTCAAGCGGCTGTCTCAAAAGGACAGCCGCTTTTTTGATTACACTACTGCGCGAGTCCGCTCGAGTAGACTATATTAAATACAAGAATTCTCAATCGTGATTATTGTATTCATGAAAAATTTGTTTTTCGATTTAAACTCATTTTATAATCCCAGTTAGACCCGCCTATTTTACTTCTAGACAGTAAGTGTTTTTCTAATTAAGAAAAGCTATAATTAGCAAGTGAGATGTTCTTCGTATAGTTTAAAATAAGAAGATGTTTTAATAATAGTATTGAAAAGCATTTGCCCAGCGAGCCGACTCGCCCGGCAGCGGAGATTGGATTTTGTCTTCATTTAAAAACAGTTTCTTCGACTTTACTACAACCCAAAGCGAATTTACGCATCATCGAATCGACGAATCCACCTTTTTTTTAAACTATTTTGACAACAGTAGTACCCATGCTGCTGCAGAGTCTTTTAATGCCAAAATCAAAGCTTTTAGAACTCCGTTTAGAGGAGTAAGAGATATAGGCATTCTCCTTGGATGGATTGGTCGCTATTTTTGCATAAACACAACATTTAGGATTGATCCGGAAAACCGGCGATTGCAAGCTTAGGTAAGACCGGGGTGCAGCTGCTTATCAAAAACAAAAAAACCACCTAAAAGGTGGTTTTTATAGTCGCTGTTCAAGCTATTATTTTGCTTCTAAAGCTTTCAATTCATTCTTCATCTCCAAGGCTTTGTATATTCCCTTAAGCGTATTGATGGCTTCTGTGTTATCTTTATTGATATCCAGTACCTTTTTCAAATCGGGAATAGCGCTTTTGTAGATCAAATCCTTTTCCTTTTTCAAGGCGTCGTATTTTTTGTTGTCAGATGCAGACATCCCCAAGGCATTCATCTTGTTGGTCAAACCTTCGTCTGGCATCAACTTCAAAATGGCTAAGTTCAAATAGGCATTTTCCGCTTTTGGATTGATCGCAATGGCTTTTTCGTAATACTTCTTTGCTTCATCGTATTTTTTAGCTTGGTAACTCGTTACCCCTAAATTGTACAACAACACATCGTCATTGGGATTTTTGGCCAAGGCTTCTTTTGCCAATTCCTCGTATTTCCCCATGTTGTTTGACTTTAAATACAAATCCATTTGAGTCAACAACAGGTTCATGTCGTTTGGATCGGATTTACGCGCTTCTGCAATGGCTTTTTCCGCTTCGTCATACTGCCCTTCTTGATGATAAATCAAGGCCATATTTTTGATGATTTCGGGTCTTTTAGAAGATTCCTTAACGAATTTAGGATCTTTATGACTGCCTTGCTTGATCATTAAATCTCTCATTTTGGAATCCTTTCCAAAACTCTGAACCTCACCACTGGTTTTTTCCACCGCGGTATAGTACGATTCTTGTCCTGTAAAGCCCAAATCCATCAATTTTTTATAGTTGTTAATCGCCCCGGTATAATCCTTGGAATTCACCGCTGTAGAAGCCGCGTAATACAAGTAAATCGTATCGGTAGGGTTTAACTCGTATGCTTTATTAAAACGCTTGGTAGCCTCTGTATACTGCGATTTATTATTCGCCTCTATGGCTTTATTCACCACAATTTGACTTACCGCTTTCAGTTCTTCTTCCGCTTGCTTGGAATACTTGTTGGACTTGGCTCCTTTTTCCAGTTCGAAAACTTGTTTATAGGAAGCCACCACCTCGTCGATGTTTTTATCCAAATCGACTTTTTTCTTTACTTGCTCGTAGGCAAAATTTCCCTTTAGGAAATAATATTGCGCCTTTTGAGCATCGTTAGCATTGGATAAAACCGCTTCCACTTTAGACAGTGCCGCTTTGGTTTCTTGAACATCGCCTTTTTTTATAGCGCGCTCTGCATCTTTTAATTCGCTTTTTTGAGCCATTGCTAGCCCAGAAATCATAAGAGCAGAAAGTGCATAAGCATATCTTCTATTCATAATTATTCTATTTATATTAATTTAATCTTCTTGCTCGTCAATAGGGTCGGTGTCGATGGGTTGCTCATCTGCTTCTTCATCGATTTCTCCTGCTACAAATCCTTCTTCACCTTCCAGCAATTCCAATTCGTCTTCTGGCATTACTTTAGCCACAGCAGCGATGGAATCGCTTCCCTTGATGTTGATCAGGCGAACACCTTGCGTGGCTCTACCCATAATTCTCAAGTCGGAAATGCGCATTCTAATCGTCAATCCCGATTTATTGATAATCATCAAATCATCCTGGTCGGTTACCGAGTTGATCGACACTAACAAACCGGTTTTGTCGGTGATGTTCATCGTTTTCACTCCTTTTCCACCGCGGTTGGTTTCGCGATATTCATCCAGAGAAGAACGCTTACCATATCCGTTTTCCGAAACGACTAGGATTTCGCTTTCTAAATCACTTACAGAAACCATACCAATTACTTCGTCTTGGTCATTGGCTAGGGTAATTCCGCGAACTCCAGAGGCCGTACGTCCCATTGGGCGTGTTTTCTCTTCGTCGAAACGAACCATTTTTCCTGACTTCACCGCTATTAACACCTTGCTTTTCCCATCGGTTAGCTTGGCTTCTAGCAATTCGTCGTCTTCTTTAATCGTAATGGCGTTGATTCCATTTAATCTCGGACGGGAATATTGTTCCAGCGGCGTTTTCTTCACCTGACCCTGTTTTGTAGCCATAATCACATAGTGACTGTTGATATATTCCTCATCTTTTAAATCTTGAGTACAGATAAAGGCTTTGACCTTGTCGTCGTTCTCAATATTGATCAGGTTTTGGATGGCACGTCCCTTACTGGTTTTGGTTCCTTCTGGGATTTCGTATACGCGCATCCAGAAGCATTTTCCCTTTTGAGTAAAGAACAACATATATTGGTGGTTGGTCGCTACGTACATGTGTTCCAAGAAATCGGAATCGCGGGTACCTGCGGATTTTTGCCCCACTCCACCTCTATTTTGGGTTTTGTATTCCGAAAGCGATGTTCTCTTGATGTATCCCGCATGCGAAATGGTGATCACCACTTGCTCATCGGCGATCAAATCTTCGATGCTCACATCTCCGCCGGCGTATTCAATAACAGAACGACGTTCGTCGCCGTATTTTGCTTTTATTTCGGCCAATTCCTCTTTAATCAGATTCATTCTCAGCTCTTTGCTGGCTAATAATTCTCTTAAATGGGTAATTAACTTCATGATTTCGTCGTACTCCGCACGCAGTTTATCCTGCTCCAGTCCGGTGAGTTGACGCAAACGCATCTCAACTATGGCACGGGCTTGAATATCGGACAAACTAAATCGCTCGATCAATTTAGCACGGGCTTCATCGGTATTGGACGAAGCGCGGATCAAGGCGATCACCTCGTCGATATTGTCTGAGGCTATAATTAATCCCTCTAAGATATGCGCGCGTTCTTCGGCTTTTCTCAATTCGTATTCCGCTCTACGCGTCACCACTTCAAAACGGTGCTCTACGAAATAGTGGATCAATTCTTTTAAGTTCAACATCTGCGGACGTCCGTTTACCAGGGCAATATTATTGACACTGAAAGAGGATTGCAGCTGCGTAAACTTGTATAGGGTATTTAAAACGATATTGGGAACGGCATCTCTCTTGAGCACATACACGATACGCATACCGTTTCTGTCGGATTCGTCGCGTATGGTTGCGATTCCCTCGATTTTTTTGTCGTTTACCGCTTCAGCGGTTTTTTTGATCATCTCGGCTTTATTGACCTGATAAGGAATCTCGGTCACGATAATACACTCGCGTCCGTCTACTTCTTCAAAACTGGCTTTGGCGCGCATGATTACCCGTCCACGTCCGGTTTTAAAAGCTTCGCGTACGCCTTCGTATCCGTAAATGATACCTCCTGTAGGGAAATCGGGCGCCTTGATGTAGTTCATCAATTCGTCGATTTCGATATCGGTGTTGTCGATATAGGCCAAAGTACCGTCGATCACTTCGCACAGGTTGTGTGGCGCCATATTGGTCGCCATCCCTACTGCGATACCCGATGCACCGTTAATCAACAGTGTCGGCACCTTGGTAGGCATTACTTTGGGTTCTTGTAAGGTATCGTCAAAGTTTAATTGGAAATCTACTGTTTCCTTGTCGATATCGGCTAGAATTTCTTCCGATATCTTTTTCATTCTGGCTTCAGTATACCTCATTGCAGCTGGGCTATCCCCGTCAACTGATCCAAAGTTACCCTGACCGTCAACCAATAAATAACGCAAACTCCAGTCCTGAGCCATACGCACCATCGCATCGTAAACCG
The DNA here is from genome assembly GCF_050562195.1 of Flavobacterium sp. JP2137. Classification (GTDB taxonomy): domain Bacteria; phylum Bacteroidota; class Bacteroidia; order Flavobacteriales; family Flavobacteriaceae; genus Flavobacterium. The sequence goes on from NZ_CP191647.1 coordinate 3,212,917, forward strand.
AGCTATCACCGTGAGGGTGATACTTACCGAGTACTTCCCCTACAATTCTCGCGGACTTCTTATGAGCTCTATTGGCCATTACACCGAGTTCATACATTCCAAACAATACTCTTCGATGCACAGGTTTTAAGCCATCTCTAACATCCGGAAGCGCTCTTGATACAATAACCGACATTGAATAATCAATGTAAGCTGATTTCATTTCGTCTTCAATGTTAATAGGAATTAACTTTTCTCCTTCAGACATAAGTATATAAATTAAAAATTGTCAAATATTAAAACGTGCTAATATACGAAAATTCGCTGTTTTTATGCTATATTTATCAATATATTTCGCCTTTTGACAAAGATTTGAATCCCTGATTTATTTTAAAATAATTTAGATCCAGATTTTTATTTTTCGTTTTTTTTTCGTCAATTAGCCTTTGACGCTTTCGATATAGGTACACTTTTTGCATTTACCTTATCAAACAATCATTCACCCTATTTAAAGATAACATACATGGACGATAATTTTTCACCAAGAGTTAAAGACGTGATTACCTATAGCAAGGAAGAAGCCTTGCGATTAGGCCATGACTTTATCGGTACGGAGCACCTATTATTAGGGATTTTGAGAGATGGTCAGGGAGAAGCTATTACAATTTTAAACAACCTAGATATCGATTTAGATTTTTTACGAAATAAAGTAGAAGTTTTAAACCCCATCAACCCCAATAAAGACTTGCAGTCAGACAAGAAAAACCTGCACCTGACCCGCCAAGCCGAACGCGCTTTACGCATCACTTTTTTAGAGGCTAAAGTGTTTAAAAATGAAACGATTAGCACAGGGCATTTGCTGTTGTGTATTTTAAAGAATAACGACGACCCGACCACCAAGCTTTTAAACAAGCTAAAAGTGGACTATGAAATAGCCAAAGAGGAGTTTTCTTCTATACTTTCCAACGAAGATGCCGCTAGTGGAACCTCGTTCCCCAAAGCGGAAACCTTCGACGAGTCAGGACAAGATGACAGTACGGCTGACACGAATTTCAACAATCCCACGTCAAAAACGGCGAAAAAGTCCAAAACTCCGGTATTGGACAATTTTGGGAGAGATTTAACAGAGATGGCCGAAGCGGGCAAGTTGGATCCGGTAGTGGGCAGGGAAAAGGAAATCGAACGGGTTTCGCAGATTTTGAGCCGTAGAAAGAAAAACAACCCCTTGCTCATCGGAGAACCCGGTGTGGGTAAATCGGCTATAGCTGAAGGGCTTGCCTTGCGCATAGTGCAAAAGAAAGTGTCTCGTATACTCTTTAACAAGAGAGTGGTGACACTGGACTTGGCCAGCTTGGTAGCGGGAACCAAATACCGTGGACAATTTGAAGAACGCATGAAGGCCGTGATGAATGAGTTGGAAAAAAACACCGACATCATTTTGTTCATCGACGAGATCCACACCATAGTTGGTGCCGGTGGTGCTACGGGCTCATTGGATGCGTCCAATATGTTTAAACCCGCTTTAGCACGGGGCGAAATTCAGTGCATAGGCGCTACGACCTTGGACGAATTTAGACAGCATATCGAGAAAGATGGTGCCTTGGAAAGACGTTTTCAGAAAATCATAGTGGAACCGACTTCCATAGAGGAAACCATCACCATACTCAACAACATCAAAGAGAAATACGAGGATCACCACAACGTGATTTATACGCCCGAAGCCATTGAAGCCTGTGTAAAACTGACCAGTAGATATATGTCGGACCGATTTTTACCGGACAAGGCCATCGATGCGATGGACGAGGTGGGATCGCGTGTACACATTACCAATATCGATGTACCGGAAGAAATTATCGAGTTGGAGAAAAACCTCGAAGCGGTACGCGAAGAGAAAAACGACGTGGTTAAAAAGCAAAAATACGAGGAGGCAGCGCGCTTGCGCGACGACGAAAAGCGCATTGAAAAGGATTTGGCCATTGCCCAAGAAAGATGGGAGGAACAAACCAAAACCAATCGCATCTTAGTCACGGAAGACAACGTGGCCGACGTGGTTTCGATGATGACGGGTATACCGTTGAATCGAATCGAACAAACCGAAAGCAACAAACTGGCTTTGCTGCCGGAATTGATCAAGGGTAAAGTCATTGGTCAAGACGAGGCGGTTGGCAAGATTGCCAAGGCGATACAGCGCAATCGCGCCGGATTAAAAGACCCCAACAAACCCATTGGTTCGTTTATCTTTTTGGGTCAGACCGGTGTGGGAAAAACGCAGTTGGCCAAAGTGATTGCCAAAGAAATGTTTGACTCGGAAGATGCCTTATTGCGCATAGACATGAGTGAATACATGGAAAAATTTGCCATTTCGCGTTTGGTGGGTGCACCTCCGGGATATGTGGGTTATGAGGAAGGCGGACAATTGACCGAGAAAGTGCGTAGAAAACCGTATTGTGTGATTTTGTTGGATGAGATTGAAAAAGCCCATCCAGACGTTTTTAACATGATGCTACAGGTGTTGGACGACGGTCATTTGACCGACAGTTTGGGCCGTAAGGTGGACTTTAGAAACACGATCATCATCATGACGTCCAACGTAGGAGCGCGACAGCTAAAAGATTTTGGACAAGGGGTTGGATTTGGCACTCAGGCCAAAAAAGACCAAACGGAAGAAAACTCCAAAGCCATCATCGAAAATGCGCTGAAAAAAGCCTTTGCACCGGAATTCATCAATAGAATTGACGACATCGTGGTGTTTAACACCTTAGAGAAAGAGCACATCCACGCGATTATCGATATCGAAATCAAAAAGCTCTACGAACGCGTAACCGATTTAGGCTACACGCTTGAATTGGATGTGGAGGCGAAAGACTTTATAGCCGACAAGGGATTTGACAGACAATTTGGAGCCCGCCCATTGAAAAGAGCGATTCAAAAATACGTGGAAGACCCGTTGGCAGAAGAGATTATCACTTCTAAAATCCACGCGGGAGATCAGATAAAAATGACCTTATCCGACGATAAAGAGTCCTTAAAAATAGCGATTACGCAACTTGAAAAGCCTACTAATTAGTAGGCTTTTTTTTCCAAATTTTATATTAGCTAATCTAAATAATAGTACTAATTTAGTTTTACAAATCTAGACAAATGTTAAACAAAGTTATTGTAAGTAGCGAGGAGTGGTGCACGCTCCCCTCTCTCGGAATTCCCACCATCAAGGCTCGAGTAGATTCCGGAGCTAAAACCTCTGCCCTACATGCAGTTAATATAACTCCATTCGACAAAAACGGTGAAAACTGGGTAAAATTCGATGTCAATCCGATTCAAAATAACATCAAGACCGCCTTGCATTGCGAGGCCAAAATGATCGACAAAAGGATCGTAAAAAGCTCTAGTGGCTACCGCGAATTGCGCTATGTTATCCAAACCGAACTCGACTTGGGCGGTACGACTTGGGAAATTGAACTTACCCTAACCAATCGGGACTCCATGGGATACCGCATGTTGTTGGGACGCGAAGCCATGAGCGGACGCGTATTGGTCGATCCGGAAAAGCACTTTTTACTCGGACAACCTACACCGGAAAAAATCAAGGAATACTACTATACCAACGTCACTGAAAAAAAGGGCTTGCGCATCGGATTACTCGCGAGCAATCCCGATTTATACAGCAACAAGCGCATCATGGAAGCGGGCGAAGCACGCGGTCATGAGATGCACTTCCTCAATTTGAAGTATTGCTATATGAAACTCGACGCCAACCAGCCCGAGATTCACTATAGAGGCGGAAGGGTTTTAAACGATTTTGATGCGGTAATTCCGCGTATCAGACCGAGTATGACCTACTACGGCTGTGCGCTAACCCGTCATTTCGAGTCTTTAAAGGTGTTTAGTCTAAACAATGCCGCAGCGATTACACAGTCGCGAGACAAGCTGTATTCCCTGCAATTGTTGTTGAACAACGGGGTCGATATACCGACTACCGGTTTTGCCAACTCTCCTTTGGATACCAACGATTTGATCAAAATGGTTGGCGGTTCTCCGCTTATCGTCAAATTACTCGAGGGTACTCAGGGAAAAGGCGTGGTACTGGCCGAGACCAAAAAGGCGGCAGAAAGTGTGATCAATGCTTTTAAGAGCTTAAATGCCAATATCCTGGTTCAGGAATTTATCAAAGAAGCCAACGGGAAAGACATCCGCTGCTTTGTCATCGACGGAAAAGTCGTTGCAGCCATTCAACGGGAAGCCCTACCTGGCGAGTTTCGCGCCAATATTCACTTGGGCGGAACCGCTTCGATTATCAAGGTTACTGCAGAAGAGAAAAAAATCGCGATTAAAGCCGCTAAGGCGATGAATTTAAAGGTGGCAGGGGTCGACATCATTCGCTCCTCCAAAGGGCCGCTACTCCTCGAGGTGAACTCCTCGCCGGGCTTGGAAGGCATCGAAGGGGCTACCAATAAAGATATAGCCGGGGAAATGATTAAAGCCATCGAGAAAAATTTTAAATGGTAAACCATTGCAATCAAAGAGACCCTAAACCGGTCTCTTTTTTATTTTAGGTTGCGCTGTATTTCTTGGACCTCCGTCAGGCAATTTTCCAAAACCAGTCGTTTCCCATCGGCCCAAAGCCGGATGGTATCATCTTGGGTTTGGGCCAACACGGCGGCAATCGCTTCCACCGCATCGGTATACTCTTCAACTTGCAAATGCAGGTATCTCCGGTCAAAACTCGAAGAATCGGTTGTAGCGAGCTTTTCCAATTGGTCGTTTTTCTCTGCCGAAACCACTTCGGGCAACAGCACTTCATACCGCCTTGCCAATTCGATGAGCTCACGATGGGCATCTCCTTCATAGTCCAACAGGCTTTTTGCCCAGGTTTGCACCGCCGCAGTACCGCTCTTTTGCTCGGCCAGTTTGTTGATGCGCAACTGATACAGGGTAAACTCCGCATCGTCTACCAAGATTTCGACGATGTCTTCTTTATACTGCGCAGCCGCCTCTAATACCCGCTCTTGCCGCTGTGTTTGCACCGCTTTTTGACTGGGTATATGCTCTTTTTTGCACCCCCATAGTCCTCCTATTGCCAGCAGGCCGAAAATCAAAAACCCGACGCGCTGTCCATCCGCTCTCTTCATACGACATTCTTTAAAATTCCCTTATAAAAATAATAAAAACTCCTATAAAAACGGTTTTTTTAGCACTTAATTACAGGAGATACCGCCTATAAAGCGGTAATATCAGCGAAAAAAATTGATTGAAAGGGGCGTAAATTATTGGGCTAATTCTTATGAAGACTCGTTTTAAAACGATAAATTAGTCGTCCATTAAACTCCTCAAAAACTATGAATCCTTCAACCTCCGGCTGGATTAGGAAATATTTTAAAAAGAATCACGAGTACCACATCTTCAGGGATTCGAACTTAGAGAAAGTCTACCGCAAAGCCAGGGAGATCGGCTTCGCCTACGGGTATATCGATGCGGAGGTCTTTGGCAGTTCGGCTTTAAATCTGCGACTGACTCAGGAGGAACTCTCCAAGATTTGCCTGTTGCAAATGCTGGAAAAGGCGTATTACTACCGACGAAAAATTCACAATCACCACAAGTTTATCGCGGAGTTATTGGATTTTTACCAATTGCTTACGCCGCATAAAAAAAATTACCTCGACCGTTTATTGGGCAGTAAAAACCAATACGACCGACTGGAAAAGGCCTTTAAATACCGCTGGAGCATCAACTTGTTTAGCTCGGTTAAAAATCAGGGCTTTATACTGAACAACATCTTGCTCTTGGTAGACCTGCTCGCCTTTGACCGCTATTTGGTTACCGGAGAAAATCCCAAGGCGTTTTCCCACAACTTTATTGAATTGCTGATCAACATAGTCTTGCAGATCAAAGATCAGAAAGTCGACAAAAATGAAAACGATGTTTTACTGATTAAATACCTGCAAAAAACGCTGCCAACGGCTAAGGGGGTGGCTGGCGATTCCGCCAATGCTATCGGATCTAAGATGACGCATTTCCGAGAGATGGAGAAAAAGTTTTTGTCGGATTTCATCACAATCAACAGCTGGAACAACGACAGCAAAACCATGCGCGAGCCAAATTTGGATTTTCTCGATGCGTATCACTGTACGCTGTCGTCAAACTATTACCTCAAAAGTCAAAAGCACTTTTACGCATTCTTAGACAAGCACCAGCGCGAATATTACTTTTTTAAATCGTCCAACCTCTTCAACAACTTGGTCAAGTCGACCAGCAGTACAGTGGAATTGATTTTGATTAGAAACAAAAAACGATTGATTCGAGAGATTTATAAAAACGGTCATTTGATGAATTTGCTCTTGGAATCGACCAAGCGCGAATTGGACAGTCAGGAGAGGAAGCAGGTCAAAAAACAGCTGCTTGAAATCTGTAAAACGATTCCGTCGTTGACGATTTTCCTATTGCCCGGAGGCAGCTTGGTGTTGCCGATAATCTTAAAATTTATCCCGCAACTACTGCCTTCCTCCTTTAATGAAAACCTCTAGTTTTAGTTGTTGAATTTCAGTTGATACACCTCGTCCAAGTCTTGATTATTGGTTAGGTTAACTTCCAGATCGGTAACGTATCCGGAGTTCAATCCGTATGCCCAGCCGTGGATACTCAGCTCCTGCCCGTTTTTCCACGCAGCCTGCACAATCGAGGTTTTACCCAGGTCAAATACCTGCTCCTTGACGTTTAACTCGACAAATCGGTTGAAGCGCTGTGTTTCATCGGCTATGCCGTCTAACTCGCGTTGGTGCAAACGGTATACGGTTTTGATGTGTCTGATCCAATTATCGATAATACCGACGGAATTGTTTTGCATAGCGGCTTGTACCCCTCCACATCCGTAATGACCGCAAACGATGATGTTTTTGACCTTTAAGATATTGACGGCATAATCCAAAACGCTCAGCATATTCATATCGGAGTGAATGACCATATTGGCGATGTTTCTGTGTACAAACACTTCGCCGGGTTCGGCTCCGATAATTTCGTTGGCCGGTACCCTACTGTCCGAACAACCGATCCACAAGATTGGAGGGGTTTGCCTTTCGGATAATCGCTTGAAATAATCGGGATTAATGGCGAGTTTTTGCTCGACCCATTGCTTATTGTTTTCTAATATCTTTTTATATAAATCGGTATGTTCCAAAATTTTGTATTTAAATTATAGTGCAAAAAGCTCCTTGACAAAGGCTACTTCTCCCGTTTCCACTTTATAGTAAGCGCCAACCAAACCGATTTCGCCTTGTTCGAACATGTTTTTTAATACGTCGCTGCGTTCGAGTATGCGGTCTAAGGTAAAGATGACATTTTCAAAAGAAACCTGATCGATGGTGGACTGTTCAGTTAAATTCGCTTTCGGGTTTTCCATCACCACAGCGTCGATCGAGTTTTGAACTTTGGACAACAAGGCTGTTAGATGTCCCAATTCAGTACCGTGGCAAGCGCCCTTAATCGCGCCACAATTGGAATGCCCCAAAACCACGATTAACTTTGATCCCGCCAGTTTACAGGCAAATTCCATCGATCCAATGATGTCGTCATTCAATACATTCCCAGCGATGCGGGTGCTAAAAATATCGCCCAATCCCTGATCGAAGATCAATTCTGCTGAAGTTCTGCTGTCGATACAACTCAAGATAATAGCAAAGGGAAATTGATTCGCTTTGGTTTCATTGACCTGTTCCAATAAATTGCTGTGTGCTTTTAAATTTTCTACAAATCGTTGATTTCCTTCTTTTAAAAAGCTCAAAGCCAATTGTGGGGTTATCGAGGCTTGATCTTTAGAACTGTGTAATCGCATATTTTATGAGTTTGGAAACCTAAAAAACCTGTAGAGGACTCCCATATTAGTGAGGGCAAATTTAGGAAAAAAAAGCTTATGAGTCCTTTTTAATGACATTTATTGGCTTTTTCTCATTTTTGACGCCTACTTTTTAACAGTTGTTTTTTTATCGCGTCAAAGCCCCTTTATGTGCGACTCCTCCCGCGGTTAAAGATAAAATCGAAACCGGGACTATTAGCCGACCCACTTTAGGTTCGATTCATTTTTATCCGACAACCGCATCAACACCTACTCGTAAACCACTGGATTTTCCCACGATTTCACCTAAATCGGCATTTTGTAAAACCCCCGAAGCCATTAATATAATGGGCAACTGAAAGTATTCCACCGACACGAAAAAAACATCCCTTCGCTTTCCCCTATATGCGAAACAAAATGTAAACGACGGTAAAGTCAACCGTTAACACTACTATAAATTCTCAACAACTAGCGTAAAAATCGAAATATGTTTACTAAATTTGTCCCCACATTGGGAGGAAAAATTTGAACTGATTGCAACCTCGGTAAAAAAATGCTAAAGCAGAAAATCTACTTTAGCCATTTTTCTCTATTAATTTTAAAAAAATTAAACGTTATGGCTTATTACTTTACGTCAGAATCTGTTAGTGAAGGACATCCTGACAAAATCGCAGATCAAATTTCTGACGCTTTAATCGACAACTTTTTAGCTTTTGACCCAGAATCCAAAGTCGCTTGTGAGACATTGGTTACTACAGGACAGGTAATACTGGCAGGAGAGGTAAAATCAAAAGTATATTTAGACGTTCAAAACATCGCTAGGGAAGTCATCAAAAAGATTGGCTATACCAAAAGCGAATATATGTTTGACGCCAATTCTTGCGGTATCCTATCGGCTATACACGAGCAATCGGACGATATCAACCAAGGGGTTGACCGCGCATCCAAAGAGGAACAAGGCGCTGGCGACCAAGGGATGATGTTTGGTTACGCGACCAACGAAACGGAAGACCTGATGCCTTTGGCACTAGATTTATCGCATAAAATTTTACAAGAGCTGGCAGACATTCGCAGAGAGGCTACGGATATCGCGTATTTAAGACCCGATGCCAAGAGCCAAGTCACTTTGGAATACAGCGACGACAACACGCCTACGCGTGTGGTAACCATAGTGATTTCTACGCAACACGACGACTTCGTCAAACCGGAGAACGACAGCAAAGAAGCCAAAGTAAGCGCAGAATTGGCCATGCAACAACGCATTGAAAGCGATTTGCGCAACATCCTTATCCCGAGGATATTGGCCAAATACCCACAATACCTACACTTATTTCAAGATGTGGAATACCTGATCAACCCTACGGGTGTTTTTGTTATCGGTGGTCCTCATGGAGATACCGGCCTAACGGGTCGAAAGATCATCGTGGATACTTACGGAGGTAAGGGCGCTCACGGTGGTGGTGCTTTTTCGGGTAAAGACCCGAGTAAAGTAGACCGCAGTGCGGCTTATGCTACGCGTCATATCGCCAAAAACATGGTGGCTGCAGGTATAGCCGATGAAGTATTGGTTCAGGTGTCTTACGCCATTGGTGTAGCGCGTCCGATGGGATTGTATATCAACACCTACGGCACGTCTAAAATCGCTATAAAAGACAGCCAAATCGCCGAAAAAATATCGGAATTATTTGATCTTCGTCCGTACTTTATCGAAAAGAACCTCAAACTTCGCAACCCGATCTATAGCGAAACCGCTGCTTATGGACACATGGGGAGAAAACCGCAAACCGTGACCAAAATCTTTAAGAGCCCTAGTGGGGCCATTAAGGAATTGGAAGTAGAATTGTTTACTTGGGAAAAACTCGATCGTGTAGACGATATTAAAAAAGCTTTTGGATTGTAAAACATCCACAGCAACTATCAAACAAAAAAGGGCTGTCTCATCGCGAGACGGCCCATTTTTTGCCGTATTTTGACTTAAAAACGGATTGCTCCATAACTATCCATCAACTAATCCATCGACGTTTTACAGCGCTGCTTTAGCCTAAAAAACCGCTTAAAAACACCAAGAGGCCGTCCTTTTGAGACAGCCTCTTGATGTTTTTTATCTTTCGATTCGATGAACTGCTTATTCGTCCATTCGATCAATCCGTATTAAAAAAGCAGGCCCTTCGCTTTTACAGCCATCGATGTGAATGGGCTAAGCTGCGAGTCCGCATATATACGCTCTTAATCCTCTTCGACGATATCGGTGTTTTCCAAATCCAAGTGCAGCGAAAGCTGTACCTTTTCAACGGAGTTGCGGTACATCTTTAAAATAGTTCCGCTATAACAGTCCAAATCGATGGAGTCGTTTTCCTTTAATTCGGTATCGTAATACACCTGTGCGATCAATCCCGCTAGGGTATCGTAATGCTCCCCTTCTTCAAACTTATACGGCAACATTCTATTGATATCCGAAATATTGTAGTGGGCATTGACATTGTAAACCCCTTCGGACACTCTGGTCACTATGGGTTCTTCGTTGTCGTACTCATCTTGTATTTCTCCTACCAACTCTTCCAAGATGTCTTCCATACTGATGATACCGGAAAACTCCCCTACTTCGTTGGTTACCACGGCCATTTGGACGTGTTTTTTCTGAAATTGCTTTAATACGTTTTTGATCAGGGCTCCTTCGGAGATAAAAATCGGTTGACGCAACAGGGATTTGATTTCCGAATCGTCGGGATTGCCCAACAATTTCTTGATCAAGTCCTTGGTATACACGATTCCCTTGATGTTGTCTAAGGAGTCTTCATAGACAGGATAACGGGAATAGCCCTCGTTGATCGCGTAATCGATAGCTTCTTTAACCGAGGTCTTGATTTCAATAGCCGACACGTTCTTGCGCAGGGTTTGAATATTGAGCACGCGTCTGTCGTCAAAATCGAAAACGTTTTGAATCAACAGCCGTTCGGTTTCTTCAATAGCACCGCCTTCCTGACTTTGGGTAATGATCATTTTAAGTTCTTCTTCCGAGTGGATATCACTGCCGTGAACCGGCGATATACCAATCATTCTCAGCATTGCATTGGCCAAACCATTCATCAACCAAATTACCGGTCTAAAGATGAAGTAAAATATTTTTAAAGGCCATGCCAAGGCAAAGGTGGTTTTGGCTGGAAAATGTATAGCGATAGACTTCGGTGCTAATTCACCAAAGACAATGTGTAAAATAGTAATGATAAGGAACGCTAGAGGAAAGGAAATGCTACGAGCGATTTCGGTCCATTCTCCGCCTTCTAATCCCACCAACACGAACAAGTTCATGATAACCGGAGTTAGGGAGCTTTCACCCACCCATCCCAAGCCCAAAGAGGCCAGTGTAATACCCAATTGGGTAGCGGCTAAATAGGCATCGAGATTGTCAACAATCCCCTTGGCTACTTCTGCTACTCGGGCATTAATATCTTGGCTGGCTTGAATTTGTGAAGAACGTACTTTAACGATTGCGAATTCTGCCGCAACAAAAAAACCGTTTAACAGTACAAGAAAAAGTGTCAACAACAACTTCGCTGTCGAAATTTCTTCGGTGACATTGCCCGCGACAAGGAACAATGTCATAATCTGGGGGTATGTATCCATTTTATGAATTTAAAGGGACAGGCTTCGAATTTACGTTTTTATAAGCCTGCAAATTTATTATACTAAAAACGTGAAATAAGCTTCAATTCCGAGTGTTTATAAATTTAAGTAAAAGTACTAAAATTTTGATCTCTTTTACATGAAGCGTCGATTAATATTTGATTTGAATAAAAAAAACTCGTGGTCCATTTCTTCCATATTACAATAAAACAAAAGCATTCGTCTATAAATCCCCTAATTACCAAAGAATTTGCTCCTTGTGGTATAGTGTTATTACTAAAGTAAAAATTCCATTCGATATAGACAAGTAATTAACAAAGTTTAAAACAAAAAAGGCGTCTAAAAATTTAGACGCCTTTTAAATATGCTGGGAGAAGTTAACTAAGAAACCTGCGCTTCTTCGATACTTTCTCTGTGTAATCTTTCAATTTCCTCTTTGTCTTTTCTAGGCATGGTATCTACCAATACCGGTGTAGCCAAGAATAGTGAAGAATAGGTACCCACTATAATACCTACCAACATCGCGAAGATAAATCCTCTGATCGAGTCTCCACCGAAGATAAACATGATGAACAACACCATGATTAAAGTCAATGAGGTATTGATGGTTCTAGACAAGGTGGTATTTACCGAATCGTTAACGATTTGATTAAAGTCTCCTTTGGTCTTCCCACCGATAAACTCTCTTACCCGGTCAAATACAATTACGGTATCGTTCATCGAGTAACCGATAACCGTAAGGATAGCCGCGATAAAATGCTGGTCAATTTCCATGTGAAACGGCATGAACTTATACAGTAAAGAGTATAATCCCAATACAAATACGATATCGTGGGCTACGGAAACAATAGCTCCTAAAGAGTATTGCCATTTGCGGAACGAGATCAACAAGTATAAGAACACCACTGCCATTGATCCGATAACGGCCCAATACGCATTTGTTTTAACGTCTTTAGCAACACTTGGTCCTATTTTGGAAGCTTGGATAATACCCACCGATTTTCCTTCAGTAGCATTGACAAATTCCTCGTACGTAATGTTGTTAAAATACTTTTTCAATCCGCCGTAAAGCTTTTCGTTTACTTCTTGATCGACTTGAGCACCTTCGTCGTCTACTCTATATTTGGTCGTGATCTTAAGCTGGTCTTTGTTTCCAAAAACTTTAGCCTCTACGTTTACGCCAAATATTTCGCCTAACTCTTCAGATACCTGACTGGCTTCAACGGGTTTTTCAAACTTCACTTGGAAGGTTCTCCCCCCTACGAAATCGGTTCCTTGGTCAAATCCATTGATAAAGAATGAAGCACAGCTTACAATAACAATTACCGCAGACAAACCGTAGGTATATTTTTTAACGCCTAAGAAGTCAAAGTGGAAATTGGTAAACCAATTTTTAGTGATTGACGTACTGAAGTTTAATTTTCTTCCTTTTTCAGCATCTTTATCCATAAACATTCTCGCGATGAAAATAGAGGTAAATAAAGAGGTTAAAATACCGATTAACATCGTTGTAGCAAAACCTTTAATCGGTCCTGTACCAAATACAAATAAGATGATACCCGTAAGTATGTGTGTCACGTTGGCATCGATAATCGAGCGCATCGCCCCAGTCCAGCTGTAAGATTCCTTGATCGATTCCACAAGCGACTTGCCTTGACGCAAGCCCTCTTTGGCTCTTTCAAAGATAATGATATTCGCATCTACTGCCGTACCCATAGTCAATACGATACCGGCAATACCCGGCAACGTCAATACAGCACCTAAGCTAGAAAGGATACCGAATAAGAACAACAAGTTTAGGATCAACGCCAAGTTGGCATACCATCCGGCTTTACCGTAGTAAAACACCATCCATAAAGTCACCATCAACAAACCGAAAATAGAAGACATCATACCGGCATCGATAGCCGCTTGTCCCAAAGAGGGTCCTACGATTTCCGACTGTACGATATCTGCAGAAGCCGGTAGTTTACCCGCTCTTAGGATATTGGATAAATCCTTGGTATCCGATACGGTGAAATCACCTGTAATCACTGAGCTTCCTCCAGAAATAGCTCCTGTAGTCACCCCTGGTGCAGAATACACCACGTTGTCCAAAACAATAGCAATGTTGGATTGCTCTGTAAATGCTTTACCGGTTAAGGCTTCCCATGCTTTTGCTCCCTTAGGGCTCATTTGCATAGAAACCGATGGACGACCAAATTGGTCAAATTCGTCTCTAGCAGAAGTAATCGCACTACCGCTCAAAGGAGGAATACCGTCTCTGTTGGTTTTTAGTGCATATAACTCTACTAAGTCTGGTGTTTTTCTACTTGGTTTACCCCAAGCGAAACGCGCATAACGCTGATCAGCACTTAAAAGCGAACGGATATCCGCACGTTTTAAATAGCCGTTGATTTTCACGGTGTCTTTGGTTTGGAAGAAACCCAAAATCGGGCTACCCGCTTGGCTTCCCATTACCATGTGATCCAATAGTGGATTTACTTCTTTTTTAGCTGTTGAGTCGGCAGTTACTCCCGTCAACAACTTATCGATATCTGAATCGGCAGTCTTGGTCGTGTCTTTAACGGCCTCTGGCGTTTCCACTTTTGACTTTTCTGTCGTTTTCAAAACTTCGTTAGCCGCCATTAGGAAGCTTCCCATTTCGTCTACTTTATACGTTTCCCAAAATTCCAATTGGGCCGTACTTTGCAATAGGTTTTTAATCCTATCCACATCTTTCGCACCGGGTAATTCTACCAATATTCTTCCTGATTCTCCAATCATTTGAATGTTTGGTTGGGCTACACCAAATTTGTCGATACGCTCTCTAAAAACTCTATAGGCACTTTCGATGGATTCTTTAACCTTTCTGTCCAGTACTGTTTTTACTTGACTGTCGGTCATATCAATCGTAATTTCACTTAAATTACGGTTGGCGAAGATCTCTGGTGAGGCCAATTTTACAGCGCCTTTAGACTCTTTGTCAAAGGCAACGTAAAAAGCATTTAAATACGTTTGGTTACCTTCTCTGTTTAAGTCCGCTTCTGTAAGCGCTTTGTTAAACACCGCATTTTTTGAATGATTTGCCAATCCTTTCAAGATGTCTTTGATAGAGATTTGAAGGGTCACATTGATACCTCCTTCTAGATCGAGACCTTTATTGATTTGTTTGGCTCTCACTTCATTAAAAGTATGTCCTAAGAAGACCTTATCGTTACCGATTGAATCAAGATATTGCATTTCTTTTTCTGAATCTCCTCCAGCAAAATTTTTTGCTTTTTTCTCAAAATGACCAGTAACAAATGTGAATGAAAGTTGGTAAATACTTACCAATGCAAAAATTATTGCAAAAAATTTAACGAGTCCTTTATTCTGCATTATTACTAAAATTAATTATTTCTAATTTTTAAAAACGAGCAAATATATGATATACACAATGATTAAGCAATTTATTTCTGATTAATATCCAAAAAAAAACCACCCTTTCGGGCAGTTTTCATAGTAAAATAACGTTCTAATTATTCTAAAATATTTCTTAAATCTAAATTCATTGTTCTGATGGCCTCAGCGCTTTTATCAAATTTGTCTTGTTCGGATTTGTTTAAGTCCAATTTCACGATTTCTTCTATGCCGTTTTTACCTATAATACAAGGTACCCCCAAGCAGATATCCGATTGGCCGTATTGGCCGTCTAGCATTACCGAGCACGGAATCATACGACGGCGGTCGTGCAGTATACTGTCGACCAAAAAAGCCACAGAAGCGCCGGGTGCATACCAAGCAGAGGTACCGAGCAAACCCGTTAAAGTAGCGCCTCCTACCATGGTATCTGCCGCTACGGCTTGCAAGCTTTCTTCCGAGAGAAAATCCGCTACGGGATTTCCGACATAAGACGCCAAACGCGTCAACGGAATCATCGTGGTATCACCATGTCCGCCGATCACCATTCCCTGTACATCGCCTATGGGCTTATCCAAGGCTTTTGACAGAAAATACTTAAATCGAGAGCTGTCCAAAGCGCCCCCCATACCAATCACCCTGTTTTTGGGCATCTTCGTCGCTTTTAAAGCCAAATACGTCATGGTATCCATAGGATTAGACACCACTACCAAAACGGCCTTAGGCGAGTGCTTAAGCAGGTTTTCAGCCACGCTCTTTACGATATCGGCATTGATACCGATCAGCTCTTCACGCGTCATACCCGGTTTGCGCGGAACGCCCGATGTAATAACCACTACATCGCTGTTTGCCGTTTGCGTATAATCGTCGGTTACCCCGATGACACGGGTACTGAAACCGGTTGTTGCAGCGCACTGCATAATATCCATAGCCTTGCCTTCTGCCAAACCGGGTTTGCGGTCTAACAAAACAACTTCACTGGCTATTTCTCTATAAGAAATGATATCGGCACAAGAGGCACCTACATTTCCCGCTCCTATTATTGTTACTTTCATAAATATTGGTTTTGGTTTTAATCTACTGCCCAAGATAGTAAATTAAAATTAAAAAAGGCCAATCTTATTCAGATTGGCCCTATATTTTTTATGCGTCAATTTTAGCGTAAACGGCATTTTTCTCGATGAACTCGCGTCGCGGTGGCACCTCGTCTCCCATCAGCATGGAAAACACGCGGTCGGCTTCGGTCAAACTGTCGATCGTTACCTTTCTCATGGTTCTGTGCTCTGGATTCATGGTGGTTTCCCACAGCTGTTCGGCATTCATCTCTCCAAGACCTTTATACCTTTGGATGTTAAAGCCGGATCCCATCTTTTCAGAGATTTCGTTGCGCTCTTCATCGGTCCAAGCGTATTCTTTACGCTGTCCCTTCTTAACCATATACAAAGGTGGTGTTGCGATATATACGTGTCCGTTTTCGATTAAACTTCTCATATATCTAAAGAAGAAGGTCAAAATCAAGGTGGCGATGTGGCTTCCGTCCACATCGGCATCACACATAATCACTACTTTGTGGTAACGCAATTTCTCCAAGTTCAAGGCTTTACTATCTTCTTCTGTTCCAATAGTAACCCCAAGAGCCGTAAATATATTTTTGATTTCTTCGTTTTCAAAAACCTTGTGAATCATCGCTTTCTCCACGTTTAGAATCTTACCTCTAAGCGGTAAAATCGCTTGGAAATTACGGTCACGCCCCTGCTTAGCCGTTCCACCTGCCGAGTCACCCTCGACTAAGAACACTTCGCATTTTGCTGGATCCTGCTCCGAGCAATCCGACAACTTCCCTGGCAATCCGCCACCGGTCATTACGGTTTTGCGCTGAACCATCTCCCTGGCCTTTTTGGCCGCGTGACGCGCCTGTGCAGCGAGTATAACCTTTTGCACGATGATTTTGGCGTCGTTTGGATTTTCTTCCAAGTAATTCTCCAACATCTCCGCTACGGCCTGACTCACTGGAGAAACCACTTCGCGGTTCCCCAATTTGGTTTTGGTTTGTCCTTCAAACTGAGGCTCCATCACCTTTACCGAGATAATTGCCGTTAAGCCCTCTCTAAAGTCGTCACCGGTGATTTCGAATTTCAACTTGTCCAACAAGCCCGAAGCATCGGCGTATTTTTTAAGCGTTCTGGTCAATCCACTGCGGAAACCTTGCAAATGCGTACCCCCTTCGTGTGTATTGATATTGTTTACATAAGAGAAGATGTTTTCGGAATAAGTGTCGTTGTAAATCAACGCCACTTCTACCGGCACATCGCCCTTGTCGGTTTCCATGCTGATCACATCGCCAATAATAGGCACGCGATTGCCGTCTAAGAAGCGGATAAACTCTTTTAATCCCTCTTTAGAATGAAAGGTTTCGCCGACAAAATTGCCGTCCTTATCCGTTTCTCTACGATCTAAAAGCGTAATGGTCAATCCCTTGTTTAGAAAAGACAACTCTCTCAACCTACCGGCCAAGGTGTCGTAAGAAAATTCCAGGGTTTGTGTAAATATGGTACTATCGGGTCTAAAGGTCACCTTGGTTCCGTTTTTCTCGGAATCGCCTATCTGTTTTACCGGAAAAAGCGCCTTACCCTTAGCATATTCTTGTTCGTATATATGTCCGTTTCTAAAAACGGTTGCTTGCAAGTGTTCGGACAGGGCGTTGACACAGGAAACCCCCACACCGTGAAGTCCCCCAGAAACCTTATAAGAATCCTTGTCGAATTTTCCTCCTGCACCAATTTTGGTCATAACTACTTCCAAAGCAGAAACGCCTTCTTTTTTGTGCATATCAACGGGAATACCACGACCGTTATCCTCTACAGTTACGGAATTGTCTTCGTTGATAATGACACCGATTAAATCACAGTGTCCGGCCAAAGCCTCATCAATTGAGTTATCTACCACTTCATAAACCAAATGGTGTAATCCACGCGGCCCTACATCACCAATATACATCGACGGGCGCATTCTCACGTGCTCCATCCCTTCCAGTGCTTGAATACTGTCTGCAGAATAACTATTCTTATTTATTTCTTCGCTCATAATCAATATTCTAAAAATCGTATTTTTATGTGTAACGAGCAAATATACAATATTTTCGCGATTTTATCATCAAAATATTGGGCTAAGTTTGGACAATTCTCCATTAAAAGGCGCATTTTCTACTCCGTTTCCCGCCAGCTGCTCCCGCGTTATAAAACGGCAAAAGCGCCTCTTTTAAAAAGGGCGCTTTTGCCGTATTCCACCTGAGGCGCTATGCGATAAAGCCCGCTGCGGTTTGTTAAAATAAATATAGTGCAAAAAAGGGGCTTATTTGACACAAAAGCTTGGAAAATTCACTATTTGTGAATTACTTTTATATAACACAAATGTTAAAATTACTTAATTATTTAACATTTTGCCCTATAATTACCCCATTTGACCGCCTTGTTTTTAGCCGCTAATTCCGCCTGAATTCCCAGGCAGAGCAATCGCTTTTTACAGCGGTGTATTCGCTTTATACAGACCGGAAAATCCCGAGTGTCAAACGCGGCGACTCATCGTGTACAACCGCTTATTCCAAATGGTTAATAGTAAAGTCCGAACCGTTAAAAACGATGACATCGTTCAGTTTTTTCCCCATTAGGGCTTGAGCCAAGGGCGCATCGGTGGAGATGCATAATATCGACATCTCATCGATGACCAATTTGGGAAGCGCTGCCGATATAAAAAGATAGATCGAATTGATTCTCACAAAACTCCCCAATCCAATGGTGTCCGAAGATTTAGACCCATCAATTTTGGAAAGAAACGCTCTAATGTCAATGGATTCCGCTACTTTAGCACTTAATTTTTCTTGCTCTAAATGCATCATAGACAAACCGGTTTCGTGTTTATCGCCGGCAGAACTCTTGGCGTCGTTCTGCGCATCTAATGCCATTTGGGAAATCATTTCTTGAAAAGCATCAATTTTATCACTGATGATTTCAAGATGTGTTTGAAGGAGTTTCTCTTTAATATTCATTTTTTTTTAGTTTTAACCAGATTCTCTTCAAGAACCTATAATTGTTGTTAAGTCGTATTTACCGCTCTATTTACAAAAAGATCTTTTCCTTCTTTTTGCCTCGATTAGCCTTCGCCGATGCAGGTTGCTTTTAACACAAAGCAAAACCCTGTTAGTCGACTTTTTGCGATCGAAAAACAAAACGTGTTGATACCATAAAAACGCACTCTCAGAAATTTTATTGAAAGATATAAAAAATTTAATAAAATCGCATTAAGAGACTTTTTTTTGTTAATATTTAAAATCGCGACTTAAAATATACTTTTAGAACATTTTTAAAAAAAACACTCATTATAATAGCGTAATTATTCTAAAAAACACCATTTAAAAACATTTTATTAGAATTTCATTTTATAATTGCGGAAGAATCCATTTTAAAAAAGCGCTTAATTTAACACAAAGTATCATTAACTCCTTACCCATTTCCAACGGTAAACACGAGGTAAGTTCGATTAAAAAAAAACGTATTGCCGTTTGTACTTGAAGAGCTTCTAGGGAATACTAAGTGGAAATTCTTCAAAAAATACGTGACCTGAGTGCATGGGAGTTTCACATCAGGTATAAATCTGTAGTATAAAAATAAAAAAAAGAGCAATAGATAGCAAGTGCTACCTATTACTCTTTTGCATTTAAGTGTTTGGGATGTTGCTTTTGCCGAAAACGACTACAAATCAAATTTGTACATCGCTCCACCCATCACTTGTATTCCTTGAACCTGGAAGTTGTTCCAATTTTCGTAATTCTTGTTGAGCAGGTTGTTTCCGTTTAAGAAGACCGTCCAATTTTTTGTGGGTCTATAGCCCAATTTCAGATTCCAATCCACATAGCTCTCCAAGGTTTTCACCGTCGTAATAGGGTCGGGATTGACACTGGTCGTTCTGCCGTCGCTAAACAAATCTTTTCGCTCGCCTACAAAATACACTTCGGTACCGGCAAACCACTTATCGGTAATCTCCACTTGGATATCCGCTCCTACCTTTGCCGTAGGCATGTTCCACGCTTCTTGCAAATCGGTTGTATAATGACTGAAGGCGGCATTCATACCCATGGTGACATTTTTCTCAAAGTCAAAGCGCAGTTCGCCATAGAAATTCAGCGTTTTTAGGTTGCTGTACAGCACTTGGAACGAGTTTCCATATTGGTATCCCAAGTTGGTCGCTGCGGCTTGGTAAACATTGGTATTAAAAAAGGCCTTGTCGTCTTCGCTCTTATAAGAACCGCGAATATTATAAGAAATGGTATTGTCCAATTTCCCCTTTAAACCCAGATAGAGATTAAACTGCTCGCTGGTGGGCATCAGCGGATTTCCCGGACTGATAAACGGGTTTTGCGCTACAAAATCCGCATACGAATTTTGTCTCAATCCCCCTTCGGCTCCGGTATAGGCAATCAAAAGATTGTCGACCAAATTAAACGAGGCTTTTACCTGTGGATAGATATAAAAGGCATTGTCCGATTCGCCCTTAACCTTGGAATTGTTAAAGTATAAACCGGCTCCCAATTGCAACGAATAGGTTTCGTCCTGAAAGGCAATGCTCGGCTCTACTCCAAAATTCATTTGGGTATTGCTCTCTTTGCTTTGGGTTTGAAACGTTTCGTAATCCACCCCGACATAGTCCATAACCAAGTTCACCGTCAGGTCTTGTTCGCCCAAAGCGGTTTCTATTCTCGGTTTGATGTAGAAGCGGTTTTCCCCGCTGTCGAATGCATCCCAAAAGCGTTTGTACTGCACGTCTATCGCAGCGAGTGGACTGTTGTTAAACTCCATCTTACCACCGACAAAAGCCGTTCTATACACTTGTTCTTCATCGATTCCCGCCGCGTTAAAGTTGGAAAAATCAACGTCTTTAACCGGTAGTCCATACCAATTGACCATTTGGTTTTTTACGCCCAAATCGATGTTCCAATTGAATTTTTCCCTTTTGCTACCATAGGTCACTTCTACCGCAGCCTTGGAGTAATAATCGTCTAAAATCTGGTCTTTTAAACCGCCTTGAGACGAGAAGAAGTTGACCATACCCGCGAAGTAGTCCGTGTCATTGATCTTTTTGGTCAGAAACAATTCCCCTCTGAGATTGAGGTAATTGCCCAGTCCGAAAAGCGCATAATTGTTAAAGGCCGCCAAACGGGGATCCTTGTCCACTGCCGCTGCCTTTCCCTTTTCCGGCACAAAGGTCGATGCCACCGGAAAGGAGTTGATCGTGTATTGAATTTTCTTCTTTTGGGTATTGTCGTCGTCGTTTAAATTTGGCGTTTCCCGAACTTTAAAAGCGTCTGATATCGTCGCTTC
The DNA here is from genome assembly GCF_050562195.1 of Flavobacterium sp. JP2137. Taxonomy (GTDB): domain Bacteria; phylum Bacteroidota; class Bacteroidia; order Flavobacteriales; family Flavobacteriaceae; genus Flavobacterium. Next base: position 3,234,100 of record NZ_CP191647.1, read on the forward strand.
ATACGGACGTACCACATTGACCACTTCCGTTCCTATATTCTCGTCCTTTTTGTTCTTTTCCTGTGCCATCACCGCACTCGACCACAACAGGGCTAAGGCGGAAAAACTATATAAATGTATTCTGTTCATCGTTCAATTGTTTGTTTGGAAGAATTATTTTGAAACGGAAGAATTTCGCTTGGATTCTTCTTTTTTAATCGTGTTCAACTCGCTTTGTGCCTCCGCTACCACCTCTGGAAAATCGGTAAAATTCTTTACCACACTCTCCAATATATAGGTCGCTTGGTAACTGTCTTTTAAGGTGTAAAAATTCTTGGCCATCAGCACCAATCCCTTCGCTCCAAAATACTTGTAACCCGAATAGTCTTTTGCCAACTTCTGTACAGCGGCATTGGACGCTTCAAACTTACCTTCCTTATTTTTAAAGTAGGCGTCAAAATACAAGGCTTCGGCCGCCAATTCTCCTTTGGCAATTTCGGCCACCTTTACGTAAGCCGCCTTGGCTTTTACTTCGTCCTTAGCGTTAAAGGCCGCACGCGCTACTATGATTTGCGCATCGCTTTTTACCTTGCTATCTGCCTTGGCGTTGTTCAATACTTTTTCGGCGTAAATCACGGCCTGCGCATCGTTCTTTTGTTCGTAGTACACCTTCATCAAATTCGACTGGGCAAAGAGTGTATTCTGTTGGTAGTCCGATTGGGTTTCCAACTTTTTCAACACCCCAATTGCTTTGTCGCCTTCTTTTTGCGATAAATAGATTTCTCCCAATCGGGCTAAAGCCGGCTCGGAAAAGGCATTTCGCGCTTTGCCCGCCACATATTCAAAATGGGGCACCGCAGACGCTATGTCTTTGGCTGCATAAAAGATTTCGCCCAGGTAAAAATTGGACTTCAACGCGTGTGCACCGTTGGGATAACTGCCCAAATATGCGGCAAAACCCTTGGTGGCTTGCGCGGTGTTGTTTTGTAAATATTGTTTTTCCGCCGCTTCGTAAGAATCGTTTTCCAAGTCGGCATTGGACACTTCTACAAAATCCAAATTTTTGACCCAATTGGCATATTCTTCTACTTGGCCGTTGTCTACGTATATCAAACGCGCATTGGACACGGCTTCATGGGCTTCCGCCGTATTGGGATAGTCCGCAACGACTTTTTTGAACTTTACCAAGGCCTTGTCGTTCTCATTGCTGTTGTAATACACCAATCCCTGACGCAGTATGGCTCTCGAAACAAACGAGCTCGTCGGATAGCTCTTGATCAATTGATCCAAAGCCTGAACGCCTTTTTGCGCTTGATTGGTCGTTATATAGGTATTCCCGATTTCATAGAGCGCATCGTCTGCAAAATTGGACTTTGGATATTTTTTTATAAAGGCGTTTAAGTCGTCGATTTTACGGTCGTTTCTGTCGACAAATCCATAAGACATCGCCTTTTGAAATGTCGCGTATTCCACATCGGCGGTATTGCTTTCTATCACCTTATTATAGGCTTCCATAGCTGGCCAATACTTGCCCAACACGAAATTGCAATCGCCCAAACGCACATAGGCATCGTTCTTTCTCGATCCTTCGGCCTTGGGTGAGGCGACAAACTTTTGAAAAGCCGCGGCTGCCGCATCGTATTGCTTAAGCTTAAAATAAGCATAGGCCTTGCTGTACTCGATATTTGCAAACTCCGGTGTGGTCGACGCTGCTGCTTGGGACGAAAAGGCGTTGTACGCTTCTAAGGCCTTGGCAAATTGCTGGGTATTGAATTGGGTTTCCCCTTTCCAATACTGCGCGCGCGCCGTAAACTTCGGGTCTTGATTTTCCGCTATTGACGTATTGAACAACTCCAAGGCCTCTACATAATTGCTGTCTGAATAAAATTCTAAACCGCGGTAAAAAGTCACCTTTTGATAGGCCAATTTATTTTGAATGCTCTTATTGCGCTCTAAAAGCACTAGGGCTTCTTTATAATTTTTAGAGGTGATGTACGAATCGATTAATAGGGATTCCAATTCCTCCTTATAGGGAGACGCGGGATACTTGGTTAGAAATGCCGTAATTACACCGGGTACACTTTGATAGGGGTTACCGATTTCATAGCTCAACTTGGCGTAATTCAAATAGGCATCTTGTTGAATTTTGGCGTCAAAACTCATTTCCGATGCGTTTTTAAAGGCGTTTAAGGCTTGTGGTTTTTTGTCGGTATGCAAATAACTCTCGCCCAAATGGTAATACGCATTTTGCGCTACACCGTCGTTTCCGCCGATAATTTTATTGAACTGTTCGATCGATTTTTCGTAGTCTTTGGACTTGTAATACGCATAGCCCAACTGATAAAAATCGGTATTGCTCCAACGCTCCTTCTTGCCTTTATACTCCAATAGATACGGCAGGGCCTGATCAAACTGCCCCAGGTTAAAATAACTCTCTCCGATGATCTTGGACAATTCGGACTTCTCCTCGGGGGTTGCCTTGTTCATTTGAGCCACTCCCTGATCGATTGCCTTTTGGAAATTACCGGATTTAAAGCTCATATCCGCTTGGAAATAGCCCATTTTCTCCTTGTACTTCTCCTTGCTCTCCACCTGCTCAAACAATTGATTGGCGTCTTCATAATTGTCGGAATCATAGGCGATATAGCCCAAGTAATACACGGCCTGTTCGCCGTATACCTCACTGTCTTTTACTTTGGTAAAATATTTTTGAGCTTCTTTTTTGTTCTTTACCGAAAAACTGCCGTAGCCCTTTTGAAAGTAAAACCGATCCAGGTCGCGCTCGCTCATAGCGCTTTCCTTTACCTTTTGTGCAAAGCGCAAAGACTTGGCATAATCGCCCTTGTCGAAGTAAAATTTAGTCACCTCTACATAGGCTTGATTTTGCTTGGAACTCGTCGGATAATTCTTGACGAACAAGTCGATTTTTTCCTCCGCCCCTTCTTGGTCGAGTCTAATGGCGCAATTTGCGATATAATAAGCACATGCTGCTTCTAATTCATTTTCCTGATTATTTTGCGCTACTTTAATCCGGTCAAACAGGATTTGAGCCGCTAAGTATTGCTCTTCTTTATATAATGCTACAGCATGGTTAAAATCGGAGAGTTCGCCTGTGTATACCGCACTTTGTTGCGCACTAGCAACCACACTTCCCAGAGATAATGACCAATAGAATAACCTATTAATTTTTCGCATTTTTATTTTATTTTAAAATTCAAATATATCATATTTTAGCGTATTAACGGCTGATATTGTCAATATATTGTGGGGTTTTTATACGGGATTTTTTCGCTTAATTGTTTGGGGAGTTGGCGATTCGTCTATTCACAGATTCGCGATTCGCGTATAAACCCATCAGTAAAAAGGCAAACCGCAAAACAGGGGTTTTAAAGCCGCTTGTATCCGCATTGGCGCCCTTGGGCAGAAAATGAATAAATTTTTGATTTAAACGATTATACTTTCTATATTTACATCAACAATTAACAAACCTATGTCAGCACCCGTTTTATCACTTCAGAATGCCACGATTTATCAGGATGATTTCGCCGTATTGTCTCAAATTAATTTGGATATACAAAAAGGCGAGTTCATTTATTTGATTGGAAAAACCGGCGCCGGAAAGAGCAGTTTTATGAAAACGCTTTATGCCGATTTGAAATTAAAAGAGGGCAGCGGAACTATAGTCGATTACGATTTGGTGCAATTGAGAGAAAGCGACATTCCCTTTTTGCGCAGAAAGTTGGGAATTGTTTTTCAAGATTTTAAATTGTTGCCCGACCGCAATATCTACAACAACCTGTTGTTTGTGTTAAAAGCTACGGGTTGGGCAGAGAAAGAGGCCATGCACCGCCGAATTGAAGAGGTTTTGGACCGCGTGGGTATGTTGTCGCACGCGCGTAAAATGCCGCATCAAATATCGGGCGGAGAGCAGCAACGCGTGGCAATCGCTCGCGCCCTACTCAACGATCCCGATTTGATTTTAGCCGATGAACCCACGGGAAATCTCGACCCGCAAACCAGTGTGGAGGTCATGGAGGTTTTGCAAAAGATCAATCAAAACGGACGAACCATTATCATGGCCACTCACGATTATGCCCTGCTTTTAAAATATCCTGCCAAAACCCTTAAATGCGAAGATGGCAAGTTGTTTGAAGTAGTGCAAAGAACGGTGTAAATAAAAATGGTTTCCCTAATAATCCCCACCTATCGCTACGAGGTTTATCCCTTGGTTAAAAGATTGCATCAAGAATGCCTAGAACTCGGTCTTATATTTGAGATTCTCTGTTCAGATGATGCCTCTCCGGATGGTGTGGATACCCTTGCAATAGAAGCGCTTTCCAACTGCCGCTATTACGTGCAACCCAACAACCTCGGATTGAGCTATGCGCGGAATTTTCTAATCGACCGGGCGCAATACGATTGCATCATTTTATTGGATTGCGATACCCTGCCTGTATATACCGACTTTGTCAAAAGATATGTCGATGCCTTTTTAAATCAACCGGCCTCGTTTTTTTCGGGAGGACTGCAATACCAAGCCGCCCCCATCGCTACCCACGAAATTCTGCGTTGGGTATACGGAAATTCCAGAGAAGCGGTTTCCGCCACTATTCGGCAACAGCACCCTTACGAATACTCGTTGTGCTCTAATATTTGTTTTAGCAAAAAAGGTTTAAGGGAAGCGCGATTTCAACCCGCGATAAAGGATTATGGTTATGAAGACTTGGTTTTTTTTAAAGCCTTGGAAAAGCAACAAATCAGCGTTTGCCATTTGGACAATCCGGTTTTTCACCTCAAACTCGAATCTTCTCAACACTTTCTAGATAAAACCAAAACAGCGTTAAAAACCTTAGAAAGCCTCGTGCAGAACAAACTTATAGACCCACAAGACACGACTCTTCTAAAGGCATATCGACTTTTGAAAACCTTGCAATTAACCAGAATCACCGCTTGGATATTTACAAAAACACAGGGACGTTTGGAGAAAAATCTATTGTCGGGATCGCCGTCATTATGGATCTTTGACCTCTATAAATTGGGGTATTTCTGTTCCTTACAAGGATTGAAATAACGCTTTCCACTTTTCCAGCACGGCTTGTGCACCATACTGCTTTATCGACTCTTTCGCATTGCCTTCCAATTCGGAGCGCAACGCTTGATTCGCTATCAACAGTCGGATTCGCTGCTCAAAAACCTCTAAATCACCGTCTTGAACCAAGAAACCGTTGTGCTGATCGCGAACGATTTCCTTAACGCCAAAAGGCACGTTAAAAGCAACTACCGTTTTTCCGATATCTAAAACCTCTAACAAGGCCATCGGCATGCCCTCATTATAAGAGGTGTGTATCACAAATGCCGATTCCGCGATACTTTGAGAAATCGAACGGGTTTCTCCATGAAAAAACACCTGTGCTAGCTTTCGATCTAACAGGGTTTTCAGTAGTATTGGATCTTCTTGCTTCCCATAGATGTGCAAACTCCAATCTGGATAAGCTACACTAATCCTTTCAAAAATTGTCAGCATGCGATCATATCCCTTTTCTTCAGAAACGCGACCTATAGCAATAATCGCTTTTGAATTAGCCGTTTTGTGCAAGGTGCCATCGGATTCCACAAAATTGGGAATAACCACCACATTGGAATGCCGCCACTCCTGTTTGCTTTCCTCGTTGAGCAATACCAGAGTGTCGAATTTTTTATAGAGAAAACAGGACACCTTGGAAATAAGCGTATTCTTCCCGGTATTTTGTCCGTTTTTAAACAAAAACCTCCGAGACCCATGTACCTCAAACCACAGCGTAGTACCACTTAGAAAGAGGGTGGAGAAATACGCTTTAAATCCGTTGTCATTTACGATAACGACCTTCGGATTTATCTCTTTTACGATTCTTTGAACGCGCTTATAAAATGGGATTATAGCGAATAAATCGGTCATCTTATCGTTTAACAGATAAAACTTTACCCGCGGATCAAACGGATAAAAAGGCTTATCCGTTTCGTCATTCGTACTAATAATAGACACTTCAAATCCCCAACGTTCGACGAAATTATTTGCCTTTAAAGCTGTTATTTTTGCCGTTCCTCCCGAACCGGTTATCTTGGTGGACAGATAGACTATTTTCATTGCAATTTCATTAAAGCGACCCATTGCTTACCAACCACCTCCAAGTTAAAGGCTGCTATCGATTGTCGTGCGTTTAACTTACAATGTTCATACAAAGCGCTATCGCTGTGTAGACGGTCCAAAGCGCGCTGCAACTCCGGTATGCTTTGATTTGCTACCAACAAGCCGTTTTCATCGGGTATAACGATTTCGCGAGGGCCAGTTTCACAGTCGTAAGATACCACGGGGGTATGACAGGCCAAACTCTCTATCAACACCATAGGCAGTCCTTCAAATCGACTACAGAGCACAAAAAACTTAGCCTTTCTCATATACTTATACGGATTGGATTGAAAGCCCATAAAATGGATGTATTCGGTTATATTTAATCGGTCGGCCTGTTCGGCTAATTGTGGTAATAATTGACCTTCTCCACAAATCACCAAATGAATTTGTTCACTTTTTAAGCTCGAATTCGCATAAGCTGCTATGAGGTGATCAAATTGCTTGATGCCGTTTTCAAATTGGCCAACGGCAATAATATATTCAAACTCCAAATCGATCGGCTCCATCATCAATCGATCGATGGATTCCAAGTCAACCGGATTGTATATGGTCTGCACCTTTTTCAACCCCTGCTCCGCTTTTATTTTAGCGTTAATCGCATTTGTAATTGCAATAATCTGATAGGCATTCGCATACATTTTATGTGCCAACCATTTGGAATTCGGTATATACTCGTCTGTTTTGGAACTGTGAATGGTAAAAATAGTCGGGGCATTGTAGATGAATTTTGAGATGACCCATTCTTGCATTTTTTTTGTTCGAAACCGAAAATCAATGATATAGTCAAATTTGTTTTTTCTAAAAAAGCGATGGAGACCTACCATTCTGTTTAGTTTACCCACCAAACCATTTTGATTGTTCTTTAGCGAAGCCGTTGAAAAAACTTCTCCGCTATAGGGATACCCCAGTTGGTCGATAACCGTAACGATACTAACATCCACACCCACTTGGTCAAAATATACAGAAAGATTGGCCATCACGCGATCAGACCCGCCACCGCTTAAGCGAAACCCCACCAGGGCAATCTTATATTTATTTTGTAGCTTCATTAACTTTATCTATTTTTGAACAAATGCTTACCCTATGCAAAACCTACCCCTCGTTACTGTTATTTGTCTATGCTACAATCATCAAGATTATGTGGTAGAAACCCTCAATTCTGTTTTAGCGCAAAGTTATCAAAATATTGAGATCGTAATCGTCGACGATTTCAGCACAGACAACTCCGTAAAAGTAATCGAAGATTGGTTAATAAAAAACCCAAACATCACATTTATTAAGAATCCCAGAAACTTGGGAAACACCAAGAGTTTTAATTTGGCGGTCCAAGCAGCTCAGGGCGAGTTTCTCATCGATTTAGCCTGTGACGATTTGCTGTTTGAACACACCGTGGCGGCTCAAGTGAACAGCATGCTTCAGGCACCTACCGCGAGTACGGCGTTGGTTTATGGCAATGCTATCAACATCGATGAAGTGGGACGTGTGCTTTCTTATTACTTTCCAGTCAATGAAAAAGAACAGGTTCTGCAACAGCGAAAGTCCGGCGATATCTACACCGATGTCGTTGCAGGCGGCGCTTCAATGTGTTCGGTATCGGCCTTGTACAACAGAAAGATATTCGACTCCTTAAACGGTTATGACGAAGCCTTGGCTTACGAAGATTTAGACTATTGGATACGCGCCTCTCGCCGATACGAAATATATTTTAGCGATCAGGTTTGGGTCAAAAAACGCCAATTGGAGCATTCGCTGGGGAGTCATTTTGTCAAAAACAACGCTTTTGCAAAACGAGTAAACCAATCGACTTATCTCATACTAAGCAAGACCCTTGAACTCAATCAAATCAAAGCCGAAGATCGGGCGCTATTATGTCGCATACACTATGAAATCACTTGCAGCTTAAAGAGACACGACTACCGCTTGTTCCTCAAACACCTGTTGTTAAAAACTCGGGTACACTTGCAAAATCGCCCGCATTAGCCTCCGTTCCAGTAGCGGATTGCTATACTGCTCCGTTTAAAAAGGCCGCTACATGCACAAGACAGCACGTAACCTATCCAGACGAATCCCAATAACATAAACGGCATATACCACACTATGAAATTCATGTGGATATGTATATACGAATGGCTCTTAAAAATCACCAACCACGACAGCGGGGCCAAAATGGAAAACCACATCGCAATCGCCAAGGCCAGTCCCCTTCTCCACTGTTGTTCACTCAAAGATTGAGTCCATTTTAAGCCAATAAACACCAATGTAAACGCCATAAAAACGAAAATCACCTCTTTGAATGCCACCGTAAAAACACCGTTTGTCATTTTAAAAACAAAAGCCTCCCCGGCTAAATATTTATCCAATACCACCGTAACAGTCGCTTCCAAAGATTCCGTATACGCTTCCGAAAAACGATCCGAACTGGCATGGGTTCTCCTTAAAAACGTTTGGATCAGATAATCCACACCGTTTGCTGCTTCTAAATTTTTCTTTCCCGACAGTTGAAAAATCAAAAGCAGTACACTGCTTACTAGGGCAGCCAAAAAACCCAGAGATGTCCAAAGCGTTCTAGTGACCAATACTCTAATCGACCACCTCTCCTGTATACCGTAATAAACTAAGGGCGTGATAGCCATGAGTAAAGTAGTTGTTATATACTCGTAACCCGTGATAAAACACTTGATAAAAAGAACCGCAAATGCACCTAAAAAGAAGGCCTTGGATTGAATAACCTGCTTTTTAAAACGCCGAACTTCGCGATTTAACAGCAATAGAAAAAAGATAAAAGGCAGGTAAAACGACCATAAACTCCACCAAAGGTTTTTGCCAAAAATAACGATCCAATCCGACCATAGGATTAAAAGCAGTGTCGTCAAAACAGCCAGTATACCAAAATTAGTTCTGACCCAATATAGGAATGCGGTCATAAAAGCGGCTAGTAAAGCCGCGGTTAACATATAAAACCCCTTGAGATTGGACTCCTTGGAATAGGGAGAAAGCTTGTCTAAAACGGAAAAAAGCATCCCCTGCCCTCCATTTTGACTGTTGTAGGTATTATACAAATCCTTATCGGCAAAACCGCCGTCTAGATAAATGACATATTGATCGACTAAAAAACTTTCGTACCAACCGGGCAACCCGCTTTGCGAAAAGACACCCTCGCGTTCCGATAGGGCTAATCGCCCTATGATTAACGATTCCGAATCTCGTTGGAAGTTTTTATGCGGATCGTCTAAACGCCCGAAAAAATTAGAATTAAAAACGGCGGTTAGCAATATAAAAACACCGAATAAAAAAACGCCTTTACTGATACTTAACCACATATTTTTTCATTTTTATCTTCATATTTTTCCGATCGATATTGGTGATTAAGTCCAATATCAGTCCGCAGCAAAGCAGCAAAGCGGCCATCAAGATTAACCCCAAAGCCAATACAGCCGTAGGTACTTTATAGACATATTGAAATTCCATGTATTCGTAAATGGGAAAAGCGCCTAAGAAACAGCCCGTCAAAAACAAAAACAAAGCCACTAACGAGAAAAAAGATAAGGGTTTATACAGCCTATACAGGTTGAAAAAAGTAAAAATCAGTCGAAATCCGTCACTAAAAGTGTTTAATTTAGAAAAACTCCCCTCTGGTCGGTTCCGATAATCAATGGGCACCTCATATACGGGCAGTCCGTAATTTAAGGCAAATAAAGTCAAATCGGTTTCGATTTCAAAGCCCTTAGCAAAGGAGGCATAATTATGGACAAACCCCTTATCAAAAACGCGGTATCCACTTAAAATATCCTTGATATTCGATTTAAAAAAAGTATTGATCAAGCGGTTCATCAACGAATTTCCCAGATTGTGAAATTTTCGTTTATTCTGTAATTTATAGGTATTATTGGACAAACGGTCGCCGACCACCATCTGTGCATTTTTCTCTTTTAACGCAGCGATTAATCCGGGTGCTTGTTGCGCCGGGTAGGTATCGTCGCCGTCTACTAAAACGTAAATATCCGCATCGATACTATTGAAAAGCCTTAGCATGGCATGACCTTTTCCCTGAGCGGACTCAAACAATACACGAGCACCTGCTTTCTCTGCCCTTTCAACGGTTAAATCATTGGAATTATTATCACACACATAAATGCGCGCCTCAGGAAGGACTGTCTGAAAATCAGCGATGACGCGCTCAATGGTCTTTTCCTCGTTATAACAGGGTATAAGTACCGCAATTCTAGTATTCATAATCAAATATTTCTACCGATATTCCGTCGGACTTTTAAATTTTTAACGTTTTGTAAAGCACTCTTTCAAATAAACGACAAAATAAACATAAAAGCACCGTGAAAAAAAGTTTGTTTTTACAAATATCACCAGCCAGCCCCCTTGTTTGTCATAAATAACAACAGTAAAAAGATTTCACTGAATTGGCGTAAATGATCAACTCTACTTGCTTTTACCAATCCGTTTATACCCTTCTCCCTCGCGTTTGACCTCTTTACTAGCCATAAAAAAAGCAATACCTGTCGATATTGCTTTTTTTATAACTAGCTCACTAACGATTTGGGTTTATTCTCTTTTTTTCGCGTCGATGCGGTCTTGCGCCATTTTCATCGCTGCTTGTTGTGGAGTAGTATTGTTTTTCTCTGCATTTAAAAAGATTTCCAAGGTGGTGTGGTAGATGTTTTCGGTGCGTTTCATCGCTTCTTCTTTTCCATAACCGACAATTTCGCCATATACATTGATAATTCCACCGGCATTGATCAAGAAATCCGGGGCATAAGAAATTCCTCTATCCTTCAAAATTTGTCCGTGTACCTTATCATTGGCCAACTGATTATTGGCTGCTCCGGCAATGACTTTCGCTTTTATTTTGTTGACGGTATCGTCGTTTAGTGTAGCGCCCAGTGCACAAGGCGAATAAATATCCACATCTGCGCTGTACAAATCGGGTCCTGAAAAAATCTTCGCCCCGTACTTCTTGCTGACTTCTTGAAGTTTGGCTTCGTTGATATCGGTAATCTGAACCACAGCGCCCTCTTTGGTCAGGTAGTCGACCAGGGTTTCCCCCACATGTCCAATACCCTGCACCAAAACGCGTTTGCCCTGAAGGGCATCCGATCCAAATTGGTGCTTTACCGCGGCTTTGAGCCCCATAAAAACACCGTAAGCCGTTACTGGAGAAGGGTTTCCTGAGCCGCCTCGAGATTCGGATATACCGGTGACATAAGGTGTTACATCGCGAATGATATCCATGTCTTGAGTGGTAGACCCCACGTCTTCTGCCGTGATGTACTTACCGCTTAGAGAGTGAACATACTCGCCAAATTTCTTGATCATCTCCGGGGTTTTGTCGCGTTTGGAATCGCCGATAATCACCGCTTTTCCACCGCCGAGATTTAAACCGGTTATAGCCGATTTGTAGGTCATTCCGCGAGACAATCGCAATACGTCGTTTAAGGCCTCCCATTCGTTGTCGTAATTCCAGATTCGAGTTCCGCCCAAGGCCGGACCCAATACCGTATTGTGAACACCTATTATAGCTTTTAATCCCGTATCCTTATCGAAACAAAAAACGATTTCCTCGTGGTCGTCGAAAGACATTTGCCCGAAGACCGGGTCTATTTTATAAAGTTCTTTTGCTTTAATTAACTCTGTAGCCATACCAAATGTTTTAATTAAAATTCTCAAATACTCCTTGTATTATTCCAAATTTAAGATTTTAATCCGTAAACAACAATAAAAACAGCAGTTTTAACCGCATTAGAGCTATAAAATCATGATTTCATCTATTTTACTAGGCCTATATTACACTTGGCTATTTTTTTGATTCGGTGAATTCTTTAAAATCGCGTATGTAATCCGCCTCGTCAAACACTCCTGAAGAAACGACCAAGCAAACGGAACCCGAAGAAAAGTTTTTTAACTCTCGCCATATTCCTGTCGGTATCAACAAGCCCTTGTTCGGCCGGTTTAAGGTCACGAGCTGCTCTTCTACTCCATCGTGAAGCAACACGTCAAAACTGCCCGAAAGCGCAACTAAAAAAGCCCGCTGCGCAATGTGTGCATGCCCGCCTCTTTCCGCACCAGATGGCACATCGTAAAGGTAATATACCCTTTCGATTGCAAAGGGAATGGTGTCTTTTTCGATTACCGCCAAGTTACCCCTAGGGTCTACTATTTTGGGAAGATCTATAATTTGAAAATTCATAAACTACATCTATTTAACAAATATTTTAACAGTACAATATAAAGGCTATACCAAGACCAAACAAGTGTTTTTTACGAAAAATTAAATTCGGCTCTACAGGCTTCGTAAAACCTAAATTTTTTTTCTAAAATACAACAAGAGCATGATCAAGTAAAACAAATAGGTTACCGCATGTGCCATCGTTGCCCCGACTAAACCGTAATGATCGATTAAGTAAACGCTAGACCCCCACAAGACCACAAAGGACAAGCCCTCCGTAACCAAATATGCCAAGACCACGCGTTTTGCGTAGAACATAATGCCGAAAATCAGGGAAGCGGCCTTCAAGAAATCGCCGATTAACTGCCAGGCCAAAATGTCCGAAACCGGCAAAAAACGATCGGTCATCAACAGGCTGATCAACAGCTCCCGCCATTGATAAACAATCAATAAGCCCAAGCCAAAGACGGGAAGTATCCACTGTAAGTATTTTCGTATTTCGTGGCGTAACTCGCGACTGTTCTCTGCTGCCGCCAACTTGGGCAAAAAGTAAACCGCGACCAAAGTTGTTATAAACATCATATAGAAACCCGCGATCCGATTGACCGCCTCCCAGTACCCCCCGGCAACGATTCCGAGATTGTCCATGAGGTAATTCCGGATAACGAAGAGCACAGCAGGTCCGACCGTACCCGAAAACAGCGCCATAAGCGAAAACGAAAACAGCGGCCGCAGCAGGCTGAAGTCCAGTTTTTCAAAACCCGCTTTCAACATGGGCCACAAGTCTCTTAACACGGCAAAAAACGCGATTATACCCACCACAGCAGGCCCTAAAACCAAGGCCAGCAAGGCTCCGTTTAGCGTCCAATAATACACGAGAACCGCCGTAACGCCAAAAGCCAAAAGATTGCCGACGATATGAATAAACATCAGCTGTTTAAATCGCTCTAAACCGTTGATAATCGAAACAAAAACTACGCTAAATGCCTGAAAGGGAAAGGCAAAGGCCAATACGATAAACAAAAACTCCAGTGAAAAAGTTTTGTCGAAGATATAGTCGCTTAAAGCGGCCCTAAACCCAAAGGCTAACGCGCTGATAAGCAGTGAAAAGAGGGCAATAGCCACGACCAATACCGCGACAAACTGCGCGCGTTTATCCCCGTCTTTGCGGTATTCGGAGACGTATTTTACAATGCCGTTTTGAAAGCCCAACGTGGAAACCGATTCTAGAGAGGCCAAGAAATTTCTAAAATTCCCCATTAAGGCCATACCGCCAGGTCCGACATAAATAGCGATAAGCTTGGCCGTAGTAATCCCGGTCAACAGTCGAATACACATATTGACGTTATTCCAAAAGCTCACTTGAAAAAGCTTGCTGCGCATTATTTTTCTTAAAGAATCCAACGGCTAATACCTATTTACTACGTCGATGATACGACTGACTTCCTCTTCGGTTAATACGGGGCTCATCGGCAGGCTCACCACCTCTTGATGAATCAACTCCGTCACGGGTAAAACGAGCTTGCGAAAAGCGGTCATCGCCTTTTGATGGTGTGGGGGAATGGGATAATGGATCAGGGTTTGAATGTCGTTTTTCAACAAAAACGCCTGAAAATCAATTCGGTCGGCTACGCGCACCACAAAGAGGTGAAAAACGTGTGCCGCTCTATTTTCTACCTTGGGCAGGGTAACTTTAAAATTGGTGATCTCCGTTAAAAAACGGTGGGCAACAATTTGTCTGAGGTGGTTGTCCTCTTGTAAATAAGGCAACCTTATATTTAAAAACGCCGCCTGAATCTCATCCAAACGCGAATTGAATCCCAGCAATTTATTTTGGTATTTGATTTCCGAACCGTAATTTCTTAAAATGCGTATTTTTTCTGCCAAGAGCGCATCGTGGGTGGTCACCGCTCCGGCATCGCCCAAGGCACCGAGATTTTTGCCGGGATAAAAACTAAAGCCCGCAGCATCTCCCAGGGAACCGGCTATATAGTCGCCGGAAACCGCACCGTGTGCCTGTGCTGCATCTTCGATCAGCAACAGTTGTCGCTCCCGAGCAAAGCGCAACATATCTTCGGCCTCCGACATCTGCCCATAGAGGTGCACCATCAGTATGGCTTTGGTCTTGTCCGTGATTTTCTCCTCTAAGGAGGCCACGGATAAATTATAGGAATCCAAATCGGGCTCGACTAAAACCGGTACCAAATCGTTGTGAATCACAGCGAGTATACTGGCGATATAGGTATTTGCAGGAACCAACACCTCGTCGCCTTTCTGCAATTTTCCCAAGGCGATATACGCCTTAAAAATCAAAATCAGCGCATCGAGACCATTGCCAACGCCTATGCAAAAAGGCACGCGGCAAAACCGCGCAAAATCGTGTTCAAACTGCATAACTTCATCGCCCAGGATAAACCAGCCCTTATCGAAAAGCTTTTTGGTCTTTTCGGCAAACGCCGCTTCATAGGGTTGATTGATTTTTTGTAAATTCAAAAACGGTATCATCATAACTCAAACTCAATTATATCTTGTAAATAGGTCGTGCAACCCAACTCCCGCTTTTGTTGCAGCAAACCGGCATTAAACCCCAAATCCGAAGAATCCGAAACCACGCCCATATCGAAAAACCGCTTTCCGGCAGCTCCATACTTTTGGATTAAATAAATAAAAAGGTGGTCCAAAGCGCGGAGTTCCTTGCCCAAAGAAGTGGCTGCGCCGTATTGCGATTTCACCCCAGCTTCGAACTCAAACACCGTGATTCCAGCCACGATTTCCGATTGATAATAAACGGAAAACTGTCTAATTTTATTGGGAAATGCCCTTTGAAGTTTTGAAATTTCTTCCAAGCTGTGCACCGGTTTGGTCTGGTAGCGCTCCTGCAATAGAGGTACGAGAACCGATTGCCAAAAAGCACTCAAGTCGTCGTCTTCCACAATTTGCAACGGGTATTTCCCGCTCTTGCGATCGTGTTTTAACTTGCTCTTTGAAATCGCATAGTCGTTGTAATCGACGCACAAATTCAATTCACTGCTGCTTAAAACACCGCCGAGCTGAAATGCGAGATACCGAAACTGATTGACCCATTCGCAAGCGTAGAACACCGGCAATACCTTGACTGTCAAACGGTCTATTTGACGCTTCTTTAGAAAGCTCAAAAGCGCCTGCCAATACAGGCGATGCTGCATGATATCGGTCTTCGGTCCTACGCACAAACCGCCGTAGGTCAGTCCGGAATGCGAGCGCAACTCCGCTCCCGTTCGATGGGCCGGCAACACGGCTATTAACGAATTATTATCAAAAATCATCAAAGAGAAATCGTCAAAGCGCTCCCGATGGTAATCCATGAAATTTCTGTCAAACAAAAAAGTACTATTCGCCGCAGTTGCCACGAAATCGTTCCATAAATCAAAATGAGAATCGTCGTAAATAACAATAGAAAAATCGTTCAAAACCCCATAAAATTAAAACGTAAAATAACAATTTAAAAACAGAACGGCGGCAAAATTCGCCATTTTTTTAAGTTTTCTTTTAGAAAAACAAATACCGCAGTCGCACAAAGAAGAAAAAAACATCCATTTAGGGTCAAATCGACCATCTTGCCGCCTTATAAAGTTGTACAGCTAGAGTAAAAACCGTATATTTGCAGCTTATATTATTTTAAAGTTAATTATGATAAAAATTACATTACCAGACGGTTCAGTGAAGGAGTTTTCTTCGGGTAGCACTCCTTTTGATGTTGCACAAAGTATAAGCGAAGGTTTAGCTAGAAATATCATTTCTGCAAACTTCAATGGTACCACCATCGAAACGACCACACCACTGACCACCGACGGTAGTTTAGTTTTATACAGCTGGAATGATGTAGAGGGTAAAAAAGCCTTTTGGCACTCTACTTCGCACGTAATGGCTCAAGCCTTACTAGAGCTGTATCCCGGTATCAAATTAACCATCGGTCCCGCCATAGAAAACGGCTTTTACTACGACGTGGATTTTGGCGACAACAAGGTGACCGATGCAGATTTTAAGCGAATTGAAGACAAGGTGCTCGAAATAGCTCGAGGAAAGCACACATTTAGCATGCGTTCTTCGACTAAGGCCGAAGCCCTGGAATTTTATAAAAAAGACGAGAATCCTTATAAGGTGGAGCTGATTGAAAATCTGGCGGACGGAACCATTACGTTCTGTGACCACGACACCTTTACCGATTTATGTCGCGGAGGACATATTCCCAATACGGGAATCATCAAGGCCTTTAAAGTACTTTCCATCGCTGGAGCATACTGGAGAGGCGATGAAAAAAACAAACAACTAACCCGTGTTTACGGAATTTCATTTCCCAAGCAAAAAGACCTTACGGAGTACTTAGCCCTTTTAGAAGAGGCTAAAAAGAGAGACCACCGCAAATTAGGCAAGGAGTTGGAGTTGTTTGCTTTTTCACAAAAAGTGGGTCAAGGATTGCCGTTATGGCTTCCTAAAGGGGCCGCTTTACGCGATCGATTGGAACAATTTTTAAGAAAAGCACAGAAAAAAGCGGGCTATGAGCAGGTGGTTACCCCACATATCGGACAAAAAGAATTGTATGTTACCTCTGGCCACTATGCCAAATACGGTGCAGACAGCTTTCAACCGATACACACCCCTGTAGAAGGTGAAGAGTTTTTGTTAAAACCGATGAACTGCCCACATCACTGTGAAATTTACAATACCAAACCGTGGTCTTACAAAGACCTACCCAAGCGTTATGCCGAATTTGGAACGGTTTACAGATACGAGCAGTCTGGAGAATTACACGGTTTAACTCGCGTAAGAGGATTTACTCAAGATGATGCCCATATTTTCTGTACCCCCGATCAACTGGATGAGGAGTTCAAAAAAGTAATCGATTTGGTATTGTATGTCTTTAGCTCATT
Source organism: Flavobacterium sp. JP2137 (assembly GCF_050562195.1). GTDB lineage: Bacteria > Bacteroidota > Bacteroidia > Flavobacteriales > Flavobacteriaceae > Flavobacterium. The sequence goes on from NZ_CP191647.1 coordinate 3,251,336, forward strand.
GGGCTTTGAAAACTTTACCGCACAAGTATCGGTTCGCGATTTAAACACCCCGGACAAGTATATCGGTTCTTTGGAAAACTGGGAAAAAGCCGAGCAAGCGATCATCAATGCAGCGAGGGACAAAGGACTTAACTACGTGATAGAAACCGGCGAAGCGGCGTTTTACGGACCTAAGTTGGACTTTATGGTAAAAGATGCCTTGGGCAGAAACTGGCAATTGGGTACCATACAGGTCGATTACAACCTACCCGAGCGCTTTGACCTTACATACAAGGGATCGGATAATGAATTGCACCGTCCGGTGATGATTCACCGCGCACCTTTTGGATCGATGGAGCGCTTTATCGCTATTCTTTTAGAGCATACAGCAGGAAATTTCCCACTTTGGTTGATGCCCAATCAGGCTATCATACTGTCTTTGAGTGAGAAATATGAAATATATGCCAAAAAAGTTTTGGATTTGCTAGAAAATGACGAAATTCGCGCCCTAAACGATCACCGAAATGAGACAATCGGTAGAAAGATTAGAGAAGCAGAAGTTCAAAAGTACCCATTTATGCTGATTGTGGGAGAAGAAGAAGAGAAAAATGGTACCGTTTCTGTTCGCAGACACGGAGACGATGGAAAGTCAAATCAGACGATGAAAATAGAGGAATTTATTCAACTTGTAAAAGATGAAGTAAACCGTTCTGTTCAACCGTTTTAAATAAAGTATAACCAGCTTGCAAAACAAGCACTAAAATTATAAGGCCATAGCAATAAGAAATAATAGAGGGATGAAACCCCGAGTAGAAAAGAAAGACTTGCATCGTATTAACAATGCAATTAGAGTCCCTGAAGTTCGACTTGTCGGAGATAATGTTGAATTAGGTGTTTACAAAACGTCTCAAGCATTGCAGATCGCTGAACAACAAGAATTGGACTTGGTTGAAATTTCACCCAATGCAGCGCCTCCTGTTTGTAAGATTATAGATTACAAAAAATTTCTTTATGAGCAAAAGAAACGGGACAAAATGCTTAAAGCCAAATCAACACAGATTACGGTAAAAGAGATACGTTTTGGTCCGCAGACCGATGAGCATGATTATGAATTTAAGAAGAAAAATGCCGTTAAATTCCTTAAAGAAGGATCAAAATTAAAAGCCTTTGTATTCTTTAAAGGACGTTCTATCATCTATAAAGACCAAGGACAGATTCTCTTGCTGCGATTAGCTCAAGATTTGGAAGAATTTGGAAAGGTGGAATCCATGCCTATTCTAGAAGGAAAGAGAATGACTATGTTCATTGCTCCAAAAAAGAAAAAATAAAATCCCGTCAAGGGGTTTTCAAAATAATTAAGTAAGATAAACACAAATACCTAGGAACAAAATGCCTAAAATGAAAACTAAATCTAGTGCCAAGAAACGCTTTCAAGTGACTGGCTCTGGAAAGATTAAGAGAAAACATGCTTTTAAAAGTCACATTTTGACTAAAAAATCTAAAAAGCGTAAATTAGCTTTAACACACTCTGGTTTGGTTCACAAATCGGATATGAAAAGCATTAAAGAACAATTGAGATTAATCTAATCGTTCTTTACGGTTAACATCATTTAATAACCCTGGAGTGGCGCAAAGAAAACTTTAAAAGTGTTTGAAAAAACCGCCCACTACAAAAATACATTTAAAATATGCCAAGATCAGTAAATTCAGTTGCTTCAAGAGCACGAAGAAAAAGAATATTGAAGCAAGCCAAAGGTTTCTTTGGAAGACGTAAAAACGTTTGGACAGTAGCTAAAAACGCGGTTGAAAAAGCCATGGTTTACGCTTACCGTGATAGAAAACAAAAAAAGAGAAACTTCCGTGCATTGTGGATTATGCGTATTAACGCTGGAGCTAGACTTCACGGTATGAGCTATTCTCAATTCATGGGTAAAGTAAAAGCGAACAACATCGAATTGAACCGTAAAGTTCTTGCCGATTTAGCTATGAACCACCCTGAAGCTTTTTCAGCGATCATCACGAAAATAAAATAAACGTTTGTCAAATCTGATTTATCTTACTTAATATAAAGAGCCCGCTATGCGGGTTCTTTTTTTTGCACTATACCATAGCACCCCACACCCCTTTCCCCTGCCCTCCCAACATTCCACTCCAACAAGTCCTTCGGCTTGGCATAATTTGACCTTTATAGCGGGACTGCTCTACGCAAACGCCGCAGTTACACAAGAACTAATCTGTTTTATAAAAGCGCTTAGAACAGCTAAAAACCGACTTAAGCCCCAGATCGCAGCCCGACAAACAGCAAACTGCTCTCCCCTTCCAATTTGTCGCAGTTCGCAGCGATTTCCCATCCCCCGTACCGCATTGACTGTGAAAAACTTAGGATTTATCGACAAAAAAAATCCAAAAAACTTCCGCCCAAAGCTTGCGAAATTGAGAAAAAGACCTATATTTGCACTCGCATTACAGCAATGAAATGCACTGGAGAAATGGCAGAGTGGTCGATTGCGGCAGTCTTGAAAACTGTTGACTGTAACAGGTCCGGGGGTTCGAATCCCTCTTTCTCCGCCAAAAAAAAGAAACCCGACCTCAGTCGGGTTTTTTGTTTTATAAAAATGTTGTCGAGCTCGCTCGAAACAACATTTTTGAAAAACAAAAAGCAACGTTACGCAGTAACGGTGTCTTTTTTATGAACCGCCCTCCCCTACAGGGAACACCGTAGCGTAGCGGAGGTAATCCAATCTTTTCAAAAGCTTGCTTAAAACAAAAAAACAGCATTACGAAGTAACGGTGTCTTTTTTATGAACCGCCCTCCCCTACAAGGGAACACCGTAGCGTAGCGGAGGTAATCCAATCTTTCCAAAAGCTTGCTTAAAACAAAAAAAACAGCATTACGAAGTAACGGTGTCTTTTTTATGAACCGCTCTCCCCTATAGGGAACACCGTAGCAAAGCGGAGGTATAAAAGGGATCAATCCTAAATGTTGTGTTTATGCAAAAATAGTGACCAATCTATACAAGAAGAATTCTATATCTCTTACGCCTCTAAACTGAGTTCTAAAAGCTTTGATTTTGGCATTAAAGGATTCTGCAGAAGCATTGGTACTTCTGTTGTCAAAATAGTTTAAAATAGATTGATAGTTTAGCTGTATGGTATTGACTACCGTATTAAATGTTTTGAACTTACCGAGTATCTGATTTACAAAAAACTACTTATATTAGTTGAAAATTAAACGAAATACGTATATAAGTGTTGCTTTACGAAACTATATCAAGTTTTGTTTCGTAAAAAACAATGTTAGCTGATATTTTATGAGAACAGAACGTCCAGAATTAGCAAAAATATTTACTGAGTGTGCTAAAAAAGCTCGCTTAACTACGAACACTTGCTTATTTCCTGGTTGTGATAAAGAATCAATCAATTCGCATATAATACAGAAAAATGGAATTCTCTCTTCAATAAGTGAGGATAGACATTTGTGGGAATTCAATGTAGATCATTTTAAAAAAGAGTATTTTCTATTTAAAAAAACTGGAATCAACGAAATCTATACTTTTTTGGGTTTTTGTAATGAGCATGATACTAATCTTTTCCAAAAAATTGAAACTCAAGGAGAAATTAATTTTGACGATTATGAGTCACGCGCCCTTTTCGCTCTCAGAACTTTATGTAATGAACTATGGCTCAAATTAGTAATAAAGAAACAACATCAATGCATCTTAAATCATCCAGAAACTATTTCAGATGAAATATTTATTAATAAAGTTATTGAGCAAGGCGATATCGCTTTACAAGATTTGAAATTCTTTGAAGATAGTTTATGGAATGATTTAAACAACAAAACTGAATCGTTTGTTTTTGAATATAGAGAATTTCCAAAGCAAGAAATTTGCTTAAACTCTATATTTACATATGACACATCAGAAGAAATCCTAAATCACATAAAAACATTTGGTACCGACAAAGATAGACTTGTTGAAATATTCGTTTCTTTTTTCCATACTTAGACAAATCTATTCTTATTATGGGTTATCATAAAGATGATATAAAAGTAGCAAAGCCATTTGTAAATAGTTTTATGAAAGAAAAGCTGAAAAGGGTTTATAGAAAACTATCTAATTTAATAATTTTAAATTGTGAAACTTGGGTTTGTTCTCCTAATTTTTATAAAAATAAATTAGAAGGTTTGGATAGTGATTTTTTTAAAGCAACAAACTTTTCGTCAAAAAATGGAAATGAAAGAAGAGTATTTGATATAAACTTATTTGAAGAGAATTTCAAAGATGGCTTTAAGAAATTTATAAAAAACATCAGCTAATAAGCGTTTGGCAAGATTGCGAATTTTGTAGTAAATATACGTTTATTTTTCGCAAGAAATTTTCGGCTTTCTATCACGCAAAACCCAATTGTATTGACTTTTTTTCTTAAATTGAGTCAATTAATTGGCCTTTGCTCTAAGTAGCGCTGAATTGAAGCTCTTGCTTTGAATTCCCGCCACTTCGCAAAGCCCAAGCACGTTAACTACAATGATTTCTCAGTAAAACGCATAAAATGAAAATCCCAATAATTCACGGAATTATAGAACGAAGAATTCTTGTAAACTATATTGCAGAGCCAAGTGTTGTAGAGAAAATTTTACCCAAACCATTCAAACCGAAATTGTTTGATGGAAAAGCAATTGTTGGAATTTGTTTAATTCGTTTAAAGAATGTTAAACCGAAAGGTTTCCCTGGTTTTATCGGTGTGAATTCTGAAAATGGAGCGCACAGAATTGCCGTGGAATGGAAAGAAAATGACGAAATAAAAGAAGGCGTTTTTATCCCACGCCGAGATACAAATCTAAAACTTAACGCAATTGTTGGCGGAAGAATTTTTCCTGGCAAACATTTTTTCGCAAAGTTTAATGTAAATGAGCAGAACCATAAATATCACTTAGATTTTAAAAGTTCTGACAATACGACAATAGAAATCGATGCAGAGTTGTCCGAAAAATTTGACGAAAATTCGATTTTTCAAACAATTGAAAATGTTTCATTATTTTTCGAAAAAGGATCAATAGGTTATTCTCCAAATGGAAACAACTTTGACGGATTAAAATTAGAAACTTACGAATGGAAAGTAAAACCACTCAAAGTTACTAATGTAAAATCAAGCTTTTTTGAAGATCAAAGTATATTTCCGAAAGGTTCCATAAAGTTTGACAACGCAATTCTTATGGAAAATATTGAACATGAATGGAAGTCTTTAAAAACAATAATCCACAGTAGTTAATATCGCATTGACGAAATGGAGATTTTAGAGGTAAATTTAAAAATTCTCTTTTGTCGAAAAATCAATTATTAGATGGTATATTTGACATAGAATCAAACGATTTCAATCATATTTTAAAACTTTCTTAATTACTTGCTCATCACAATTCAAAAAAGTGAACACTCCTATTATAAAACATAAGGAAGAACGTGTAAATCCCTCTTTCTCTTAAACCATGTATGCTACTCCCATGAAATATTTACTGTTATTTATAGGCGTTATTTTTTCCAATATTTCATACTCCCAATGCGGTGCTAAATTATTGACTGGAACTTTTGATAATGTGCGTTTTATTTTGCCTTGCCCCGCATTCCAATATTCTTTCACTCCTCATAATAATGAAATTGAACTAAATGTTTTAAATCATAATAATATTGATTTAGTAAAAGAGGAATTTTTGAATGTGGAGTCCATAGTAAGACAACATATATTAAATAAAACAACTAATTATTTTTTGGATAATTTGAAATTCTATAGTTTAGATATTGTTTCTATGGATAGAATTGATGATTTTAAACACCGTATCTCTTCAATAGATATGAAACATTGTTCTGCTAAATATTCCATTTATTACTATTTTGAGCCAATCAAAAATGTTAAGTATTGTGTAGGATTCACATTGGATAATACTATGAGAATAATTACAACGGATAATTTTCCTCATGGAAATATCGAACATTTCCAACAAACTACTATTTGTGAGATTTATGATCTAGGAACGAAATATCTCAAAATTCCGACTGAAGATTTAAAGCTGATTGTTTATAATAATAAATTCTATTGGAGTTTAATTGAGAAAATTAATTATACTCAAGGAAGAAATCAGGTACAAAAATTACTAATCGAAACGGCAAATTTAAATAACTACCTTACGCTTAGTGAAGAAGTTTATGTTGATTTTTAATGAGGCACTGTCTCTAAGTGTGTAAGTTAAAAAATAAAGCTTGGGTTAGGTTCCACTTTTTAGAGTCTAACCCTTTTTTGATATAGGATTAAGAATTGATCAATAATCACTCCCCAGTTCCTCACTGGCATGGACCATTTTTTAGTTGCTTCTTTTACAGCCAAATATACGGATTTCATGACAGCCACGTCGGTAGGGATTGATAATTTATTTTTGGTATACTTTACTCATACTTTTATATTTATTACTCATACTTTTATATTTATTATTGGAAATCGTGATTGCTTCACAATTGATGTACTACACAGATTTGTGTTTTAGATTCAGGAAAAACAGTTCGTATGGTGTCAGTAAAACCGTTTAAGTTATCATGGATATTCCACTCTATACTGCACCACGAATCCGTTAAAGTGCACCACTTATTCCATCAAAGTATACCATTAATTCCGACAAAGTGCACCACTTATTCCGACAAAGTATACCACTTATTCCGTTAAAGTGCACCAGTAGTGTTAGTTTTTTTATCAATAAACAACTGACATTCCGGCATATAGCGCACCACTTATTCCAAATCAAAGTACACCACTGAAGAGTATAAAATATTAATTAAGCTAATTTAGGATATGTTTTTAACCCTAAAATTATTCTAAATATGGCTAATAAAACTCTTCCTATGCACAAAATAAAGCAAGTACTGTTGTTTTTAGACAGAGGCGTTTCACAAAGAAATATAGCTCTGCAAACAGGTATAAATCGTCGAACTATAGCGTCCTATTTAGAGCTAGCACAACAAACTAATTATTCATTAGCAGAGCTAGTATCTATGGAAGATAGTGATTTAGCTCAATGTTTAGTTTTAATAGAAAAAGACTCCATTTTAGATAATCAGCGTAGAATTCATTTAGAATCTGTATATTCTTATTTTTTGATAGAATTGAAAAAAATAGGTGTTACTAAATATTTGTTATGGCAAGAGTATATTCTAGAAAATCCTGAAGGCTTTAAATACTCTCGTTTTTGTGAAATTCTGAGTGAGTTTTCAAAGATAAAAGGAGCTACATTAAGCGTTAACCATGAGCCAGGGGAATTAATTGAAGTAGACTTTGCGGGAGACAAATTAACTTATATAGATAGATCTACTGGAGAAATAATATCTTGTCCTGTATTGGTAATGATTCTACCATTTAGTGGATTAGCCTATGTAGAAGCTCTTGTAGATGCAACTGTACCACAAATAATAAAAGCCTTGAATAATGGACTGGCTAGCTTTGGAGGAACTTCAAAATCCATTATCTCTGATAATATGAAACAGTGGGTTAAGAAGGGAAATCGCTATGAACCAGAGTTTAATGAAACACTAGTGCAATGGGCTAATCACAACAACATAAATCTATTAGCTGCAAGACCCTATCAACCAAAAGATAAGGCTTCCGTGGAGAATATGGTTAAAATTACCTACAGACGGGTGTATGCTAAACTCAGAAATGAAGAGTTCTATTCTTTAAAATCTTTGAATAAGAGTATACTTGAAAAAATAAAAGATCACCATTTACTCAACTTTCAAAAGAAAACTTTTAGTCGTCAAGAATTATTTGAAACACAAGAAAAACAAACTTTACAAGTACTCCCATTAACTCCTTATGTGTCTAAAAACTATACTCAAGCAAAAGTTCAAAAGAATTACCATATAGTACTGGGAGAAGATTGGCATTACTATAGTGTTCCTTATCGTTATATAGGCAAACAAGTGCGAATCATCTACTGTACGGACTATGTTGAAATCTATTTTGGCAATGAACGAATTGCAGCACATATAAGAAATTATTCAAAGAACCACTTTACTACAGAGCTTTCCCATCGCCCAAATAATCATCAAGCGTTCTTAGAAAGCCAAACTTGGGATGCGAATCACTATTTAAAAGTAGCTTCTGAATATGGTTCAAATACAGCATTGTATTTTCAAAAAGTTTTAGATAGCAAACCTAATGTTGATCATACTTATCAAATTTGCTTAGGTATCCTGCGTTTAGCTAAATCCCATCCACAACGCATTGAAAAAGCTTGCACAAGAGCTTTAATAGGAGTGCGTTTCAATTATAGCGTGCTAAAAAACATCCTTGATAATAACATGGATATGATAGAAGACGCTGAAATAGAGTTTAAGAAAATACCTGAACACGAAAACCTACGTGGAGCAGAAGCATATAAATAAAACCTTTTTAAATATATAATATTATGAACACAGACAAAACAGTAGAACAACTGAAAAATCTACGACTTACAGCTATGGCTAATCGTTACCAAGCGGCTTGTCAACTACCGATTCACGAGCAACAAAACATTCATGAACTATTAGCTAATATGGCACAGGCTGAAATAGAATATAGGGAGGAGACTAAAACCAAGAGGCTTTTAAAAGCAAGTAAATTGCGTTATAATGCTTTACCTGAACAGATCATATGCAATGAAGAGCGCGGACTTACAAGAGAACAAGTATTAAGACTTTCTGATACCCTTTTTTTAGAAAAATCTGAAAACATACTCATTACAGGTGCTACGGGGTGTGGTAAAAGCTTCTTAGCTTGTGCTATAGGCAGATCGGCTTGTATGTTAGGTTACAAAACAGCCTATTTTAGTATGAGTAACTTCATCGAGAACTTAGCTCAGACAAGATTAGATGGTACTTACCTTAAATGGATTAAGTATATCTCTAATCAACACCTATTAATCCTTGACGATTTTGGACTCAAACCTTTAACTCCAGATGCTAGATTAACTCTGCTTGATATACTTGAAGATCGCTATGGAAAGAGCTGTACAATAATAACTTCTCAACTACCTATTGAGAATTGGTACAACTTTATTGATGAGCCAACTTTAGCTGATGCGATACTTGACAGATTGACAGCTTCTGCACATCGATTAACTTTAAAAGGAAAATCTCTAAGAACAAGAAAAATTTAGTAAATTTGATAATATCAGTGAAGTACATGATTATTTATAAGAGGTAGTCTAACTGGTGTACTTTGTCGGAATGGTGGTGCACTTTCACCGGAATATACAATCATGTGAATACGGAAGACCGTAACCTTATAATGTATTAAAAATCAAAAGGAAATATAACATTTGTTATATTTCCTTTTGTAATAAATTACTGAAGTTGATAGAAAAAAATAAATTATTGCTATTTTTAATATTAGCAAGAACTTTCGATATGATAACAACGTACATTTCTAGGAATGGTGATCTTTCTGGAGAAATGAATATTTTAGTTCGAAAGTTTAATTTGCGGTGGGAAGCTTTAATAATTTCTGAAGTAGTTATTATTGTAATTTTCTATTTTATAATTCGATATTTTGACGAAAATTATTTTAAAAGCAAGGAAGAAAAACTCCCTAAAAACCTCTCGTTTACGAGTTATATTAGCTTACTATATTATGGCAAAAAAATTAATATATTTCAATCATTTATTGCGAAAATCGATTATAAAATAGCTCTAAATGATTTTATTTATTTAATAACATCTACCACCATTGTGGTAAGTTTTATAATTGGAATTAATAATTTATTATCATCACAAGGCTATATTAATTTATTTGATTTTGGGAGTTATATATTCCATATTAATATTCCCAATTTATTTAATTTATTGGTCTTTATTTTTTGTTTATTATTTATAACAAAAATAGGTTTAAAAATTTCAAAGCAAAAGAAAGAAGTTCATTGCACCAATAAATTGTTAGATATAAAACAACTTTAACAATCGTTTTTTAAATTTAGAATCAATAGCGTCCTAAACGTTCAAAAAAACGCATAAAAAAAGAGAGTAAATTAAGGATCTCAAATTATCTTTGAGTTGGACACCAAAAAAACACTCTCTTGATGGTAAATATAACACTGTTTTCACAAATAATAGCAAAGCTTGATCGCTCAAAATTCAAAAAACTTGTAAAAGAGAAACAGACAGACAAGCACAACAAAGGATTTAACAGTTGGAGTCATCTTATCTCTATGTTATTTTGTCATTTTGCACGTAGTAAATCTGTTCGCGATATTAGTAATGGACTTCGTTCAGCTACTGGAAATCTAAATCACCTTGGTATAGACAAAGCACCATCTAAATCATCCGTAAGTTATCAGAACAAAAACAGATCCCACGAGCTTTTTAAAGCGTACTATTTTGCTTTGCTTGAAAGTTTAGGACAGTATCCCAAGTTTAAGCAAGTCAAAAATCCTGTTATTACACTCCACAACAATATCGCTGTGTTTAAGCATCTTTGATTGGGCAAAATACAAGACCAATAAAGGAGCAGTTAAAATGCACACATTGCTTGACTTTGATGGAAATTTACCTGCTTATATCAATATTACTAATGGTAAAACAGCTGATAATAAAGGGGCCTACGACATTCCATTACTAAAAGGAAGCGTTATAGTTGCCGATCGTTTTTACAACGACTTTAGTTTATTAAATATTTGGGACAGCAAACAAGTATTCTTTGTAATTATTGGGAGATTTGATTGGGGTGAAGTTCAAAACGAACAGCGAGTTCACTTAGGCTTTCACGTTCTTTCAAGGCCTCGATAACGACGTGAGCTTTGAAAGATGAATCGAATTTACGTCTACTTTTTTTCATAACTTACAATTGTTTAAATTTAATACTTTTCAATTAAACAACTGGTCTGATTTTGTAGAGGTATTATAATTTCATTATTAAAAAAAAAGAACCTCTCAATGCCCTATTTATGGCTTTTACTAAATCAATTATTATAATAGTTTATGATTATTTATAGTTTAATTTTAATAACATGGATATTTTTTTTTGTTTCTTTTTTTTATTCCCGTAAAATTAGAAAAAGAAAAGAAATCCTTACGACAAGTACAGATAACTATCGTTTTACCCGAGATTATCCAACTATCAGAAAATATGGTATAATAGTAGTAGTTTTTGCTAGCATTTATTACTTTTTAATCTGTGCATTATTAGGTTGGGAATTTCGATGGTTTTATGGAATGTTTATAATAAATGCCATTGTCATTTTTGTTCTCGATCGCTTTCTTATTTCTATAGACTACAAAAATACGAATGAAAAAATACTAGGCATCAAAACACAGATTATTTCTCTAATTTACAGAAGATTAAGAGGCATCTACACTTATGGTTTTTTTCTTCTACTTCCATCTTCTTTTTTATTTCTGGGACCATATACAATTACTATTCCTGTCTATGCCTGTGGTGTTTCCACTGAGATGATAATAGAAACCATCATTTCATCTATTAAAGAAAAGAATTCACCTTTTTCTAATAAAATTTCTGCAAAAAGATTATTAATAGAACGATATTCGATTATTGATTCTGGTACAATTCTTCAAAGAAATTTTTTTTCGGGTAATATTATAATCACATATAGTAGAAATTCTAGTTCAGCAGATATTTACACATCTAAATTTTTTATTTTTAAAAATTTTCAACAGATTTATACAGAAAATCCAAAATTTGCATTTTATAGCTCAAATAAAGACACTCTGTTTTTGAAAAAAAACGTATCTGGGTCTAAATATATTACTAAAAGTAATAGACAGTATATTTACCATGAAGCCTATCGAAATGAAGCACCTAAAAGAACAATTTTAAAATAACTAAAAAACTATTTGTTATGGATATGATCCCTCGAGACAGTGCCTCTAAAACGGAAAAGGTAGAATACCCTTCACAGTAATTCTACCTTTTTTCTATTATATACGATATAAACTTATGTCTACTTACTTTGAATCAACTTTTCTAAACGATTCATCATTTCTTCTTTCTCTTTAAGCATACGCTCATACAAAGCAATCTTTTCTTCGTGAAGCTTCACAATTGCATCAATAGGACTATTATTGAAAATAGGATTATAATTAATATCATTAAATGTACTTGATATTATATTAATCGCTTGCTGTTCATCAAAATTCTCAATCGCTTCAACGGGTATTTTAAGTACTTTAGAAATCTGTTGTAACAGTGAATTATCAATTACTTCTTTCTGTTCTAAAACAGATATTTTCTTTTGATTCCAATCTTCACCCAAATCAAAGGCAAGAACTTCTTGTTTGATTCCAAGCATTTCTCTAAAACGCTTTACATTTCTTCCTTGATGTATTTTATGTTCCATAATTGATTAGCAGAATTAAGCAGGCTCAAAAGAAAGCCAAAGATTAAAAAACAATGAATCGTAAAGTTATAAAATTATCTTGTAAAATATCCCATAATGAGAATATTATACTTGTAGGTAGAATAGTTTACTCAATGAGTTCTATTGAATTTTAATCAAATCAAAAAAACTCAATAATTATGAAATCAACAATTATTACAACCAATGACTATTTAAGTAACCAGCTTAAACAGATTATTACAGAGTTTCCTTCTGTATTAGAGATTTACTATTGTAGTAACACTATAGAGATGACTTCCTATTTACTTATACATCTAAGCAATAGAAGTGATATTGATACAATAGCCAACCGTAAAGGAATTAAAAAACTATTTAAGAACTATGGTATCATTGTATTGTTATTTGACTATAATTCTTTGAGATATAAGTTTGAGCATAGTTACCCACTAATAGAGCTCATCTACCAAGAAGAGCATCTAATTTATCAGCAAGAAGGAATTGATTTTGATAAACTTACTACAAGAGGTTTCAAAGAATTTAATAATCAGTACAATATTTATAAGAAGAGATATTTTCAAGATCATAGTCTTTTAAGTTCTGAGATCAATAAGTATAAGTCTTTAGATGCTATTTCAAGTGTATTTCTCCTTTACGAACGTTTATTAGAATTACATCTGAAATATTTAGAAGAACTATATGTAGGGCATATCAGTTCAAGCAGTATTCTCCATCAACGAATAATAGTAATCAGCAAGTTTAATCCAGAGATTGAAAGTTTATTTCTTAAGAGAAACGAAGAGGAATATTACCTTATTGCTTTAATAAACAGAGTAAAAGAAGCGATAGAAGAACAAAGAGAAATCTATTACGATGAATGCTTTGACGCTTTTGAGAAGGTTGAAAACGCACTTCATAATTTTATTCAAGACCGTTTTAAGACTTTAAAACGTTTAATCAAACACCAGACAATTAAGCCTATTGTTGCAGAGGTAACTATAGAACTAAATAAACAAGAAACTTTTAATGATATCATCATTGAAAGATGCTTAAATCAGAATCAGCGTATAGAAGAAATTTATATGTATAAGAGGTTAACTCTTGGTAGTCAAACTATTTACTATCTTCTTATCATAGGAGATAAATTCGCGAATGAACAGATTAAGAACTTGGAATCAAGTTTACAAGATAAGTTTAATAAGCAAACGAACTTTGTTATTATAGCCCATACTAAAATATGGATTCAAACAGAATTATATAGCTCACAAGACTTCTTTGCTAATATTATAAAAAATAAGAACAAGATTTATTCATCAAGTAAATACAATGCATCATTACATTGGTTAGTCCCTCACGCATCCTTATATATTGATCTATACTATTATAATTCTGTTACTAATAATACTACTAAAGAACTACTAAAGAATCTACAGAAACTAAAAAAGAACCAAGAATGCAAGCAAAGTATTCCTTATCTACTATCACTTTATTTTATGTCATTTTGTAGAACATATATATTAGCTCATTTATCGTACTTACCTAATTACTTATCTAGCTACTCTTTATGGTTGCTTTGTGTAAATGTGAATACTGACTTAAATAAGTATCAATACTTATTTGATAAATTCGGTAGCAAGTTTTTTTCTTTATTAGATTACTATAGAGTGTTACATCAACGACTTATAAATTTTGATACAGAAAAAACAGAAGTACTGATAAAACTAATTACTCAATTACAAGCTGAGTTAAAAATAATAGTAGATCAAAGGAGCTAATAATAATCTTTTACCAACTACTAAGTTCTATAAATGTACGTTTAAAGCCAAGTCTGCTTTTTACCTTCCTATTATTTCAACCTTTTAGTAACTACTTTACCTTAGTTGCTTAACCTAAAAAGCAACTATCATGGAAAATCAAATCACAAAGGTAGATTTAAGGCTATTAGCTCAAACAATCATTGGAGGCAACTGTCTCATAAAGTGTGTAAGTCAAAAATACTTGGGTTTATGAGACAGTCCCAAAAATAAATTTTATCAATCCAAAATTGTCGATAAAGAGGGTGTTACACTCCCCATAAAACATGAATTCACATTCAGGTGAAGATTTAAAAAATTAATGTTTCATTACCCATAGAATTGTTTTTTGAACACAAAACTACGTTTTTTGGGTAAGTGCTATTAACTAGCCAAAGTATTATTCTATAGCCAATATTGTCACATTACTTCTTCGGTTCAAAACCAAATCATTATCTATGTTGTCCGTTGAAACAAAGTTCTGTAGACCAATTCCTTTCACAGTTATAGCATCTTCAGAAATACCTAACCCGATTAATTCTGCCTTTAGATTATCAGCTCTTTCCTTACCTAGATTTTCATTAGACTCTTTTGAACCAATCGTACAAGTAAAACCTTCGATAATTATCCTAATTGGAGTATCTAATTTTTTATATTCATTCGAAAACCTTGTTAACACCGCTTTTCCATTTGCGGAAATAGTAGTTGAATTATACTCGAACAATACACCTATCACAGGTATTGTATTTTCGTTTTCTAAAATGGAATTAAACACCGAAATATTAGTTACTGATTTGGTTAGATCGTCTAAAGGTTTTGCAAAACTTAATGTAATTTTCGAATCAGTATTAGTAGCATCTGTAGTGTTAACTTTAGTTTTTTGAACCTCTTTCAACTCTGTTTTCTTTTCTGTACTAACATTCCCTCGAGAATTGCCATATAGCTCATACAGTTTCAAAAATAATACGATGAGTAAAATAGCTGTAATTGCTATTAAGATAAATTTCCAAAAGCTAAAAATAAAAACAATAATACTTTTAAAAAAGGCAGATATTACATTAAAAAAACCTCCGGATAACTTATCAGCTTTAATCGACATATTTAAATCAGCTTTTTTAAGCGCCTTTTTGACAAGATTTGAATTTATCCCTAATTCTTTAACTCTTGCTTCATTTTTTAATTTGTCTTCAAATTTGTATTTTCCCTTAAACCTATTAATATCTGTACTCGTAGCTTTGATATTTGAGGGGTGATTAACAATTTGCGCAATTTGTTTATCAGAATGAGTTCCCTTGTATTTATTGTAAATTTCTTCTGCCGACCTTACGTGATCATATTCGTATGCATCACCACCTCTTAATTCAGTACCACTATAGCCATCTTGACACAATGCTTTATTGTCGTTATATTTTGCCTGACCTCTTGCAAGAGCTTCTTTGTGCTTTTCTGCTTTTATCTTCTCAAAGACTTTGTCTATTTCTGTTCGATTATAAGATCTATTCGGGTCAATTGTTTCTTTCATATTTAATTATAGTGTGGTTAGTAAATATTGTGCTTAGTATTGTTGTTTTATGAAATACAGTAGATTAAAATTTTGTAAAACTTATATAGCCCCATAACATCACATTATTGCTTTTAAAAAAATTACATGAAATAGCTGAAATTTGTATTAATAATTATCGCGATACATCCCTAAATTAATTACTAGAAATATAAGATTACAGTTATCTAATACGAAGAAACACGCTATTATTTGTTTAAAGAAGTGAAAGTAATCAGAGCTTATTCAAAAGCAATAGAAAACTTTCTAGATGACTATATTTACCTTGTGAATCGATTTTTTTATATTCAAAAGCACAAATTTTAAAATATGTCAAATAGATATTTAGGAGAAAGTGAATGAAATTTCCAGCGGAAAGGGATCACTAAAAACAAAGTCAAAAAAGTGTTCACAATTGGGGTTTGACTATGTCGCAGCTTTATATTAAATTTGGGGATAGGCTACTGCCGTAAAGATTCTCCTTTTTCTTAGCTCTGGGACTTAAGTCCCAGAGCTAAGAAAAAGGAGATGACACAGTTTGTGTTACACTCTCTAAACTAATCATCATCATCTCCATCATCATCATCTCCACCTAAAGAATCTGCTAATCCTCCTAAGAAACCTCCTAAAAAGTCCCCCCAAAATCCCTCTTGTTCATAATTTACATGCTGTTTCATATATATAAAATTTAAAACTTAATAAAATTAAATAGTACTCTAGCTTCATTAAAAAATATAAGCCTACCCCATTTTTTAATTGTTATTTATGAATATTATTACTCTTCAAACTTTCTTGCTATATCATTTAATTGTTCTGCATATTGTTTTTTCTCCGATAGAATTTTTTGGTATTTATCTTTTTCTTGTTCAATAGCATTTTCATATTCTTTTCTTTTCGATAAACTTTTCATAACAAACAACAATTCCACTAAAGCTGTTATTATTATGACTAAAAAAAAGTGTGATAAAAACCAACTTTCATTAGTAGATGTGGATTTTTCATCAGAAAAAGCATCAACTACAGCAGTACTAACAGCAGTGATAAGACTCCATATCCACCGTATTACTATAGTGACTATTCCTATTCCGAACGTAGTCGCTGTAATTCCTCCTTCGCTAAATAATATAGGTTGTTTTTCAATTTTATTCTCATATTCTTTGATACGTGCTTTTACCTCATTTAAATCGTTTATAAAAAAATAGTCAGATAACTCAGAGACATAATTAATAATTACTCCATTAATTAAAAAAGAAGTTCCTATCAAATCGTTATGTTTACCTAACTTAAAGAACATAGAATTAAGGGTTTTATAGAATTCGTTTCTTTTTTCAGCAATAATTTTATCCTTTCGCCACCAATTTATTAAGCTCACCAAAAAGCCTTCTGATGCATTATTATCTTTTGAAAAAAAATTTTTAACTACAACACCTGCTACTTTAGCACCTTTTAATTGTCCGCCAGGTGCTGCCATAAGCACAATATCAGTTATGGTTTTGCTTAACATTTCTCCTGCTTGGTGAAATAGTTTGATAGCTTCTTCTTTATTAGAATTTATTTCTAATTGCAAACGAGCATTAAAAAAGAAAATATAGTTTTGAATCATACGCGAAAAATGATCTCTCAAATTATTTTGTTCTTTTAGAGACTCGGCGCCTTCCAAAGACCTTTTTAAAAATAGAATCAAAGAATCAAACGTAGTATCAACCAAAGTTGGTGATTGAATAAAGCTAATCACTTCTAATTGGGCTTTAATGGTAGTTTCCAAAGAATAAGACGCACCTTCTTGCAGTCCATTTAAATATGAAGTTACTTCTTCTAATGTTGATATTTCTTTTACCGTTATATTACTATCCATAATATTTATATTGTTATTTAATTTCTGTCACTTCTAAAAATCCTGGACTCAAAACATTATGTGCTTTTAAATCGATACCGTAAACACGCATAAAAGCATCATTTATAGGCTTACCGTTGTTATCACTCCAGGGCGGTATAAATGAACTAAAACTCACTTCCATTCCATTTTCAATAACCTGCTGATTTACTAACGCGACTTTTCTAATAACCGTTACCTTATATAGCCCCATAACATCACATTATTGCTTTTAAAAAAATTACATGAAATAGCTGAAATTTGTATTAATAATTATCGCGATACATCCCTAAATTAATTACTAGAAATATAAGATTACAGTTACCTAATACGAAGAAACACGCCATTATTTGTTTAAAGAAGTGAAAGTAATCAGAGCTTATCCAAAAGCAATAGAAAACTTTCTAGATGACTATATTTACCTTGTGAATCTATTTTTTTATATTCAAAAGCACAAATTTTAAAATATGTCAAATAGATATTTGGGAGAAAGTGAATGAAATTCCCAGTGCAAAAGGACCTCTAAAAACAAAGTCAAAAAAGTGTTTATATTTCAATAGTAACTACAGTACCATTAGTGGAGGTATCAATCTTCAAGGAATTTTGAAGATTTTTTTTACTTAAATCCAACCGCTTTTGTATTATAGAGATTCCTTTAGATTGGTGTGTTTTATTCTTTTTAACTTGATATCCTGTTCCGTTATCACTAAGAATTAGACGTATTGAATCCGTTAATTGTTGAATTTCTAGCGTAATTATTGGTTTAATAATAGTAGATGTAAAACCATGTACAATCGCATTCTCGACAAATGGCTGTAGTAGCATAGGAGTAATAAAAATTTCATCCAAATTTATTTCAGGACTCACAATTATTGAAAAAACAATCGAGTATTCTGCTCGAAGATTCTCGATTTCTATATAATGTTGAAGGTATTCAATTTCTTGCGATAAGCAGATTTCTTTCCTTTCCGAATAGTCTAATGTTGTTCGAATTAAGACCGCAAAACGCTCTAAATAATAAAGCGCCTGATCGATATCTTTACATATAATATAATACTGAATAGAACTTAAGACATTAAATAAAAAATGTGAATTCATCTGACTCTGCAACGCTTGTAACTTTACATCAGAAAGTTGTTTATCAAATAATAATTGGGTTTTTTCCTGTTCATTTTGTAATTTAATCATGTTCAGTTCTTCAACTTGACGACGTTTCAAATAAGAGATTCGCAGTTTATAAATAAAAATTATAGCAAGTGAGAAGAAAACTAAACAGCCAAGAGCAAAAAACCATGTAGTATAAAATGGAGGATTAACAGTTAACTCTACAAGGTTCTGAATTTGAACTATACCTGTATCTAGATTTGTGACTAATATTTGAATGTTATAAATGTCATCCTTTAAATAATTCAAAATCAAGCGGTTTTCATCAAAAATATCAATCCAAGGTTCCGATTTTTTTAAACGATATTTAAAATGCAGCTTATTTGGGTATTTATTATGTTGGGCAATAAAATCAATAATAACATTATTTTGGTTGTAGGGAAGATTTAATTTAGGTGAGGTAATTTGAGCTGTGTTTATTTCTTTTACTACGCTATTTACTTTTATTTTTGATAGGATAACGCGGGTATTATCTTCCCTTTTTTTTACAAAATAATCATTACTAAGCTCAAAAAACCCCTCACTTGTTCCTAGATATAAATGCTCGTTACTACTTACTGCGCTATAACTATTTGTATTAGTCAACCCTTGTTCTTGGTCTATAAAAAACCACTTTTTATTATAAAAGACGTTTATACCTTCATTAGTTCCGATATAAATAACATCTTGGATACTATTTACAAAATTGGTACTACTTCCCTTTATCATTTGATGGGAAAATTGCTTTACAATTTTAGGTTCAGAAAACTTAGTATTTAAAATAAAAACATCATTAAAATCCGTAACAACAATTAATTCATATTGATTAAATGCTACGATTCTTTTAATTTTTTTTTCATCAAATGATCCTTCTAGTGTCCACGACCGAAACTTATTGTCTTTGAACTCATAAACTCCATTTAAAGCTGTAGCGAAATATATTGCTTCATCGGTTTGGGTTATGGCTACCACTTCCGTTGGGATTTTGTTATTCCCCCAATCGTGAAAATAACTATAATCCATTTTGTAAATATTATGAAAAATACGTACTCCTGCATAAGGTACCGCTGTTACTAACTTATCTTTGAAAAAGGTAAATGAATAGACATGAACTGGATGGTAGCTTAAAATCTCTCCAGACAGACTGAGTTCAAACATACCAATATTAGAAGAAACCCAAATTTTATTCTTATATAGTAGTGACTGATAAAACTTGATCTTATCAGAAGGTGTATCATAATCGATTGGATAAAAGTGCTCTTTTATAGTAGTTTTATCGGCAAACCTCTGATAATTTTCTTTTTGAAATTTTTTAAATTTAGCCAAAGAAAGATGTTTGATTACTTCATTTTTAGAAAAAACAGAGAACCCTTGATTATGAAATACAAATTGTTTTTGGTCTTGCGTATTTAAACAATAAACGGTACCTAAGTCTTTTTGATGTCTAACAGGTGGGTTTATATTGATTTGAAAAATTCCATTTTGTTTTGTACCTACATAAATAAACTGATTGGTCTTATGATAAGCTACTGTTTTCAAATCATTTTCCTTTATACCAAGCTCACTTGTTTTGTTTACGATTTTTGCACTTTTAAGCTCATACAGTCCTCCTCCAGTATCAAAAAAACCAGATGCTGTCAAAAAAACTGCATCTCCAATTTTCTGAAAAGCCAAAACATTTAATAGTGGATAATTTTTAATTATCTTAAAAGAGGATTGGTCTACTTGCAACAAGCCATTTGCAGTTCCTAATAAGACAGAACTTTCACGAACAAAGGAAGAGAATATTTTTTTTATATCAGAAACCTTTACAAGTTCTTTATCGGTTACTTCGTATATACCATCATTAATTGTAGTCGCGTAAACTTTTTCTGCGTTCGAAAAAAACTACTTACTTCAAAAAAATAGGATTTATTTTGGCTAAATTTAGGATTCTTTATCGATAAATCTTTCGTAGATATAATCGACACACCATTTTGTGTTCCTGCGTAGATTTTACCACCTGTACTATATAAAGTTCTTACTTGGTTACTTATCAATCCACTCTTTACATCAATTAACTTAGACTGATTATTGTGAAAATAAAGTACACCCTGGCCATAGCCAGCAATCCACATTCCATTTTCATCATCTTCTAAAATATCAAATATGTTGTTAAATTTATAAAGTATGGAATTGGGTTCCTGTTCAAACCGATTCATTACCTTTTTGGCAAGGCCCGCACGCGTTCCTACCCATAAATCGTCTTTTGAATCTACAAAAACTTTAGAGACATAGTTAGAAATTAACCCATTATTAGAATTATATATTTTAGTGTCTGTGGATTGTGCAAAATGGTACTGAAAAAAAAGTAAAAAAAGTACTATAGGGAAGCACTTCATAAAATAAATCTTTCTATTTTCTCTTTATAAGTAGCTGAAACTGGAATATGCTGCAGGTTTTCTGTACTTATTTCTTTAAGTTCGACGTTTTTATGTTGTTTACTATAACTTCTTACTTGATTTATATTTACCACATAAGAATTATGTATTCTAATAAAGGATTCTTTAGGTAACCGATGCTCAACCTCTTTTAGGGACCTCGTTTGTAAAAACTTATCCGTTGTTGTAAAAATCTCACAATAACTGCCAAACGCTTTACAATAAAGTATATCACTTAAAGAAACTATGTTACGCCTATTGTTTGTAGTATGAATTAATTTGAGAAATTGTTTATTCTTCTTCATTTCAATGTAACGCTCAAAAATAATTTTCAACTTTTCACGTTCAACCGGTTTAACCAAATATGCAAAACAACCAATCTCATTAACTGATTTATCCATATATTCCGCATATGCCGTTGTAAAAACAACTTCAAAACGTTCTTTATTTACATGCTGGAACAACTCAAAACCATTTGCTTCTGGCATTTCAATATCCAAAAAAACCAAATCTGGCAAATAAGCTTTAATAGCCTCAACACCGGTTTTAACAGAATTACATAAATGTATTTCAAAACTACGTTCAGGATAAATGCGTATGATGTATGCTTTCAATAATTCACGAATTTTCGGCTCATCGTCAATTATTACCAAAACCAAGTCATCCATAATGATATTCTTTATTAAATATAGCAAATATAGCATAAAAATACATTAATTTTTAAAGACAATTAACACTGAATATTTAAACATTTTTTAAATGATAAGCCAGCGAAGGAACTTATTAGGTACATTCGTCCCCCTCTATCTTTCTTCTTAAAAAGGATTCTCAATATCTTTTTTGTTGTAATAATAGGAGCCAAAAACTTTGAAGTATCGCATCTTACCACTAATAGTAAAGAGCACTATTAATATTAAACGCTGTATGCAGTAATTGGTTATGTTTGACTCTAATAAAAAAATACGATTACAGCAAATGAATAACTTCATGAGAGCCTTCTAAACACTAATAACAATTTTGCACGAAATAGAACTAGGTCAATTAATTAAAGATAGATAGAAATACATCAATTGATGATTTTGAATTTAAGCTATTGGACCTGGTGGTATCTATGCATGTCTTATCACTTGTATGCAAAACACATATTCTATTATGAAGTATTTGGATAACTGGAGAAGCAGAATAGAAATTCAAGAGAAAATAATTTGCTAATGTTTCTTATACATAAAAACATTTCTAATTACTTCCCAATTCCTGATGAGAATGAAAATTTTTAAATCTCTTTAGTTTTATGCCAAAGTGTTGTAAAAATGCCAAATGAAGAGCTTCACTTAATTCCCGATGCTGGAGCCTCCGAAAACACTGTAGTGTACAAAAAATACGACGCCAAAGGAAATCCTTTAGAGGTAGAACTTGCTGGCGGACTCACCGTGGTTTTTTTATGGGGGCACAGCCAGAGTTTACCTATTGCCAAAATTGAAAACACCACCCTAAGCGCGGTACTGAGTAAATTCGGTATCACCGAGATCCAACTGAACAATCTAAGTGAAACTTCGATGACAGCCATCAATAATTTGAGAAAAACACTGGTTTATGCCAATGTGTATACTTATACTTATCAACCCCTGATCGGAATTAGTACACAAACCGATCCCATGGGGCAAAAAACCACTTATGAATACGATCCTTTTTACCGTTTAAAAAACATATTGGACTCCAAGCAAAATAAATTGATTAACTATGAGTATAACTATATGAAATAATTTAACTACTTACTTTTTAGAAAAAGTATTTTGAACTTTTTTAAGTAACACTCATATCTTTTTAAATGCTAACTATAAAAAGCCTTTTCAAATTTCTGAAATGGCTTTATTGATTCTAGTGAACTAATTTTTATACGAACAAAATGTAGGCTTCTCCTTTTTAGGACACCTCATATTCAATAAATAATTGATTTTGAATATAGTGCTCTTTACAAATCACCTTTAAAATAAAATTACTTACCTTTATTATATATTAAAATGTTCATCTGTTAAAAATCATAGATTTAAGACTCGGTCAATAAGGTGCGCACAACATTTAAAAACTGCAAAAGGCCTTATTTATAAAGCATACGAAAGTAGGTATAAACTACTCTTTTTTCCAAAATAAAACAAGCGATTAAGACCAAAAATTGTGTTTTAAGCAAAACGGGTACTAAACTATAGAGTAAGAAATCGATATCTCTTACCCCTCTAAAATTGTGTTCGAAAGGCTTTAAACTTTGCATTAAAAGAATCCGCAGTAGTACTGATGCTTCTATTGTAAAATATTTGAAATGGATGGTTTTTATATTTAATTGTTTTGACTTTGGTATTATATTTTTAATTATATTGCATTACCCAATGTTAATTATATGAAATTAAATGTTATAAAGAAAACAATACTATATTAGCTGGCATTAAGCTTTTATTGTTTCTTTTGGTGTTGTGCTAAAAACAAAGAAGTATGAAGCTTTTATTGTTTCTTTTGGTGTTGTGCTAAAAACAAAGGAGTATGAAGTATCTATTAATTTTTTTTTATGAATAAAGTTTTAAAAATTATTATATTTCTATTTCCCATTATTCTATTTGGTCAAGGAATGGAAATTAAAGACACTCCTAAAGAATATGTTGATCATATCGTTAATATATGGGAAGTCGATAGCAGTAAAATTGTATACATCTCAAAGGAAACCTCACTCTTTAAATTAGCCTCCGTTTTTCATGAATCTGTATTGGCCTTTGTAGCGGGTAATCTTTCGACTAGTGCTGAAATTTTAGATGGAAGAAGAAAATGGAATAAGAAAGTCTGCGGATTAGCTTTG
Source organism: Flavobacterium sp. JP2137 (assembly GCF_050562195.1). Lineage (GTDB taxonomy): Bacteria > Bacteroidota > Bacteroidia > Flavobacteriales > Flavobacteriaceae > Flavobacterium. The sequence goes on from NZ_CP191647.1 coordinate 3,275,296, forward strand.
AATAATTTGGATATTGAGAATGTGAAGAAGCATCTAAGAAAAGGACATGATTACTCTAAAATTCGCTTCAAAAGGGTTGCAGATGGTACAGAATTTAATTTTAACAACGAAAACATGACCACCGTGCTGATTTATTCAAAGAAATTAGATTACGTTATAGGTGACTATTTTAAGGTTTTAAAGGGATTTTCGGACAAGGGAATGGATTATGTTATTATAACGATGGACAATGAAATATTGAGTCAAATTCCAACGGCTCTAAGTCAAGCCGAAAATGTATCCCTCTAAATAGTAAAAACAAGAAGAATCAGTCCTGCTTTATCGGGACTTTTTTATTTTAAATCTATGTCGGACTAAACAGATTATGGCGAAAACCTATGGCATTGATAATTACACAAATAGCGATAAATGCCGATTCGCCTATGCGTAAATTCGCTTTGGTTTGTGGTGAAGTCGAAGAAGTTGACTTTTACTAACTGCTAATCAAAACCAAAAAAAACGACTCGATTTATAAATAACCCCAATCATTTTTAACAGTTTACACCATTTTTTGGACAGTGTCTAAGTAACTGTGGCAATAAGCCGTTTTCAATTTAATCCACCACCTTGATCCGCAAATGGGTACGCGCGGTTGTAGTTCCCCAGGCTGCGATGGATTTTAGCAAAGGAATAAGTGTCTTACCAAATTCAGTCAATTCATATTCAACCCTTAATGGAGGTTTACTCGTATGCACCGTTCGAGTTATTAATCCATCGGTTTCTAATTCTTTGAGTTGCAAGCTTAAAGTTCGTTCCGTAATGACTTTACATTCCCGTCGCAATTCACTATATCGTTTTTTTTCGATTAAATGAATGAGAATTACCGCCTTCCACTTACCTCCTATATACTTCATTGTCAAGCTTGTGCTACAAGGAAATTGCTTATCATCTATACTATACATCTGTTACTATCCATTTTGACCGTTATTGCAAAGATAATATACTATACTTAGTTTTGCTACAGTAAAAAGTATAGTATGAATTTAAAATCGATAAATATGAGTTTTTTAGACCTAGCCAAACGCCGATACGCGACCAAAAAGTACGATACAACCAAAAAAATGACGACCGAACAAATTGAGGAGCTCAAAGAAATCCTACGATTGAGTCCGTCGTCGATCAACAGTCAACCGTGGAAGTTTACTTTTGTCACAAACCAAACGGTAAAAAGAGAATTGGCGGCACTATCCTATATGAACGAGTCTTCGATAAACGATGTCGATCTTTTAATCGTGTTCAGTGTAATGGACGATATCGAACATTTTGAGAAACGCAATATTTCCATACTGCCCGAAGCATGGAGAACTGGATTTTATGAACCAATGATCAAATCGAATGGAGATGTCGCAACAAAATCGTGGATGGAACATCAGGTTTATCTTTCCTTAGGATACTTTTTGAGTGCTTGTATAAGTGTCGGACTCGACGCTACACCTATGGAGGGTATTAACCGGGAAGCCTATAAAAAGATATTGCCAAAAGACGACTATACACCGCTCTTTGCCGTTGCCGTAGGTTATGCCGATATACATGATTGGGCGCATCCAGCAGTCTCGCCAAAATCCCGTTTTGAACAGCAGGAGGTGATCCAATCCATTTAGAATAAGCAGAAATATACTGAACCAAAATCGGATAACTCAAAAGCTTATCCGATTTTTTCGTTTGCAGCAGCTTAAAATTGGAACTATACCCTAAGCTGTGTTTTACGCCAAAATCATCCCTGCGCTAGTGCAAGGAGAATCGACCTCTTTTACGGCTGTTCTAAAAGCCTTAATCGTTGCATTAAAAAATTCTTCGAAGCGTGGGTGCGTCTATGGTCAAAATAGTTTTTTAAAACGATTTAATCAAAGCGCAAAAAACAGTATATTCACAACCGTTTATAAAAGATTGTTTATACTCCTTTCAATAAACTCACCATATTTTTGTAATAATCAGTCAAACAACCCCTCCACCAGATGAAATCAGTCGTTTGTATTTGTAAAGTCTTTTGCCTGTTTTTTTTAGGATTCTCCGGACAGGAGGTTCTAGGTCAACGCGTCGTTTCGATTTATGAACCTATGTACAACTACGATTTGGCGGTAAAATTCCATCTGTCGGCCGCGGCAAATGAGGTTTCAAATTCCAATTATTGGTTACTGGAAAATTTTAAAGCCCCGATAGGGGTCCAGTTTATAGCGACGAGTGTTGCTTTTGATGTTTTTCCAGGAAGAAGAACACTGTTTGTATACGATTCTCAAACGGGATATCTCGTCCGAGAAATTCACCATCGGTTGGATAAAAAAGGCCTGGTTATTCCCAATACTTTATGGGGATACGTCTACGAATATCAAAGGACTAAAGACCATCTGGTCATAGTGAAAAAAAACATTGCCAACTGGGAGATTACCAATCGGTTTTTCTTTGAAAAAAGAACCGAAATGTTAGTAAAGACAATTACTGCTCATCGAGACAGCATTCATTATCATTACAACGACCAATTGATTCCCAAATATCACGTGGTTGACCATCTAGAAATCTCTTCTAAGAATCAATTCACGTATGAACTCGTACAGCATGACGAGTCGTTGTTTGAATATGCGGAACTTCCATTTATCTATTTTTCTATAGCTCAATATAGCACAACAAACGTTGGCGTTATGGTATTGGGGAAAAAACCAGATAAAGCACTCCAAAATATGGCCCGTAAGTTCAATCAGCTTATTCAAAACCGGGTAGTTCCTGATAACAATCACATCAAACTGACTTTTACATTTGATGTTCCGTTGGAAAAAAACAGCCATTTTAGCACCGATGGTCGCTATGATATATGGATTACCGATCATAGCGTATCACGTGCTTTTTCATCGAAACGTTTATTGGATCGCAACATTTATGTATTTGATCCGAAAACAAAATCGCTGCTCGAAAAAGAAGGTTTTGGCAATTCCGTCGTTAGAGGTGAAAATATATTTGCCGCAGCTACCCCTAAGTATTATTACGCAAATTGAAGATTTATATTGACAAAAAAGAGAGCTAAAAAGAAATTGCCCTTTTTTACAACATTTTGCTCGACCAAAACTAGAATAGTATCTTCCTCGATTCATTTCCAAGTGGGGAGACCAATCCCTTAGTGTGACAAATACACCTTTTTTAGCGGTAATATATCCCATATACAATAATACGATTGTTTTTATACGTTGTTTACCCTTTTAAAAAGCGTAGTGAATTCATCGCAACAAGCAAAGAAACATCGGCGCATACTCTTTGAAGCGGTTGTGTGGGTTTACGGCGCTACAATGGAATACCTCATCGGGATTAGTAATGCCCCTAGATTAGGAGGTCAGGCTTGTATTTGTGCAGTACCTCTTTGTGGGATCGAATTATTTAAGAGAAATCAGTCCTCCTTAAATTACATTTCCGCTTTTAAGTTCAAAACTACAAAAAACAAACGTGCTTTGGTGGACGCCCTTGTTTAAACTCCATTTAATCTCTATATTTAACCGATGGAACAGCCCGACTATCTCATTACGCTAAAACCCAAAAACGAGCTGTTGCAGAAACAGGTTGCCTACTACTATTTCCACGTTTCTCACAGCGAGGAATACAACAAAACCTTTTTTTTCTATCCCAACTACCTACACGCCTTAACGATTTATCAAGGCAGCGAAATCACCATAGATATGCAAGGCAAGAGCTCCCGAATTAAACCTGCCTTGGATGCCAGTGGATTTACCTTGATTTACAGCATCAACCTCAACGATAAAATGCAGGTATTTATGGAGGGGGCTTTTTATAAGATAGGTATTGTCTTTTATCCGTTGGGATTCAATCACTTTATCGACCACCCCTTAAACCAATTGATGTCGCAACCGTTTCAGGAAATTGTTTTAAGCGAAAAATTTAACCGGCATTTGTCGCCCTTGTGTAAAAGCATGCCTCCCGCACAGCAGTTAGACATCATTGAGCAGGCCTTGCTGTCGGTCTGGCGTCCTTTTAAAGAAGATTTTCTTCATCGGGCGATTCGAGATATAGTGCTTTCCAATGGAACAATCAAAGTCGACGAGCTCGAAAAGCGCAGTGCCTTTAGTCGGAAAACCTTATTGCGCCTGTTTAAAAAGCACACTTTTGCCAGTATCGAATCGTATAAAAAAATGGTTATGTTTCGCAACTCTTTAAATTATGCCGTTCAGCAGCAAGAGTTGGTCAATTTAACCGATATCGCCTTGTATACCATGTATTATGACCAGTCGCATTACATCAAACACTTTAAAAGCATCACCAAAGAAACGCCCAAAACACTATTGCCCAAAATTGTGCAAATTGGCAATGAAGAACTGTATTGGCATTTTTTGGAGGATTAACTGTTCGTTTCGCCATATACATCACAAAAAAGAGCTGTCCTTTTGAGACAGCTCTTAAAATTTAAATAATTTATACTTTAGTTTTTGATTAGTATATGTTGATAGGTCCTTTGGCCGTTTACGTGTAAGACGACCATATATTTCCCGGTCACCAAGCGATAAGCCGGTATAGCGACTTGACCGTTAGAGGTTGTAGCCTTGCCACTCCAGTGTCGTTTTCCGAGCATATCAAATACTTCTACCACAATATCGGCCTCTGCGGACACCAAGGTGGTTTCATAATACAATACCGACTCTCCTTGCGTTGGATTTGGCGATAACTTAGCTGTGGTTACCACATTTTCTGGAGTTGTTTCTCCCGGTCTCCTTTGAGTGACCGATGAAAAATCGAGGGTTAAGTAATTCCAGTCGCACACTATTTTACCATTTACGCGAACCAATACTTGTAAGGTAGTACTGCTTTGATTGTAATTTGAATCAAAAGGAATAAATCGCACCCCTTGTAGCGTTTGATATTCGCCCGGTTGCAACCCGATGCTATTGGGAACAAAAACACCCTCATTTTCAGGATTTTCAAAACTATATTGGACATATTCTCCCGTAGCATTTCCTATTATAAGGTCGAATTCGATATACGAATAAGGAGATTTATAACGCACATAGCTCTCTTTACTTTGGATATCAACCTTACAGTGACCACAATCATTACCAGAGGCAGTCACGTTAAGTACTTTAGAACTCGATTCGCATACCTCCTGAAATAAATTTAAAGAGTACGCTCCTTCGGCACCGACGTTTAAAGGATTAACAGGGCTATAACTCCCCGATTGAACAGCCGAATCATTCCTAATCCAATCGTGTTTGGTGAAGAAAGGCAAAGGTCCTAAAATGGTAAACCACACGGGATCCTTAGTTGCACATATATCAATACAACCTGTGGGAACCACCCACATATAAACATCGCTGTGTTTCGGAACTTGAATGTGCTGGGTCGCTTCACAACCATTTTCGCCGATTATGCGCACGCGATAAGGTCCACCATCATTCACTTCAATTACACTTCCCACCATACCATTGCTCCATACGTACGTATTGTTAGGCGCTTCATCAACATTTAGTTGAACTTTATAAGGACTACATTGTATTACGCTAAACCAAATGTTAGGCGTTTGAGGCGGCGGAGTAACGGTAAATTCAATGGTTTTATTTTCTTGACAATCGGCATTGTTAGGATCGAGCACATTGAACACATAAACATAATCGCCCTCTGGCAAGTACTCTTCCAATTCCAAAGGAGTCGCGATATTGTAATCGTAAAGGATAGTACCGTTTCGAATCCATTGGCGCAAGGCCAAGGGATCGGTTACCGTAGCACCGATTTTAATCGGACTACCCGAACAAGTTGCGGACGGTTTAGTGACTGTTGCCATTGGAGGTGCTTTAGAAATCACTCCTGCTGAAATGGTTTCGTAAAAACCACAACCGTTGGCATCGTATAAAACAGCCCAATAATTTCCGGTTTGCGTGGCTTCAAAATGAGCTGCTGTAGCTCCTACAATCTGATTAGGACCATCCATCCATTGATAGGCTGTGGGCTGAATTGGTCCCGATACGTCCACGGATAAATCAATACTCCCACCCCCGCAAAAAGTGGATGAACTAGGCGACACACGTGACGGTGGAAAACTCGCTTTATGAGAAACAAAGGGGCCTTGAGTCGAAGACATGGAACAACCATAGCGATCTGCTACCGTTAACTTGATGTAGTATTCTACATTTTCAATGGGCAAATTGATTACAGCATTGGGTATTCGGATGGAGGTATTATTAAATTCCCAAGTGTACTCGTATTCCGGATCCACTACATTCGGAGTCAATAAAAATGGATTTTCTATACATTGTGGTTGATGAATCACGGTAAAAATCGGATTCGGACGTCCTTTAACTTCCACTCTCTTAGTTTCACTACAGATATATGCACTTCCATTTCTCAGTTCCACGGTAAAATCATAGAATCCCGGCGCTAAATTCTGGAAAGTATATTCTTCGATTGGTCCTGAATAAGCTACTACACCATTTTTCTTATAGATATAAGTCACATTATTCCTATCGGCATAAATGGAATTGTCAATCAGAGTTACATCTCTGGTATTGTTAGTTCCAAGGCAAGACATACTGTACTTAAATTTAGCTTCGTAAGGTTTAAAAAACTCATAAGTCGCAATTTTTGAACACTTTACACCATTAACCAAATAAGTAACAATGTAATTGACTATATGTAAACCGGGGATTTTAGTTGTAAATGTAATGGTATGATCAGTATATTCTGGTAAGCGCTCCAAGTGCTCCGAGCCACTCCAAGAAACGGAATAAGGCGTGCCGGTAAAGGATCCATTAAAGACGAAAGTATTGCAAGACTGTCTACCGCTTATAGAAACATTTTGGTTGGTTAACTCACAGGGTTCGCCACATTCCTCAAGAATACGGGTAGCTGCTGAAAAGCTCACACAACCACTATCACTAGTCATTTTAACAAAATAGCGACCAGCACCAGACTGGGCAGGACTTCCCGTTACCGTATAAGTAGGGCCATAACCTATAATTGTGTTTACATCATCTTTGTACCACACGATATTTTGAGGAGATATATCCAATTGAGACGACGCATAAAGCGTTTTGGTATAGTTTCGGTCGGCGCAAAAGTAAATAATTCCACCTGGTGAAACGGCACTGGCTGGAAGCGGATGTAAATTGATTGCTAAATCCACTTTGATTTCCGTACGACATCCGTTGGGATCGATAATAATTGCAGTTACCATACGTTGTACGTCGTCGGTGATTTCGCTTAAATATCGCAAAGGCGGACTCACTATACTCGTACCGGAGATATCTGCGGGCAAAGTAGGCTCCGAACCATCGTTTAAGTCCCACGATACCTGCCCTCCTACCAAATTGGTACTGGATTGGAGTGTGACTAGAAAATAATTTTTCACACACAAATCTAAAGGCTCAGGATTTAACCAAGTAAATGTAGGTGCTTCCGCTAGCGTAATGGGATGGCTAAACTCATAAATCCGATCACATTTTCTGATCACTAATCGCAAATAGCCCGAACTCGAGTCCGAAATCTCATTCCAACTTACTTTTACATTAGGTGTTCCTTGTCCTTCAACTATATTCGCAAAATTACTAGGAACAGCTTCCCAAAACATATAATCGGGCACTAAATCGTGCTCAAAATTCACGGTGAAATTGGAATAAGCACTCGGACAGAAAAATGTGGTATTTTCCACATTTTCAAATCTAGCCACAGGATTTATCGGAAATATTTCAAAGGTTTTAGCTTCTGATTTGCATTGCTCGTTATTTAATGAAACCTTCCAGACCGTAATAATATACGACGTATCACGATTGGGATTCAGATCATTAAACGAGATACTGGCTTCGTTGCCATAAGGGGATCCGTGAATTTGACCGTTGCTCACTTCCCATAAGAAAGTAAAATTATGATTCTCATTTACAATGCTGTACAAATAAGGAGCCCCTGGACAAATCATTTTATCGCCTATTAAGGGTACTTCGGATATATCGGGTATTTCGTTCACTTCAACCACAAGCGGAGCGCTCGTACAATAGTTTTCATTGGTTGCTGTGATGGTATAAACCCCTGCTTCTGGATTTTCCCAATCTAAAGTAGTACCCGTATGGGAATACACTAGGGTATTTCCGCTTCTTACCTGCCAGAACAATTCAACATTTAGATGTGAACGGTATGCCACTGCTGTTACGTTACTACATAAGGACGTAGGTCCTTCAATTTGAGGTACATCTACCACCTCTATTTCGATTTCCGCTCTACCGCCACACTTTAGCATGGTATTGGTGTAATTACATACCAGCAGATAGCGGCCGGCCTCACTGGAACCAAACACAATTTCATTTCGTTGGTCTACTTGAGTTAAAGTGCCCTGCCCCCCATCCAAAGGGATTACTTCCCATTGAAAATCGGTAGTAGGCCATTGTGGTAGTGCAAACCGCTGTTGTCTACCCACGCAAGCAGTGGGATTTCCTTTGATGGTTCCTTTACTTTGAATGAGGGGGATTTTTACCGTAGTCCAGTTTCTACATCCGCAGTCGCTGATAAAGCTTACAAATCCGAAACCCTCGGCATCGACTTGGTTCCACAACACTTTTATCGAATTGCTGCTCTCTTCTACAATTTCTCCTCCTTCGACAAACCAAGATCCGCCGCAATTCGACTCCACCTCATAAGTTTGAACCGAAGCCTCGCACGACACCGTAGGACAAGTAATTACAGAAGCGGTGGATTTATCCACTGCAATATTCAACTCATACGTACTGCTGCAATTACACTCATTGGTCACTTTGAGTTTAATCGTATAATTGCCCTGACTGTTATAGCTGTGTAAAGGATTTTTCTCGTAGGAAACGTTCCCGTCACCAAAATCCCATTCGTAAGAGACAAGTTGACTACCACCGTTAGTGCTCGACAGGTCTTTAATCACAAAGGGAGAATTGAGACAAACCACATTTGGATTGGCACTAGGGGGAATTGCAGCTCAAATTCCGCTTTAGGAGCAGCTAGCACTTCTACGCATAAGGTACCTCTGCTAATTGACCCGTTTCTATAAGTTACACGAAAAGAAATGGCGGAAAAACCTCTTTGGCCCCATCTAACGCGTAAACTGTTGGTTTGTTCCTCCAGCACCTCTCCTCCAGAAACTTCCCAGATTATTTGGACGATATTATTCCCATTAAAAAAAAATTTATGTCGCTGTTTTCGCAAACAGCCAAACAGGGACCCTTTTCCAATTCTTCTAAATATCCGTCAGATTTAGGTTCTGGCTCGAATTCATAGGTTTTACAGCCCGCTTCTCTGTCCCAGGTCAGCCAAGCGCCATTGTTTAACTGCTGTCCCGTACTATACAGGGAGAAGAACAAAAACAACAACAATGTTAAAAATCGACCTTTTAAAAAAATCAAATCTTTCGTCTTATTAACAACAAAATACCTCATATTACAAGAATTTAATGATTTTTAATAATATAGATGCAGAAAAAAACCTTATAAATTGTTTCATAATTAACCTGACTTACAATATTAACATTTTATTAATAATAAAATAGCGCGATTTTGTTAACGAATTATTAAAACATAAAAATCCTTTATTTATCAAGCGTTAGCAGTTGATTTATTATAACACTTTAGTAGATAGTATTAAATTATTTAGACAAAAAAGTAATTTTTCCATTCTTTTTGTAAAAACACAAACGCTTTTTTTATCATAAAAATGCTTCACTGGTTTGCGTATTTTATCAAAAGTGAGCTAAGAAGTAGCCTTACTCAAAGCTGTTGATTTTTGGCCTTACCCCATGGGATTCTCGGCAGTCAATCTATACCCGACGGGAATACGGGAAAAACCACTAAAATATAGGCTCGCGTTTCTGCCGCAATCTCTTGTGTTTTTAATCGAAATTCCTATTTTTGGCACGATTACTGAAATAGGCCTTTTGAAACACAACAACATCATACATGAAGAAAACACTAACCTTAGCATTTATTTTTAGCAGCGCGATGCTTCTTGCTCAAGAAGCGGGAAAAAAGGGTGAATTACTAAAGAATGAGGCCAACAGTCGGGAAGTGCAAATCCAGCGCCCCCCTTCGAACGGACGCAACAACACCATAGAGTATTCCGGCAATCGCAGAGACGGTGAAAACGGTTCCGGCCGCAACAGTACGTCTACGAGCTCGAGTCGGGAACGGGTCACTAGCCCGCGTTACAATTGGCATCAGAATCAAGGGTATTCGGAGGTGTTTTTAAGAATTCCCGAGGGCGGTTTCTTTACGGTGGAAATCGGCAATCAGACCATTTCAAACGCATCGGGTAAATTTCGATTTTTCGACTTGAGTTCCGGTAAAATGCCGCTATCGATTTACGAAGACGGCTTTTTGGTCTACCGCAGTCAGATTCAAGTCCGCAACGACAGTCGTCTTGTTTTGGACTATTTTACCAACTACGGTCTCTACCTACTCGACTCCTATCCGGTAAGGGGTCAGCAATACGGTTTTAATCAGTGGGACGACATTTGGAATACACCTTATGACAACGGGCAGTGGCAAACGGGAAATTCCCACACCCCGGCCATCATGGATCCGGCCTCATTCGAAAACTTTCTGCAAAACATGAAAAAAAGTGCGCATTTCGACAAGGATAAGCTCGCCTTTATCAAACAACAAGCTGCTGTGAGTATGTTTAGTTCGCAACAGATTAAAACCCTTCTAAAGGCGTTTAGCTTTGACGAACAAAAGGTAGAAGCGGGAAAAGCACTGTATCCGCGCTGCAGCGATCCCGTCAATTTCTATCAGGTATACGACAGCTTTGATTTTGAAAAAGGCAAGAAAAAATTGATGAATTACGTGTCGTCTCTTCGCTGATCGAATGGGACCATAAAAAACGGCGCTTCCCCTGAAAAGAGGAAGCGCTTTTTCGTTGTCGATCGTCTACTCCCTGGGCTGCGTAACCTTTGTTACTGCATCCCGATAGAATTAGCCGTAATTTAGCTATTTAAACAGGCTTAGATTATGGATTTTTACGATATATTGGGGTACTTTTTGGCGTTATTAGTGGGGTTTTCCCTTGGATTGGTAGGCAGCGGCGGTTCTATACTCACCGTGCCCATCTTGGTATACGTACTCGGTTTTGACGCGCTTATCGCAACGGGATACTCGCTCTTTATCGTGGGGACTACCGCCTTGGTTGGCGCAATCCGCAGCGCCTTGCACAAAGGGGTTCACTTTCGCATCGTCGCGCTATTTGGAATTCCGTCGTTGGTTACCGCCTATATGGTTCGCGCCTATTTACTTCCAAGCTTACCGGACACTCTGGTTTTGAGCAGCGGCGTTTCCATTGGCAAATCGCTGCTTTTAATGCTGCTCTTTGCAGTGGTTATGTTGGTAGCCGCCGTAAAGATGATAAAACCCTCCACAGTAAATACTTCCGTACAACAAGAAACAGCACCGATTAAATTGATGCTCAGCGGTGTGTTAATCGGTTTGCTCGCCGGTGCCGTTGGCGCTGGTGGGGGATTTCTGATAATTCCCGCCTTGTTGTTTTTGGCCAAACTGCCGATGAAGGAGGCCGTGGGTACCTCACTCTTTATCGTTGCCATCCAATCGTTGGCCGGCTTTACCGGCACGCTCCATCAGGAGGCCATCGAATGGGGATTTCTATTGCGCTTTAGCGGCATAGCCGTTATTGGGGTATTTATCGGTATATATGCCGCGACAAAAATAGCCGGTGAACGCCTCAAAACCGGCTTCGGTTACTTTGTGCTGGCCATGGCCTGCTACATACTGACCAAGGAGCTCTTCTTTTCCTAATTCCACGCCACTTTGAGCAGAAATCCCTTCTCTTGCTGCTGTCAATCTTAAAAAAGCCCGACTCCATTGGAATCGGGCGGCCTTTTGCGCTTCAACTTATTTCAACCAAAAGTTGTAGTAATTGTGCGTCGCATCGTACTCAAATCCACAACGGGGATATAGGGAATTGCCGATATCGTTGGTTTTCTCCGTTTCCAAAAGCAAACCACAGGCATCGGTTTCCACACACCATTGTTTGCTGCGATCGATCAAAGCCACCGACAAACCGCGCCCTCTGTAATCTGGATGTACAAACAAATCGCTGAGCAACCATTGTTTTTGCAATTTGCCGTAGTGAAACAATTTGTACAGTTGTACAAATCCAACGGCTTTACCATCGACCAACACCAAAAAAACATCGGATTCACCGTTGACAAAACGCGCTTTTAAGAAGGCTTTTCCACCTTCCAAATCCGACTCCTGACGGTAGAAAATTCGGTATAAGTTGTACAATTCGGCAGTTTGATTCAAGTCTTCTAGACTCGCTTTTTTAATTTGATAAGGCATCATTTGTTTTAGTTTTAGATTTCACACAAAAATAATTGATGAATGGACTATATTTATCGTCCAGTTTTAACTTAACAAGTAGTCCAGTATGTTTCCATTCGACCGCCTGCTGCCCATCGACAAAAACGCTGCAAAACCCCTGTATTTGCAAATTGCCCAAATGCTCAGTGAAGCGATTAGAAATGGCGTGTTGCAGCCCGGAACGGCCTTGCCGAGTAGTCGCAATATGGCAGCGCTGTTACAGGTACATCGCAAGACGATCATCGCCGCCTATGACGAACTCAGCACTCAAGACTGGATTGAGACACAGCCGCGTAAAAAAACGGTGGTTGCCGCTCATATTCCCTTGTTACAACCGCAAGAGTGGAGCCAACCAAGGGCATTACTGCCCTATGAAAACGCAATGCCAACTGTTTTTAAAAGCTTTACACCTACGCCAAGCGCAGCACTGCCGGGACTGCCGGAACTCATCGTCGACGACGGTCGACCCGACATTCGCATTTCCCCCATAGACCTGTTACTCAAGACCTACCGCTCGTCTATACAGCGGCGGTATGCCAGTAGAAACGCCGAGCAAAACATGTCGCAAGGCAGCGATGCACTGCGGTCGGTGCTCGAAGGATACCTTGCGGAAAGTCGCGGAATCAATATCAGTAAGGATCATTTGTTGGTTACTCACGGTGCACAGATGAGCATTTATATCGCCAGTGCACTGTTGATCCGTCCAGGAACAGCGATCATAGTGGGAACGCCAAACTATCCGATGGCTAATGCGGTTTTTCAACAACAAGGGGCAGAACTCGTCGAAGTTGGCGTGGATCAATTTGGAATAGACACCGATCAAATCGAGAAAATTTGTCGGTTACGAACAATTGCCGCGGTTTATGTGATTCCCCATCATCACTATCCGACAACGGTGACTTTAAGTGTAGAGCGTCGGATGAAGTTATTGCGTTTATCCCTGCAGTACGCCTTTCTGATTATCGAAGACGATTACGACTACGACTATCATTATACCTCTTCTCCGTATTTACCGCTGGCCAGCGCACAACACTGCGGCAACGTTATCTACATCGGTTCATTTTCGAAAATTCTCGATCCGCAGCTGCGCATCGGCTTTATGGTTGCGCCAAAAAACTTTATCGAACAGGCCGTTGCGTTTAGAAAAACCATTGACATAGGCGGAGACGGCTATATGCAAGATGCATTGGCTGCCTTAATTCGAGATGGGGAGCTCAAGCGCCACATTAAAAAGGCCAAAAAAACCTATCAATTGCGCAAGGATTTTTTGGAGCAATTGCTCGACGAACATTTATCCTCCTACCTCACTTACCAATCGCCTTCGGGTGGAATGGCTATATGGTTGTGCTTTAAGTCCGAAATTTCCGTTGTCGAATTGGGTCGTTGGACGGCGAAACACCGCTTGCAAATCAACGATATCAACCAAAGTCTCAACGCCTTTCGCTTTGGTTTTGCCTCTTTAAACGAGCGGGAAATCGCCGCTGCGATAGCCCTAGTCACCAAGGGCGTTTTAGCCCTCGCCAAAAAGAGTCCCCAAGCCGATTGCTAGATATTTATGGGTATGCAAGGAGCGGGAGAGGCTCCTTGCCTCTATTTCTATGATTCAAACACGATTTTATTATCGCCCAATTCTTTGATTCGCGCCAGCGACGCTATGGGGATGTTTAATTCGCGCAGACGCGCATGGCCTTCTTGAAAGGATTTTTCAATGATGAATCCCATTCCCAAGAGGGAAGCACCGGCTTTTTGAACCAATTCATAGACGCCTATAGAGGCATTTCCATTGGCCAAGAAATCGTCTATAAAAACCACCCGATCATCGGGACCTAGAAAATCACGGCTAACACAGATGTCATACGTCTTGTCTTTGGTGTAGGAATACACCGTTGAAGTCACCATATTATCCATGGTTTTGGGCACGGCTTTTTTGACAAAAACCACGGGCAGTTCCAACAAATATCCCAACATGATAGCCGGGGCAATACCACTGGCCTCGATGGTGATGATTTTATTGATCGGCAAATGACCGAATCGACGTACAAACTCAACGCCTATAGATTTCATTAAAATGGGATCCATTTGGTGGTTGATAAAACTATCCACCTTTAGTATACCTCCCTCAAAGCTATGACCGTCCTTGAGAATGCGGTCTTTTAATAATTTCATTTCAAAAAGTAATTTAGCGTCAAAGGTAAATTAAGTATGTGACAACAGCGGTATCATCACTTTACTTTCTTCAAAAATGGGTTTTAATCCCTTCGATACAAACAAGGTCGTATCGTCTTCTTGAAGCGGTTCTACCGTAAATCCACTGCGATCCAAAGGGGTGAAACTCAAAATCGTCCTACGCGTTTGTGGGCGTGCTAGGATTTTTATCAACCCCTTGATATCGACCTCTTGGGCGCAGTAAACATCGTACAACAGCATACGATCTTCTTGGTAGTCCACTACAGCCACGGTCTGGAGCGCCGGAACATAATAAATCAATTGCGAGCAATTAAAAAAATCGCAGCAGCAGGCATAAAAAAGTATCAAAGCGGGATTCTTTACCGTTAAGGCAGCATGGGGAATACTGGCCGTGGCTGCCTGCAGCAAAAAGTCCCTATCGCTTTGAACCGCCATGTTCAGTTGCAGCACTTCCCCATCGATGGCTTCATAAGCGACTGCGGTACTAAATCGGTATTCCGCGACGGGTTCAAAGTCAAATTTGGGATAGAAATCCAATACGCTATCGTTGGCAAACAAAAACATGCCATCGCATTTATCGGCCCATTCCAACTGTATGCGCTCCATGAGATAGCGGCTCAAACCGCGATTTAAATAGGATGTATCGGTCATTACGGTGCCCAACTGCAACCAAATCTGCTCTTTTCCTTCAAAGTGAACGCGAAAGGCCGTTACCGTAGCATGCGCAACCATTAACTCCCCGTCCATCAGGGAATGCAGGGTGCAATCTCGATCCCAATATCCAGAGGCGTACCACTTTTCAAAGTCAAATCCCCATACCCGCTGTGTTAACGCGTTAAAACGGTTTCGCAAGCGGTCGTCCTTCTTGTAATGGGCTATATACTGATAGGTCTGCTCTCCAAGCTGTACTTCTTTCATGATCGCGGTTTTACTAAAAGGGTAAATCTACTGCTTTTTCTACAAAATTGTAAGCAGGCGTTCCGGTTTTAGTCCCCCTATCTGCTGTTAATCGCTTTCCCAACAGACGAGTAACCGATTGCGCAGTTCAACCGTGCTTCCCTCAATGAAGTCATCGGTTTTTTGGGTATTGCCTCACGCCCCCTGCCGTAATGGACAACCGTAGAGCGCCTTAGCCCTGATCCTTGCACGTGATTTTGGACGATAAAACCTAAAAAAATGAAAAATCTAGTATTTTTAACTATTAATACATAAAAATTAGAAATAACAACTAAAAAAGCCAACATCAACCTAAATCAACACGGCGTATGGATTAAATTAATCTCCAAAAACCCCCATTTAGACCACAACAAAACAGTAATTACATCTAATTTTAACATCTATTAAAGTAAAATTCATTATCTTTGCCTAGAAATCATTCATTAATGCGAAAGCATCGCTTGGATTCAAGCGAATTGCGAAAAGAGCAATATTTTAATAAACCTTGTCCCTGCTGGGTTTGAGCGATTAATTCGAACAAAAACCCCTAAGAATTTGGTTTCTAGCACATAGGGAATTTTTAGGCGTAAAAGTCGAAAAGCACCTAGGTTTGACAAGAGCTCACCGTTTTAACCAAAAGAACTTCGTTTTTAAAAGGTTTAAAACTGATTATTTAAAAAATTTTTATTCATTCATTCAACATTTTAGGCTAAAGGCGATTCGTTGCTTTTAGCCTTTTTTTAAGCGGAGAAATTGCTAGGTCGATTCGCATGGGTTTGCCGCTAACCCTTTAAATTTTCCTTTTTTGATGCGCAAAACACTTATTTAAATGGTGAGTAGCCCCTTCTAATTGCGCGGTCATTCTAAATAACCTTGACAGAGTGCGAGCTAAATCGTCTATTTTTTAAACTTTAACATATTGAAAAAACTGGCGTTTTCATTGACTTGAAGCCCTAATAAAAACGGTTTTCACGACAATAGTTCCGCTTTAAAAAATTACTAAAACAATTTATATCTTCTTAATTCGTTATGATTAAAGTCGCAAAAAAAGCGGAAAGAAGTTAATCATTAACCCAATAATAACATTTTATCGTTAAACAAAATTAGGAGGTCTAATGTTTAATTTGTTTATTTGGCAACTGAAAAATCAATCAATTACACCATAAATGAAAACATATTCCATTGAAGAAATCAATCATGTTCTAAAAGGCACTATCGTTGGCAGTACCCTGCAAATGATACAAGCTCCAGAGCAATTGGAACGCGCCTGTGATAATGAAATTTCATTCATCGGAAGCAAAAAATACGAGCGTTTGTGGCTCACGTCCAAAGCCTGTGTTGCTGTTGTCAATGAAGATATCTCGATTCCACCGGGTGAGAACCGTGCCTTTATCATGGTCAAAAACGCGGACTTGGCCATGTCTCAAGTCTTGGACTTATTCAGTCCGAGCAGTCCTCAATTTCACACGGAGATTCACCCCCTAGCCGTGGTTGATCCTTCGGCGGTAGTGGGTGCGGGAACGCGTATTGGAGCCGGTAGCTATATCGGTCCTAAAGTGGTTTTGGGCAAGGATGTAACCATCTATCCCAACGTGACTATCTTGGACGAATGCACCATAGGAGACCGCACCATATTGTGGTCTGGAACCACGATTAGAGAGCGTTGCCATATCGGAAACGACTGCATTATCCATCCCAATGCAAGCATTGGAGCAGATGGATTTGGATTTCGTCCCTGTGCCGAGCGCGGTTTAGTCAAAATACCACAAATTGGAAATGTCATCATCGGAAACCACGTAGAAATCGGTGCAAATTCGTGCGTAGATCGCGGGAAATTCAGCGCTACGATTATCGGAGACGGCTGTAAAATAGATAATTTAGTACAAATTGGACACAACAGTGTATTGGGTCGTTTTTGTATCATGGCGGGCAATAGCGGTTTGGCGGGCTCGGTGACCTTGGGCAATCAAGTGATGATCGGTGGAAGTGCTTCTATCAAAGACCACGTTACCATAGGTGACGGGGCTATCATCGGTGCAGGATCTGGAGTTACCGGCAACGTGGAAGCGGGCAAAACCATGTTGGGCTATCCGGCTGTTGAGGCTAGAAACGCCTTAAAACAATGGGCAAAATTAAAGCAATTGGTGTCTAATTAGGCAAAGCAACTGCAACGATATCCGATCCCGTAAATATTTTACGGGATTTTTTTTGGCTGTAATTCGCCGCTTCTCTCCACGGGAACTGAGGTCCAATAGCGCGACTGAGGTAACAGCACGACAGCGCTTTTCGACCTTGGCAGAAAAAAAAGTTTTAGCATAAAGGCCTACCGGTGAGCAAACTCACCAAAAAAAAACGGCGCTATTGTTTTACTTTGCGTAAAAACCCCTCAGTATCGTTATCAAAAAGCGATAAAAAACAACAAACCTACCGTTTTTTTACAATAATTGTAATTTCGCAATACTTTTACCCTTAAATCAAGACTATCACAGCATAGTTAAATTAATCTTAAGAAAACCGGATTAAATAAGTCAAAAACATACATTTGTTCCTTTGTACAATCAATCATTTATACCATGTATACCTCCTTAATATTTCTTGGGGCCATAGCGCCTTCTGAGCTTATTTTAGTTGTTGCATTTGTATTGTTGTTGTTTGGCGGTAAAAAGATTCCGGAATTGATGAAAGGTCTAGGAACCGGTATCAAGGAATTTAAAAATGCCACCAAGGACGAAAATCCAAATTCAAAAACCGCGGTACCCACTCAAGAAGAGCAGCCTAAAGCAGAGTAATACCCCGTATTACTTCGCACAGATGCGCTAAGAAATTAGCGCTTTTTTTTGATTATACAGCGATTGAGAAAGGGTCGGTTTTTTTTACATACTTATACTAAAAACAAAGGGCTGCTTCAAAGATGAAGCAACCCTTTTCAGTAAACCTATTAAAAATTCTTTTTACTCGGGCACCGACAGCTTTCGCTTGGAGCCCGCAAACAGTTTACTCCTGGTTTATTGCTTAGCGATTGGCGTTGGCCGTCCACACCTTACCGTCTTTGGCATACGCAATGACCAATTTACTTTCGTCGATGGAAATAAAGTGGGTGTCGGATGATCCGATGTTGATTACGCTATTATCCCCTTTCTTTTCAAATTCTACTCCGGTAAGATCGGGAATATTGTCTGAAAAGACAAAGTTGTAATTGTTTCCGACTTTAACCACCCGAACCGTACCGTCGGATTTGTTTATGTTCTCTCCGCCTTCTGTAAAGCTCACCTGTCCTTTATACGTACCTACAAACAAATCGTTGTCGGCAGGATCATCGTCTTTACTACAGGCTGATAAAACAAATACCGTTAAAACGAGTACACCCAATACTTTAAAAATGGCTTTCATTGAATTTTTCATAATGTTTTTTTTTTAGATTACTACTTAGCTTAGTTCAATATTTATGCCAATAAAAATCATTAGTATAATTTTTACTGCATTTTAATGAAAAATGGCAATAAATTTAACAAATAAATTGTAAAAATTGAATTTTGTGGCATCTAACAAAACCTCAAATTGTAGAAAGTATACTCAATAAAAACCAAATAATGTACTGAAATTCCACTGATATAAATCGCTATATGTGATTAAAGCAATAGTATATTAAAGGGTATTGACTGATAATCAATGTGATACTTGCCATTCATTCGGAATTCACCCGTATTATCCCACTGTTTCCCTGCCGCTGCTCTTGCCCAACATTCGCCCTCATTGCGATCAATCGCAACTATATTACAGACTTTTCTCCCTCCACCCGCTATCGCCAGGGCACACAAGGGCGATGGTCTGCACTTTGAAAATAAATTCTGACAAAGGTAGGTGAAGGTCGCAAAGTTTTTTTATTTTTGGAAAGCAACCTCTTGTACTGGCGTCGGTCCGGCCAAACTCTTTATCACATCAATTGGATTATATAAGGGTGAAGGCGGCCGCAGCTACGGCGAGATTGCCCTAAAAGACCAACTATGAAATTTACACCCCGAGCATTGTTGCTCAAAAACGGAAAGGAAGTCATACTGCGCAGTGCGCGTATATCCGATACCCCTGCCCTGATTCAGACGATAAAAAACTACCTCGCGGACAGTACTTATATACCGCAAACACCTGAAGAATTTACGATGACCTTAGAAGAGGGACAGCAGTGGATCGCTTCTTTTATCACCAAGGACAATTCCCTTTTGATCGTTGCGGAGTTTGACGGCGCTATTATAGGCAATATCGACATCAACGGTCATCAAAGACAGATGATGGCGCATACGGCGGTGATCGGTATGGGTATATTGTCCGAATGGCGAAACACCGGACTGGGTACGCTATTGATGAGAGAAGGCATTGCCTGGGCAAAGCAGCAGCCGATTTTGGAATTGTTGTGGCTGCAGGTGTATCCCGAAAATGATACGGCGATGGCCTTGTATAAAAAGATGGGGTTTGAGGAAAGTGGCATCATCAAAAACTTCTTTAAACACCACGATCGCTATTACGACAATCTCACTATGAGCTTCCCCTTAAAGCAACACCGTATTAAAACCCCTTTATAAATGAACGAAGAAGAAAAAAAATTGGACAATCCCGTTTGGTTTTCGTGCATGGAAACCCACAGTGAATTTGCTATTGGACTCGACGGTTTCCTTGGCTATCACCCGAATTATTGTCCGTTTGGCGGCTATGAGGAGCAAGATAAAACCGAGCAAGCGCTAGATGATTACGCCAAGTTATGCGCCGATTTTTTTGTGGTTGGCGAGAAACCCCATTCCGGAAAAGATCTGGTTTTAAAAAGCGAATTGAGCTGTGAGCAAATGATTTTGCGGCAACCGACCAGCCTTCCACGCACCGAGGATATCGTGGAATTACAAGCGACACATCAGCAAGCGCTTTTACAGCTGGTCAATCTGGTTCAGCCTGGGTATTTTAAGGCAGATACACCTCAACTGGGCAGTTATTACGGCATTTTTAAAAACGGCCTATTGGTCGCCGTTACCGGCGAGCGCATGAAGATGAATCGCTTTACGGAAATCAGTGCGGTTATTACACATCCAGCACACACGGGTAAGGGATATGCCAAGCAATTGGTTAGCCACGTTACCCATGCGGTATTTGCCCAAGACCGGATTCCCTACCTACACGTAGCAGACAGCAATATAGGTGCGATAAAGCTCTATGAGAAATTGGGTTTTAAAACCCGTCGAAAAATTAGCTTTTGGCATTATACCAAGGTTTAATTCCGCGCTAGGGGTTCCGTCAATTTCACTAGGCGGACAACACCTCCACGGATAGTTGCGTCGTCCTTAGTCGATTTCGCTACACTGATAGCCCAAAGTGTGCACTTGGCGGACAATGTCTGCCGACTGCACACCAATGGCCTCTACCCGCAATATGTTGTCGCAATCTTCCAAATCAAAGTTGATGGTACTGTGGGGGAAAGTATTTTTTAATATTTGAATAATTGCATACTCTTGTACCGCGCTTGACACGTCGGTTTTAAAAATCCGAACCATAATTGTATACGTATTGTTGGGTTGAAATTATTGATTACTTTTTGGCAAAAGGGTTATATGAAATACCGGCGCTCAAATAAAAACTGGGCTTTGGACTGTTTTCTACCGCATAGTTTTTAAAGGACTTCTCCTTTTCAAAAATCCGAGCGTTAAACGTGTTTTGCATGCCGGTTTTGATCGTGGCTATTAGCGCATGACCAAAAGTGCGTTCGTAAGTGATTCCCGAGTTGATTTCCAACTGTCTAAACTCATGGGTTCCACTGGGCTGGTCGTAGCTGTAAAACGAGGTTTTGTTCAACTGACTTCCCATCGAAATTCTGCTGTGGTCAAACAGCTGTTTTCTCAGCATGACCTTTTGGGGCAATGTGATGTCTAAGGTCCATTGGTTTTCAAAGCGCCTTTCATAAGAAAAAACGGGTAAGATAGGCAACTCAACACTGGGTTCTAAAATGGCGAGTACCCCTAGCGATATGGTGGTCTCGGCCGTGTGTTTTAAAACCACTACTCCGGTCAATAAGCCCCTTACCCGTTCAAAATGCTGTTCGCTGCCGTCTACGTGTACACTGGCATTAAAAATGGCCGGCTTGTTGAACAGGCGCCTAAAATGAGTGAGATTTAATCCGCTGCTGTGGTAATGAAAATCACCCGAAAACGAATTCAACCGCCCGGGTTGCTGATTTTCCAGTTGCCCGTCAAACGACGTATACTGGTAGTGTACCGAGGCAGACCACACCCATTGCGGCCGCTTAACCAGCGGAATATTCGCATCAAAACGCAGTTGTTCGAAGGACTTGATTTTATAGTCCTGCACTTGCTGTCCGTCCTTGGTTTCTAAAGTTGTCTTATACGGAGCTAATTGCTTGTATTCCACATTTAAAATCCGCGTCGAAGGGAATTTATCTGCCAAAGCCCGCTTCATCTTTTGCGTTAAACTGTCGTATTGCTGTGCCTGAGCACTTACAACCCACAAAATGACGCCTATGCATATCAATGCTCTTTGCATGCTTCTTGCGCTTTTAAATGATTTTTTCTATGGACGATTGCACAAAGTCAAACAGAAAAACCCGTTCAAACAAATCGGTGTATGCCGTGAGTTGTTGGGGTTCAATCGAAACCGCGCGGTTGTGGTAATCGTCTTTGACAAAAATCAGCCACAGCTCGCTCAGCGCTTTATCCACTTTGGTCTGGTACAGCAATTCCGTGGCGAGATTCTCGTGAAAAGTCTCGTTTAAAAACGAATCCAATTCGTAAAACACCAGGCCGGACAGCTGCTCTTTTATCTGAATTATATTGACGGAAGAACTCATGCAATCTACGACCTCAATTTTCTCCGAATGGTACTTTTTTATAAACTCATTAATATCGATTAGCTGTATGAGCTTGTCGTTTTTTTGCCGTGTTGTCAGCTTGGAAAACGCCGTTGTTTGATTGTATTTATGAAACTCTAGTATCACGTTTTTTCATTTTATACAGCAAATGACTCGATAAATTAAATAGGGTACAAAACTATTCTACCAAAGGCCGTACTTATTATACCAAAGGCCTATTTCTTGGGTCGTACCGCTTAAAAATCCCTTCAAAAGCAGCTAAAAACAGCCCTTGGTCTATTAATAAAAACGTAGTTTTACCAACTGTTCGACAAAAAAGGTTTTTTTATCCATGGAGTACAACATCAAATGCAACCCGTTTATCAATTTGCTGACCGAGAATCGCTTTCGCTTTTTTCGGCATATCGCCATATTGATTATTCTCATGATATTTATCTTAAATGCCCGCGATTGGCAAGAGTATTCGGGGAATTACGAATATTACAGCTTGGCCCTTGCCTTTGTGCTCTTCGTCAGCATGTTTTATATCAATATGTACGTACTGGTTCCGCGCTTTTTCTTTAAGGGGTATTATTTGCTCTATCTATCACTGGTGTTTATCATGGTGGGTTCCGGGGTCGTTGGCATCAAATTCATCTCGGAAATCTACTTTGAACCGCATCGACTTGTCGACCGTATACATTGGAATCAGCCCTTTAGAGAAATCATTTCGGCCACGGTGTTCTTCTCGCCCTTTATCATGGCTTCTACCACTTTAAAACTCTTTCAACGCTGGATTAAAGACAGCAACCGCATTGACGATTTAAAGAACCTCACCTTGAGCATGGAACTCAAAGAATTGAAAAATCAAATCAATCCCCATTTTCTGTTTAACATGCTCAATAACGTTTCTTTTTTAGTGAAACAAAATCCTGAAAAGGCGTCTTTCACCATCCATAAATTGTCGGAATTCCTGCGCTACCAACTGTATGAAAACAACCAAAATCACGTTTCTCTACAGGCGGAATTGGAGTTTTTATCCAACTTCTTAAACCTCGAAAAAATACGGCGCGATAACTTTTCCTTTGACATCGATACCGCCATTCCAGACGATCGAAAGTCGACCGTGCTTATACCGCCCAATTTGTTTACCACCTTTGTGGAAAACGCGATCAAACACAGTGTGATACTCGATGAAGGGCCCACTTCCATACACATTAGCTTTTCGGTAGTCGGAGACCGCCTGCACTTTAACTGCGTCAATTCCAAAAGCAACGACATCCGATTCCAAAGCGGCTCCAAAAGCAACGGCCTGGGCTTGATCAACATCCAAAGGCGCCTGGAATTATTGTACGAGAACGATTATGAGCTTATCTTTGACAACCGGTCTGCAACCTTTAGCGTAGCCTTAATTTTACCCTTATGAAGTGCATTATCATTGATGACGAGCCCATTGCGAGAGAGGGCCTTAAGCTGCTGATCGAAGAAATCTCTTCTCTTGAGGTAGTCGCCAAATTTGCCCACGCACATTCGGCTATCGATTTTCTGATCAACAACCGCATCGACTTGATTTTTTTAGATATCGAAATGCCGGGCTTATCCGGCTTGGAGTTTGCCGAGAAAATCGACAAGAATACCTCGATTGTCTTTACTACTGCCTACTCCCAATACGCCGTTAAGAGTTACGATTTGCAAGCCTTGGACTATTTGCTAAAACCCATACAAAAAGACCGACTGGGGCAAGCCATAGAGAAAGCCCTAAACTTTAAAAAACTACAAAACACCCCAGACGCCCCCCTTGTGGACAAGGTGGAAGAGCGCTTTATATTGATCAAATCCGAACGCAAATTTTACAAGATTCGCCACGACGACATTTTCTATATCGAAGGGCTTAAAGATTATTGCATCGTGCATACGCTGCACCAAAAGCTCATTACGGCCATGAATTTAAAATCGATTTCTCAAAAGATTAGGTCGCACCACTTTATTCGCGTGAGCAAGTCTTTTGTAATCAATATGGCGCATATCGACTCCTTTGACAAACACAGCTTATACATCCAAGAGGTGGAAATTCCCATTGGAGAAATCTATAAGAAATCGTTTTTTAGCAGCTATACCGGTTCCTTTTTAACCGACGGCACTTCTAATTAAGACCGCTTTAAAACCCGCTTTCTCCCCCTGTTTCTAGCTGCATAAAAATATTCTAATTGCGGTTTTGCCCGGTCAAATATCGCCGTAAATAAGCTTTTATTATCTGTGCTAATGCGCTATCTTTGTGGAGCAAGACGCCCTTATAAACAGCAGTATGAAGTACAACAACGTTTTAGAAACCATCGGCAACACCCCTCATATTCGATTGAGTAAGTTATTTCCTCATCACGAAGTGTGGATTAAATTGGAAAAGACCAATCCCGGAGGGAGTTTGAAGGACCGAATCGCCTTGGGTATGATAACAGCTGCAGAAAAATCGGGTGACTTACAACCGGGAGGTACCATTATAGAGCCTACCTCGGGCAATACGGGTATAGGCTTGGCCTTGGTTGCCGCATTAAAGGGCTACCGCATGATTGTGGTTATGCCCGAATCCATGTCTGTAGAACGGCAGAAACAAATGAAGGCCTTTGGCGCAGATATTCGACTTACACCTCGAGATTTGGGCATGAAAGGCGCTATTGCCCTAGCCAGTGAATTGGCAGAGGAACTCGAGGGTTCTTGGATACCACAACAATTCGAAAATGCCGCTAATCCGGAAATTCACCGTCAAACGACTGCTCAAGAAATTCTGGCAGATTTTCCAGAGGGGTTTGATTATTTTATCAGTGGTGTTGGTACAGGAGGACATTTAACCGGAATCGGCGAGGTGCTCAAAAGCCGTTTTCCCCACATAAAAATTATCGCTGTAGAACCGAGTTTGTCGGCTGTACTCAGCGGTGGAAATGCCGGTGCACACCCCCTTCAAGGTATCGGTGCTGGCTTTATACCTAAAAATCTCCATATCGATTTACTCGATGGTATCGAAAAGATCAGCAAGGAAGAGGCCTATCGGTTTACGTTAAAAGCAGCTACTCATGAGGGCTTGTTTGTCGGTATTTCGACCGGAGCATCTTTGGCCGCAGTAGATAAAATAATAGCCACACTTCCCCTAGGCAGTAAGGTTTTAACCATCAACTACGATACTGGTGAGCGCTATTTGTCTGTAGAGGATCTCTTTTAAAGGCGGGCAAGGCTTAAATCGTGTAGTCGTCCCGCTCTATAATTCCCGCTCGAATCGCATAGCGAATCGCGTCGTGAACGTTGTTTATTTCGAGTTTTTTAAAGATGTTTTTGCGATGGGTGGTAATGGTATGTATGCTTAGGTTTTTTTCTAAAGCGATGACCTTGGTCATTTTACCCGAGGCGATTTCCTTTAATATCTCGCGCTCGGAATTGGTTAATACCCGATCCGCTTTACCCGAAAAGCGCGCGTAATTACTAATTTTATCCGCAATTATTTCAGAGGTATACCGCTGTTTCTTAAGGCTTAACTCCAAGGCTGTCCGAATCTGAAACAAACTGTCCGTTTTGAGTGTTGCGCTAAAAAGCGCCTTTTCTACCAATAGCTGCTTTAGCAACAAATCGGAAAAATCATCCGAAAACAATATCCAATCGGTTTGCTCAAACTCGGCTGTATACCGCAATAACTCGTCAAAACTAACAAAATCGAACAAATTGTAATCCAAAACAACAACCGATTGCGGATGCTTGTTCAAATACGCTTGCAATTTCTTTTTGCTGGTCACCTCTTCAACTGTCTGAAAACCGCCCAACAAATCGGCCAATTGTCGAACGCCCCATCGCGTGATTTCCTGTTTGTCCGCAATAACCAATGCTCTCATAAGTATGGGGAATTTACTGCAAAGATAAGGGTTTTTGGCGATTTGTGGATTCTTGGATTCGCGTTTTCGACGGAGTTCCTCACTTTATCAAGCGCTTACTCAAAAACACGGATCGACTACAACCCTTGCTTTGTTACGAGCCGCCGCGACCAACATATTGTTTTTCGCGTTATTCTTAAATGTTACCCTTTTTATACTTTGTTTATTAGGAATGGAAAAGAAGGAACCTTATCGAATCTTCTAGACTGGACAGCGCGATATACATGTCCTTTTAAATCATCGTAAATCTTTTTTGATTCAGTCGCTATAATTCTTGCCGTTGATTTGCTTGACAGAGCTTGTGTAATAACGAAAAGTCTCCAAAACTAAAAAAAAACGAAGGTCGAACTCTTATTTATTCTAAAAACAGCTTTTCAAAATAAAACTAACACCTTATTTTGTACACCAAAAATCAATCAGTAAAGAAGTGATAAGTTAAAACAGTCTTATGTAAAGAATCCCTAAATAACAGATTTTACAGCATAAAACAGACTAAAGCTAATGTGTTAAGGAATGCCCTAACATCAACTTAACGTTAAATATCAAGGACTTACAACTATTTTAAAATTATTATTGGTATAAAAATTTTGTAAAAAGATTATGAACTTTAACAGCGGTCTGAGTAAAGATTTTCTACGATAAAATGAATAAAACCTTATAAAACCCGAACAAAAACTCCAAGTACTTTGAAATCTGTGGTTTGCTCGTCTATCAGTCGAATCGGTTGATACGAATGTATAGTTGACAAAGGTTTTAAAATGATTTCGCTATGATGCCAATAATCCTCTCCTACAGTTTTTTTACTTTCGTACTCTTTTATGGTGTAATGTCCCCCGAGTTCGTTATCTTGAATTTCAGTAGACTCAACTAAGCAAATTAGCCCGTTTCTACTTCCACCTGTATATTTTTTGAATATAACAATAGAGTCGTTTGGAATTACTTTATTCATAGACTCGCCTATTACACGGCATGCAAATAAATCAGAAATAGGCTGATTTACTCCATTTGCCTCTATGTATCGCAATTCTTCAACAGTTTGATAGTTACTGAAATTTCCTGCAGAAACTCGCAAATCGTAGAACGGAATACAGCGATTATTTATCGCGGTATCATGAATCACTAACTCTCGACTTTCAAAAAAAGATGTTTTGACTTCTTTTGTCGGTAAATATGTTTTAAAATAAGCACTTAAATCGGGATCACAAACGTAAATATAAGTACCGCGGATTCCTCGTAGGAGTATGGTTTTGTATATATTAATTATGTAGTTATGTAAAACATCTGAATCAACAATGGAATTTTTACCGTTTTTGTCTTTATAGTTTTCCTTTTTAATGACTATTCTATTAGTTTCATTATTAAAACCTATTTCAGATCCAATAATCACGCCGATATAATTTAAATCATAGCCTTGAATGGTGTGTATGCATCCCACTTCATTAATCGCATTTTTAGAATTCACCCAATCGGTAGCTGTACTATTCCATTGCAATTGTGCATCTCCCTCGACAATATCAAATTTGGTCTTGTCTTTCTTCGAAATCCAATCCCATGCAAAACCAGCCACCATACGTGAAAGACCAAACTGAGACTCCTTGTTCTTAATATCACTAAACATTAATTGCAAGGAGTCATAAATCAATACTTCATATTCACTACAAATATACTTTTCCTCATGTTTTAACTGTTGATCGAGTAGCCGATTGATAAAAGAAACGTATTGACGTCCACCCTTAACCCTGAATTGTTGTGTTAATTGTTCTCGGCGCGTAGAAGATGCTCCTTTTAATTTTATAAAATCGGACTGCAATACATCTGAGGGTTTAATGCTTTGCTTTTCATCATAAAATAAGATGGTTTTATCAGACTGAACAAGTGCCCATTGCAATTCAGAACTTGTGTCCTTATCTAAACCTAATGCTTTACAATTTAGATCAAAATTCCCAAAATAAGCCCCTAAATTCACTCTTCTTCTCAAACGATGGGATTCATCTATAATTAACAAATCGTATTTTTCTTTAACCATATCTGCAGGTCCAATAACCATATTGCCACTTAAACCTTTTATGTTTTTGAAAACATTAGAAATCGTTTTTCGAAAAGATGACATAGGAATAACCAAAGCCATTTTTAAATCTTTATATTGCTCTTTTACGCGCTCCAACAGTTCAAACAATTCTACATCGGTTTCGTCAAAATCACTATAATTAAAGTCGCTTAAATCCGTTTTAAGTAACTTGAACAAAAAAATTGCCAATATAGACTTACCTGTTCCGGCTCCGCCTTCGATTAAACTAACCTTGGCATCATCGTCTAATAAGCATTGCAGTATTTTTTTTAGTCCATGTAGTTGCTCAATTGATAAACTCTTATAAGGCGAGTATTTAAACAAATCTGAATTATCAATATGCTCTAATGAATATCGAGCGATTCCCAAACTCCGCAGTTCTTCCCAAATACTGCGAAACAAATGCCAATAAACTTCTTTTTTCTGATAATATTGATGGTTAGCAATCCCTAAATTGCCGTTAATCGTCTGAAAAAAACCATCGGCGGCTACATATTTAATCAGATTGGATTCAATGTCTAATGCTGCCGACTTATTAAAATAGCTACTTAATATAAAATGTGCATTTGACAACTTTTGCTTGTGTGAGTTATTCAAATGACTTTTCATACGCGAAACCACATCTGTAGTTTCACCTATGTATGCTTGTTTTGTTTTGGCATCACTCAATACATATACCAACGGCCAAGAAAGATATTCTGGGTTTTGTAACTGCAGTTCTGTCAGGACTGTTTGGTCAAACTGAGCCTGAGATATTCTAAAGTCTCTGATCATTATAATTCATTATACTTTTTAGCAGTACCCTTAGCCTTTTCTACTGGATATTTTTCGTTGTTTTTTTTGATTTTAGCCTCAATGATTTCAGCCATATCCAACTGATTTTTATCTGCTAATAGCAAAGCATACATCATAACATCTGCTAATTCTTCTTTCAGTCTCTCTAGATTACCCTCCTCATTACCTTTCCATAAAAACAGTTCTAGCAGCTCCGACGCTTCTATAGATAATGCTATAGCCAAATCTTTTGAATTGTGAAATTGTTTCCAATCGCGAGCATCTCTAAATGCAATGAGTTCTTGGATAACTTGATCTAAGTTTTTCATGAATAATACTTTAATTTGAAGAATCGCAACAGAATCGTAAATATACCAAATGTTATGAGAATAAAAGCAGTTCAAAATATTCTCTTTACTCTAGAGTAACTGAATTTCAATAAAAATATCACAAACGCTCTATTTCTTACTCAAGCCTACTAAATTATTTAAATATTCCGGAAACATTTACAGTTTCAACTTATTCGTTGCTTCATAAATCTATCTATTCGATGGAGTTCCTCACTTTATCAAGCGCTTACTCAAAAACACGGATCGACTACAACCCTTGCTTTGTTACGAGCCGCCGCTACCAACATATTATTTTTAGCGTTATCCTTTTTGTACTATGTTTTTTAGGAATGTAAAAGAAGGAACCTAATCGAATCTTCTAGACTGGACAGCGCGATATACATGTCCTTTTAAATCATCGTAAATCTTTTTTGATTCAGTCGCTTTTTAATCGTTTGTCACAACAGCAGGAGACAGCTTGAGATACATAAATATAAATGTCTTAAAAAAACATACTGATTTTTGTCGCGTTTATCTAAACCCTTAGAAACAAACATGATATAAGCGGTTTCTTCAAGTAATTAACGACGTAATAAGGCATATAAAAAAGGGTATTTTGATTAGAAACATAAGAAAAAGTTTTATTATGTAAAAAAATTTTACGAACTTAATAGTAGGTATACCCCTATGCTTCCCACGAGGACAGCTTATGGTTTTTTTTATTTACGCGTACTTTTATTTATTAAAATCCAATTGCCGCGTAAAATTTCAAAGATTATTGCTGAGTCGTTACCTGTAAATTCACAACAGCTACCATGCCGCTCCATTCCTTGCCAACATTAGCTATGAACTATTGGTGGGAACCGCCGGGTGATCTAGTTAATCAGCTTTTATTTTACAAAAAAGGCTGCTTAAAAAAGCAGCCCCTTTCGTACTAACTAACCAACTTTATTTTTTTGCCATTTCACTGTATAGATCGGAGTTTTCCAATTCTTCAGAGTTGGGTATTCTGTATAAGTAATATTTGCTGTTGGGAACAAAAGCCGTTTGATCGGGAAACACAAAAACTCTATGTCCCTGTGGGGTTAAGGCCACGGTTTGCGAATTTCCAGCCGCATCGGTATAACTATAGTCGATTTTAGGGCTTTGTGGGTATTCCTTGCGCACTACAGTCTGTTGATTTCTCACGATGTCGGTGAGGCTAAAACCTTCGCCAAACAATTCTTTACGTCGCTCCAGCCAGATTGCCTCCAGCAAAGCTTGTCCGCTTAATCCCTGTGCGTTCACTGCACCACGTGCGGTTTTTAATTGGTTTAATACATCCAGGGCATCGCCTTCATTTAGTCGGGCTTTGGCCTCGGCATTGATCAAATACATTTCTGCCGTACGCATCAATACGATATCAGCTATGGCTCCGGTTTTAAATTTAAATTTGGCGACACGCATCCATACAAAAGCCTCCTTTTGCGGGTCTTTACCTGGATCGGTTGCCCAATTGATAATTTTTTTACGGTAGTCCGAATCGTCGAATAAGGTTCTAAAATACGGGTCGGCATTAAAGCTGTAGTAATAACTCTCTTCCGTAGTGGTGTCTAAGAAGTGAAACTGATAACTGGCATCACTTTGTGCCGTGGTTTGCGGATGTCCCCAAATCCACTCTCTGTTTTGAATGTCGTTAAAACCGGCTTTGTATTCGGATTCGTTCATCAAATAATGGTCTTTCGCCAGGAGTCGGTCGGAATAGGTTTTCGCCTTCTGCCAATCGCGTGCGTATAGCGTTGCCCTAGACAACAGCCCCAATACGACTTGGGTGTCTATTTTGTATTTGGAATTCCGCTGGTAGTTTTCCGGAATCAAGACCAAGGCCTGCTCCAAATCGGCTATGGATTGTGTATAAACCTGACTCACCGTTGCCGCCGGTCTACCTATGGTATTTTCGTCAGACGGTTCGGTATAAATGGGTACTGCAATTGCCTGAGGATCCTTGTCTATGGCAAAGGCATAACTCGACGCCAAATGCAAATACATAAATCCGCGTAAGCCAAAGGCCTGCCCTTTTATTCTATTTTTCTCGGTTTCTGAACCCTGTGCTTGGTCGATGTTTTTAATAACGGCATTCATGTTGTTGATGGTTTTATAGGCCAATACCCAACTCAAACTGTTGGTTCCCCCCTTGGCGTATAAGGCCGAAAAAGCATAGTGTGTACTGAATCCGTAACGGGTGTTGAGCACCACATCTGATCCCATGGCATCATTGGCTCTTAACATGGCTCCATAACCGGGATTGGCATAGGAATTAAAGGTCTCCATCAAATAACTCCACGAACCGATCAACACCTTATCGGCGTCTTGAGTGGTTTTAAATACTTCAGCCGCGTCGACCGCCGTCGTCGGATTGGTTTCCAATTCGCAAGACACCACCAAAAAAGCGGTGAATAGTGCTAGTAAACTGTTTTTATATACGTTTTTCATCGGTAACTGTTTTATGTTTGCCCTTTGTCGAATTTTTCCTAAACGGCGTTCATTCTCACAAAGGGTCTGTTTGTATTTTTTTATAATTTTACGTTTACGCCTACCGAAATGGTTTTCATGGAAGGGTATCTGTAGTAGGTGGTTCCATCGAAATTTTGTTCGGGATCCAAACCTTGCTCCGTGGTAAAAGTCAGTAGGTTTTCTGCTTGTAGGTAAATACTCGCTCGTTCTAACTTCACTTTTTGCAACCAATTTTGCGGCAGGTTATACGATAGAGTCACCGTTTTTAATTTCAAATACGAACGGTCGACCAAAAAGCGATCCGACTGACTTAACCAAGAACTCTTGGGGTCAGTAGTTAATCGCGGTACATCGGTGTTGGGATTGTCCGGCGTCCAGCGGTCCAACATATCCGTGCTCCACGTTCTTCCCTCTGCACCTAAATGCTGGAGACTTTGCTTGTCGCCATTGTATATTTTACCCCCTATGGAATAGGTAAATAAAGCCGATAACTCAAATCCTTTATACGACAAATCCGATTGAAATCCACCGCTTAAATCCGGTAGCGAATTACCGCTTTTTACTTTGTCTGTCTCTTTGGTTGATGCGTAGTCTTCTGTAATTACCTTCGTCCCATCTGCCTCGTATCGGTACCATTGGGCATTTCCATTTTGTGGATTTACGCCTGCCCATTCTACCAAATAGAAATCGTATAAAGAACCGCCTTCTACCCACTTCTTCGCTCCACTCCACATTTCTGCAGAGGGCAGGGAAACTATTTTATTTTTGTAGGTGGTGGCGTTTAAGGAAAGTCTCCAATTCCAATCGGGAGTAGCAATCGGTGTTCCCTCTAAGGTGAATTCAAAACCGTAATTTTTAATCGCACCGATGTTCTGACTGGTCGATGAGAATCCCGTTGACGGCACTAAGGATTTATTAAACAATAGATCTTTGGATTTGCGTTCGAAATACTCGACTGTTCCGGTTAATCGATTGTTAAACAAGCCGTAGTCCAGTCCGATGTTTAGATTTAGATTGGTTTCCCAGCTTAAATTGGGTGTTGCCAAACGCGAAGCGACCAAACCGGATTCGCCCAAGTTGTTTTGAATGGCATATAGAGCCTGATACGCATAGTAACCGATGTTGTCGTTCCCCTGTGCTCCGTAACTCATCTTGAGGGATAAATTGGACAATCCCTTATCTCTGATACGCTGAATAAAGTCTTCCTCTATAATTCTCCACGAGGCGCCCACCGACCAGAATGTCCCCCAGCGGTTGTCGGGATGAAATCGAGATGAGCCGTCGGAACGCACCGAACCGGATAGGAAGTATTTTTTGTCTAACGCATATTCGACATTACCGAAAAAACTCAACAGCTTGTACTCATCGCTGTTTCCTTGAAAGGCACTCAATACCGAAGCGGCATCGGGTTCATAAAATCCTCCGGTTATCAATTTCTCTCTTGTTCCTCCAAAATTGGAGGTATTGTAGCTGTAAAACTCCTGTCCTACTAACGCACTAATGCTGTTGCGATTGTTGATGTCTTTGCTGTAGTTGAGGACGTTGTTAAAGGTCATCCCCAAGGTGCGCACATTGGATTTGGAAACACTTCCGCCGTTTAGCGCATCGGGACCGTAATTTGGATTGCTGTAATTATGCTCGAAACGGCTGTTGTAATCGACGTTTAACGAGGTTTTAAATTTTAAGTTTTCCAAGATTTTAATCTCTGCAAAGGTTCTCACCGAAGCGGCATCTTGTTTGATTTCGTTTTTATCGTGAGGCATGGATCCGACCAAATTGTATTTGGCATAGGAAGTAGCTCTGTAATTTCCGTAATCGAAGATTCGCTGTCCGGTGTTGGGGTCGATTAAATAAGCACCGTTTTGGAGGTTGCGCTCGTAAATCGGATAAAACGACGGAACACCGCGACTAAAACCGATCACATTGGAAATGGCCGAGTCGTCTTGTTTGGGATAATTTTGTATCGAATGTGTTCCCGACACGTTTAAACCCACTTGCAACCAATCTTTGATGTCGGACGTTAAATTGGTTCGGAAATTATATCTTTTAAATCCGGATTCCACAACGGCACCTTGATCGTCTAAATAGCCACCCGATATAAAATATCTGGAGTTTTCACCGCCGCCACTCACTCGTACATTGATTTCTTTGTAATGCGCACTTTGAGATAAAGCATCGCGCCAATCGTCGTTCCACAGCGGTGCTATACCGGGGATTAATTTACCGTCTAATCCAACGGGTTGTGGGTTGTCGGTTCCGTAGGGATTGATTCCGATACGGCCTACGATGTTTTCCGAGGCATATTGAGCAGCCTGAGCTGGGGTAAATTGATTGTCTAAGCGGTTGTTGCGCAGGGCTTCCCAATAGAGTTCAAAATACTGGTTGGTATTGAGTTGGTCGTAATCGCGTCGGGCTAGGCTAGAAAAGCCGTATTTCGAGGTGATTTCCATCGTAGTTGGACTGTTCTTACGCCCTTGTTTGGTGGTTACCATAATCACGCCATTGGCCGCTCTGGATCCGTATAAGGTTGCCGAAGCGGCGTCTTTTAAAACGCTAATCGATTCAATATCCGATGCGGCTATCGACGATAAAGTTCCGTCATACGGAACCCCGTCTACCACGTAAAGCGGCGAACTCGACGCGTTCACCGAGCCAATACCGCGAATTCTAATCGTGGCCTCCGAACCGGGTTGCCCGCTGGAAGAGAAAGATTGTAATCCGGCTACCGTTCCCTGCAGCGCTTTGGTCAGATTGCTGACTTGTGCTTTTTCAATATTGGCACCACTTACTATACCCACCGATCCGGTAAAGGTCGATTTCTTGGCGGTTCCATACGGTATCGTAATCAATACCTCCTCCAATTCTTCGGAAGCGGTTTTTAGGGAAATCGAAATGTTTGAACGTCCGTTTACCGGTTCATTCAGGGTTTGATATCCGAGATAAGAAAAGACGATGCTGCCCTTTGCATCTACTCGAATTTGATATTGACCGTCTAAATCAGTCATGGTCGCCGTGTCTGGCAAACCTCCTACAAAAACCGTAACTCCGGGAAGCGGTCCTTGATTATCGCTAACGACTCCGCTAACGACTAATTCTTGAGCGAATAAGCCGCTTGAAAACAGCCCGCTCCACAATAATAACATATAAAGTTTGTTCATAAAAAACAGTTGATAACAACAGTCCTAGCCAAAAGCCAAGCGCTGTTCGGATTAAAAAGACCTGTATAAGGCATCGATAAAAAAATAAGGGTCATGTACTCCCGCTAGACTTACTTGAGGAGCAAAGAAAATTGTGCTACAGGCAACACATGTATGGGCAAGCCAACACGGCCTGGTTTGACATTGATTTTGTCGATGGTTTTTTTCCATCAAACTTTAAAGAAATGACTGCTACACTTAAATCAATTGTGCTCATAATCGTTTACATTTAATTAAAATGTTCTGTAAGGCATCTACTGCCTCCTTTAGAACAAGACAAATGTAGCCGATGCGCACTTTTAAAATATACCATAAATATGGTATATTTACGTCCTGCTATAAAACGCAAAAAACGGATGTCCCAAGACCTCCGTTTGACGTTTGATTTTTCGTTGTTATCGAGACCGCAGCTGTTCGTTAATTCAAGCGGTTAGGCTCTTTTTATACACCGCCGTATCCCTGGCGAATTGCTCCTGCTCGAATTACTCGCTAGTGTTTTCCAATATGCTCCTTCTACAGCCCTATTAGCTCAGAATCAACAGCCGTGCGAAAAAAATGTTTTCATCCTATTTGCTTTGCGAATTCGCTGGCACAGCGCTACTGCGCGACTTCTCTTCGTCACTACTAACCCTGTTTCGCAAGGCCTAGCGATTTGTAAAAGTATAAAAACCAGCGCACAGTTGGCAGCTTGTTTATGAGCGTTTCGCCCCTTTAGTCGCTTTTATTTTTAAAAAGCGCGTACAAACTCCGTTTTTTATGAATAGCTTTACAGGAATACGCTGTTGCTAACCCTTAAAATCGCTTACTGATGAAATCGAAATTGCTACTGATATTCCCCTTGATAATTACGGGTATGCACGCCCAGTTAAAACCGCTAACCTATAACGACGGTTCCCAAAAACTACAGGGTCTAATTACCGCCAACGTACAAAAAAACCAGTCTGCGGTTTTGATACTGCCCGCTTGGATGGGCATTGATGACGAGGCGAAGCAAGCCGCTTTAGATTTGGAGAAACAGGGCTATGCCGCGTTTATAGCCGACATCTACGGTGAGGGAAACCTGCCGACTAATGCCAAGGAAGCTGCTGCGATTGCAACATTTTACAAAACCGACTATCAAGCCTACCAGCACCGCATCAAACTGGCCTTGGAGGCCTTGATTGCCACGGGTGTTAATCGGGATAAAATTGCCGTAATCGGCTATTGTTTTGGAGGTACAGGCGCCTTGGAGGCGGCTCGCGCACCACTGCACGTTAGTGGTGTGGTTTGTATACACGGCGGATTGGCCAAGGATGCCAAGCGTTCTAACGGACCTATTGCAACCAAGGTCTTGGTAGAGCATCCGGCAGCGGATGCCTCTGTAAGTGCCGCAGACCTCAACCAGCTGCTCGAGGAGATGAATCAAGGCAAAGCCGATTGGCAACTGATTACCTACGCCCAGGCCAAGCACACTTTTACCAATCCAAAATCGGCCGATTACAATGAAGTCATGGCCAAACGCGCTTGGCAACACACGCTGTTGTTTTTAAAAGAAATTCTTTAACACTCCAAAAAGCACTGTGTTTTTATCGGTATAAAGCTTGTGAAATTGCTGGCTATTGCGGCAGTTTAGACACGAGGACAAACGATATTATGGTTTGCTTTCAAAGAATACGACGACGGCCTCGATCAAAGGTGTTTTTCACACCTATTGCACTAAAAAACGACGTAAAACATTCTCAATTTGCGATAAATATTTCTAAATATACCGCAGCCTTGCGAAATTCGATTTGTTTACGCCCTTAAAATCACTATTACTCAGTGCGCTAGGTGGATTTGGGTTGCCGTCGGCTTATTTTCTTTTTAACGGAGCATCCTTTGCAATTTAAACACATTTTTTTTAACTTCCCCCGTCACGAATACCTTGGATTTAGCAGGTGAAAATCAACTAAATCGACGAGCTGTTTAAAAGTAAAAACATGAGTTTACCGAGAATTGAGGACCTTTCTAAACATCCCTTTACCTCTTTTGAAGCTACAGAAGTTTCGCATCTTTTTAAGTTTTCTGCTCCCCTGTTGGGAGAAGGACTCATGGGTTTTGGTGCTCCGATAAGCGGTACCAACCTGTTGTACATTCGCTGCAAACCCGAATCGGCTTTTGGACTGGCATATAAAGAGGCCAAACCCAATCAGGTTTCCTTAAATTACCTGCTGGAAGCCAAAAAGTACTTTACGGCCATCGCTGGAGAAAACGGCAATGAAGAGAGTTTTTCTGCGGGAACCGTTTTGGTCGATGCGACGAATTTTGACTACAAATGGATGAAGTTTGAGCCCGACCACACCTACGAATGGGTGAGTATCTTTTTGGAAAAAAAGGTTTATGAGCACTATTTCGATCGCTTTATGGAAGGCTATGCGGAGGAATTAAAAGAGAAAAGCCATAAAATCATCTATACCGACAACCGGGCTGGCATACAAATTCCCTTTGACGTACGTCAGGAACACGTGATTCGGCAGATGATCAATTGTCCGTTTGACGGGAATTTTAGAACGATTTTTCTCGAGCTCAAAATGACCGAGTTGCTGCTGTATTACTTTCACAATTTGATTTCGGCCAATTTTAATTTCCTCGAAGAAAACAACACCATAGTATCGGACGACAAGGTTCAAATTATTGCGATTAAAAATCATATAGACGAGCATATCGATCGCGATTTTAATATACAGGAATTACAGGACATCAGCCGTTTAAGCGAATACCGAATCAAGTATTACTTTAAACAGATCTACGGAATTTCCATCGGCCGCTATTACCGCAAAAAGCGCTTAAATCACGCTTTTATTCAAATACTCAACGAGAATGAAAGCATCAAAAACCTGGCGCATACCTGCGGTTATAATTCTACTCAGGCTTTTTCAAGGGCCTTTTATCAAGAATTCAACGTACGTCCCTCGGAGGTGCGCACGGGATTCACCCCGGTTAAGGATTTTAACTCGTAGTCGACTCCTTAACTACGCGGTTAGCTAGTTAGTGTTGTGTATGCAAACGGGGAATCGTCAAAAACAGCAGTCCCAAAACCGCTATACCCATACCGGAAATCCAAAACAACTGCGCGATGGAAATCACGTCAGAAAGCAGGCCCACAGCCAAGTAACTAACGGGTAAACAGGCGTAAACCACCGTGTAGAGCACGGCAAAAAACCGGCCTTTAATCTCCGGAGGAACGGCGTGCTGAAACAGCGTCATCGCCAGCGTATTGGTAAAGGACAACAGCATACCAATACCCATGAGCAACAGCATAATGGGAGTGATTTGACCGGAAAATCCCAGGGCTAAAAATCCGCTTCCCATCAAGAGATTGGCGGCAAAAAGCTTGATATACGCCTTTTTTTGTGCTTTTTTAAAGCTCAAATACACCGTCATCAGCACCGCTCCTCCCGCCAAAGCGGCTTCGCATAAAGCCAAAACGGAAATATCTTCAAACAGGATTTCTTTGACCAACAAGGGCAATAGCAACAACAAGGGTGCAAAAAACAAATTGAGCAGCGAAAACAACAGCAACAGCGACAAGATCGGTCTGTTTTGTCTCAAAAAGCGAAATCCTTCGCGAAACTGTTTCTCAAATGCCTCCCGCTTGCCCGAGGGATTCAGCGGGGTTTTTATCGGCAATAAAAAGCAAAGCGACAGCAGATAAGATAAGGCATTGCACAAGAAAGCGCCTTCTATTCCAATCCAGTGAATCAGCACACTACCGAGTAATGCACCTAAAACCACGGCCAATTGCGTTACGGTTCCCAATAGCGAAACCGCCGCCGCCGTATGGGCTACATCGGTTAATGGGGTTATTGAGGCTTGAGCCGCAGTATCGAATAAGGGACCGGTCACTGCGGTAAAAAACGTTATCAGATAGAGCAGCGGAAGACTCAATTGATCGGCGACTAGCAAGTATGTCAGCAATCCGACCAAGAGCGCGCGAATCACATCGGCGACGAGCATGGCGTGTCGCTTGTTGATGCGGTCGGTTAAGGTGCCCAACAGCGGTCCGAACAAGACTACGGGTACCACTTGAATCACCATCAACAAAGCCAAGTGCCATTTGCCGTTTTCCAGCGAAGTCGACAGCAACCACCAAATCAAGGCTAGGGTATAAAACTTATCGCCTATGCTGGAAATCAGTCGCGCAATAAAGAGTCGCCTAAAGTCAGGAAACTGCAATAATACATGTTTGTCCGTCATCGTTCTTAGCGTTGAAGTAGTTCTGAAGCGGCAATAGCGCAGCTCTTGTTTTTCGATGTGCCCGCACGTCCAACTATGGTGACATAGGGCGTTGGTATACCGCAGGGACAATCACTGCCTGGATGCAGGCTGATCAGATCGCCCATCAAAATCGAATGCGACGGCATGGAAGTAATGATCGGCGAAATCAATTGAGCAAAGCCGACCTCATTGTAATTCAAGGGTTTTAGGGTTTGCACATCTCTGACGATCACGCGTTCATAAGTGGGCAGGTGAAGCCGGTGATGAGCGCATTCTACATAGGAAATCGGATGCTCTACCGAACCGTATTTATCGCGTATATTCTCCAGTGGAATTCCAAAAAATTCGTGTATTTTTTGGTAAAACTCCGCCTTGGGAATCTCTTTGTCGGCGTGGTTTTTCCAACCTCCACCAAAAAGACAACGCGAATCTGCAGACAGGGGCAGGCTGGTATATCCCAACTGCTGCAACCGTTCCATGGCGAAATTCAAAAATGCGGCAAATCCCAAAAAGCGCACCGGTAGCCCTGCTGCTTGGTATTGCAACAGCCGGTCTACCACGCCAAAGGCATCGAAATCGTGTCCGGAAGTTCCGTTGTGTCGCAGCGCATAGTGCACTTGATTGGCCGGCGCGTATTTCATCATCTTTTGGTTGGTCGTAGCCGTTCCGCTTTTTAAACCTTGAAAGGGCTCAAAGTTAAACACGAGGTAATTGCAAGGCTGTGCGCTGATGTAGCCCTGTGCGAGCTGACTCACGTCGGAGATATAAAAAACGGCTTCGTTGGTCCAATGATCCAAATGGTGTTGCGACCGCTGTCCCGTAGTTCCCGAAGAAGTGACGTGCAAAGCGATGTCTTCTTGGGCAGCCGTGGTTACCACATGTGTTTTAAAGTAATTGGCATGCAAAAACGGCAGCCGCTCCAAATCGTCTATACCTTGTAAATCTTCGGGTTTAAATCCGTAGTGATTGAGATACTTTGCATAGAAGGGATTCTGATCTCGGTGCCACAGCAAGAGCTCGCGCAAAGCTTTGACATAAAGGGCGTCTGTCTGCGCAAACGGCAAGTAGGGTTCTCGTTGCAGCAATTCCCAGATGTGCTGCATCTTGGCGGGATTGGGCAGTATATTTTCAAGGTGAGGTTGATACATAGTCTGTTCTTTTAATCTTGGGTTCTTAAATCAATCAGGGTTCTAACCTTGCCGCTGGCTGGGGCTATCTCAAAAATAGCCGTGGAGCCGATTTCGATATGCAACTGCACATTTCGCTGTTCTACGGCCCATTTTAAATCGGCATAATGTTCCAATAACAATTGGGAAACCCGTTGTGCGTCGAGGCCAAGGGTGTCCAACAAGCGAAGGGTGATGCAATCTGCCTCGGCTGTACTGCTCGTAATGAGCAACTGTACCTCATCGCCGTACTTGGCGTGTTGCGTCAGTATTTGATGAATCACGCGGTAATTGATAAACTTGGCTCCGCAGCGAATCAGATCGCCGTGACGGCCCATCAATCGAAATTTCGGAGTCCGGTGTCCGCACGGGCAAGGGGTCGTTACCCATTGCGCCAAATCACCGATGTCGTAGCGCTTTAACTCAGGGTCGCGTATGCTCTTTTTCGTAATCAGCAAACGCCCCACCTCACGGTCGCGAACGGGTTCGGCGCTGTTCATAGCCACGATTTCCACCTCGAGTACCCGTGTGGGTACGTGAAATTCGCCGTTATTACAGTGTTGACAGGCATAGCCATTCATCAAGGCATCGTTACTGGCATAAACCGGAGAAAAAATCGATTGAAAGCCAAATTCGGATTTAAACCATTGCTGTTGTGCATCGGACATCAGCTCGCCTCCGTAGACCAGCTTTTCAAAACCTTTGTAGGTGCGCAACAGCGCATGCTGCTCTCGAAACAACTTTCGAAGCAAGGAAGGCATACCCATGATCACATTGGGTTGGAGTAAGATGATGTTTTCGGCCAGGGTTTGGGTATCCAAATGCGCTCCTAGAGCTAAGGTGGCTGCTCCAAGTTGTTCCAAGGCCTTTTGGGTAGCGATAAACCCACCGTATAAATTTCCGGCAGAGTACATATTGGCGCAGCAATCGGTTGCGCGAATGCCTCCTATAAAATAGGAGTCTGCCATAATTTTAATCTGTGCGTCCCAATCTTCCCAGGAGTACCCCGCCACTTTGGTTTGCCCCGAACTGCCGCCGCTTTTTAAAAACAGCTTTGCCGCGGTATGGCGTTCTTGTTGGCGTTGCTCTTTGGTGGTAATAGAAACAGCGGTCTGGGAGTTCACTGCGGTATGTGGAGCCAGATACGACAAACTCGGCAGCCCCGCCGTCATTGACTCTCCCAGTCGAACCGCCACCCTTTTGGTATACTGCTGTAAGGCATACACCGCATCGTGGGGTTCTCCGATATAGGATTCGTGCTGTTTGCCCATTTCCGTTATGCGTTGTACCCCTGCTTTTAGCAATAGGTCCGAAATTTCATAAGCGCTTTTTAAATCAGAGGAAGCCAAACCGCAGGTCTGTAAATACAGGTTAAACGGACGCAGCACGCCAATGATCTCCCGCCGCTTAATCGGTTTTACCCAGATGGTTCGAAACAAGGGCGACGGTTGTAAACTGCTGCGGTGGTCGATCAATACCCTATAAGAATGATCGGCGGGCTGATGTACCTTTCCTCCCTTTTCTGCTATAGTAGCTTGGTGCAAGTGCACGGCGGTGGTGATCTCCGCTTGCTCTGCCATACTGGGCAATTGCAGGGGATACTGCTCCGTAGCGCTTTGCAAGGCCACATCGAGCAAGGCGCCAAAGGCCTCGAGTTGCTCCTCGCTTTCCACTTCCACCAACACGCATTGCGGACTGGTACACGCTTGCTGATTACGCTTGCAGATATCCGCTGCCAAGGCGGCGATCGCCTCCCGATTAGCTGCACTTCCCCGGTCGAAATACGCAAAGCTGATCTTATGTCCCCATGCCACTACCCGAACGTGGGCAGCACAGCTTTGCTTTACGTTTTTTACCGCTTCTTCACCACCCCAAACGCAAACGACATCTGCTAATTTTGTCAGTTCATTTATCCAAGCGGTGTTTGCCGAGGGGATTTCGAAAACATAAACGAATTTTTTGAGTATGCCCGTCACATCGCTGTCGATCAAAGCCTTCATAAAAAGTCCGGTAAAACAACCGTTTCTAGCGGTGTTTTTTAAGACGTTGATATTGCCCGCCATCAAGCCCTCCAACAAGCTTAGCACCGGTACTTGCAAGGCATTGCCCGGCACTATATGCACTTGTATACCCAAGGGTTTCCAAGCTTCGTACTCGGCCGTTGCATAGGTTCTTCGCTGCAACTCAAACGGATGGTGGGAGCCCAAATCGGCCTTTAATCGAGCCAAGATGTTTTCCTTACTCATAAAGTGACAAATGCCGCGCACTAAGGCGGTGGCACTGTCCATAGACTGCCCCTGCTCTACCAAAGCCCGGTATAATTCCGGTCTGGATCCAGCTTCTATTTGGGCGATCAAAGCCGTACATGCCCCTATCAGTATGTCTGTGGGCAATTCCTCAGCGATATCGGCCAATACTGCCGCACCGAGCTCGTATATCTTAACCCCCAGATCGGTCTCGCTTATAAAGCGGTCCTGCCAAAGGTTTCTATAGGTCTGATTTGATGGGTTTTTCATAATTGATGGGTTTTACACGAATTGAATTGTTGTTGTATAAAATGCAGTATCGGTTGCCCTTGCGGCAAAACGGATATTTGCTCTAAATGAGCATCGATTCCGTTGAGGTAAACCAGTATGGCAAAGTCGCTCTTTACACCTCCGGGCAATAT
This sequence comes from Flavobacterium sp. JP2137, assembly GCF_050562195.1. Lineage (GTDB taxonomy): Bacteria > Bacteroidota > Bacteroidia > Flavobacteriales > Flavobacteriaceae > Flavobacterium. The sequence continues at coordinate 3,318,452 of NZ_CP191647.1, forward strand.
GCCCACCAGCTTAAAGCCGCCTTGCTCGGCCGTGTCTATCAATAGAGGCGCCGACTTTTGAGTCAGATCGACAAACAACTCCAAGACTTCAAGGCGTTCCTTGCGCGCGCGCTGTAGCAAACCTTCGATATGCGTTTGCAGTTCGGCACCGCAGTGGGAAAAGCTGACCTTTGCCATTTTTAAATGGGGATAGATCGAAAAACTGTAGGCGGTTGCCGCACTCAAACCCTCGGCGCTAGACTGCTGAAAAATCAGTGTGCGCGCTGTGCCCAAGTCGCGATAGCGGTCCGACAAAAACGCGACATAGCGCTGGGGAACATAATTTGCACGCGCGGTCGAATTAAAAACCGAAGTCACGATCAGTACACCGGTTCTGGTCTGTTTGGATTCTTGTATTTTTTTAAAGCTGATATCGTCTGGGGCATAGGCTGGCATCAAGGCTGTCGGGAGCATGCCCAAGCGCAAGGGATACGATTGCGAATAGGTATGCGCGGTTATACACTGTCCAAAAAGGGCGGTAAAACCCGCATTTTGCGCTGCTGTAAAAGCCTTGTCCATCAATCGGGAAAACACGGCACCACCGCGATGCTGTTGCTTGGTCATGGCCAATCCGACCTCGCAGATACTCGTATCGGCATCGAAGGGCACCAGTCCCACATGTCCCACAACCTCGCCACTTTGGGTAACTGCAACAAAAGAGATCAGCTCGCCACTTTCGTTGAGCAATCGGATGCGCTCGGGAAAATAAAGATGTTCATAGGCATAGGTATACCCATACGACTCATAGGCACATCGGCTGATGTCGACCGCATCGTCGGGTTTAAAAGCCCTAAAGCTATAGACCACCTCCGACGCAAGCTCAGTATCACTGGCAACTGCTAGGGGTTGTGGCGGTAATTCCGTGAGCGGTTGGGTAAAATAATGAGTGAGCGTCATCTTTTTACCGCCTTTGCCCAAATTTTCGAAGGCCACTTTATCGAGTAATTTTCCGATGACATATTGACCCAGACCGCTATAGCTGTCGTTGTACATTGCCTCGGGAATGCGGTGTTCGTAAGGCGTACCCTGATCGACGATAGCCAGCTCAATTCCGTAAGCTTTAACGGTGTACTGTACGGTAAAATGGGCGTTTTCCGCTACTGTAAAAGCGTGTTGGATAACGTTGGCCAAGGCCTCTTCCACCGCCATTTCGATGTGCTGGCACTGAGCGGCGGTAAAGGGGTGTTTTTCTATTAAATCGCGAATAAACACCATGACCGATGGAAGTAATTCCAAGCGGTTGGGCAGTTTTAATTCGATGAGCGGCGCTGCGATTAACTTAGTCATTGGCTGGGGTATTAGTAAATTCAAAAATCAAAAAAGTAATATCGTCAAAGAGTTCTTTGGGATTGGTAAAGGATAAAACCGCCGTTTTCAACTGCGGAGCGAGGGTTTTCGCGCGAAAATCCCGGGCCAATTGGGCCTGAAGTCGCCCTTTGCCATAGAAGTTGCCGCTGCTATCCGCTGCGTCGAGCAGTCCGTCGGTATACACAAATAGGGTTGTCGCTGTCGCGCTAAACTGAAAGTGCGCATTGGTATATTGCGCCGCTTCGACAATTCCCAGTGCGGGAGCCTTGGCAACGGGTAAGAGTTGGGGTTCGGCCTGGGGTCCCAAGATATAGGGAGCTTCGTGTCCGGCACTGCTGTAGGTCATGCTGCCGGTTTGCAAGTTGACATAGGCACAAAAAACCGTTGCAAACATGCAGTGGTGGTTGTTGAGCGCCAGTTCGCCGTTGAGCCTTTCGAGCAAGCGAGCAGGACAGGAATTAAAGGGGGTATGCGCGCGCAAATACGCCCGTAAACTCGCCATGTACAAAGCTGCAGCTACGCCCTTTCCGGAGACATCACCGATGAAAAGACAGATGTTTTGGGAATCAATCGCAAAATAATCGTACATATCCCCGCCGACTTCCCGAGCAGAGGCCAAAAAAGAATGCAGCTCGTAATGGGGAAAAGCACAGTGCAACGGCCAGTGATTGGGCAACAATCCCTGTTGAATTTCGTGGCCGAGTTCCAATTCCTTCTCGAGCCGCTCCTTGGCGGCTGTGGTTTCAAATATCGTTTTTATGTGTTGCTGTATACGTTGGGTCATACCGGCAAATGACTGGGCCAATTGTCCAATTTCATCACGCCGTTTTTGATAGGGTATCTCTGCGGACAAGTCGCCCGTACCCATTTTAGCGATAACTGCGGTCAAGCGCGACAAGGGCTGGGTAATGGAATTGCTCGTAAAAAAAATTCCGAGTATCATCAAAACCAATCCCAAGCCAAAGGCGGCCGTTATCAGCTGGGTTTGCCGCGCTATAGGCGCCAGAACCTGACGCTCGGAAAACGCCATGCCCAATTGCCATTTTAAATTTTTAAAAGCGACCAAAATCAGGTATTGCTTGTCTTTTAAATCGGTACTTTCCCTCAGTATATTGGCACTTTTAAGTCCCGAAGAAAACGGGGATACGCGATACTGAGGAAGGCCGTAGACCGACTCTACCCTGGTCTTTAACACATATTCTTTATTCGGATGTGCGATAAAGGTATTGCTCCTTATATCGGATATAAATGCCGTGCTGTAGCTGTCGTTGATCGTCTTGTTGTTGATCAGGCTATTGAGCCAAACCAACGAGAGGTCGCCGGTGATTACAAATGCCAATTGCCCCTGCGCATCAAAGATCGGCAGCGAATAGGTCGTCATCAACACTTCGCCTCCAAAACGATCGTGATACGGACTGCTCCACTGTTCTTTTCCCGTGCTCGTCGGCACTTTAAACCAAGCCTGTTCCCTGTAGTTATAGTGGGAATCCAAAGCGAGATTCTTGCTTTTTATCCGGCCATTTTCCATCCAAACATAATGGGCCTGTTGGTTGGGTGTGGCCACGCACATGCCGTAAATTTCGCCTTCATTGCCCTTTAAAACCGATTCGAGCAGTTGTAAAACCTCGGCTGGCTTGGGATTAAAATACTGAATCGCCAAAGCGGTATTTTGAACGATCTCTTCTACGATATACTGCTTGCCCTCTGCTTTAGAGGTGAGTTGTTGCGCGGTAAGTTCGATGCTGTGAATGGTTTTTTTTTGAAGTTGTTCCGAGGACACCCGAGTGATGTACACATAGATAACGGTGTATATAATCCCCAAACAGAGACTCAAAATTAGCGTGTATTTTGTTTTTATATTCACCTACTGAGCTATTAAAAATATCGTTCTATTTTTATCTTGTACACGTTGGTAACTGACGTTATCGACCAAGGACCGAATCAGGGGAATTCCCAAGCCTCCTACTTTTCTCCTTTCAATTTCCGAAGTCGAAAACACTATGGGTATGGTGGTAAAGTCAAATGCCCACGTATTGTCTTCGATCTCTAACCGCCAATGATTCGCTATCCGTGTCAATTGAATTTCCACCTGTATGTCGAGACTTTGCTGTGCGTGGTTAAACAAATTGGACAAAAACTCGTCGGCGATTAACAACAGATGGTGTAAGCTTCGCCTGCTGATTTGCAAACCATGGCTATAGGCTTCTATGGTCGTTAATGCAGCGCTAACCTCCTCAACGCGGTTGATTTGTATCCGCAACTCCATGCTACACTATGGTAAATAAAGGAGTGAATCCCGTGATATCCAATACTTCTCGCAGGTCGTCCTGCAAGTTTTTTAATTGTAATTTGGCCTGTTGTTGTTGGGCCTTTTTTGCCGTAATCAACAGCACGCGCAAACCCGCACTTGAAATATACGTGGTGGCGTTAAAATCGATTACCAAATCAAAAGCACCTTCGGTATAGGGAGCCAAAGCCCTTTCAAATTCACCGGCGTGTAGGGTATCTATTTTTCCCGTTGGAAAAACCGTGATTTGGCTGCCGTTCTTATCTATTTCCATATCTTTTAGGGGTCGGTTTATATACTTCTAATAGAAAACTACTTTTTCTGAAGACGAAAAAGTAGTTTCTACCCCGTACTCGCTGGGAATAAGGGAATTTAAAAAGTGGTTTTAAATGGTTTTTAGCGCCTTTTAAGCGCGATGGTCTGTGTCTGGACGACCAGGGCCACGGGAGAATCTTCATCGATGTCATCGCCTATGTAATTCCCTCTTCGTCCTTAAAAACAATTTTCAATGGGTCCTGGTTTGTCAAGCTAAAAATGGCAAGCGCGATTTCGGGTACCTTGCCTTCGTTGCTGAGGAAAATGATTTAATCGCCCTTTAAAACGTAGGGCCTCTTTTGTACCAGGGGCGCTTTCTGATTTTCTACCTCAGCGCCGTCCTTGCCAAAAAACTAATCCATATCATGTAAGGCGTCCGACTTCTCAATCTCTTGGGAATTCAGCGGTGTACCGTAGTCGACCGTGGTCTTTTCCCTGCGCCAAATGCCTTATAAGGCCGTTGCCGGATTGGCATTGTCGTCCCTTTTATGGCAAGAAACCGCAGCGAAAAGCACGAGGACAAATGGGAGTATCCATTTTTTCACATGCCTAAAAAGTTTATAAAAGCGGCTGATTAGTCGAAGTTATAAGAAACACCTACCGTAGCAATTCCCTTATAACCATAGCCAGCATTGGCAAATACCGCAAATTTATCTCCATAAGAGAAGCCGATTCCATCGATTTGAAAAGCGAATTCCGTGCTGCTGTTGCTCTCGTTAAGCGTTCCGCTTGTCAGTTTGGCATTTAAAAAAGCCGCTCCTATGCCCACACCGGAGTACAAACGCATTTTTTCCTTGTTGATGTAGTTGTATTTAGCCTCTGCCATCACTGTGATTACCGAGGTTTTTAACTCGCTTTTCTCTCTGGTAAACAAGGCGTACGATTCGCCTTTTAGAGACTCATAGCCCACTACACCACCTACTTCAATCTTGGGTGATATAGCAGTGCTGTATCCCAATAAAAACACCCCTGCACTTTCCGTAGAATTGAGATCGCCCTGAAAAGCACTCATGGCACTCATCGAAAAATCGACGGCATTATCCAGGGTTTCCTGATGCGTTTGCGTACCGTAAGCCACATAAATTCTAGATTTTTTCTGCGCTTTTACCTCTGCTGTTGCGAATAGTAAAAGGATTAAGCTTAAAATTGCCAAACCGTTTGCGTTTAATTTTTTCATAAAATGTATATTAGATTATTTAGGACAAATATATCGCGGTCAACATTTCGAACTGTTACCATTTTCTGAGTTTGTTGTACCATTTTCGACGGCTCCACCATCAAAATTACCGGTCGACCCTAAGGACGCTCGATTCTAACCCAATAAAGTCCCACTCAAGCAGCTGTTGCTAAGGCGCTAACGCTCCTACAGGTGGAAGGCAAAATTAATCGGCCTTATTTCCGGGAGGTATCACTATCTTTATCCCTTTAAAAAACACTCAAGATTCTCGATGTATTTACCCAACGAAAACGCTAAAATATTTTGTTTAGAAGGGGTTTCAGATGTGGAGTTGGATACGACAAGCCAACTGTTTCCGCGTTTAGAACACCTGGCACTGCGCTATGGAATTACCAATGTGTACAAATCCTGCGACAGTATAGAAAACTTTGAAGAAAGCCTTCATATACTGCTGTATCAAGATCGGAATTTTCGCGACTACGAAATACTCTACTTTGCTTTTAAGGGGTATGAAAACATCGTAGAAATAGACCGGTACACCTATTCACTGGAAGAGATAGCCTTGCTGTTTGAAGGAAAATTAACCGATAAAATCATCCATTTTACCAACGCGAAAACACTGGATATCGATACGGAAACCGCACAAGATTTTTTAAACATCAGCGGTGCCAAAGCCCTATCGGGCTATACGCATTCCTCTCTGATTTCCAGTGCACTACTCGACACTCGTTTTTTCGCTTTATATCAGGAAATAGACGATTTACCACAACTGGTGGAGGCCTTGTTTGAGGAAAACTACGCTTTGTGCAACCGTTTGGGGTTTCAATTGCATTATTGAGCAAACCTCGACTTTAGCATCCTATCCAATTGGCGCATCGGCCAGTTTTACGCCCAATCGTTGCCGCAATTTGTTGCTCAATTCTACAATATGTAGTCTTTAATCTCTTAAAAAACTCCAAAACAGTACTAAAATGACGCGGCACACTAATTGAACATTACATTACGCAATACCGTGACAAAGTATTCACTATTTTAACTTTCTTCCATTTTCCTTAAAAAAACGACTGGTAAGGCGGAGGCAGTTAACTAAGGCGATAGCGAATTTTACTCACCTAAAGGTTTTGCAACAGTAATAACAACCAAATGCCTTAGAAGATGAAAACACCCAATCAAAATACTACAGCGGTCAAAATCGCTGTTTCCAATACCGAATTTCCCACCCAGCTCCGAGATCACAAACCGCTATTAGGTCGCAAATCACCGATACCGTTGAAAGGCAAGGATTACTTGATACTCATCGGCACTTTCGTGTTGCTTTTTGGCGCTATTTTCCTGGTGTACCAACTGCAACCGAGCTTTCAACGCATTCATTTAGAACGCATGAAAACCAGTTGGGGACCAACACTAATGGTGCTAACCGCTGTATTACTCGCCTCTCAAGTGGCCTTCCTATTGTATATCTTTTTTCTATACCTGCGCTATCGCCCGGTGGCTGCCGTCTCCGACGACTTGCTCCCGAGCTGTACCATTATAGTACCCGCTTATAACGAGGGAAAACTGGTTTTGGAAACCTTGAGAAGTCTGGCAGCGAGCAATTATCCCACAGACAAAATACAGTTGATTTCCATCGACGACGGAAGTAAAGACGATACTTGGGAATGGATGCTCCGGGCTAAAAAAGAATTGGGTGATCGACTAGCCATTTACCAACAACCTTGTAATTTGGGAAAAAGACACGCCTTATACCGCGGTTTTAAACTGGGACAAGGCGAGGTTTTCATTACTGTAGATAGCGATTCCATCGTCAAGAAAGATACGCTGCGCAACTTGGTGAGTCCTTTTGTAACCGACGAAAATTGTGGTGCTGTTGGCGGAAACGTGCGCGTGCTCAACAATAAAAAAGCGCTGATACCGAGAATGCTCAATGTTAGTTTTGTGTTTAGCTTCGAGTTTATACGCTCGGCACAAAGCGTATTGGGTACGGTTTTATGTACGCCAGGAGCCTTAGCCGCCTACAAGAAGGAAGCGGTGATGAATTGCCTGGAGGACTGGATGAACCAGACTTTTATGGGTCAACCTACCGACATAGGTGAAGATCGCGCCATGACTAATATGATTTTAAAACAAGGTTATAAGGTTCTTTTTCAACGCGATGCACTCGTATTGACCAATATACCCGAAAACTATACCAGTCTCTATAAGATGTTTATCCGTTGGGAACGCAGTAATGTACGCGAAAATATCATGATGAGTAAGTTTGCCTTTAAAAACTTTAGAAAAGGTCCAAAAACCGGCTCTAGAATTTTATTAATCAATCAATGGATCAAGGTGATTATGGCCTATCCGATGATAGCCCTGATGTTGTTTTTTGTCTTTACACATCCGATTTTGTTCTTAAGCGCTGCTTTGTTGAGTATTTTTATATTCTCTAGTGTTCAGGTGATCTTCTATTCCAAGAGATATACCATCATCGAATCCTTTTGGGTGTATCCATACAGCATATTTTATACGTTTACCCTGTTTTGGATCACGCCTTATGCCATCGCTACCGCTAATAAGCGCGGTTGGCTGACGCGCGGTTTACCACAGAAAAATTAAGTAATAAAGGCGCTCTAGGGCGCCTTTGTTTTTATAGTAAAAATACCGTGTGCATAGCAACGCTGATTTGTTGAAATCCATTATTTCTAGAAAAGCAATAAATGGTTTAACGCATCACGTTCACGACAAAAAAAAGCTTTCTAACCGTTTTTTATCCTGCCATACGGTTTGATGTGCACAACAACAAACTAATTACCTTCACTTTAACTGATCAAAGGAATGCAACGGACGTTGGAGTTCTGCGGTCAATTCTTCGGTTAAATTGGCTTTATTGAGTCCGACGGTATCCAATACCGTCCACAAATCGGCTTTGGACTGGAGTATTTCAAAGAGCTTTTGCTTGCCGTAAAGTCGAACGGTACGTTCGCAGACCACTGCGGGAATCAAATAGGCAATGGCCGTTTCTCCCTCATAATCATAGGAAATATAGGGATTGGTAAAGTCTTCAGCTTGGAAGTTCGGATAATATTCAGCGACAAATTTCTTAAACTTAGCGCGGTGCCAAGCGTAGTCATAGGCTCCACTACCTCCGATATACGTCGCTAGGCCCTCGTTGAAAAACGGAGCACTATCCGGGTATAAATGGGCATTGTACTGATGTACGATTTCGTGTGTATAGTATTCGGAATTGTTTCCGGACAAAACGATATTTCCCTTTTCGGCCATACCGCCGTTCTCACTGATATACATAATCGGCGAATAGTCGTACCCCTTTACTTCCATCAGTTCCTTGGGGTTGATACAGGAATAATACGCGATGGGAATGGCTTGGGTATCGTAAAACTGCAGTAGCTTAGTTATTTCTAGCTGTTGTCGATGCATTTCCGCTTCATCAGCCGTTTTAAGCGGTGAAATCTTATAGGTAATACTCCCGCGCTGCAAGGTTTGCCAATCTTGTACATAATGACTCATATACTTGCTAAACACCATACCACTTTCGCGCTTTTCTGCAATCAAATTATAAATCGCCTTAACGGTCTGTTGCCCTTCAAGCGGTCTGCTTCCGATAAAGGCCAATTTGACCATCCAGCGTTCTGTATTTTTAATTTTGACCAACCCCATAAGGCTAGGGCGATAAAAATTTTTGTCGCCATTGCCGTCGTCTTCAATTTTATAAAGATCCAAATACGGATATACATACTGTTTAAAATCGGATTCCAACCAATGGGCATTTTGACAAAGCGACTGGTCCTTGGTGTTCAAAAAACCCTCTAAGGCACTGATGATTAAGGCGTGATCGGCCGTTTTAACATCGACCACCTCCGAAACAAGCAGCCGTTTCGAATCGGCTAAACAGTTCGCGGCCGAATCTATATGTTTGCGATTGCAAGCGCCTACTATTAAAAATACGCATAAAAGCCCTATATTTCTCATCGTTTGTTCCTTTCTCTGTTAACGGCTAATCTAAAGCAACTTTTAGAGGTTTAAGTGCCATTTGACTTTTATTTATAAATTTTGTACATCATTTAAAAAGGATTAGCTGTTACAGCTACAAATATGAATCCTTTCTTTGAAAAACACCAACTCGAACCAAAGGCCCAAACAGGGTTGTTGTCCACCCCAAACCACTCCCACGCACCGCTTTTAAGCGCTGGTAAGACCGCGATCAACTGCACTGTGCCTCCATAGAAATCTTTCCCTTGCCCACTTTTTAAATTCGGCGTATTCAACACTAGAAGCGCGAAATCAAACCGTATAGAAATAACAAAAATCCTCCGGATTGGGTTCCTCTAAAAAACGGTTTAAAAAATATGTGCAAGTCCATATTCCGGGTGTTTTCACATTTTGAATATAGAATACTGGCATACTTTATGCGTCTACGGTATCATAATTTATTATTGAGATAATACTCATTTTAGATTCATTACTATTTTTTTTGTGTTATTTTAAGGATATCAATTAGAATACACCATTAACCTTTAAAACGTTTTATTTATGACTTTACGAGTTAGAACTACATTAATCCTCTTTTTCGCCTTTGCGGTAGCGGGTTTTGCACAAAACAATTGTCGGGATTTAAAAGGATGTGAGCGCAAATTATGTGAGCTACAAGTGAAATTAGAATACGCGAAGAAAAACGGGAGAACGGGACAGATTCGCGGATTGGAAAACGCTATTTACAACCTGCAACAAAAATGCAATTCCGGAACATACAAAGGTCACGGTGCCTATGCGGCCGATTTGGATAAAAAAATTCGCGATAAGGAAGAAAAGGTAAAAGAAAGAACGGAAGAACTCAACGAGGCCGTCCGAGAAAATCAGAAAAAGGAAAAAATCGATAAGAGAAGGCGCAAATTGGAAGCGGCCAAAGCCGAATTGGAAGCGGCTAAAAAAGAATCCATTACGCTGAGTTAAACAATCAATTAACGAGGACTGTACCGTTTTGGGCAGTCCTTTTATCGTTTAAAACAATTGCAGCTAGCGATTATACTTCATAGAACAGCGGCTATTTTTCGATTATGAGAATCGCTGTTTCAGTTTGATGCGCCGGTATTCGAATATGTGTTCGATTTTCTTTTTGACCAAAATGCGGTGCGCTAGGGTTCCTAGCAAGCCAAAGGGAAGTTCGTAATCGATGACGTCTGTCATCAATACGCCGTCGGCATTGGATTCGAAAAGGTGGTGGTGCGACCACAGTTTATAGGGACCTTTGTTTTGAAAATCGGTAAAACTCTTTTGGTCGTCGACTTGGATAATTTCCGTTTGCCACTTTAGGGGAATGTGAAACAACGGAGAAACGGTATAATCGATTTTCATGCCTTCGTATATCGCGTCGTCTTCAAAGGAAGTCAGTACGGTAAAATTCATATCTGGCGGGGTAATTTCCGAAAGATTATGAGCCGACGAGAAAAAAGCCCACGCTTCGGCCAGACTACAGGCCAGTTGTTGCGTGGTTTTAAAGGTATATACCATCTTAATGTTTTTTTAAAGGTAATTTCTTTTTCCATATAGTGGTTGTTTTTTTGCAAAAAACAACACTTACCCTCAAAACGCCATCGTTTTCAGGGCTAATGAATCCAAAAACATCTCAAAAACACCTGATTTTAGTTGGGTATAATTCGATACGCACAACGTCTGGCTCCGGAAATGATGTGATCGGTGCGTTTGACCGTAACCGCATCGCCTAAAACCGATTGGAAAACTTGCAGTTCGGAGGCACAAAAACCCTGGCATATCGTTGCCGCTGCACAGATGGGGCAATGATTTTCCACCAGCAAATAGCCGTCTTCCTCTTTGGAATATTCGGCCATATACCCTTCTCTACTTCGGATCTCGGTCAGTCGCTCAATCTTGCCTTCCAAGCCGATTAGCGGATCAATCTCCTCGTGATAGCGTTGCTTGCCCACAGCTTCGTTGATGTCTATAACGCTCTGCATCGCCGCTTCGCCCATAGAGTCTCTAATAATCTTAATCAGCTTTACCGTCAATTCGGCATGGGTATTTGGAAATTTGCTGTTTCCAAATTCCGAAATCGTATAAAACTTCTGAGGACGCCCCACGCCTTTGGATTCCTTTTCCACTTCGATCAGGCCTTCTTCCAAAAACTTGACCAACTGCAATCGAACCCCTTCCTTGGTTATCTTCAATTCGTTAGCGATGTCAAGAGCTGTTAAAGGCCCCCGCATTTTCAGTAACATCAATATTCGGTTAGTTGTCATAAAATAATAAAACAAGTTTTTTGTTGTTTTATTATGTAAAAGTACTACTTTTGTTCGACTAATCAAACAGTTATTTTTCGGACTAGGTTCGAGTTCTTTTCGCGTTTGATAAACCTTTTAAAGAATTGTAATAATTATTTTTATGTTGTTAGAAACACTTAAAATACCTCATTCCATGCCTTTAGCCCTCCTCGTATATTTTATTGTTATACGAATAGTTCCGTTTTGGAACATACTTAAGAGGCGCTAGTGCGGCTGCAATAATTTTCAAACTACCAAGATTAATCACTATCCCCAACGCAATCAGCTTTGAACGGGGAGCGGAATTCCCATGTCTAAAAAGACCCTGTGTTTTCGTTAAAACACTCAAAGCTATATCCCTTACTGTTTCATTAAAAATCACACTTATGAAAACACACCTAACTTACCTTTTATTGCTCCTAGTTTTAGGATATACATCCTGCGATTCCAAAAACAACAGCGGATCTGCAGCAGCTCCGTCTTATCCCGTACAGCGTTTAGCTGCGGAGAAAACCACGCTTTACCTCGAATACCCCGCTACTTTAGAAGGGGTAGAAACCGTAGAAATCCGATCAAAAATCGATGGATATATCGAAGAGGTCTTCGTAGAAGAAGGCAGTGTGGTACAAGCGGGGCAGAAATTATTTAAAATAGATGCCAACCGTTATTTACAAGACGTCAATCAGCGTCGAGCGGCCGTACTGGCGGTCGAAGCGGCCTTGGAAACCGCGAGTCTGCAAGTGTTGCGCACCGCGGCTTTGGTCGATAAAAACATCGTAAATTCCTTCGAGCTCACCACGGCGAAAAATTTGGAACGCGTAAAAAAGGCCGAGCTAAACCAGGCTCAAGCCGCCTTGTCCGACGCCCAATCGCAATTGGCTTTTACGCAAATCGTCAGTCCTATTTCGGGCGTGGTGGGTCGTTTGCCTTTAAAGAAGGGCAGCTTGGTCAGCAGCAGCTCGGAACTCGCGCTCACGACAGTGGCCAACACCAGTGCGGTATACGCCCATTTTTCGCTGAGTCAAAAGCAGTTAAACGGCTTTTTAAATCAATATAGCGGAAAAGATTTGGCGGAAAAACTAAAAAACATGCCCGAGATTTCGCTGATTACCGCAAACGGACAAACCTACGCGCTTAGCGGTCGAATTCAGAGTCTTAGCGGCGTGTTACAAGCCCAAACCGGTTCTGCCAACTTTAGAGCGCTATTTCCCAATCCAACAGGGGTTTTGTGGAGCGGCGCTAGTGCTACACTACAAATTCCCACCGCGGTAGACCAAGCCATATTGCTGCCCAAAAAAGCGGTTTTCGAAATTCAAGGCCGCTATTTTGTCTATAGAGTCGATGCGCAAAACAAGGCGATGCACACAGAGGTTCAGCTGTTGCCCATGGCCTTGGAGCAAACTTATGTGGTGAATAGCGGCTTGTCCGCAGGCGATATCGTCGTAGTCGACGGCTTAGGCACGCTGAGAAATGAGATGCAAATAGCCCCCAAACCGATTAATTAATACAGCAGCATCATGATAAAAAAATTTATAGAGAATCCGGTATTATCGACGGTCATATCGATCATCATCGTACTGTTGGGAACAATCAGCTTGCTCTCCCTTCCGATATCCCAGTATCCGGAAATCGCACCACCCACCGTGGTGGTGAACGCTTCCTATCAGGGAGCTAGTGCCGATGTGGTGATGAAGAGTGTCATTATCCCCTTGGAAGAGCAAATAAACGGCGTGGAAAACATGACGTATATGACCTCTACGGCTAGCAACAACGGCAGTGCATCGATTACGGTATACTTTAAACAGGGCACCGATGCGGATATGGCCGCTGTCAATGTACAAAATCGCGTGGCTCGAGCCACGAGTTTGCTTCCCGCAGAAGTTATTAAGTCGGGTATTTCCACGACCAAGCAGTTGAGCAGCACGGCTTTTTCTTTTTTACTGTTTAGTGAGGACGGCAAATACGATCAGAAATTCTTGGAGAATTACTTGAGAATTAACATCATGCCGCAGATCAAGCGTATAGAAGGGGTTGGAAACACCCAGATTTACGGCAATCAGGAATACTCGATGCGCATTTGGTTAAAGCCCGAAGTCATGGCTACACACGGCTTGATTCCGGAAGACATCATCGCGGCCCTACACGAGCAAAACATCGAGGCTGCGCCGGGTAAAATCGGAGAAAACGGTCGTCAATCGGTGCAATACGCCTTAAAATTCACGGGCCGATTGGAAAATCCCGAGCAGTTTGAAAACATCATTTTAAAAAGTGGTGTGGCCGGCGATTACCTGCGACTAAAAGAGGTTGCCGATGTCGAATTTGGCGCCTTGGACTACACCTCATCACTGATCACCCAAGGCAAGCTGTCGTCCGGTGGTGCTATCAGTCAAATTTCGGGCTCCAATGCCCGCGAACTCATCATTGCCTGTGAAAACGTCTTGCTGGAAGCGTCCAAGGACTTTCCTCCTGGGGTAAGCTACCACACTTTTTTAAATGCCAATGAGTTTTTGGATGCCTCGATTCAAAAAGTGATTTTTACAATTATCGAAGCCTTTTTGCTGGTTTTTATCGTGGTTTACATCTTTTTGCAAGACCTGCGGTCGACTTTAATTCCCGCTATAGCCGTACCCGTTGCCATTATAGGTACGTTTTTCTTCCTCAAGCTCTTTGGATTCACCATTAACTTGCTGACTCTATTCGCCTTGGTTTTGGCCATTGGAATTGTAGTCGATGACGCTATAGTCGTCGTGGAAGCAGTACACGCCAAACTGGATCAGGGTGCTCAATCGGCCAAGAAAGCTACTATCGAAGCGATGAGCGAAATCAGTAGCGCCATCATTTCCATTACCCTAATCATGGCAGCGGTGTTTATACCCGTTAGCTTTATTACGGGATCGGCTGGTGTCTTTTACAAACAGTTTGGACTGACCATAGCCGTGGCTATTTTGATTTCTGCCGTCAACGCCCTAACCCTTAGCCCGGCGCTTTGTGCGCTGTTACTCAAGCCGCATCAAGAAAGTCCTCAGCAGTCACAGGGCTTTTTACCCAAATTTTTTACGGGTTTTAACACGGCCTTCGACGTGGTTACTCACCGGTATTTGGGTGTGGTACAATTTATCATCAAGCGCAAGTGGATATCACTAGCCGCGATCGCCGCCTTTTCCCTGTTGTTTTACACCCTGCTCAAAACGACGCCTACGGGCTTTGTTCCCAATGAAGACAGCGGCGCTATTTACGGAAATGTGGTATTGCCTCCGGCTTCGACTTTGGAGCGCACCGAAAAAATTACACGAGAAGTCGATAGTATCGCGCGGAGTATGCCGGAAATAGAATTGGCTTCCACCCTGTCGGGCATGGACTTACTGCACGGTTATGGCGGTTCGTATGGCGCCTTGTTTATCCGCTTAAAACCGTGGAAGGAACGATCGGGCAAGGACCAAAGTGCCGCGGCTGTAGTACAAAAATTATTTCAGCAAACCGCGCATATCCAAGGAGCACAAATCATTTTCTTTGCCGCTCCTACCTTACAGGGATTTGGAAACAGCAATGGATTTGAAGTACAATTGCAAGACAAAACCGGCGGGAGTTACCAAGACTTCAACGAAAACATCGACCGCTTTATCACGGCACTCAATCAGCGTCCAGAGATCAATTATGCGAGCAGCTCGTTTAACATCGGTTTTCCCGAGTTGGAAGTCCGTGTTAACGTTGCCCAATGCAAGGCCGCAGCTGTTAGTGTGAGCACGGTATTGAATACCCTACAAGGGTATATGGGCGGTATTTATGCCTCCGACATCAACCGATTTGGAAAACAATATCGGGTAATGATGCAGTCGCATGCCGATTACCGAGCCACGGAAGCCGATATTCAAAAGATATATGTGCGTACTCAAAAGGGCGAAATGGCTCCGATATCGGAATTCATCAGCCTGCAAAAGACCAATGGACCGGAATTTATCAAGCGATTTAACCTGTTTACCTCGAGTACGATTACGGGCATTCCCAATGCGGGTTACAGTTCTGGTGATGCGATTAACGCCATAGAAGAGGTGGCTTCTCAAACCCTTGATCGCGGGTACAGCTATGAGTTTTCGGGATTATCGCGGGAGGAACGCTCCAGTGGCAGTCAGACCGTCATGATATTTTCCCTGTGTTTGGTGTTTGTGTATTTCTTGTTAAGCGCGCAATACAAGAGTTATATATTGCCCTTGTCGGTGTTGTTATCTCTGCCGATCGGATTGGCCGGTGCCTTTGTATTTGCCCGACTCTTTGGTTTGGACAACAACATTTTTCTGCAAATCAGTTTGATCATGCTGATCGGTTTACTCGCCAAAAACGCCATTTTAATCGTCGAGTTTGCCCTACACCAGCGCCATCAAGGAAGCAGCCTAATAGATTCGGCCCTATACGGTGCAAAAACGCGTTTGCGACCGATTTTAATGACCTCTTTTGCCTTTATCTTCGGGTTAATACCCCTGACCCTAGCCAGCGGTGTGGGCGCATTGAGCAATCGCTCCATAGGAACGGCTGCTGTAGGAGGTATGTTGATTGGAACGCTGTTTGGCGTATTTGTAATTCCCATATTATTCATAATCTTTCAGGGCTTACACGAGCGGATATCGGGGATAAAATCGCCGGATTCCAGCACGGAGCTCTAAAGAAAAAGCCCAATTTCAGCCATGGGTTGGGCTTTTTAATTCACTCAAACGATTTGATCGTATAAAATTTACACCGATGAAAAAATCAACATATAAATGGGGTTTACTCTTAGTGATGGCGGTTGGAACCTGGAGTTCCTGCCAGATTACACGTCCATATCAAAGTCCGGACAGCCCCTTAAAGGAACGCTTTCGCGCACCTAGCACCGCCAGCGATACGGCGAATTTAGCACAACTCCCTTGGACCGAAATTTTCGGCGACACCCTATTGCAAAAACTGATCCACCAGGGATTAAGTGCCAACCTCGACTTAAAGATAGCCGTCGAACGCCTGTCGGAATCTCAGGCCCAATTGCGGTGGCGCAAATCGGCTTTATATCCCTCGCTAACCACCGAAATCGGCGTTAAAGAATCGCGAATACCCCAGTCACAGCGCCTGGACAACCAAAGGCGACAAACGCAATACGATTGGGGCTTAAACAGCAGCTGGGAACTCGATATATGGGGCAAGCTCGGCAGTGCCAAACGCGCCGCCTTAGCGCAACTCCTGTCCACCGACGCGGCAAAAAGAGCGGTACAAACCCAATTAATCGCGGATATTGCCACGGCCTATTACGAGCTGCTGGCCTTGGACCAACAACTCGAGATTACGCGAAAAACCGCAGCAAACAGAGCCGAAGATGCCGCTGCCATAGCACTGCTCTTCGAAAACGCCCTACTCAACGGCGTAGCCGTAGTACAGAGTCAGGCAAATTACTATGAAGCCACACTGGAAATGCCCGACCTCGAACAACGAATCAAGGAAACCGAGCACCAACTGTGTTTTTTGCTGGCTCGAGCACCGGCTTCGATCGAACGCTCGACTTTGTCGCAACAAAAATCGACCTACGACTTGCGATCGGGTATACCCGCACAGCTACTCGCCCATCGTCCGGATGTGCAAGCGGCAGAATTGAATTTTAGAACGGCTTTTGAAGAGACCAATGTCGCGAGAGCTTCTTTTTACCCCGCCCTAACCTTAAATGCTTCGGGAGGCTTTTCAAAATTGGATTGGAAGCATTGGCTTTCCAGTTCGAGCTTATTGGGCTCGGTAGCGGGCGGACTCACCCAGCCGCTGTTTCAAAATGGCGCGAATAAGGCCCGTTTGTCCACCAACCTATCCCGACAACAGCAGGCGCTTTTTCAGTTTGAAAAAACCCTACTCTTAGCGAGTCAAGAAGTTTCCAACGCGCTTTTAACTACGATACGGCCAGGCAAAAGGAAGATTCCCGCCAAAAGCAATTGGAGGCGCTCAGCCAGGCGGTCAGCTTTAACAAGGAGTTGTTTTTAAACCATCAGCACGTCAATTATACCGATGTACTCACCGCGGAACAAAACCTCCTAAAAGCCGAAATGAAAAACATCCAAGATCAAAATCAAAAATTAGTCGCTCTCGTACAGTTGTATAGAGCACTGGGTGGCGGTTGGGAATAAAACCATACCCCAAATCCACCCGAGAGGTAAACAAAAAACCCGCAGTACAGCAGCAGGCTATATTGCGGGTTTTCCCTTTGGGATTCCGAGGAACCCCCACTAACTCCTTCTCGGGTATTAAGCGCCTAAAAAATCTTTCTCCAAATCCATCGGAGCCACGTAGTTGCCGTTTTTGTAAACGCGCATATTTCCACCTGAAATTTCATCGATCAACAACAAGTCGCCCGTTGCTTTATCAAGGCCAAATTCCAATTTGATATCGTATAACTCCAAATCCTTTTTCGCCAGTTCTGCCTTGATGACATCACAGATTTTTTTGGTCAATTCCTTGAGTTGCACATAGGCCGGTTTAGACAATATACCCAGCATATCCAAAGTATCGTCAGAGATGGTTGGATCGCCTCTTTCGTCGTCCTTAATCGTTATTTCTACCAAACCATCCAAGGTGTCGCCCTCTTGGCAATAGGCTGCATAACGCCTGTAAAAACTACCTACAGCGCGGTATCTGCAAATTACCTCCAAGCCCTTGCCAAATGGCACGGCCTCTTTGACCACCATACTCACCTCATCCAAATCTGCCGATATATAATGGGTAGCAATACCGAGTTCCGATAAACGTTCAAAGAAAAACTTGGTCATTTTAAGTCCGGATTTTCCCGCCCCATCAATGGTTAGTCCGACCGTATTTGCCCCAGGGTCAAATACACCGTCTTCTCCCGTAACGTCATCTTTAAACTTTAATAATACTTGATGCTGATCTAGGCTGTACACATCTTTGGTTTTGCCTTTGTAAATTAACTTCATAAGAAATAAGGATATAGGTCAATATAAAGTTCAAAAATACTGTAAATACCGCAAAGAAATGGGGCTTTTGAACGAAAAATATCAACTATTTTCCAGGGTAAATCGGCCAGTAGTGGTTGGTGTTCGCTTTATGAGGCAGCCGCAGTCGACAAAGCCCTTTTAAAAAGCGCAGCGCTATAGGTTTTTAGGCTGTTTTAGTCGTACCCACTTCGGCTCCCCTCCAAAAGGAATAACACCTGTCTCACTTAATTCACCGCAGCGAATTGCATTTTGGAAAGGATGATTTCCCGGGCGTTGTAGGTCTTAATAATTTTGATAAGCAGCAGGCCCGACACGATGGAAATGGCACTTTGTCCCATATAAAACAGACTTTCATGTGCCAACACATCGACCTCATCTACAGC
This sequence comes from Flavobacterium sp. JP2137, assembly GCF_050562195.1. Lineage (GTDB taxonomy): Bacteria > Bacteroidota > Bacteroidia > Flavobacteriales > Flavobacteriaceae > Flavobacterium. Next base: position 3,337,195 of record NZ_CP191647.1, read on the forward strand.
GGGTACTACGCGGTTGAGAATTTGAATCATCGCATTGTCAATCAGCCACAGTATCCACCAAGTCGATAGATAAAAAACGGGAAAATGCTTTGGTTGAAGCGCCGCTTTATTCAGCAAGCGCGCACTAACCTCAAAGAGCTCTTTCATTATGGTAAAGGGACGAAACAGATTGACAATCGGAACAAACCAAGCCGCTACGGCCCAGCCCTCTTTAAAATACAAATATGAGGTACACTGATGCAGATTGAAATAGGCGCGGCGAAACCACATGATAAAGGTAACGGCCGACATAAAAAAGAATATCCCGTATATAATGGTCACCAACTTTACGCGTAAATCATTGTTTTCCAACTGCTCCGTCGTATACTCATCGCCTTGGGAAAAGTGGAGCAATAAATCGTATTGCAAATAATTGGACACCATAACCAGGAGCTCCATCGCAATAACGGCCCATATCATTATCATTGCCGCACGTGCGCGCTCTTCATTCGGTTTCATCCCCTTGCTGTTTTAGTTTAGTCTTTTTTGAGTTATTTCCAGCTTTGTGTACCAATTGCGACTGACAATCAGGACAGCCGTTCAAGAGCTGCGCTATTCCTTAAAAATTCGTTGCAAAAAGCCTGCGAAAGTAATTAATATTTCGCTTGTTTTCTGATGCCGTTCAAAATAATTGCGAAATGATTGTTCGCAAAAAAAACCCAGGGTTGTTATGCCACCATTTTAGGGCGTGCACCGATTTAAAATTTTTACCTGAATTCGGTAAAACAGCTCACTAAATACCGTTATTAACACGATATAATTCCAGTAGCTCGCCCAATTTTTGAGAACGAGGGGAATCCAGTATATACCAAGTGGAGTTGACCTTTATTTTGCCGCCGTCCTTCCAGATGAAAATTTGATTATGATTATTAAATTCCGACTTAATATTTAAGGTAAAATCAGGAGATCTCATTTTAACCATGATACCGCTATCATTCCATTTTGCATCGTAGACTGCTGCTTCAATCCATAACACGATATCGGTGTGGTGCTTATCAGCTATGGGAATAGTTTGAGAATCTGGAAAACTCAAATCAATAGTCAAAACAAATCTTTCGATATGTATCTTTTCGTTATTTTCCTTATTGATTAAAGTTCGCGCCGGCGATTTTGCAGTATCGACCACTTTACAGGAATAAAAAATTGTAGCGCAGAAAAAAAGGGTTAGACCGTAAAGAGTCAGACGGAAATAGTAGGGCATAGGATAACTGTTGGCTGTTTGGATTGGATTTCAGTGGGCGTTGATTTAAATTCAGTCTTGTATTAAGTCCAGTTTAAAAGCGGGATTGTATTCTAACAGATTGACATCTTTAAAAACAACTTTACCCGCTACCTCTTCGACATCGCCATATCCTTCAAGCAGGCTATTGCCCGATTTTTTAAAAACCACTTGACGGGTAGAGGTCGTGCCCTCCGAGCTAAAGACGTAATCTGCAATCAACAAATCGCCTACAAACTCTCCTTTAATCGTTCCGTCGTTTTTATCGCGACCGTTTAAGTGGTAGTTAAAAGTTCCGGTTACTGCATCGCCGTTGCGAACGAAACGCAAGGTAAATTCGTTTTTGTTTTGGCGGTGTAAATACACGGACTCCTGAGGCATTGCCGCTATAGAATCGGCGACTTTTATAAGCTCTTTGTCGCTTTCCACAACTTCCTTTTTACACGAAAACAATGTTAATGCAATGAGGGAAAGCCCTAAAGTTCTAAATATAGTGGTTGAGTAGATCATAAATACTTTTTGTTTTATACCTACAATAATCACTCCTTTTTTTTAAAAATCCCAAGCTTTTTTCAATTATTTTCACCGCGCTAATTTTTCGATTAAAAATCGTCTTATTCCGTTGATCGAAAGCGGAAGTAAAAGCAGTGATTTCAAAACAATACCACCGCTGTATTAACGTTGGAGGTTTTCGATAATAACCGCAGTAGAGCCACCACCGCCGTTGCAAATCGCTGCCAGTCCGTAACGCGCCTTTTGCTGTTTTAAAACATGAGTTAGGGTGACGAGTATTCGTGCCCCCGATGCGCCAATCGGATGTCCCAATGCCACAGCACCTCCGTGAATATTAACCCGAGCTAAATCCAAATTCAACAATTTTTCCAAGGATAAAACCACGGAGGCATAGGCTTCGTTAAGCTCGAAAAAATCGATGTCCTCTATTTTTAAATCCGCTTGTTGCAAGGCTTTTTTTATCGAAATAGCAGGAGCTGTGGTAAACCATTCAGGCTCTTGTGCACCATCTGCATAAGCTACAATTTTCGCTAGGGGTTTCCATTGTTTTGCGGCTACTAATTCCGCACTTGCCAGTATCAATACCGCAGCACCATCGTTGATATTGCTCGAATTGGCCGCAGTAAGCAATCCGTTTTCTTCAAAAGCCGGTTTTAATAACGGCATTTTTTCAGGCATCACCTTATAGATATCCTCATCGACCCGCATATCCATTTTTTCTTTGCCCTTCCAAATAGGGACCGAAATCAGTTCGTCTTCAAATCGGCGGTCTGCGGTAGCCTTTTGGGCCTTTTGATAAGACTGCAACGCATAATCGTCGAGTTGCGCTCTGGAGAAACCAAAATGACGCACGCCAATCTCTGCGGCATTCCCCATGTGGAAATCGTGGTAGGCATCCCATAAACCATCTTTGATCATCCCGTCCGTCAGCGACAAATGTCCCAATTTATTGCCGCCTCTGATTTGGGCATAATGCGGCACATTACTCATGCTTTCCATTCCTCCACTAACGACTAAGTGATCCAAGCCCAACTGTATTTGCTGCGCTCCGATCACGGCGGCTTTTAAACCCGATGCACAAACTTTGTTTACCGTTGTAGCCTCTACATCATACGGAATACCTGCTAATACCGCCGCTTGCCTTGCGGGTGATTGTCCCATTCCGGCACTTAGTCCGTTTCCCATATACACGCTAGACACCTCCTTCGGGTCGATATCCAAAGTGGCTAAACTTCCGCCAATGGCCAACGCACCCAACTGCGGTGCGCTATAAGCGGACAAATTTCCCAGCAAACCTCCAATAGGCGTTCTTTTTGCCGCAACTATAAATACTTCTTTTCTCATAACTTTCAATAATATACCAATCGGTATTTTTAAATGTAAAAAAAATTTACGCGCTTATTTCTTCTTTTATAATCTGCTGTATGCGGTCTACCGCTGTCGCGATATGCTTGGTATCGTCCGTAATTTTATTCAGCAAAACCCCACCTTGAATCAGCATGACAAAGGTATATGCGTAGTGTTGTGGATCTATCGATGCCTTAAACTCGCCCTTTTTTATTCCGTCTTCGATAATCGCGGCAATACTTTTGGCCCAAAGTCTAAAACTGCGCTGTACCACCCCCTTCATAAAGGGTAAGTTGTCGTCGGACTCCACCGCGGCATTCAGCAAAGGGCAGCCGCCGTTTAACGCAATATCCCTCCAATTGTCTCGGTGGAAATCAAACAGGGCAATTAGGTTTTGCAGGGCGGAATTCCCGGGTACTTGTGTGTTTTTTAGACCGTGAAACACAAGGTCTACGTTGAAGTCAAAAGCCGCCAAAGCCACCTGCTCTTTATTGGTAAAATTGCCGTATATACTGCCCTTTGTCAATCCGGTAATCGCAGTCATATCCGATATGGAAGTACCGGCATATCCCTGCACATTAAACAGCAAAGCCGTCTTCTCTACGATAAATCTCTTGGTTCTAGCCGCTTTGTCCATGGCGTTTATTTTTTCTTCAAAGATATAAAAAATACCGTTCGGTATGTTTTTAAATTTAAAATAAAGGATGTCGGAATATTTTTATAAACCACTGCTCGTATTTACGCGTTTAGATGCTGTAAAAAAAGGTTTCGTATGCGCCTATAATTCTTATCTTTGCGAAAACATAACAAATGGAAACCTTAAGAAATATCATAGAGAACGCTTGGAACGACAGAGCACTCCTTCAGGAAACGGCTACTCAGGACGCGATTAGAGAAGTGATCAATTTAGTAGACAGCGGCGTTTTGCGCGTTGCGGAACCCGTAGGTGCAGACTGGCAAATCAACGAGTGGGTTAAAAAGGCCGTAGTACTCTATTTTCCAATTCAAAAAATGGAAACCTGGGAGGCGGGTATATTTGAATATCACGACAAAATGCCCTTAAAAAGAGACTATGCTGCCAAGGGAATTCGCGTAGTACCCAATGCCGTTGCCAGACATGGTGCTTTTATCGCAGCAGGCGTTATTTTAATGCCTTCTTATGTGAATATCGGTGCTTATGTAGACGCGGGAACCATGGTAGATACTTGGGCAACCATAGGCAGTTGTGCTCAGATTGGCAAAAACGTTCACCTCAGTGGTGGTGTGGGCATCGGCGGTGTATTAGAACCGTTACAAGCCGCGCCCGTTATCGTCGAAGAGGGCGCCTTTATCGGTTCCAGATGTATCGTTGTTGAAGGGGTACGCATTGGTAAAGAAGCGGTTTTGGGCGCCAATGTGGTATTGACCGCATCGACCAAAATCATCGATGTAACCGGAGCACAGCCGATAGAAACCAAGGGATTTGTACCCGAACGCGCCGTGGTTATCCCCGGTTCGTATACCAAGAAATTCCCCGCTGGCGAATACCAGGTTCCCTGTGCTTTAATCATCGGAACACGCAAGGCTTCTACCGACTTAAAAACCTCTTTAAACGAGGCTTTAAGAGACTATAACGTCGCCGTATAACACCTAATTTTTTAAACAGCGCTCCTATATCGAGTGCTGTTTGTTTTAATATCGCAAAAAAAGTTATGAATTCAACTACGCTATCTAGTTTAAAGCTCTTTGCCAAGCGTTTATTGATCGTTGTACTCTTCTATCAACTCTGCCGCTTCGCCTTTTATATCTATAACTATTCGTTCTTTACCGATGCGCTGGACTACAAAGTAATCTTGGGCGGTCTTCACTTTGACTTGTCGGTTATCGGCTATGTCAATTTGCTGTTTGCCCTGTTGCATTTGATTCCGGGACAATTTCAACAAAACCCTATTTATCAAAAGTTTTTACTGTACAGTTTTTTTGTGGTAAACGCCTTGGTGTTATCCTTGAACTTCATCGATTTCGAATACTTTAAGTTTATCGGCAGACGCAGCTCTTTTGGTATGATTACCGCCAGCGGTATGGAAAACGAGATTTGGGGTTTGCTGCAATCGTTTGTAGTAGACTATTGGCAGATACCGCTATTGATGGGGGTATTCGCCGCATTGTTGGGGTTTGCGCTTAGTCGTATCCCCTATCGCAACGTCAACAGTCGCTTTAGTTGGGGTGGTGTCGGCATCTGTTTTTTGGCCGTTTCGGTGTTGTTTCTCTGTGGTCGTGGCGGTTTTCAGAAAAAGCCACTGCGCATCGTAGATGCTTCCAAATACAGCCAAATCGGCAATACTGCGCTGATACTCAACACGCCGTTTACCGTACTCAAGACCATAGGAAAGAAAGAAACCTTAGACGATGTTCACTTCTTTGACGAACAAGAAGCCAACCGCATCTACAATCCCATACAGGAGTTTCACTATGCGGAATCCAACAAGAAAAACGTGGTATTGTTAATCTTAGAAAGCTATGGCCGCGAAAACATTCAGCGCGGGCTAACGCCTTTTTTGGATTCGCTGATTCAAAAGAGCTATTTCTTTGAAAACGGCTTTGCCAACGGAAAGCTGTCGATAGATGCCGTACCGTCTACTATTTCCAGCATTCCCAGTCTGATGAACAACAGCTATATCTCGTCGAGTTATTCGGTAAACAAGGTGTATGCCCTACCGGAAATACTCAAAGACCACGGCTATCAGACCGCTTTTTTTCACGGTGCTTTTAACGGCAGTCAAAACTTTGACCAATACGCCAGCGTCGCTGGATTTGACCGTTATTACGGCAAGGATGAATACACTGGTCCGGAATCTTTTGACGGGAAATGGGGGGTTTTTGACGAGGATTTTTTACAGTTTTTTGCCCGAGAACTCGATCAATTTAAGGCGCCTTTTTTCGCTACGCTCTTCACCATTTCGTCACATGCGCCGTTTACCATTCCCGAAAAATACAAGAATAAATTTCCAAAGGGAACGACCCCCATACACGAATCCGTAGCCTATACCGACCACGCGTTAAAGCAGTTTTTCAAAACCGCCGCTACTATGCCGTGGTATAAGGAAACGATTTTTGTCATCACCTCCGATCACACCTCTTCCTTTGGAGAAGAACCCGAGTACAAAAACAATGTGGGTAAATTTAGGATTCCCATACTTTTCTTTGCCCCTGGCGATGAATCGCTGGTGGGCGTATCCGAGAAAAACTTTCAACAGATCGATATACTTCCGAGTTTGATGGACTATTTGCAATTGAATACCAAAATCATTACTTACGGCAAGTCTTATCGTTCCGACAAAGATTTTATCGTCAATTACCTCGACAACGTTTACAATTTTGAACAAGGCGATTTTTACTTGGCTTTTGACGGAAAAAAGAGCTTAGGACTCTTTAATTGGAAGAAGGATCCGCTTTTGAAAAACAACCTGATGAAGACCCATCCGGAGCAATTAAAGCAAATGGAAACCTTTATAAAAGCCTATATACAATCGTTTAATAAAAGGGTGCGCGAAAACCAGCTCACCCTACACAAATAAAACTAAAAAAGCCTTAGTCGTTTAAATCAAACACCAAGGCTTTTTTTTATGGTTATCTCTTTATAAATCGGTTGTCTTCGGGCTTAATGCGGTAGTGCGGTACGCAAAATTTCGAACGTCGAGCTTTTTTAAACCCTTTACATGATTTTGCAAATCCAGGGCGTTTTCACTTTCTAAATACCGCAAATCCGCTTTCCAGAACGAGGCATTTTTGATGTTTAGCACGGGCTTAGAAAGCGAAAGCAAGTTATACAAAGCCGCTTTCCATCCCCAATTATACAAGGGGTCGTTCCAGGTAGATATGCGGGTCTCTACCGTTTTAAGCCATTTGTTCTCAAATGCTTTACCGCTAAAGATCGCGTCTTGTGACAGGGAATCATAACTGCTTTGGGAAATAAAATCGATGCGCCCTTGCAGCCAAAAGCCCAGTTCCCGATATTGAAGATGCTTGGCTAGAAAATCTTGGCGAGGCACAGCAGTAGCGGAAGTAAATACGAGGTAATCGGTATGGACTGCAGCGATCAACGCTTTCATCGGCAATTCCAAAGGGGAACTAAGTAGTGTAATCGGGAAAAAAGCCAGTTTTCGGAACTTTTCCACCACTGCAGTAACCGCGCTTAGATGGAGCTCCGGAACCACCACGACAACTTCAAAATTGCGATAGGTCTGCGTACAACATCCCCACAATACTTTTTGAAGGCATTCGGCGGAATGGTATTGACAAATGATTAGCGAAACATTTCTTTGCATAGTAGAGCAAATATAATCTATTTTGAGTAAATTTGTTTTGATTTCTGATCTAATCATACGGCATGAAGCTAACTGTCATCATACTTACCTACAACGAACAACCCTATCTAAAAGATGCAGTTCGCTCCGTATCCTTTGCAGATGAAATCATTGTAATGGATTCTTACAGCACGGATGGCACTGTAGCCTTAGCCGAATTGCTGCAATGCCGTGTTATTCAGCGGAAATTTGATAATTTCTCCAATCAGCGCAATCACGCCATCCCCTTTGCTACAGGAGACTGGATACTCTTTCTCGATGCCGATGAACGCGTACCCATCCCCTTGCGACAAGAAATTATAACGCATATAAACAGCGGTACACACCAGACGTATAGATTGCGAAATCCCCATTTTTTTCTGCATCACTTTTTATACCACAAAGCGGATAAAATTATACGGCTGGCAAAAAATGAGCAGTTATACTTTACGGGCGATGTACACGAAAAACTCCAGATTCCCCGAGGGAGCATAGGAACGCTAGACAACTACCTCATTCATTACACCTATAAAGGAATTTTTCACTTTCTAAACAAAAAGGAATCCTATGCTTGGTTTCAGGCTGGTGAACTCTTTAAAAAGAAAAAGAAAATCACCTATTTTCACTTGGCTTTTAAGCCGTTCTATCGCTTCTTTTCGACCTTTATCCTCAAGCGGGGATTTATGGACGGAGTTCCCGGTTTCGCAGGGTCGGCCATCGATGCCTACGGTGTATTTGCCCGCTATGCCAAGTTGATGTTGCTGGAACGTCAATTGAGGTAAATACCCGATTGCACTCCTTTTAAACAGACCAACGACTGACTGTCTGAACATTGCGGCCGACAAACCTTCCTTTTTCAAAAAAAAGCCCCTTTTTTTACAATTAAAAAAACTCATTTATTTAACAAAACTATTTTTTATCTCTAAATCGCTCACTAAAAAGTCGGTTGCTTTGCCAAAATTTTTAACAGTATAATTTCATTAAAAAAAACTTTTTTTTATAATTACTTCAACAATAAATCACTTTTAGTTTCGAAATAATATAATTATTAGTAATTTTGCAATTAATTATTACCTCTTCCGCTACACCCAGACTGCTTCAATAAAAAAAACAGTTGATTATAAAGGAGGTACGACTACAAAAAAGCACTTTAGAGATTTTATGAAATTAAGCGTGATTATACCGACCTATAACGAGTATCCGTATTTGGAAGACGCCGTGCATTCGGTAAGCTTTGCAGACGAGATTATCGTTATTGATTCCCATAGCAGTGACGGAACCGAAACCTTAGCCGCTTCTTTGGGTTGTGTGGTCGTACAACGCAAATTCGACAATTTTTCGGCTCAAAAAAACCACGCCATTCAATTCGCTACAGGCGACTGGATTCTCTTTCTTGACGCCGATGAGCGTATCACCGTGCAACTGCACGCAGAAATACTTCACAAAATCAACAGTCTCCCCCATCAGGGATACAAATTGCGCTTTCCTCATTTTTTCCTCAATCGCTTTTTGTATCACAAAGCCGATCGGGTGACGCGACTAGTGAGAAACAAAGGGGTGTACTTTACGGGAGACGTACATGAAAAACTCCATATTCCCCAGGGTACGGTGGGCATCATGGATAATTTTGTCTTGCATTACACCTATAAGGGCATCTTTCACTTTTTGAGCAAAAAGGAGTCTTATGCTTGGTTTCAGGCCGGTGAATTGTTTAAGAGAAAAAAGAAAGTGACCTATTACCACTTGGCCTTTAAACCGTTTTACCGCTTTTTCTCTACCTATATACTCAAGCGCGGTTTTATGGATGGAATACCGGGTTTTGCCGGTGCGGCCACCGACGCCTATGGCGTGTTTGCGCGCTATGCGAAAGTCCTGCTGTTGGAGCGCGATTTAAAATAGTTTACCGAAGCGCAATTTCAGTTTAAACAGTCGCAGCGAATCCTGTCCTTTGACGTCTAATCGCTTGATTTCAAAGGGTTCTTTAAACGGAAAAGCATTGACTTTATTCCCTATTCTCAATCCCATTTTCATACCGTTTTGTCTTAAAACATCAAAAAAAGCCGAGCGTTGGGGTTCCTTTTTGGGAAAATTGCCGTAGGGATAGGCCACTGCGGGATAAACCGTTAAACCCGCCGATTGAATCAGCTGATGACAGCGATCAAAATCCGCGTGAATCTCCTCCTCGGTCAGGGCTGCATAATGGCGGTGCTCATACGAATGGAATCCCAATTCAATACAGCGCGGCAATGCCTTGAGCTGATCGATATCCATCACCGCTGCCGTGCCTCCGGTCCATGAGGCTGTTTTTCCCAAATACATAAAAGGGACAAAAAACGTCGCCTTCATCTTGTATTTTTCCAACAGCGGTACGGCATAGATCAATTGATCAACCGTAACATCGTCAAAGGTCAATACCACGCTTTTTACCGCTAAATCGCGGCGGTTTTCCAAATCTCCTAGATGATAGGTCTCGTAGCCTTTTTGCTTTAAATACGCCAATTGAGCCTCGAGTTTCTCGACCGAAATCGTCAAATCAAACGAGTCTTCATCGGCTTGAGTCACGTTGTGATACATCAATATGGGTAACTTATTCATCGCGCAAATTCTAAGGGTTAATTCCAACAAAATTATTACATTTGTGTCAATTCCAATCACGTCTTACAAATATTTTTGATGTCCAAGATAACCGTCATTATAACCCGCCATGCCACGGACAAAGAGTCTGATTTGTTTTTGAGCAGTCTGTCCTTTGCCGATGAAGTCATCCTCGTAGATAGCAGCGATGGAGAAAACAGCGAAGACCATCCCCTACCACCGGCAGACTGGGTATTGCGTTGCACGGTCGATCAGGAAATCGCCACCAAAGACAAGGCCGTACAACAGGCGTCCAATGAGTGGATCGTGTTTTTAAACTTCAATGAGGTGGTCACCCCTAAACTGCATCAAGAAATAAAAAACATATTGACGGATTCCAGAGGGTTTACCGAATTTTATACCCGAAAAAAGGGGCTGTATTTTATGGGTAAAATAGTGCGTTTTGGCGGCTATACCGCCCGAAAGAGCTTATTGGTAAAGCGGCATCCCCGTTTTACCACTACAGACGTAGCCATAGCCTTTTTAAAAAACACCACCTTGGATTACAGCTATACGACTTTTGACCACTACAACCAAAAGCTCGATCAACACAGCCTGCGACTTTCCGAATCGCTGCGCAGCCGCAACATCCGCCCGAATTTCTTTCACTTTAGCCTGCGCCCGGCCAACGAGTTTGCGTACCGCTATTTTGTACAAATGGGTTTTCTCGATGGCAAAGAAGGATTTATACTCGCGTACCTACAAGCTTTTGCCACCTATAAGATGTATCTGTTTTTGTGGATGAAACAGCGTAAAATCGATTTTTAAATCGGAGTTTATTACAAACTTTTGCCTATTTTTACAAAAAAAGAAGTATATGCGCATCTATTCTCTGTCTTTTCTTTCCCTGTTGTTGGTCGTTTTGGTTTCCTGTCGAAAAGACTTCGACTTTGAGCCCCAACAAGGCAAACTGAGTTTTTCAAAAGACACCGTATACCTCGACACGGTATTCACCAATATAGGCTCGAGTACCTATACCCTAAAAGTGTATAATCGGTCGAACAAAAACATCAAAATCCCCAGTGTCCGATTGGGCCAAGGCGAAAAGTCCAACTACCGCCTCATGGTTGATGGTCGGGCAGGAAAGGTTTTTCAAAACGTCGAATTACTCGCCAAGGACAGTTTGTTTATCTTTATAGAAACCACCATCGACTACAACCAATACCAGAACAACCTAACGGAATTCCTCTACACGGACCGCATCGATTTCGGCAACGGCAGCGATGCTCAAAAGGTGGAATTGGTTACTTTGGTACAAGATGCCCATTTTCTATACCCACAGCGCAATGCACAGGGCGTTGCGGAAACCATTCCCTTTGACGACGAAGAAATATACGGTTTTTACCTGTCGGAACGAGACCACAACCAAAAAAACACCTTACACTGGACCAGCGACAAGCCCTATGTGATTTACGGCTATGCCGCCGTACCGGCCGAAAAAACCCTGCGTATCGATCCCGGAGCGCGCATCCATTTTCACGACAATTCCGGATTGTTGGTCGCCAACAAAGCCAAGGTAGCATCTATGGGAACCCCGGAGCGCCCCATCGTTATTCAGGGCGATCGATTGGAACCGGACTTCGCGAATATTCCAGGGCAATGGGGCGCGATATGGCTTACTGTGGGCAGCACGGGAACCTTTGAAAACACCGTGATCAAAAACCCGACAGTCGGCCTGTTGGTCAACAAAAACAGCGAAACCGTTCGCCTGCACAACGTGCAAATTTACAACGCTACTCAAAACGGAATTTTGGGACGAGCTGCTAAGATATACGGTTCCAATGTCGTGGTCGGCAATGCCGGTATCGCATCGTTTTCCGGTTCTTTTGGCGGCGAATACGAATTTATACATTCGAGCTTTGTCAACTACTGGAGCAAACCCAATCACACGGCTGTCATGCTGGACGACTACGACGGCAGTGCGGAATTTCAATTAAAAAAAGCCGTATTCGAAAACTGTATCTTGTACAGCAGTTCCTCGGAGAGTTTGATTATACGCACAGCAGCAGCGCCAGAAAACGTGCATTTTCAATTTAAAAACAGTTTGATCAAATACTTTGCCTTTGGCGGCGGCAATCAGGCGGCTTTTCCATTCGATTTTAACAACCCGCTTTATTACAACGCTATTTTGCTCAGTACCCAAACCGATCAATTCCGTCCGTATTTCTTAAATCCACAAAAAAACGAATTGATGATTACCGATGAATCGGTGCAAATCATCGGAAAGGGCAACTTGGAAACGGCACAAAAAGTACCTTTAGACCTGTTGGGAAAAGTGCGAACCTCCCAGCCAGATGTCGGTGCCTATCAATATGTAGCATCGCCTAAAGAATAATTTTTTAATTGTCTTTTTTTAAATTATTTTTGCAACTTACAACAACAACTAATACCTACAAAAAAATGATTCATTTCTTCGAAAACCCTTCGAAAAAATTCTTTGCCGTACAGGTACAAAACGAATTGACATCCGAGGATATTACCAAGCTCAATTGGCTATTTGGGCAAGCTCATGTTTTAAAAGAAACTACACTTATCGCTGAGTTTGTTGGTCCTCGTGCCACCATGATTACCCCTTGGAGCACCAATGCCGTTGAAATTACTCAAAATATGGGTATCCAAGGAATTCTAAGAATTGAAGAATTTTATAAGGCCGAAGACTTAAAGAGCTTCGACCCGATGTTGTCTCAATCGTATTCCGCATTAAATCAAACGATTTTTTCGATCGATTTACAGCCCGAAGGCATTTTGGAAATCGACGATATCGCTGCCTATAACCGACAAGAAGGTTTGGCCTTAAACGATGAAGAAGTGGTTTATCTGGAAAACTTAGCCAAAAAAATCGATCGTAAATTAACCGATTCCGAAGTTTTTGGATTTTCTCAAGCCAATTCCGAGCACTGCCGTCACAAGATCTTCAACGGAACCTTTGTGATAGACGGAGAGGAAAAACCGACTTCCCTATTTAAACTCATTCGCAAAACCTCCGAAACCCATCCCAACGAGATCGTTTCGGCATATAAAGATAATGTGGCTTTTGTAAAAGGCCCAAGAGTAACGCAATTTGCTCCAAAGTCGGCCGATAAACCCGATTTTTACCAAGAAAAGGATTTCGATTCTGTGATTTCATTAAAGGCAGAAACCCATAACTTTCCGACTACGGTGGAGCCGTTTAACGGAGCAGCAACGGGTTCAGGCGGAGAGATTCGCGACCGTTTAGCCGGAGGACAAGGATCGCTTCCCTTAGCGGGAACAGCGGTTTATATGACTGCTTATTCTCGATTGACGGCAGACCGCCCATGGGAAGAAGGCATGGCCGAACGTCCGTGGCTGTATCAAACGCCGATCGACATCTTGATCAAGGCCTCTAATGGAGCTTCTGATTTCGGTAACAAATTTGGACAACCCCTGATTACCGGTTCTATTTTAACCTTCGAACACGAAGAGGAATCGCGCAAGCTGGGTTACGACAAAGTAATTATGCAGGCCGGAGGAATTGGATATGGAAAACTCGACCAAGCGCAAAAACAACAACCCCAAGAGGGCGATAAAATCGTTATACTCGGTGGTGAAAACTACCGTATTGGTATGGGTGGTGCTGCGGTATCCTCTGCAGACACGGGTGCTTTTGGATCGGGTATTGAACTCAATGCCATACAGCGCTCCAATCCAGAGATGCAAAAACGCGCGGCCAATGCAGTGCGTGCTATGGTAGAAAGCGATGTCAATCCGATTGTCTCTATACACGATCACGGTGCTGGCGGACACTTAAACTGTTTGTCGGAATTGGTCGAAGACACCGGAGGTTTGATCGATTTAGACAAGCTACCCGTTGGCGACCCTACCCTATCTGCGAAGGAGATTATCGGCAACGAATCCCAAGAGCGCATGGGTCTGGTAATCGCCCCCAAAGACCTCGCCATACTCGAACGTGTAGCCGAACGCGAACGCGCACCCATGTATGAGGTAGGTGAAGTAACCAGCAACCACCGCTTTACTTTTGAATCCAAAAAAACACAGGCAAAACCGATGGATTTTGCCTTAGAAGATATGTTTGGCAGCTCTCCTAAAACCATTATGGAAGACCAAACCATCACCAGAATATACGAAGACTTGGCCTATAGCACCGACCGTGTGGCCCAGTATTTAAACGATTTGTTGCAATTAGAAGCCGTAGCCTGTAAAGACTGGTTAACCAATAAGGTAGACCGCTGTGTAGGAGGCCGTGTAGCCAAACAACAATGCGTAGGTCCTTTGCAATTGCCGTTGAACAACTTGGGGGCTATGGCACTGGACTACAAAGGAAAAGAGGGTATTGCCACTACAATTGGCCACGCTCCGATCGTCGCTTTAATCGACCCAAAAGCGGGAAGTAAAAATGCCATTGGAGAAGCCTTATCCAACTTGGTATGGGCCCCTTTAAAAGACGGTTTAGCCAGTGTTTCCCTATCTGCTAACTGGATGTGGGCCTGTAATAATCCAGGCGAAGATGCTCGTTTATACAGCGCAGTTGAAGCCTGTTCAGCATTTGCTATCGATTTGGGAATTAACATCCCTACCGGAAAAGATTCGCTTTCGATGAAACAAAAATACCCGAATGATCAAGTGATTGCTCCGGGTACAGTTATCATCTCAGCGGCGGGAAACTGTGACAATATCACCAAAATTGTAGAACCGGTATTAAAGAAAAAAGCGGGTTCTATCTATTATATCAACTTATCTCAGGACCGCTTTAAATTGGGTGGATCGTCTTTTGCACAAATCCTAAACAAGATCGGTACAGAAGCGCCCACTATCCAAGATAGCGCTTATTTTAAAAAGGCCTTTAATGCCGTTCAAGATTTGATTCGCAACGGTCATATAGCAGCAGGACACGATATCGGAAGTGGTGGTTTAATCACGACGCTGTTAGAAATGTGTTTTGCCGATGTGAATTTAGGGGCTCAATACGACCTAAGCACATTAGGAGAACCCGACGCGGTCAAAGCGCTTTTCAACGAAAACATCGCTTTGGTTGTCCAAGCCACAGCCGACTCGGCTTTTGAAAAAGCCATTGAAGCACTTGGCGTGGAAGCGCTAAAAATTGGTACGGTACAAGAAGGCAATAGCGTGAGCTTTAAAAACAATGCCGAACATTGGGATTTCAGCGTGAGCGATTTAAGGGATACCTGGTTTAAAACCTCGTTTTTATTAGATCAAAAACAATCGCAAAACGGCATGGCGCAACAGCGTTTTGACAATTATAAAAACCTGCCGTTGCAATTTGAATTTCCGACACAGTTTCACGGTAAAAAACCGCTTATCGATCAGAGTAAACCCAGACCTAAGGCCGCTATTATTCGCGAAAAGGGTAGTAACTCGGAACGAGAGATGGCCAACGCCATGTTCCTAGCTGGTTTTGACGTTAAAGACGTACACATGACCGATTTAATTTCGGGCAGAGAAAACCTCGAAGACATTCAATTTATCGGTGCTGTAGGCGGTTTTTCCAATTCGGATGTATTGGGATCGGCCAAAGGTTGGGCCGGAGCCTTTTTATACAACGAAAAAGCCAATACCGCACTCAAGAACTTCTTTAAGAGAAACGACACCCTATCCGTAGGTATCTGCAACGGCTGTCAGTTGTTTATGGAGTTGGAATTGATCAATCCCGAACACGAAGTTCACGGTAAATTACTCCACAACAACTCACAAAAACACGAGAGCAACTTTACGTCTGTAAAAATTCAGGAAAACAATTCGATCATGCTTTCCTCTTTAGCAGGCAGCACTTTGGGAGTTTGGATTTCTCATGGAGAGGGTAAATTCAACTTGCCCGAAGCGGAAAACCGCTACGAAATTGTAGCCAAATACGCCTATGATCAATATCCAGCCAATCCCAACGGATCGGATTACAACACCGCCATGATGTGCGATGCTAGCGGACGTCACCTCGTTATGATGCCGCATATCGAACGCTCGTTGTTTCAATGGCATTGGGCACATTATCCAGAAGGACGCCAAGACGAGGTTTCTCCATGGATGGAAGCTTTTACCAATGCCAAAAATTGGATCGACCTTCAATCTAAATAAATTTACTTTTTATATCGATAAAGCGCCTAGATAACTAGGCGCTTTTTTTATTCATAGATTCGCAGATTCGTCGAATACTTAATTCACCAATTCGCAAATTAAAAGTATCTTTATAAGAACAAAAGCATCTCTTCTATGGCTGATAAGATCAAGCAACTCCGAAAACACAAACGCATAGCAACCGGATTATTTATCGGTATGGCCATACTTTACTTGGTGATGGTGTTCGCCATTCAAAGCGCTCCGCAGAACTGGATGAACTATGTAAAAGCCTTTTCAGAAGCCGCTATGGTGGGGGCCTTAGCCGATTGGTTTGCCGTTACAGCCCTGTTTCGCTATCCGATGGGCATTAAAATTCCGCATACCAATTTAATCGAAAACAGCAAAAATGCCATAGGCGATAACTTGGGGAGTTTTGTGACCGACAACTTCCTAACCGCGGAGAACATCCGTCCGTATATCGAAAAAATCGATTTGGCCCTATTTGCAGCCAGCTGGCTGGACCAACCTAAAAACCAACAAAACCTAGAGTTGGAAATCAACCATATACTGCGCAAAGTACTGTTGAACATCGAAGATGCAGCCCTGTTGGATTTCCTGGCGACCAAAGCACAAGAGGGCATCCGCGACCTACCGCTCCAAAACTGGGTTTCCCAGGGATTGATTTACGCCATCGACAACGACGAGCACAACCGATTGATCGACCTCATTTTGCCCCAGGCCAAGAAATACGTCGAACAAAACCGCGAAGAAATCTATCAAAAAGTCACCGATAAAAAGCCGATACTCGGACTTATAGGAGGTAAGGCCGTAACCAATCAACTCATCAGCGGTATCGTTTCTTTCTTCGACGAAATACTCGACAATCCCCAACACAAAATTCGCCTGGAACTCACCTCAAAACTCTTAGAGCTCACAGCGGAAATCAACAGCTCCGAAAGTTGGAAGCACAAGTTTGACGAGCTGCTCGAACAGTTCGTCACCCCAGAAAAGATCCACAGCTATCTCGGCGACTTGCTCGAGACCTTAAAAAAGGAGCTGCTCGATCAATTAAACAATCCAAAATCGGCGGTATCCCTATACATCCACTCCCATATCCAACAGCTGTCTAGTCAGCTTAAAAACGACGAAAACACCAAGCCCAAAATCAACACTTGGGTACAGCACAGCGTGTACAAAATGATTTTAAACAACACCGCAGAAGTCGGTCATCTGATCAGCAAAACCGTCGGTAATTGGGACGGCAGGGAACTCAGCGAAAAACTGGAGTTGGAAGTGGGTAAGGACTTGCAGTTTATCCGAATAAACGGAACCCTAGTCGGCGGTTTAGTCGGCTTAATCATCTATGTGGTCACCCATTGGATAACCTAAGGACAACCTAACCGACGCTCTTTTTTCGGGCGTCCAGATCGGGTAAAAGGCGATTTCTCTTCACCAGGTCGCCATATTTGTGGTATACCTTGAAAAACAGTCAATTAAATCTTAAAAAACGAAGATTGGCGTTGTTTTTGATTTTAACTAGTAAAATAGTTATATCATGTACTACAAAAGCTTTTTAACAGCAATTGTGCTAACGATATTTATAGCCTCTTGCCAACAAAAGACTCATACAGCAAGCACTTATAAAATTGACAAGAGCCTGACGGCTGCCGCAACCCCACTGGAAAAGGATTTACACGCCAAATTGCACAATCCCACTTCATACGTTTACCAAGCGCAAGACGGTCGCTTGTATCACGTCTATTACCAAACCGACCCTCAAGACCAAAGGGTGTTGATCGAAACGCCCCAAGCGTGGTTTAGCCTGCCCCAGCGAGAAACTTGGGCCAAGGGCGCCGTATACGAAGCCGAGGCGATACGTTGGGAAGTCCAAGGCGACCAAGCACAGTTTAAAACCGAAGACCAAACCCTGCTGTTGCAACAGCGCAGTCCCTTGGTCAAAAATTACGCAAACGACGACCAACAGATCAAGATCACCACTACTTTGGAAAACCGCCAGCAATACGTTTTGTTGGAGCGCAAAGACGCGGACAACCTCAAGCTAGCTTTGGAGTCCAAAACCCCGTACAAAAGCACTTATAGCAACGACTCGGCCATTTGGATCGAGAAAGACTACAAGGCCCTATTGATCATCAACGGAGTACAAAACTGTTTTGAACTCAAGGACTGAGTTTCCTTAGCACCCATAAAAAAATCCCCTGAGGTTTTTGCCTTAGGGGATTTTGCCATTCGAGTCGCAAAAGCGGCCTGTATGTTTTTAGTGTTTGACTTCGGGAATCACCTCCCCTACCACGTGTTTGTGTTTGAACAACAAGGCGAAGAACACGGCAATAATCAATGAATACACCGCAAAAGACAACCAGATAGACTGCCAGTCGCGCAACATCAAATCCCGGCTAAAAATACCCTGAGCCGACACGGCGATGTTGTTGTTGGTTACCAACCCCAGTAAACTGGCGTTGTCCGGATCCGTTTCCAAATAAGTCGATAACGAGTTGATATCGTTAAACGACAGCGTAAAGAACTTGTCGATCATCCATCCGGAAGTGACACTGCCCAATATCGCTCCAAAACCGTTGGTCATCATCATAAATAAACCCTGGGCGGAAGATCGCATTTTGGAATCCGTCGAAGTCTCTACGAATAGCGAACCCGAGATATTAAAGAAGTCAAAAGCCATTCCGTATACCACGCACGACATAATAATCATCCAAAGTCCGTTTACCGGATCGCCAAAGGCAAAAAGCGCAAAGCGCAACACCCAGGCAAACATGGAAATCAGCATGACCTTTTTAATCCCAAAGCGCTTTAAGAAAAAGGGAATAGCCAGGATAAACAAGGTTTCCGAGATCTGAGAAATCGACATGACTATGGTGGAGTGTTTTACCACAAAGGAATCGGCATACTTGGGAAATTTTTCAAACTCGCTTAAAAACACATCGCCATAGGCGTTGGTCAATTGCAAGGCCCCTCCCAAAAACATGGAGAAGACGAAGAAAACCGTAATTTTGTAATTGGCAAACAATTTAAAAGCGTCTAAGCCCATCAATTTAAAGAAGGAGGCATTAGTGTCCACATCTTTTTTAGGCGGGCATTTAGGCATGGTAAAACCGTAAATACCCAACAGCAAGGCACCGATACCCGCTATGTAAAACTGGTATTCCGTAGCCTTATTGCCCGTTAGATTGGTCACCCACATCGCAGCGATAAAACCGATGGTTCCCCATACGCGTATGGGAGGAAAATCTTTGACCACATCTAAATTACTCGATTTGAGTACGGAATACGAAATGGAGTTGTTTAAGGAAATCGTCGGCATATAAAAACACATCGCCAGCAACATCACATCAAAGAACAAAGCCGGACTGTCGATCTGCGGCAAGTAAAACAAGGTGGCCGCATACAACAAATGCAAAATACCGTATAATTTTTCGGCGTTTACCCATCTGTCGGCGATGATACCCGACAGGGTTGGCATAAATACCGAAGCGATACCCATGGTGCCAAAAATAAGCCCGAACTGCGTACCGTCCCAGTTTTTAGTTCCAAACCAATAATTGGCTATGGTAATCAACCATGCTCCCCATACAAAAAACTGCATAAAGTTCATGATTGTTAATTTTATCTTTGAAGACATCATATCAGGGCTATAAAGTTTAGTGCGCGCACGTTTATCGGCGCAAACAGGGTAAAAGATTTGTTAGTTTGACTGCGGCAAAAGTACCATTTTCTCGGTTTGTCACAAAACAATTCCTCTTTTTGTTCCAATTATTGTCGGTTTAAAACTTCGTACGCCAAGGCGGTAATTTGTAGAAACTGCGTTTCACGATCCACGCTGGAATTGTCAAATTCAATGGCATCTGCCGCTTTGACCAAGGGAGAATCTTTACGAGTGGTATCGATGCGATCGCGTTCGACCACATTTTGAAACACTTCGTCGTAGGTAACAGCCTGACCTTTAGCAACGAGCTCGTCGAAGCGGCGTTTGGCGCGAATTTCCGGTGAAGCGGTCATAAATATTTTGAGTTCGGCATCGGGAAACACCACGGTACCGATATCCCGGCCGTCCATTACCACGCCTTTGCTGCGTCCAAATCCCTGCTGCTGTTCGACCAGTTTTTTGCGCACTTCTGACAACTGCGCTATTTGACTAACCAAACGAGACACCTCTAGGGTTCGAATCGCCTCTTCGACATTCTTTTGATTGAGGTGAATTTCGGCAAAGCCGCGAAGGCCATTGTACTGAAATTCCAAATGGATTTGATCCAAGGCATTAACGAGGCCTTGTTCATCGAAATAATCGGCCGTAATCAGTCCCTTTTGCATGGCAAAAAAGGTAACTGCTCGATACATGGCTCCGGTGTCGATATAAACATATCCCAATTCTTTAGCCAACTGCTTGGCCAAAGTACTTTTCCCTGTTGATGAGTATCCATCAATTGCAATGGTGATTTTTTTCAAAAAAATAGAATTTATTATTGTAAGTCCACGGCGAGTCCTAACAGACTGGTGTTGGCTGCAACCGTTTGTCTTGAATACGAGTAATCGAGGCGAATCCGATTAAATCGGAATCCGAAACCGGCGGTAATACCCGAGAAGTGGCGTTGGTCTACCACGCGCAATTCTTCGCCTTTTCTAAAGTTATAGCCCACTCTTAAATTAAAGTTTTTTCCGGGAAACAGCTCTGCTCCAATAATGACGTGCCGAAGGGCATTGTTAAAGAAGCCCACCTTTTCTTCGGTGATTTCACCTTCCAAGTTGGTTTCTGCCCGAGATGGGTTGGAATAGGACAGGTCCCATTTTTGTAAATTATCTAGCGTAACATGCCAGCGTATCGGCACGTTTTCCAATTCTTTAGACACGCCAATCATCACGTCTACCGGAAGCTTTTCACGCTCGTCGGCATAAGTCGAGAGCTGAGCGCCTAAATTTCGAACGGCAAAGGCAAAATTGAAACCGTTGTCTTCATTGACATATAAGGCTCCTAGATCCAAGGCTGCACCGAAAGAATTGTAAGACTCCAAATTCGAGGATATAAATTTGACATTGGCTCCGACATTCCAATTTGAGGAGATGATTTGGTAGGAATATCCCAGGGAAACCGCTAGTTCGCTACCCGAGAAACTGCCCGTGCCCACGCCGTTTTCATCGTAACCGTCAAAATCGCCGTAATTGAGGTAGTTGACTCCTATATGCACGTTTTTATTATTGTCAAAAGTCTTGGCATAAGCCGCCGTTCCATAGCTGATTTCGCCGAAGTACTTCCCGAAATTCAGCGCCAGTTGATTGTCCATCTTCGCATTGAGCGACGCGGGATTAAAAAAGGGCTGATTGACGTCGGAATCCCAAATAGTTATCACCTTGCCCCCCAAAGCGGCCTGTCTAGGCGCCGGTGTCATATTTAAAAACTGATAGGTATACTCCCCTCCGACCTGTCCGAAAATAGGAAATGAGGCGGATATAAAAAGGAATAGAAAAACGTATTTTTTCATCTTTAATGGGGCTGCTTAAATTGAAAATCAAAACGCTAAGATATTATATTTTTGTCAAAGCAAATTAAAAAAAAGAAGCGCAAATAAATCTTTGCGCTTCGATTCGAAAATTATAGGTTATAAAATATTTTTAGAGCACCTTGGCTTTTTTTACTTTTTGATCGAGTATGGCAATATCGAGTACTTCGCTCATGCGGTCTACAAAGTGAAAGGTCAACCCCGTGAGGTATTCCGCTTTGATTTCATCGATATCTCGTTTGTTTTCCTTACACAGGATGATTTCTTTGATATTTGCCCTTTTAGCCGCCAATATCTTTTCCTTGATTCCACCAACGGGCAATACTTTACCGCGCAGGGTAATTTCGCCGGTCATCGCCAAGTTTTTCTTCACGCGTTTTTGCGTAAAAGAAGACACCATCGAGGTCAGCATCGTTATACCCGCACTCGGTCCATCTTTGGGCGTAGCCCCTTCTGGAACGTGTACGTGAATTTTATAGGTTTCCAAAACCTTGGGGTCGATTCCCAACCACTCGGCATTGGCACGTATATACTCCAAGGCAATAGTGGCCGATTCCTTCATTACCGTACCCAAATTTCCAGTCATGGTTAAGTTCCCCTTGCCCTTAGAAATAATGGACTCTATATAGAGGATGTCTCCACCAACGCGCGTCCAAGCCAATCCGGTTACCACTCCTGCGGTTTCATTGTTCTCGTACATATCCGAGTCAAAACGCGGGGTACCCAATATTTTAATAATGTCGGCTTCATTCATTTTGGGCTGGTACTCCTCTTCCATCACTATGGCTTTGGCCACCCCTCTGGCTAAGTCGGCTAGTTTTTTATCCAAACCACGAACACCGGATTCTCTGGTATACTTAGAAACGATAAACTCCATTTGCTTCTTACCTACATTCAATTGTTTGGGCGTTAATCCGTGTTCTTTGATTTGCTTAGGCAGCAAGTGTTGCTTGGCGATTTCCACTTTTTCCTCTACGGTATAGCCGTTCATTTCGATCACCTCCATACGGTCTAACAAGGCCGGCTGTATGGTGCTCAAACTATTGGAAGTAGCGATAAACATCACCTTGGAAAGGTCGTAGCCCATTTCCAAGAAGTTGTCGTAAAAATCGGCATTCTGCTCGGGATCCAACACTTCCAACAAAGCAGAAGACGGATCGCCGTTATAGCTGGTAGACAATTTATCGATTTCGTCCAATAAGAAGACGGGATTCGATGTCTTGGCCTTTTTTATACTCTGAATAATTCGACCGGGCATGGCACCGATATAGGTTTTTCTATGACCTCTAATTTCGGCTTCATCGCGCAATCCCCCTAAGGAAATTCGCACGTATTCCCTGCCTAAAGCCTCTGCAATAGACTTGCCTATGGAGGTTTTTCCTACTCCCGGAGGTCCGTATAAACACAGTATAGGCGATCTTAAATCGTTTCGCAATTTAAGAACGGCCATGTGTTCCAACACCCTTTTTTTAACCTCTTCAATGCCGTAATGGTCTTTATCCAATATTTTCTGAGCGTTTTTAAGATCAAAAACGTCGTCGGAATATTCGTTCCACGGCAAATCGAGCATAAACTCCAAATAGTTGCGCTGAATGGAAAACTCCGCCACTTGCGGATTCATCCGCTGAAACTTGTTCATCTCCTTTTCGAAGTGTTCCTTTACCTTATCGGTCCATTTCTTGGATTGCGCTTTTACACGCATTTCCTCGAACTCCTCTTCATTGGAAACACCACCGAGCTCTTCTTGTATGGTCTTCATCTGCTGTTGCAGAAAATACTCCTTTTGTTGTTGATCTAAATCAAAGCGCACTTTGGACTGAATGTTGTTTTTTAACTCCAATTTCTGAAGTTCCACATTCATAATCTTTAAGGTTTCTAAAGCCCTTTCCTTGAGGTTGTTGATCTTGAGCAAACTCTGTTTTTCCTCTACGGTCAAATTCATATTGGAAGAGACAAAGTTGACCAAGAACGAATTGCTCTCGATATTGCGTACGGCAAAAGTAGCCTCAGAAGGGATACTCGGGCTTTCCTTGATGATTTCTATAGCCGATTCCTTAATCGATTCGATAATCGCCAAGAACTCGCTGTCTTCCTTTTCCGGTCGCAGTTCGGAAACTTCGCGAACACGAGCTTTTAAATAGGGTTCCTCGGTTAGGCGCTCTTCGATTTCAAAGCGTTTTTTACCTTGTAAAATCACCGTGATATTGCCATCGGGCAATTTGAGCACACGTAAAATTTTAGCTACTGTACCTATGGTATATATATCGTCAAACCCCGGTTCTTCCATTTCCTCATCCAACTGAGAAACCACTCCGATGGTTCGATCGTTGTTATAAGCATCATCGAGCAATTTAATCGACTTATCGCGACCTGCCGTAATGGGAATCACTACACCGGGAAACAAAACCATATTGCGCAAAGGCAAGATCGGCAGTTCCAGAGGCAGCTCTTCATTGTTCATCTCCTCTTCGTCTTCAGACGATAAAAGGGGAATAAACTCTGCATCCGTATCCATATCGTGAAGTGACAAATTGTCTAAAGTTATTATTTTTTGGTTTGCCATATTATTTTTGAGTCATTATGTCATTAAAACACCGAGCACTTAAAAGGGGATTCGCCGTGAAAAACGACAACACCCTGAGACTCAGCCTTACAAAATTAGTATCTCTACTTTACCCTATAGTTAAGACAATGATTATGCCATAAAAAAAATCCTGCGTAAACAGGATTTTTTAAAAAAGTCATAAGTGAGTATTGATTGGTAATTAATACGCTAAGCTAAAAGAACCTTCTGTAAAGTTCAAAGTTTGGGTACCGGCTTCGTTTTTCATCTTTAAATTAAAACTTCCCTTTACCCGGTTGTTTTTGTTTTCCTTAATTTGAAGGGTACTTCCTCCTAATTCAAGATAAGTACTGTAGTTTACCCCATTAGCCGATTTGTATTTTGCTTGAAAATTTTCGAGTCCGTAATTGCCTTCCTCTACATTTTTGTCAAAAGACAACTCCATAACCTCTTCGGTAACGCTGTTGGATGTAGTAATCACTACACGGTTGCCCACTACACTTACCTTTCGGGTTTTATATGCCCAGGCAGCGCCATCGATCTTCGTTTCAAAATAATCGCCTTCGGCACGTTGATATCTCAGATTGCGAAATTCGCCTTGAATCTCAAAGGCTTTCGGTAAATTGATTATTCCAGTTTGCAAATCAAAATTCGGATCCGATGGATCTAAAAGAATCGGTGGATAAATTTTAATCTTAAATTCGCCATCGACACTTCCTCCCACTTTATTGATACTGCTGATGCGAATCCATCCCGTATTCGTCAAGGGGTTAACGTGGTCTACCGACAATCCAACATCACTGAGGTCTGCAAATAGATATTTGGCCACATTTATATTAGAAGGGAACAAGCCTTCTTCAAATTTAAAAGTAGTAATACTCAGCATATCCTTGCCTTTGCCTTTGACGTCAAAAGTGAACAATCCCTTTTCGTCTACCGTAGCCACTACATTCTTTCTTATTACTAAGGTGTCTTGGTAAGTCAAGCGAATTATGGATTCCCCAACTAATTCTTCGTTTAACAACGTCGGTTCAATGCTTTCTTCATCACAAGATGAAAATCCAACAACGGCAATCATTGCTAAGAATAAAATGTGAAATAGATAGGTTTTTTTCATATTTGGTTAAATTATCATAAAGGCTCAAATATATAATTTTTATTTTAGCAACACTACAATTTTAAAAAAAAATACAAAGTTTCTAATTTATAATCTTTTTAACATATACCGGCTGCTTGTCGGGAAAAAGAGAAACCAACTTCTTTTGCAATCGCAAACGGGTATTGGAGACTTTTAACCTGATGGGATATTGCTCGAGGTCCAACTGCTCAATTTCTGACAGCAGCACATCCACACTTTTCCCCGTAAAGAAATGTTTGAGGAAAAAGTTGCTGATCAGCGTATTCCACTGCCCTTTATTGCCCCAATAATGTCCGATTTCATCGTCTGCGGCTTTCAATGGGGTATACTCATTTAAGGCGACCGAAAAAGCAAATTGCTCAATCAGCCTGCGAGTAACCTTGTCGGCGCACATTTCATCACAGATCTGCAGTGCCAATTCCAAGCTGGTCTTGTCCAATTTTGACACGCCTATTGCGCCGGCATTCCACATACACTTGGTGTCGTCCATCGGCACTCCGCCATAGGTTTTATGTTTGATTTGCGACCACATCAATCGCTCTGTTTTTGTCTTGAGTTCGCGCATATTACCCTCGTTTAAGTGCATGATGTTCTGTCCGCGATCGAGCTCATGTCGAAGGTTATCCAAGGAGCCATATAAAAAGGTATCCGAATCCAAATACAGTATAGAGGTGTCTTTCCAACGGTCGGCTACCGTGAGCAAAGCTTTGATTTTCACCCGCCAAAAGAACTTGTGAGGTCCCTCCCATTCCCGCAGGGTATCCGCATTGATTTCAATAATGGTCACCCTATCTTGAAGGCATTTAAAAAACTCCGGATAGTCGGTCACCACGATAAAGCGATCCGAGGACTGCTGCTGAACTTGTAAGGTCAATATCGAAAATAAGGCTTGCTGGTAATTTTGGATCTGATCGCCAAAAACTAAATAGGTAATATTCATGAATTATTTGTATATCAACGCTTTTTGCACAGTGCAAAAAACTGTTTTCCAAGGCACTAAAAAGCACCCATTTCAATTTTTATAACTTTGGATTAATGTCAATCGATCTCGATTGTAAATGCAGTGACTGTCTTAATACACCGCCAGATTTTAAGTCAAATCGCCTTAAACACAGCTAAAACAAGCTGTTTTCACAAGCGGGCCACTAAATCCGACCCTGTTTGGGCATTTTAAACAGCAAGAATACACCTAGGATAAAAAACACGATTAAAAAGAGTATGGCGTTTTGCATTTTCCCCGTTAAATCGGAGATGAGGCCATATAAGGACATACCGATCACGATACCTATTTTTTCAGTTACGTCGTAGAAACTAAAAAATGAAGTGGTATCCTTGGTTTGCGGCAATAATTTGGAATAGGTGGAGCGCGACAAGGATTGTATTCCTCCCATGACCAAGCCCACCGATGCCGCAGCGATGTAAAACTGCATAGGCGTGACCACGAAATACGCGTAAATACAAATAAAGATCCACAGGATGTTGACTACAATTAAGGTATTGATATTACCCAATACCGCCGAGAGTCTGGATGTTAGAAAAGCACCGAAAATGGCGATGAGTTGGATTAAGAGGATGCTGACAATTAGCCCCATCGTTCGCTCTTGATCGCCGCCCCATGCCACTTCTTTTTCGCCGAAATACGCGGCGATAATCATTACGGTTTGCACGGCCATGCTATAGACGAAGAACGCTTTTAAATAATGTTTTAAAGAGCCGTAATCGCCGAGTTGCTTCCAAACCATTTTGAGTTCCTTATAGCCCGAGAAAAAAACCGACTTGGTAAATTTTTTGTCGTTTTTAAAATCCGGCAAATGCTTATATGTGTATTGACTAAAGCCCATCCACCATATACCCACCAATAGAAAGGAAAAGCGCATGGCCGTCATTTCGGATTCGAAGCCAAAAGTCTCGTAATTCATCAACATGCCCAGGTTAATAACCAACAAAATCACACTTCCGATATAGCCCAAACCGTAGCCTTTGGCGCTGATTTTGTCCTGTTGATCCACATGGGCGATATCGGGTAAATACGAATTGTAAAAAACCAAGCTTCCCCAAAAACCGATTAAGGCCAGCAAGTAGAAAAACAGACTCAGCAACAGATAATCCAGGGAGAAAAAATACAGCAGCATACAAGAAACCGATCCCACATAGCAAAAGAGCTTGAGAAAGAATTTCTTATTGCCCATATAATCGGCTATACCCGATAAAAACGGCGACAATAAGGCGATGATAAAAAAACCGATGGCCGTGACATAGCTGATGATGGATTCACTGCGAATTTCCACGCCGAATATCGGATAGGCCTCTACCTCCTTTATGCGAAACAAGGCGCCGTAATACAGTGGAAATATAGAGGAGGAAATCACCAGGGCATACACGGAGTTTGCCCAATCGTAAAACGCCCATGCGTTGAGTACTTTCTTACTGCCTTTTACAAAGTTTGTCATATTTTTCAAGTGGGGGAAATTGCTTTATTTAACTTTTATCGACTTAAAACTTTACCCCGTATTTAGCAGCTTCTGCTTTGGCTTCCGGTATTAGGCGTTTTAAATTGTCTATCCGCGTTTGGTTACTCGGGTGAGTACTCATAAATTCTGCGGGTTCCCCACCGGAAGACTGTGCGCCCATACGCGACCAAAAAGCGACCGCGGTATCCGGATTGTATCCGGCGATGGCCATCAGGGTGAGTCCAATTTTATCCGCTTCGCTTTCGTGGCTTCTGCTAAAAGGCAGCATCCCCAATACATTGGATCCCCCGCCATAAGCCGCCTTGAGCAAATCTTTGGTTTGCGCTTTGCTGTTTGTCGTAGCCGCGTTGAGCACTTCTGCCCCGGCTTGCTGCAACATAGCAGCACTCATGCGTTGCTGTCCGTGATTGGCTAAAGCATGCGCCACTTCGTGACCCATAACCGTGGCTATACCCGCATCGTCCTGACAGATTGGCAAGATTCCCGTATAAAAAACGATTTTCCCGCCCGGCATACACCAAGCGTTGACCTCCTTGTCGTCGACCAGGTTGTAATCCCATTGGTATTGGGCTAAATAGCCTTTATACCCGTGGGCATCCAACCACTTTTCCGCGGCTGCTCTTATTTTTTTTCCCACGTTTTCCACGCGTTTGGCATCTGCTGTTCCCTTGATTACCTTGTGTTCCTTTAAAAAAGCATCGTATTGTTGAAAAGAGGATGGAAACAACGAATTGTCGTTGACCAATGCCATGGTTTTAGCACCGGTAAAGGGATTGGTTGCACAAGACATGACAAAAAGCACGGAGGCTGCTAAAATTATTTTCTTCATTTGGGCAATTTTAATTTTGTTAACAAAAGTAAGTCGAATTCGGCCATACTTCAAATATTTTGTTGTGATTTTTTTAATTGCCCTCTTAAAAACGCTTTTACAGAAAAGCCCTATGTGGTTATCCTCATTAAAAACACTGAGGATTGACTACTTTTGCCTTTTCTCACATACCGCGCCAAGGAATAAATCTGTATATTTGCAGCTTTGCCAGTAAAAAACAATCGGCGTATTTATCCCCCCTTCCCAGTACGCCATGGCTCAAAACCGATTCTCCACCATTATTGACACAATTGCGCCTTTTAATCGTCCTAAAGTCGAAAAAACCGCATTTTCAGGATCATATAGCACGGGAAATCGTTTTTTTTGCCCCGAAAATCTAAGACACGGAAATATTGTTTAATTTTATACAAAAAAGTTATGGCTTCGAATGCAACTGCAAAACATCGTCAGAATTTAGATATACCCACTCCCATCAAACTCGTCGGCAAGACCTTAGCCTTCTTTTCCTCGAATTGGGCGGCTTATTTTGCGATGAATTTATTCACCACTCCCTTAAAGTTTAAGGCGCCAAAGCGCGAAGCCGAGATGGACAAGAAGAGCGATAAAACTCGCGAGCGCTTGCCCAAAGTAAAAAAGGACATCATCGCCTATCACTACGGCGCACCCAAAAAGAAAAAAGCGCTGTTGGTACACGGCTGGAACGGCAGGGGTACTCAATTGGTAACCATAGCCAATATGTTGCTGGAAAGCGACTATACCGTGGTGAGCTTTGACGCTACCGGTCACGGTCGTTCGCCTAAAAACAAAAGCAATATGACCGAATTTATCGAAGCCTGCTTTGTGTTGCAACAGCAATATGGACCGTTTGATTTAATCGTCGGTCATTCACTAGGAGGCATGGCAACGATCAATGCAATCAAAGAGGGTTTACAAGTCAAAAAGGCGGTGATCATCGGCAGTGGCGATGTGGTACAAGACATCATCAAAGACTTCGTCAAGCAATTGGAGTTAAAACCGCAAATTGCCCTATTGATGAAACAGCGCTTTGAAGACCATTTTAAACAGACGATGGAAAGTTTTTGCGTGCATCAGGCGGCAGAGCAAGTTGACCTACCCGTGTTGGTGATTCACGATGAAAACGACCGCGATGTTCCGGTAAGTGCGGCACACAACATCTACGAGCACCTCAAAAAGGGAGAGTTATTCATCACCAAAAAACTCGGGCACCGCAAAATACTCGGCGACAAGACCGTTATTCAGAGAATTTACACCTTTATAAACAGCAATCAGTCATGAAAACCTACACTATACTACTGGTATTACTATGTCTTTCCTGCAAGCAAAATTCGTACACACAAATAAAAGACAACATGAAATCAGCCAATAACACCGAACAACAATGGAAGGAGCAATTGACTCCAGAAGAGTATTACGTATTGCGACAAAAGGGCACAGAGCGACCTTTTTCTGGTACTTATAACGACTTTTACGAAGAAGGCATCTATGTATGTGCCGGTTGTGGTAGCCAAATATTCGAATCGGACCACAAATTCGACGGTCATTGCGGCTGGCCTTCCTTTGATCGCGCGATTAAGGAATCGGTATTATACGTCAAAGACGTCTCGCACGGCATGCAGCGCACCGAGGTGATTTGCGCGAATTGCAAAGGCCACTTGGGACATGTATTCGAAGACGGTCCACGAGATACGACGGGCAATCGCTATTGTATGAATTCGGTTTCCATGAAGTTTATCCCCAAAAAAGACGCGGATAAATAAGGCTTTAGTAGAGCATTTTAATCTCTTTTAGCCGAAAGTGGTGGGTGCTTTGATCGGCTTTGATCACTTGGAGTTCCCCCAGGGGAGTTACCGCGTTGATCATGCCCAAAAAGCGCTTTTTGGTCGGCAGTTCAAACATGCTGGGCACGTCTTTCTTAAACAAGAGTCGGTGGTATTCCCCCCAGATTTCGTCGGCACCATGGTGTCGGCACTTGTTGCAAAAGAAAATCAACTGCGCTACGATTTCCCGAAGCAACACCGCTTTGTCAAAATCGCAACCTGCCACTACAGAAAGAGAACTCGCTTGCGGATAATCAATAAAGTTTTTTTGATTGACATTAAGTCCGATTCCGACAACAGATACGACATCGCCGTTGGATTTAAAGATGTTTTCGATTAAAATACCGCCAATTTTCTTATTTCCCGACAAAATGTCATTGGGCCATTTAACCGCGAGTGAATTAATTTTCAGGTTTTCCAAAGCCTTAATAATGCCGACAGAAACCAGTATATTTAAGGTAAACACATCCTCGGCACGCAACAATAAATCCTTAATTAACACGCTAAAGGTGAGATTACTACCGCTTTCCGACACCCACTTAGACCCGCGTTGTCCCCTACCCTGAGTCTGATTCTCGGTCACTACCACGGTATAATTTTCCAAGGGCATTTGAGCCAGTAATTCCTTCAAATAGATATTGGTAGAAGGAGTGGCATCGAGTTTGATAATATTCATTAGAAATAATTATGGAAATGTTGCAAGTGTTTCATTATATTTGAAGTCAAAAATACTTACAAAAATTATAACTTTGCACATATTATAAAAAAATAAATGACAGATAAAAAAATCAACAATGATGAGCTATTAGCCAGCATCATAAAAGGAATTGAAGAAGTAAAAGGAGAAAACATTGACATCTTGGACCTCAGAGCCCTCGACAATACCGCCTGTGATTATTTTATAATTTGCGACGGAAATTCAAACACCCAAGTAAACGCGATTTCCAATTCGGTACAGCGTTTTGTATCGAGAGAACTACACGACAAACCATGGCACGTAGAAGGTCAGGAAAACGGAGAATGGGTTTTGATGGATTACGTGAATATCGTAGTACACGTGTTTCAAAAACCAATCAGAGATTATTACAGAATAGAAAGCCTTTGGGGAGATGCCAAAATCACTTCTATCTAAACTAATTTCCAAATACTAAATAATAATTTTTTAAACATATTTCATGTCTAAAGATATTAAACCGAATTCAAACAAACCTAAATTCAACCCGTGGATTCTCTACGGCGGTGCTTTAGTGATTATAGTTTTAATCAATTTCCTTTCCAATGGAAGTGGTTTTAGCGACTCCAAACAATTGAGTCTATCCAAATTCTATCAGTATTTGGACTCCACTTATGTCGAGCGCATCGAATTCAACAGAACCTCTGCAAAGATCTATCTTACCAAAGAAGCCTTGGAGAGCAAAGAATTTGAAGCCCTACAAAAAAAGACCATTTTAGGCAAGGAAAATACCGGTCCACAATTCATAACGGATATCGGAAACGCAGAGCTCTTTCAGAAGCGCATCGGCGAGGCTGCCAGCCAAGGCAAGCTCAAGGATTACAAATCGGAACCCGAAAGCAATTGGGGCGATATCTTCTTTAACTTCTTGCCGATCATCATCCTCATTGGATTCTGGTTCTTTATGATGAGACGTATGACTGGCGGTGGTGCTGGCGGCGGTGGCGGTCAGATTTTCTCTATCGGAAAATCCAAAGCCAAGCTATTCGACGAGAAAAACGACATCAAGGTAACCTTTAAAGACGTTGCCGGATTAGAAGGAGCCAAAGAAGAGATTGTAGAAATTGTAGAATTTCTAAAAAATCCGGAAAAATATACCTCTATAGGAGGAAAGATTCCCAAAGGAGCCCTATTGGTAGGACCTCCAGGAACGGGTAAAACCCTTTTGGCCAAAGCCGTTGCCGGCGAAGCCAACGTTCCTTTCTTTTCGCTATCGGGATCGGATTTCGTCGAAATGTTTGTCGGAGTTGGAGCCTCCCGTGTGCGCGACCTCTTTAAACAAGCCAAGGAAAAATCGCCTGCGATTATCTTTATCGATGAAATTGACGCCGTGGGTAGAGCCCGTGGAAAGAGCAATTTCTCGGGATCTAACGACGAAAGAGAAAACACCCTCAACCAATTGCTAACGGAAATGGACGGTTTTGGTTCCAATACCAACGTCATTGTCATTGCAGCGACCAACCGAGCGGAAATCTTGGACAAAGCCCTTTTAAGAGCAGGCCGTTTCGACAGACAGATTTATGTCGATCTTCCAGACGTTAGAGAGCGCCAAGCGATTTTTGAGGTACACTTGAGAAAGATTAAAAAGGTAGACGATTTAGACATCGATTTCCTAGCCAAACAAACACCGGGGTTTTCTGGAGCAGATATCGCCAATGTGTGTAACGAAGCCGCTTTGACCGCTGCCCGTAAAGACAAAAAACAGGTGGATATGCAAGACTTCCTAGACGCTGTTGACCGGATTATCGGTGGTTTAGAAAAGAAAAACAAGATCATTACACCAGAAGAAAAATACGCCATCGCCATACACGAAGCCGGACACGCTACGGTAAGCTGGATGTTGGAGCACGCTTCCCCGCTGATCAAGGTAACCATAGTTCCCCGAGGACAAAGCTTGGGTGCTGCTTGGTATTTACCGGCTGAGCGCTCGATTGTTCGCACCAACCAAATGCTGGACGAAATGTGTGCCACTATGGGCGGACGTGCGGCAGAACGCATTATATTCGACCAAATTTCCACAGGTGCTTTAAGCGACTTGGAAAAAGTGACCAAACAAGCCAAGGCGATGATCACGATTTATGGTTTAAACGAAAAAATCGGAAACGTGACCTATTACGATTCGTCCGGTCAGAACGATTACAACTTCTCTAAACCCTATTCGGAAGAGACGGCGAAAACCATCGATCAAGAAATATCCAATCTCATCGAACAACAATACCAAAGAGCGATTGAGTTACTCGAGCTAAACCGCGAGAAACTGATTCAATTGGCCGATTTACTCTGTGAAAAAGAAGTGATTTTCAATCAGGATTTAGAGGATATCTTTGGCAAAAGACCCTTTGATAAAGAAGAAATAATTTTGGAACAAACCAACTAAGCGTTTTTTCTTACAACACTTGAAAAATCTTAACTTAAAGCCATTTTAAGTTAAGATTTTTTTTATCTTTGAATGTTACAAGCGTACTAACAGGGTTGATCTGACAATATGAGTTTTTTTAAAAAGATATTAGGGAGTTTATTTGCCAATTCATCGGAACAACTAGGTCCGAAAGAAAGCCAATATCTGCCAGAAAAAGAATTGCCAATTGATGAGGAGTTTACTTTTAACTTTAAGAGTAATGGAGGCAAGTTTCTATATTGTGAAACCGAAAGCGAAGTACAGGATACCTTCGTAAGTATACTTATGGAAAACGATTGGTTTGAGACCGAGGGAATTACCTTTGAACCCCGATTGATTCCGATGTTAAAGGAGAATCGCATTCACTTTGACCAGCCTAAAAACCCCCTATTCCTCTTGGCGAGTTGCGAAAGCCTCATTGCAGACGAAGGTTCTATCTTGTTTTCATCTAAACAAGTGAGCCATCTAAAACCATTGGAACTGCCCAACAACATCGTGGTCATTGCCACTACAAGCCAAATCACGCGTAGCAAAAGCGACGGTTTGCGCGAAATCAAAAAGAAATACCAAACGGTATTTCCTACCAACATCACTACCTTCAAGTGTTTTGAACCCACCAAAGAGGATCATTTCCTAAATTATGGCAGTACACCCAAAAACTTATATTTACTTTTATTAGAAGATTTATAATATGTCTGAAAGTTTCGTAAGATCAATATCAGGAGCTGTTTACATCGTTTTATTACTAACCGCTACCTTTTACGATGAAATCAGTTTTCAAATCTTATTTGGCTTATTTCTATTGATCGGCATTTATGAATTCGCTCGATTGACGCGCTTGTCGCTCGTTTGGAGTTATGCCTTGGGCATACTGGCCACAGCGGCCGTTTATGCCTTAAACGACAGCCTGCCCTTTATTTACCTAAACGGCTTTGGCCTTGTCGTATTGCTCTATCTGCTCTTTGACCTTTTTTCCAAAAAGCCAGCAACAGAAAAAGGACAAGTTTCGCGTTATCTGTTATTGTTAGGCTACGTGGTTTTGCCGTTTTGCGCTATACTACACCTGCCCTTTATAAATAACAGCTACCAACCGCAGGTCATTGTCGGCATATTTATTTTAATATGGACCAACGACACCTTTGCGTATATCGTTGGAAAAAAATGGGGACGCACCAAGCTATTTGAACGCGTATCTCCGAAGAAAACGGTAGAAGGACTCGTTGGAGGCCTGATATTCACCGTTATAGCCGCGCTGATTATCAGCAAATATTTCGCGGTTAATAATGCCGTAATTTGGATAAGTAGTGCTATTTTTGTCAGCCTTTTTGGCACAATTGGAGACTTGGTAGAATCCAAATTCAAAAGGCAAGCCGGAGTTAAGGACAGCGGCGCGATCATGCCCGGTCACGGAGGAATACTCGATCGCCTAGATAGCATTATCTTCGTATCGCCATTTTTATATTTAATATTTCAAATTTTAAAATAATATGTTTCACAAAGAAGGAGCCAAAATAATTTTAATAGCATTAGTCATTTCAGTAGGACTGATCTTTCTATCGGATTATTTAATCACTATTCCATGGTTGCGAACAACAGTACATATTGTCATCTTGGCATTGCTGATCTTAGTACTTCAATTTTTTAGAAATCCCACGCGCTTGGTCGCGGTAACCGACCACAGCATCTTGGCGCCGGTAGACGGAAAAGTAGTGGTGATCGAAGAGGTCTACGAACCGGAATACTTTAAAGACCAACGCTTGATGGTATCGATTTTTATGTCGCCGATCAACGTACACGTTACGCGTTATGCGATGAGTGGAATCATCAAGTACAGCAAATACCATCCCGGAAAATATTTAGTAGCTTGGCATCCAAAAGCCAGCTTGGAAAACGAACGCACCACCGTAGTGGTAGACAATCCCGTTTTTGGAGAAGTGATGTACCGTCAGATTGCCGGAGCCTTGGCCAAGCGCATTGTCAACTACGCCAAAGTAGGGTCGCAAGCCATACAAGGAGAAGATGCAGGATTTATCAAATTCGGATCGCGTGTCGATTTGTATTTACCCCTGGGAACCGACGTCAATGTCGTTTTAAATCAAAAAGCAGTAGGCGCCAAAACGGTGATTGCCATAAAATAAACCCCCTTTGCTCTTAGACGGGCAAATGCGGAGTCGATTTTAGCCCTGCTCAAGGCCGACTATAAATAAAAAAATCAGAAGTATGACTCGTTTAGATACTGAATTTCAAATGGCTTATCAAAAGATTTCAGAACAGGCAGCAGACTTGCCCCCTGATACCATGTTGAGTATTTACGCATATTATAAACAGGCTACAGAAGGGGAAATACACCAGCGCTTTCCGTCTTTACAAAACGATTTAGTCAACGCCTTTAAGTTTAATGCCTGGTCTCAAATCAGTCATTTATCCAAAGATGAAGCCAAACAGGCCTATATCGATCTCGCTCATTCAATTTTCGCAAAATGAAACTAAAAACCAGCACTGTTTTCGCATTGACGACCCTGATTTTCCTACAGTATGGCTGTCAGGAAAAAAAAGCATTGCAAGAAGTCGAAATTCCAGATGCCATTATTTTTGAGAAAGCGCGCAAATCGGTATTCCCCAATCCCAAAACGATCAAAACCAACAGCGGTCCTTTCCAGATGGAAGGATTGAAATACGAATACGAGGATTTCAAGGATTTTTTAGATCCGGAAAACATCTATTTGCACTATGCCAAACACCATTTAGCCCATGCAAATAACCTGAATAGAATCCTGCTCAATACCCCTTTGGAAAAGCGCTCGATCGAAGTGGTCTTGGCCAGTACAGATGCCGAGCATCCCCTGCTGAAAAACTACAGCGGCGGCTATTACAACCACAACATCTATTGGCGGAGTATAACCAAAGATACCGACGGCAAACCCAGTGCGGAATTGCTGGCGATGATCAATCGCGATTTCGGTTCCATAGGCGGTTTTAAAGAGAAGTTTACTCAGATGGCCAACCAACAACTCGGTTCGGGCTGGCTGTGGCTGATGTATACGCCCGAAAAACTGAGCTTGGTAAGCACTGCCAACGAAGACAACCCTCTCATGCCGATGTACAAAGTAGCGGGTATTCCCATTTTAGCCATCGATCTTTGGGAGCACGCCTACTACCCCACGCATAAAAACAATAGAAAAGAATATATAGACCGCTTTGTAACACACATCAATTGGGTCGAAATGAACCGCTTAGTAGCTCCTGCAGTAGAAGAAGTTCCCACAGTGGAAACAACCGCTACAACAGCCGTAAAAAAGCCCGTAGCGCGACCAAAACCCATCACGGTTCCAAAACCAGATACCACGGGTACAAACCAATAAAAAAAGCCCCTTATCTCTGGATAAGGGGCTTTTTTTATACCGGCCAAATTTTAACACAACTAACGCTTAACCAACTATTTAAGTTAATACTCCTATGGCTGTATTTCATATTGCCATTCCCTCCCTCAAAACATTTGTTTTTTAATAAAAAAACACTGAAATTAAAACATTAAAACAGCCAAAAAGCCCTAAACGTGTATTTTAAATCGCAATTTTAACACTGTTAAGCAATTAAAAGCGATTTAATTTTATACATTTGAAAATAGGGACTCCCTACTACTCTCCCCCAATATAGCCCCTAGGCTAACTGCCTATGCAGTATGGTTTTGCTTTACCGCTAGGTATTAAGACGGCAAGCTGATTGTTTTTCGCAGTCAGGAAAATCGAAAACCAACCCTTTAAACGCCTCGATTATGAGTGACAACAACCAAAAATTTAAAATTTGCCTCACCATGGCCGGAGCGGTCTCTGCCGGAGCCTTTACCGCCGGCGTGATGGACTACCTCTTAGAAACCTTAGAGCTGTGGGAAAAGGCCAAGGAAAAAAATAGGGCGCTAACGCCAGCCCATGGCGATTACGATTTTTCCCTACCCATGCACGAGGTTGAAATCGACGTGATCAGCGGTGCTTCTGCCGGCGGTATCGTAGGCAGTTTGGCCTTGCTCCATGCGGTTGATCCCCACCATCAGCCGTTGAATCGCGAAAATCCCTTGGGCAGAAACAACCGCTTTTATCAAACCTGGGTAACCATGGCCGATGACGAAAAAAGCGACACCTTGCAAAAACTCTTGGATACCACAGACCTCAAAAAATTAAAAAAGGGCGAAAAACCGAAAGCGCTTCTCAATGCTACGCCTATAGATGACCTGGCAAACACCGCCTTAAAGCTGGGCGAAACCCAAGCTTATCCCAACTATATTTCCAAGGGCTTAGACCTGATTATGACAACGACCAATTTGAGGGGCATCAACTTTAAAATCGACTTTGGCGGCAATGCGCACAGCGGGGCAACCATCACCAACCATGGGGGATTTTTCCGCTATAAATTGGCAAACAAATACTACAAACCCGGCATTCCCAGGGGTAGCGACCTCTATTACGTACTCGATCTCAATCGCCAACAAGACATGCAGGCGCTAAAAGAAGCCACCCTGAGTACCGCTGCCTTTCCCATAGGACTGCCCTCGCGCGAAGTGTCGATTTCCCAGGAATACATCAACCGTTATCCCAAATACCTCTTCGGCACATCAACAGGTATAGAACCGATCCGTACGAACAACCCCATTTACACATTCAACTCTATAGACGGCGGTATCATCAACAACGAGCCCTTTGCCATAGCCCTAAAGGTTTTGAGGGAAAAAGCGCCGCTGTCATGGCTCAAAGAGCAATACGCCGTGATTATGATCGACCCCTTTGCCAACAAAGACCAAGAGCAAGAAGACGAAAATCCGGTGGCCGATGTCATTACCGTAGCCAAAGGCATGTTTAAAGCCCTGCGCAATCAAGTGATGTTTAACAGAGACGGTATCTTGGATGCCTTATCGGCGTCGAACAGCAGCCGCTTCTTAATAGAACCGGTACGCAAATCGTTTCAATTCGACGAGCTGCTGCGGATTAAAAATGATTTGGCCACCGCGCCCCTATTCGGTTTTGCCGGATTTATAGATCAGTCATTCCGACAGCACGACTACGAGCTGGGAAGGCAAAATTGCCAGTCGTTTTTAAGGTATTACTTCGTCCTGTCCGAAGCGGAGTTGATCAAAAAACTGGGTGCTATGCCACACGAAATGGCGATGGACCGCTTTTTTGTCCACACCCATGCCGACAAAAACGGCAGACACTTCCCTATAGTCCCCGACATCCGCGTATTAAACGCGCGTCTCAATCGATTTGACGCGGATAATTACGGCGCTGATGCGGCCTTAGACTATCCCGACTATCCGTCTATTAGCACGGCTGAATTTAACAAAAAGTATAAAAAGGCCATCCGCAAACGCATGGAAATGCTCTCGAATATATTGGTTTCAAATTTCTGGTTTAGCCTGGCCAACAAACTCTTTATACGCAAC
The DNA here is from genome assembly GCF_050562195.1 of Flavobacterium sp. JP2137. Taxonomy (GTDB): domain Bacteria; phylum Bacteroidota; class Bacteroidia; order Flavobacteriales; family Flavobacteriaceae; genus Flavobacterium. Next base: position 3,376,255 of record NZ_CP191647.1, read on the forward strand.
CGATTATCCAAAGAGATAGAAAGGGAAATACTGGACGAACTGCGGTATGCCGGACTGATTAAAGACGACTAAGCAACCCGGTCTCGCGGGACATAAACGGTAGTAACTACAGTCTTTTAGCGACATCACCGACCAAAAAAAGCGGGTGGGTAACAATGCGACAAAATGTCACTTTGGGATAATTTGTGGCAATAATTATAAAATAGGCGCTGCTCTAGCAGCTCGAGGATTGCTTACGCGCTTCGCAGAAGCCCTTGATTCATCCTTTAGATATCCCTTATCGCGTACAACGCGACTCGCACTATAAAAATAGAGGCCACCAAAAAATGGTAGCCTCTTTTATATAAAATCAATTGCGTTTCTATGCCGGTATAGCGCCATGCGTTTAAAACGGCACGTCGTCGTCTGGAGCCGAACCAAATACGTCTTGACTCGAAGGTAAACCTTGTGTAAAACTGTTGGCATCGTCGGCATTCATACGCGAAGGCAATTCGTCAAACGACATAAAATTGTCTTCCAAGTTGTCGAACTTACCCCATTTTCCAATAAATTTTAGTCGGATGCTCGCTACCTTTATTTTCAAACCTCATGACTCCTAAAAACCGCTTCTTCTAACTCGACCGCTTGGGGAGGTGTTTTCCCTTTACAGAGAAATAACATTTTGATTGATAGCGTAGACTGTGTGAAATTTTTGACTTGTTCCATATTACGAAAGCATGGATATTACCATTTTCAACCCCAATCTAAAAAAATTTAAACAAAAAAGGCGTTATAAACCACGTTGAAAACATCCATATCAATAAGATATAATATATCCAATAACTTCTATCCAATGTATTATTTTTATCTAAATAGAACTTCATAAGAATTTTCTTTCTAGGATAATAGTAAAATAGAAAGCTAACTATTATTAGAATTAACAACAAACCTACGGGGAATAATCGAAATTTAAAGAATTCATATTTTGTCGTTAAATATAATATCGTAAATACAAAATTAAATACCGAGGCAAACAAAACTCCAACAACAAAAGCAGCATGATGAAACGCATCAAAATCTTTCCACTTCATGTAAATGGAGTAAACTATAAAAAAAAGTGTGTCTAAAAAATTAATCATCAATTCCCAATTTTTCGCTTGCTCAAGGCTTAAACATATTTTGATACCAAGGTATTCGCGCTACTCCATTTCCCCCTAAACCTTCATAACCCATAGTCCAGGGAACCGATATCACTAGCGGGTTAAATACCCGAATATTTTCGGAAGCAAGCTCGATTCAATATGCTGTATTTCCCATTTACCGCATGGATACGCTTCACTTATATAAATAAAAGGCCAGCTCACAGAGCTAGCCTTTTATATATAATATATTATTCAAATAACGAATCACGACTTACGATTAAAACGGCACGTCGTCGTCGTCTGGAGCCGAACCAAATACGTCTTGACTCGAAGGTAAACCTTGTGTAAAACTGTTGGCATCGTCGGCATTCATACGCGAAGGCAATTCGTCAAACGACATAAAATTGTCTTCCAGGTTGTCGAACTTACCCAATTTACCGATAAATTTCAAACGAATATTTTCCAATCCACCGTTTCTGTGTTTGGCGATGATGAACTCTGCCTGTCCCTCTGTTGGACTGCGTTCTTCATCGTCCCATTCCTCGATTTTGTAGTACTCTGGGCGGTAGATAAACGACACGATATCCGCATCCTGCTCGATCGCACCAGACTCCCTTAAATCCGATAGCAACGGTCTCTTTGACGTTCCACGGGTTTCCACCGCACGCGACAACTGCGACAGGGCAATAACCGGCACACTGAGTTCCTTGGCCAAGGCTTTTAAGTTACGCGAAATGGTCGAAATCTCCTGCTCCCGGTTTCCTCCACCCTTACCGTTCCCACCTGCGGTCATCAACTGCAAATAGTCGATTACGATTAACTTAATCCCATATTGCGAAGTCAAACGACGCGCCTTGGCACGCAGGTCAAAAATCGATAGGGATGGTGAATCATCGATAAATAAAGGGGCACGTTCCAAATCCTTAACTTTGACGTTTAATTGTTCCCACTCGTGTTTTTCGAGTTTTCCCGTTCTGAGTTTTTCCGAAGACAGTCCCGTTTCGGACGAAATCAAACGGGTGATCAACTGTACAGACGACATCTCCAGCGAGAACAACGCAACGGGTTGGTTGGACTGTATGGCTATGTTTCTGGCCATCGACAATACAAAGGCGGTCTTACCCATACCCGGACGAGCAGCGATAATGATCAAATCACTGGGCTGCCAACCCGAGGTCAGTTCATCCAACTTGTGAAATCCGGTTGGAATACCACTTAATCCCTCTTTGTTTCCGATCTCCTCGATGCGCTTTTTGGCTTGTGCTACTAAGGATTGTGCCGTTTCCGAACTCTTCTTAATGTTTCCCTGAGTCACCTCGTACAAACGCGATTCCGCCTTGTCCAGCAAGTCGAATACATCCGTGGTTTCGTCATAGGAATCCTCGATGATTTCATTGGAAATCTTGATCAGACTGCGCTGAATAAACTTCTGTAAAATGATGCGGGAGTGAAACTCAATATGGGCAGACGACGTAATTTTTTGGGTTAATCCAATAAGGTAATAATCGCCACCTACCAGCTCCAAACGGGCATTTTTTCTCAATTGAGTCGAAACGGTCAACAGGTCAATCGGCTGGTTACCGACAAACAGCTGATCGATTGCTTCAAAGATATAGCGGTGTGCTTCTTTGTAAAAAGCCTCCGGTTGAAGGATGTCAATCACCTCGTCAATCCCCTTTTTATCAATCATCATGGCTCCCAATACCGCTTCTTCTAACTCCACGGCTTGAGGAGGTATTTTTCCCTTTTCCAGGGAAATCACATTTTTATTAACTGGTTTTGACTGCGTAAAATTTTTGACTTGTTCCATATTACGAAAGTAAGGTTTTTTTAATTATGAACCCTTTGAAATTATGCACATAAGTAGGTTGAAAACTAAGGGGGAATTGTTTACAACAAAAAAATCCGAAGCGAGCTTCGGATTTAAAATAGGATTGTTAATCAATTACTCTTTAAATTCGCCCATGTTGGCGTATTTATCCATGCGTTGATTAATTAATTTTTCTGTTGATAACTTTTTTAATTCCTCGTAGGTCTCTACAATATATTTTTGAACGGTTTCGAAGGTTTTTTCGCGATCATAATGTGCACCACCAAGGGGTTCTGGTATGATATCGTCGATCATCTTATTCTTTTTCATATCAAAAGAAGTCAATTTCAACGCTTCTGCTGCCTGTTCTTTAAACTCCCAGCTTCTCCATAGGATCGAGGAGCAGGACTCTGGCGAAATAACGGAATACCAAGTGTTTTCCAACATAAAAACACGGTCTCCAACGCCTATTCCCAAAGCGCCACCAGAAGCACCTTCACCGACAATAATGGTGATGATAGGCACTTGTAATCGAAACATTTCAAAGATATTTCTAGCGATAGCCTCTCCTTGTCCGCGCTCTTCTGCTTCTAAACCGGGGTATGCCCCTGGCGTATCGATCAGCGTCACTACGGGTATGTTGAATTTCTCCGCCATACGCATCAAGCGCAAGGCCTTGCGATACCCTTCTGGGTTGGCCATACCGAAATTTCGGAATTGACGGGTTTTGGTATTAAATCCCTTTTGTTGTCCGATAAACATATACGATTGGTCGCCAATCTTACCCAAACCACCGATCATCGCCTTGTCGTCTTTGACATTTCTGTCGCCGAAAAGCTCTAAAAAAGTCGGTCCACATAAAGCGCGAATATAATCTAGCGTATACGGGCGACTCGGATGTCTGGACAATTGGACGCGTTGCCAAGCCGTTAAGTTCTTATAGATATTCTTTTTGGTTTCTTCCAGTTTTTTCTCAATCTGCTTACAAGTAGTTGATACGTCAACGTCAGACTCTTCACCAATTAAATTACATTTATCCAGTTGCTCTTCGAGTTCTTTTATTGGCAGTTCAAAATCTAAATATTCCATTCTTCGAGAAAAATTTTTAGTTCAGTTTAAGCGACAAAGATAAAGTTTTCCTCCTCATTGCAAAGACTAATTTTTAATTACTTTGGTTTTTTTTGCATTCTTGACAATTCCGTTTAGAATCACCGTCGATAAAATCAACAAAGCGCCGATATAAAATGCGGGGGTCATTTTCTCGCTATCCTTAAAGATTAAAACCGCGAGTAGAATCCCGTAAACCGGTTCTAAATTGATGGTCAACATGACCGTATAAGGCGTTAAAAATTTCATGATTTTGACCGAAGCCAAAAAAGCATAGGCCGTACAAAAGGATCCTAATAGAATCAGCCACAGCCAATCGGCATTTTTTACGGTAAAAAAAGCCGCGTCAAAACCGCCGGAAAACGCCAAGTACAGCGACAGGATTAACAGGCCGCCGAGCAGTTCGTAAAAGGTGATGATACCCGGTTCGTGTCGCTGGGCAAACTTTCCGTTAATGATCGAGAAAACCGCCGATAAAAAGGCGGATATCAGCCCCAATACAATTCCGGTAACATACTGGGCTTCCACGCTAAAAATAATGGTTAAACCCGCGATTACGATCAATCCGAAGACCACCTCGTACCAAACGACCTTTCTCTTGTAGAAGATGGGCTCTAAAATCGAAGCAAAAAAGGCCCCGGTGGATATACAGGCCAAGGTCACCGATACGTTGGAAGCTTTTATCGCTCCAAAAAAGGTCAACCAATGCACGGCTATAACCACTCCTGCCAATAAAAACAAGGCTATACTCCGTTTATCACCGCTTAATTTGCGCTTGGTTATCAAGAAGTAAACCAACAAACAAGCCACGGCTATGGCAATTCGATACCACACCAAAGGCAAGGCTTCCAAGGATATCAATTGTCCTAAAACCGCTGTAAACCCCCAAATAAAAACAATTAGATGTAAATTGAGGTAACTCTTTATATTATCTCCTAGCATTTCTCAATAAAACTATAGCCAATATTCCAAATGAGATATTGGAAAACCAAACGGCAATTAGCGGTGGAATGGTAGAGGCTTCCGCCAGGGTACCAAAAATTTTGTCGAAGAAAATATAGGTGAATGCCAGTGAAATTCCCACGGCTAGATTGACTCCCATCCCTCCTCTTCGCTTCATTGAAGACACGGAAACCGCGATAATAGTCAAGATAAATGTAGAAACGGGCACGCTATACTTTTTGTACTTTACCACCAAATACGAATTGATATTGGCCGACCCCCTCATGGTTTCGCGCTCGATAAACTTGTTCAATTCGCCCAAGGTCATCGTTTCGGCGGCATAGACCGCTGGGGTCAAATCCTCAATGTCAAAATCGAGTTTGAGGTCTTTTTTTTCCGCCTTTTCCAATTGGTCGCCCATTTCGCCTATCGTACGCTTGTAATAAGAGGAAAGCGTATAATTCTTTTGCTCGGGATTCCAGGTAATTCTACTGGCTTTAATCTTGTAAAGCAGCTTGTTTTCCTTAAACTTTTCCAAGGTAAAATTAAAACCGGTTTTGCTTTGAAAATTAAAATTACTCACGTAGATAAACTCGTCGGGACTGATTTGCTTATACACATTTTGGGTTTCGCGCACTTCGGAATTTCGCTTTAAATATTTGTATTTAAAATCGTTATATCCGATACTCGCTTTGGGTACCAAGATCAATCCCATCAGTAAGGCAAAGAGGGAAATCAAGGTGGCTCCTACGATATAAGGCCTTAAAAATCTGTTGAAGGAAATACCCGAACTCAATATGGCAATGACCTCGGTGTTGTTGGCCAACTTGGAAGTAAACCAAATCACCGACAAAAACAGCAAAATCGGAAACAGCATATTGGCGAAATAGATGGTGAAATCCAAATAATACGCCAAGACACTCGACAGTGGCACCTTGTTTTCCAATATTCGATTGATTTTTTCCGATACATCTACTACAATTCCAATGGGAATAAACAGCAGCAACATCACGGTAAACGTTCCCAAATACCGCTTTAAAATGTACCAATCGATTATTTTCATAGGTAAACTATTTGTCTTTTTTAAAAATCTCTTATAATCGCGTTGTATATCGCTGCGGTTCAAATCCTTTGCGGGAATTTCCCCTTGAGCAACAAAACTACTGCTTTAAAAAACACGGCGAGGCACCCGATGCCGAAACGTCTAAAAACCCCGCCCTATCCCTTAGATTAGCCGTTGAGCAGTGGGGATTTAAGCCCCCATTTCCAACGCCTAAATATATAAAATTGTACGGTCTTAAACTACAATCTGGTTCCTAATTGTTTGACCATTTTGTCTTTCCAGCTCGCAAAGGTACCGGCGAGTATTTGTCGTCGCGCTTCGCGAACCAACCACATATAAAAACCGAGGTTGTGAATCGTCGCAATTTGCTTGCCCAAATATTCATTGGCAGCAAATAAATGGCGTAAGTAGGCTTTGGAATACTCCAAATCCACATAGGTATGCCCCATTTCGTCTATAGGAGAGAAATCGTCTTCCCACTTCTTGTTTTTGATATTGATGATGCCGTTTGCGGTAAACAACATGCCGTTTCTCGCGTTACGCGTGGGCATAACACAGTCGAACATATCGATGCCCAATGCGATGTTTTCCAAGATGTTGATCGGTGTTCCCACCCCCATCAAATAACGCGGTTTGTCTTTGGGTAATATATCGGTAACGATCTCCGTCATCGCGTACATTTCCTCGGCCGGTTCTCCTACCGATAATCCGCCAATAGCATTTCCAGCAGCACCGGCATTGGCGATATACTCTGCCGATTGCGCTCTTAGATCTTTATAGGTACTTCCCTGAACTATGGGAAAGAAGGTTTGTTCGTAACCGTATTTTACCGGAACCTTATCCAAATGAGCGATACAACGGTCCAACCAACGGTGTGTCATGTGCATCGAACGCTTGGCATAGCGATAATCGCAAGGATAAGGCGTACACTCGTCAAAAGCCATGATGATATCCGCACCGATGGTGCGTTGAATTTCCATCACATTCTCCGGAGAGAAGAAGTGATAGGATCCGTCGATATGCGATTTAAACTTAACGCCTTCTTCTTTGATCTTTCGATTTGCAGAGAGGGAATACACCTGAAATCCGCCGCTATCGGTAAGGATATTGCTGTCCCAGTTCATGAATTTATGCAAGCCACCGGCTTTTTCTAAAATCGCCGTTTGCGGGCGCAGGTATAAATGATAGGTATTTCCCAAAATAATATCGGGTTTGATATCGTTTTTCAACTCGCGTTGATGCACCCCTTTTACGGTAGCAACGGTACCCACAGGCATAAAAATCGGGGTTTCAATCACCCCGTGGTCTGTAGTCAATTTTCCAGCCCTAGCTCTGGATTGTGGATCGGTATGTAATAAATCGAATGTCATATAGCCTTTTTACAATCGGCAAAGATAATTGAAATCTGCGGAAACTACGATTTATTGCATACAATTTTAAACGGAGGATTTGGTGGATTGCAGATTGGAATCGGCCGCTTAGTCGCTGGACCACCACCGCATAGTGTGTGCCGCCCTTCCTTTTCCCACTTCCATGTACGGAGCAGCAAAGAGCAGCATCCCCCTAACCCTTTCGCAGCAGCAACCAAATCACCACCGGAGCCCCGAGTATGGAGGTGACGGCGTTGATGGGCAATACAAAGGCTTGGCCGGGAAACTGCGTAATCATATCGCAGATCAGCAACAGTATGGCACCGAGGAGCATGGAGGCGAAACACAGCAATTTATGACTGCTGGTTTTAAAGAGCAGTCGCGCAATATGAGGAACAGCCAGGCCGACAAAGGCAATGGGCCCTGCAAAAGCAGTGGAAGCGCCAGACAATATACTCGTAGCGAGTATGATCAGCATCCGCGCACTTTTAATCGAAATACCCATACTAGCGGCATAGCGCTCGCCGAGCAACAAGGCGTCCAAGGCCTTAAACGATTTTACACTCAAAGCCAGTCCGACCAAAACGGCGGTGGTAAAAAACCCCACCGCTTGCCAGTCCAAGTTCCCCAAGCTCCCCATAGCCCAAAAGGTATAACGCTTGAGCTGCTCTGCCGAGCTAAAATAGGTCAGAACCCCGACGACGGCGCTAGCAAAGCTGCCAAACATCAAACCGATAATCAGCAGCGTCATCGAGTCCTGCACTTTACGCGCACCGAGCAAAACCACGAGTAGGATACAAAAACTCCCCAATATCGATGCCGCAACGATTCCACCGGCAGATATAAAGAACTGCTGAAAGTAAAGCGGCAAAAATGAAGCGCCTAAAATGACAACAGCAACTCCTAGGCTGGCACCAGAACTCAGTCCCAATACATAGGAATCCGCCATGGGATTGCGGAAGAGCGTTTGCATCAGCAAGCCGCTCACCGATAAGGCCACACCGACCAAAACGGCGATGATCGCCTTGGGCAAGCGGTAATTTAATACGATGTACTTCCAACTCTCCTTGTCGACCTCCTCGCCCAACAACAGCAAAACGACTTGTTTAAAGGGAATTTGAATCGCCCCCATACTGATATTAGCGATAAACACCAGCAGCAAAACGGGCACTAATCCCCAGATGTAAAAAGACGTCGACGACACAGTTTTTTTGAGCATGGCCTTATTTAAGTCTTTCGTAAAAGCTGCGTTGGTAATCGGGAAACACATGGGGATGTATGATGGAAATCAGGTCTTTCAACACCAAATCCGGACGCGTGGGTCCGAGTTCGTAAAACAATACCCCTCCGGTACGCCCTTTTTTTCCGGCAAAGGAATACACCTGTTTGTTTTTAAAGGCCTCGAAATTGGCATAGTGGGGATTGGCTTTTTTCAATTGATCCAGCGACTCGTATTGGGCGGGATTGATCCACAGTGCCGCACTTTGGGCGCGATCAAAAACCGCTTCAAAAGACAGGGCTAAACTGCCCGTGCCTTCGCTCGCCTTCCACAGATAATTGGCTTGGGCATCTTTAAAGAAGACAGCGGCCCAGCTTTGTCCCTGTGGCAAATACCACACATCCTGATACATGGCTCCGCTGAGTACATCGGGTTTCTGGTCGATATTACCCACTGCAGCCAAGGCGTCCAAATAATCTTTTTCTATGGTTTTAAAGGTGGTTGTAGCCCTGTCCGATTTGTCAAATAAGGCGCCGAAAAACTTGATCCACTCCGCTTTTCCCAGCGGGGTTTGCTCCGCCCAATCCCCGTTGTAAACCACGGAGATTCCCGACTGCTCTAAGGTATTTAAAACCGCATTGTTTTCATCCATGCCGAAAGCGACCAGCGCATCGGGTTGCATTTCGAGTACAATCTCGGTATTGAGCGACTCGTTTTGACCTATTTCGCGAATGCCACCGGCATCGATCCGTTTGCGAACAACTTCAGATGAGATATAGTCCAAGCCGGGAAAGCCCTTTAGAGCAGCGACTTCATCTAAAATTTCCAAGGCGGGCAAATGCGTGGTCGAAGTGACTAATACCGATTGAATCGGTACGGATATCGCGGGGTATTTCGAAAGGGAATCCGGCAGTGCAGCCGTGCCTCTGCGCAGTACATATACCAAATCTTTGGTCGCTCCCGGCCAAGGTCTGGTCACCTTCAAAAGGGTAAAATTCTCGTATTCATACAATTCAAATCCGTCGGCATACTCAATGGAGTTACCCACGACAGCAGCTGTTTTGGTTTCCCCTTGGCGTTTGCAACCGATTGTCAGCAACAAAAACAACACGCAAATACCTGCAAATAGTTTTTTCATGGCGCTATATTTTTACAAATGTAGCTTTAATTTGCTAAAAGCACACTGCAAATAGCCGTTTCAAAAACAGCTCGACACCATTCAAAACGGTTTTTCAAATCGGAAAAGCCCCATAAAAGGGCTGCTTTTGAAAATAAAAAAACTAATTTGATGATTATCGGTAAAAAAAAGCGCAGAAAACTTGTTATTTTAATAATTCAGTATAATTTTGAAAAAACAAAATAATGTTTATATTTTGTTAAAATAAAGTACGTTATTAGTGACCCCTATTGATTAAAAACAAAACCCATTTTTAAAATGAAAAAAATAATTCTTTTAGCCTTGTCTGTTACCCTTTTTATTTCGTGTAGCAAATCGGATGATTCGTTTGTTGAGGAGCCTATTAAGGACAATTACAGCAATACCATCCTGATGTTAAATGAAGGTAACTTCGGTTTGTCAAATGCCAATATTGATTTGGTAAGTCCGAGCCTCTCCGAATTCAAACAAAACATTTACACCAAAGACGAAACCGTACTAGGCGATGTTGCTCAGAGTATGGGGTTCTTAAACGATCAGGCTTATATCGTAGTCAACAACTCCAACAAGGTTGAAGTGGTAAATCGCTACTCGTTTGAACCGATCGCGACTTTGACAGAAAACATCAACCAACCGCGCTATGTGGCTTTCGCCGCTGGAAAGGCCTATGTAACCAATGCGGCTAGCCAATCGGTAACCGTATACAACACAACGAATTTTGAATTTATAAAAGAGATTAAAATAAACGGACCGGTAGAGCGTGTAGTTGCGGAAAGCAACAAGATATACGTTCAAAAATCCGCTTATGGAATGGGAAATGAGATCGTGATAATCAATACGGGTACAGACGAAATCGCTTCGACGATTAAAGTAGCCGACGCCTTACAAGACATCGTTGCCAATACGGGCTTTGTATATGCGATAAGCAGCATCGATACCCGTACCAATTTTTACAAGATCAATACGGAAAACGATCAGGTGATGATTACCTTCACTTCTACTAAGGTGAAAAACGGACAAAAACTACGCGTGGATCGCAACGAACTTTACTATGTAGCCAATAACGACATACACCATTGGAAACCCTTAGACACCACAGTAAACTACACACCGTTATTTACGGTTAAGGGTACGGGATATGGATTGCTCTACGGTTTTGACGTGATTGACGGCCGCGTATTTACAGCCGATGCCTTGGATTTCAAATCGAAAAGCGCTGTGGTCGTATACGATTTAAAAGGTAAAAAAGTAGGAAATTTCCAAGGTGGAATTGCCACAAATGGCTTTTACAAAAACTAATAAGCTTCCCTTTATTATAAAAAAATGCTTTTCAATTTTCGAGAAGCATTTTTTTATGGCAAAGAATTTGCATATAAACTAATAATGCGGGATATTCCCCAAGGAAACGAAAAACTAAAAAAACGGATTTTGAGCGCAACAACACCAGACGGATCATCAAAAAAACGCTTAATCGCCTCGGGCATTGCCCTGTTGCTGATTTTGGTCACCGGCCTGCTATACCTCGTTATCAACAACAAAGAGGAGGCTGTTATCGACGAGCACATCACTCCCGTTAACGTGGAGTCAGAAACGGCAGTGGAAACCGAAAAAGCCTTGCAATTGTTATCGACTCAAGTAAACAAAGGATTGGATTCAATTAAAAACAACGACTATGAAAACTAATTACAAAAATGCCATCGGAATTTTGAGTTTCTTTTTATGCAGCTTCTCTGCCATGGCGCAAACGGAGTTTAGCAAATTTGAAGATCAAGATAAGGTAAGCACGATCAGTGTGAATAAAAAGATGTTTGAAATGATGTCCAACGTAAAGATGGATACCTCCAACAAAGAGAATCAAGCGTATTTGAATTTGATTAAAAAACTGGAGACCCTCAAGGTGTATTCGACGAAGAACGCCGCTTTAAGCAGCGATATGAAAACGGCTACGGACAATTTCGTCAGTGGCAAATCCTTTGAAAACCTGATGACGATTACCGACCAAGGTGCCAAGGTAAAGATTTACGTCAATCCGGGTGCCACGGCAGCAAGTATCAAACAGCTGTTGATGTTCTCCGACGGCTCTGGACAAACCGAAACCATCATCTTGATGTTGACGGGTAACTTCAGTCTACACGAAATATCGGCTATCACAGACAAGATGAACCTCCCTGGAGGATCTGCTCTGAAGAAAGCCTCCAACCAATAAAAAGCTAAAAACTCCTCCGGGAGTTTTTTTTATTCCTCTAATTGGCGGTCGCGCAGCGATTTTAAGTTGGGCGCAAAACCCAACCCCCATTGATTGACAGCCTGAACTATAGGCAAGGCCGTTTTGCCCAAAGGCGTAAGGCTGTATTCCACCCGCGGGGGTATTATCGGATAAATCACCTTGTCTACGATACCGTAAAATTCCAGTTGATGCAATTGCTCGTGCAACACCCTTTTGGTAATACCGGGAATCGCCGCTGTCAAATCCTTAGGACGCCGCACCCCTCGATCGATTTCTTGCAATATACAATGCTTCCACTTGGACAGAATTACCTCCAAGGCAATTCCCGTTCCACAGTCAAGGTCCAAGGGTATTTTTCGCTGATACATAAGCTTATCGTTTGCTTAAAAATACAAAAAAATCAAAACAAAGCGATTTTTATCGAGTCGTTCAACTAAAATTCCACCGTGCTAAAATCATCACTTAGATAGAACTTTATCCCTTATTGCACAGCGGTTTATAGCGGTTTAACTTTGTGTATAACACTTATAAAAACCACCATGAAGAAACTGATTATCATCACCCACCCGCAAATGGCATCCTCGCAAATCAACCGCAGCTGGAAAGAAGAACTGCTCCGATATCCCGATCTATTTACCGTACACGATTTGCATCACTCATACCCGGACAGCCAAATCGATGTCGCCCGCGAGCAGCAGCTCGTCGAAGCCCATGAGCTGATCGTCTTTCAATATCCGTTATACTGGTTCAATTGCCCGCCGCTGTTAAAACAATGGCTAGACGAAGTCTTGTTGCACGGCTGGGCCTATGGCGCAAAAGGAAACAAGATGAAGGGCAAAAAAATAGCGCTGGCCATTTCTGTCGGTGCTGCAGAAGACGAGTACCGAGAAGGCGGTTTACACGGCGGAACCCTAGCGCAATTGTGCCTGCCCTTTCAGATGACCGCCCAATACATTGATGCGCAACTCACCGCTATTTTCACCTGGTATGACGTCGAACACCAACCTTCGCCCGAAATAATAGCACAAAGCACTCGAGCGTATATCGACTTCGCTCGAGCACTCGAATAAAGCGGGGTCACGTGCTGCGGCGCAAAGCATTCCACGGTATAAACCAACAGCTGCTCCAACAATTGGTGAACCTAAAATTAGGGTATATACCCCAAAATCACTACATTTAATGTACCAAAACACCTTATAAGCATGTTCATAGTAATGGCGAATGCCTTGATTTTTTCGATATTGGGAGGCTTTCACCTGTATTGGGTGTTCGGCGGTCAGCGCGGTATGAATGTAGCTGTTCCCACAGACAGAGAAGGCCAACGCCTCTTTGAACCGAGTAAGCAGTCTACCCTAATCGTAGCCCTGGGTCTATTTGGCTTTGCGTGGTTAAACTTAGCCGTAGTCGGTATGGCCTCATGGGGACTTTCTACCACAGTTCTCCGCTATGCCTTATTGGCTATCGCTTTGGTGTTTGCCATTCGCAGTATGGGTGATTTCCGTTATGTCGGCTTTGGCAAAAAGTTTAAAACCTCACCTTTTGCGCGTATGGATACGGCGTTTTTTAGTCCGCTGTGTCTACTCCTCGCCCTCACTCATATTTACCTTTTTTACGCTTTGTCGATCTCGTAAAAAAGCGCCAAACCCTCCCCTTTCAAAATGCGCAACAAAAAAAGGATTCGCGATGGAATCCTTTTTAAATTGTTTAACAACCGTCGATCGCCATAGCGTCGACGGGTATATCGCTACGGTTAAATACCCAAAAACTTAAAGGGGGTCGCCACTTTAAAATCCTTGTTGGTCTTTCCGTTATAGGTTTTGTAATCGTCCAAGCTCAACATCATGGTTTTGCCCTGAGCACTTAAGTCGAAATCCTTTAAATCCACCCAAAAGGTATTGGGCGTTAAAACGGTTTCGAAGTAATAGACCAAATTCTTTTGATCGGATACCGAACGCCAGCGGGTAGACGAAATATTGGGCTCTTGTTCCGAAGAAATTCCAAAGGGCACCGAGCAATTTCGAATCACGCTAAAAACAGAGGCTATGGCATTGCGCACATTATCGGTTTGAGGTATGGCATTGATGTAATACGAGGCGCGAACAAAGCGATCGGCAGCCCTGTTGGTACCGGGTAACATAATCGTTCCGGGAATTCCCTTCCAATAGCTATTCAATGCCAATTGCTCGTTGAATACCGGAGAATTGGTCATTACCGCATAGGAGGCATCGTGATGAATCATCAATTTGCCGTTGATGTATTCAAAAATAGCATTGTCCCCTTGTGCATCGGATATCGATAGATGTAGGGTTGTAAACTTTTTAGTACCTGGTATATAATCGCTCACCACTACAAAGGGTTCTTTTTCCAGCTGAGCAACCGCTTCCTGTACCGTCGCAAAATTGTCGAGTACATATTGCGCCCAAGCAGAAATGGAAATGCCCTTTTTGTTGCCCTTAGCATCAAATTTCGGGTATTCCGACTCTACCAGCCACAAGATATTCGCTACCAGTCCCTTTTCGTTCATACCGTCGGCTGTGGCGATATCCCAAGCCGTACTGACTACACTGCCGTATTTGGATTGCCAAGTAACGGAATTGGGGCCCACTTCACCATGGCGCTGCATACCGCGGGGAAACACCCACAAATTGGCCTGAATATCGTCTTTCCAGTCCATTGAACGCGCTGTGATTACCGTGCCGTTTGGCCCTTTATACACCACACGGGTACAGGCCGCTGTATTCGTGGGAATTCCCAACGAAAACAGCAGAAAAAACGCAAAAAATACCGCTGCTTTATTCATAATTTCGTGTTTTGTATTTTGTTATAGTTGTAGTAAATATAGTGCAATTTAACTATTAGTTCCTATGAAATTATCACATTAAGTTAAATTATTGACTGCATCTATGCACTGATTTGTTGATTCGCCCTTACGCGGATTTGCGGATTTGCGGATTCGATGATTTGATGATTCGCCCTTACGCGGATTCGTCTATGCGCGGATTTGTTGATTCGCGGATTTGTTGATTTGCCAGTTGACGTAAAACAACTCGATTTTTGCATTAAAAAAGCAGGTATATCGAAGTCACTGCGATTTAAAGTACACTTACCTCTTATGTATATTCGTCTATGGGTTAATTTATTGATTCGTCCGTGCGTTGATTTGCTGATTTGTTGATTCGCCAGTTGACGTAAAACAACTCGATTTTAGTATTAAAAAGCAGGTATATCGAAGTCACTGCAATTTAAAGTACACTTACCTCTTATGTATATTCGTCTATGGGTTAATTTATTGATTCGTCCGTGCGTTGATTTGCTGATTTGTTGATTCGCCAGTTGACGTCAAACAACTCGCTTTTCGCATTAAAAAAGCAACTAAAATCGCTTAACCGAAAAGCCACAGTATTGCTGTTTCCGCGGGACTGTCTCCCGCAGTAAAACGCTTGATTCAAATGGAAAAATTGCATCGCTGATAACAAAATCCGCATACGACAATATTATTTAGAAATCTCACAAAAAAACAATACATTACGCACTGTAATTAGCAAGCGAAAAGCAGCGCAACTCGAGTTTGCTATACCGAAGTAATTGGGGGAAATTCTGGAAATATGAGCATTTTATAGACCGCTTAACGGTATTAGGAACAAAAAAACGCATGATGTTTCTCAAAAAAAAGATCAGTTATACCAAAAGTTTCCCCAGTTGAACTGCCGGATAAGACGAAAGGACAGCAGCGCGCCACGACCAACTTGGGAATCCATACCCACAAACGGTCAATCGCTGCCTTTATTCCATCCAGCCACCAGCATTAGTTTCTTACCATCCCTGATGCAGGCACAAGGAATCCAAAGTAAAAGCTTTCAATAAATGAAAAAAAACATGAAAAAACTATTTAGTACAGATTACAATGATTGTAGCATAAACGCCGCATTCCTAATTCTTAGGGTAGGCATTGGTGCCTTAATGCTA
This sequence comes from Flavobacterium sp. JP2137, assembly GCF_050562195.1. GTDB lineage: Bacteria > Bacteroidota > Bacteroidia > Flavobacteriales > Flavobacteriaceae > Flavobacterium. The sequence goes on from NZ_CP191647.1 coordinate 3,392,236, forward strand.
ACACATGGTTTGCCGAAATTGGCGCTGATTGGGGGAGATTCGGTGCAATTTGCTACGGTATTTGGCTTGAGTGCAGAAATATCACTTAGTCTTGCCGTTTTTGCAGAAGTGATTTGCTCCGTGTTGCTGATTGTTGGTTTGGGAACCCGACTGGCCACCATACCGTTGATTACGACCATGCTGATTGCGGTATTCTATATCCATGGAGACTCCCCCTTTGCCAAAAAAGAAATAGGAATTATATATCTGCTTATTTACGTGGTCTTGTTGATTACAGGTCCAGGCAAATATTCATTAGACCAATTGCTATGTAACAAAAAGACATCTTTATAAAGCAAAATTTTAACTATAAAAAAACGACTTGGTTTTGTATTAATACAAGTCAAGGGTAACTGCTTACACCATTTTTTGTAGCATGTCTATCTGATTATAGCTGTTTGAGCTACTGTCTTATCTTTTCTCACAAAAAACAAAGCCAATGCAATAAAAGATAATGGGAAACTGATGAAACTCGCGTAGTAAAACAGTCCTGCGATATCCGGTTTTCCACTCACTGTAAGAGTAAATGCCACTAACAATAGGGCGTAATTTACGACTAACCAAGTTATTATAAATTTAATCATGTTACAATTAGTTTTTTTATAAATTATTATATTTGAATTACGCCACATACTAGAGTTTATGAAATTGCAAGCGTTTCCATCAGCCGGTTTTCCCGTGGCCCTTTATACTTTATTGCTTTCGTAAATCGTTTTACCACTACGTGAATACACGCCAGTTGGCAATAATCTTTAAAAGAGATTTTTTTAAATAACTACTAGTAAACCATGTACTATTTTAAAAATCCCATGTTAATACATACAGATATAAAACATAATAATTACATTTTCATGTGGAAACCCGTAATACATATTGCTTAATTGTAATTTAGATAGCGACAATAACGGGCGTTCTTGGACACCAGCGTGATTCCGCTCGCGCCAGCATCTTGCTGGTGCGCACTATACTTTGCCCTGATTTGTTTATAAAAACAGCAACCACACTGACTGAAATGATCTAGAAGATTAGAGTTTTTGGATACCAGCGTGACGCTCGCAGCAGCGGCAGATTAGTCACTATTTTTGCATAAACACAACATTTAGGATTGATCCAATTCTTCTTGTATAGATTGGTCACTATTTTTGCATAAACACAACATTTAGGATTGATCCTTGAAAAGTCGATCTACTTTCCGAAAACTGGCGAATCATCGAATCTGCAAATCATCGAATCTGCAAATCATCGAATCCGCAAATCATCGAATCCGCAAATCAACAAATCAACATTTTTAAGAATCGCACTACAGTCGTGGGGCAATGGTAGGGAAAACAAGGCATAAAAAAAGCCTCACATTTCTGTGAAGCTTTTCTTTGGTGACCCGACTGGGGCTCGAACCCAGGACCCCAACATTAAAAGTGTTGTGCTCTACCAACTGAGCTATCGAGTCGTAATGTGTTTTTCAGCTTGATTTTTATTCTCTCAATACGCGATTAAAAAAAAAGCACAGAGCTGATTCTGCGCTATTTGTGACCCGACTGGGGCTCGAACCCAGGACCCCAACATTAAAAGTGTTGTGCTCTACCAACTGAGCTATCGAGTCATTATAAATATTATATTTGTAAAAAAATCAGAAAACAAAGTACTAATGATTTTGTTTCTTTTTTTCAAGCACTTTTAAACTAAAAGTGACCACGATCAGATTCGAACTGACACGTCTTGCGACACCACCCCCTCAAGATGGCGAGTCTACCAATTTCTCCACGTGGCCGAAATAAAAAAACGTGTTTTTTATTGGCTTAGTGACCCGACTGGGGCTCGAACCCAGGACCCCAACATTAAAAGTGTTGTGCTCTACCAACTGAGCTATCGAGTCGTAAACAAGGAATGAATAAAAGGTCTTAGTGACCCGACTGGGGCTCGAACCCAGGACCCCAACATTAAAAGTGTTGTGCTCTACCAACTGAGCTATCGAGTCTGCAAATTCATTCCCTGAATGCGGGTGCAAATATAGAATGATTATTTTAAAATACAAGGGATAATTATCTTAAATTTGCTTTTTCACAAGTCTTTTTCCCTAACTTCTTATCTAACAACTATTTATTTTTATGAAAAAAATCATTCTTCTAGGCTATATGGGTTCAGGAAAGTCCACAACCGCCAAAGCCCTAGGAAAACTGCTGCAGCTTCCGGTTTACGACTTAGACCAATTAATCGAACAAGAATGTCAATCGAGCATTTCTCAATTGTTTTTGGAGCGCGGCGAGATTTTTTTTAGAAAAAAAGAACAGGCCCTTTTTCAGCGCCTACTCCAACAGCCCGAATCCTTTGTACTCAGTTTGGGTGGAGGCACGCCTTGCTATGCCAACAACCACTTATTACTGGCCGACAAGCAGGTGTTTTCCGTCTATTTAAAGGCCTCAATCCCCACCTTGCTCCATCGCCTTGAAAACGCGGTCGAAACTCGCCCAGTGCTCGCCAAAAACAGCGAAGAGCCGTTGGAATCTTTTATTGCCAAACAGCTCTTCGAACGCAGTTATTATTATCATCATGCCCAACAGGTGGTTTCCGTCGATCAAAAAGACGTCGCCACGATTGCGGCAGAAATTCAATCATTACTAACATAAATAGGCATACTCCTCTTCTCCCTCAAAGACCACTTGGATGTGTTCCAACAGCGAGGTCGATAAAGACAGTCCTTTGAAATCGGCCTTAACCGGATATTTCTTGTGATTTCTATCGACTAAAACCGCGGTTTTAAACTTTTTCAACGGCACTTCCAAAAAGTGTTTGACCCCGTATATCAAAGTGGTCCCCGAATTGAGTACATCGTCGATCAGCACCACGCTTTTGTGTTGATATTGCTCGGCCGCTATAGACGTCGTGATGGGCAATAGCGGGTTTTGCTTGTCGATGTGCACCTCGCAGAGCACGACTTTAAAATCGGCTATCTCCGCCAATTGGGCGGCAATTTTTTGCGCAAACACAAAGCCGTTTTTCGCGATACCCGCCAAGACGATTTCGTCTTCCTCGACAAAGGTTTCATAAATCTGATAGGCTATTCGCTTGCATTTGTGTTGAATTTCCTCTTTGCTTAAAATAATATTCTTAGTCATCTTTCTTTTCTATTACAATAAATAATTCTCGTCCTGCTCTGGGTTTTATCGAATTGTAGGCCCGTTCCATTTTACTGATCTTCAGCACGCTCGAAAAGAGTTCCTGATAGGTTTCCAAGGAACCGCCAAAAGGAGGGCCTTCGCTCGGAAAGCAAAAATCAAACAACAGTCCGACCAGCTTGCCGTTTTTCCGCAACAGCTCGTCCATTTTCCGGACGTAGTTCAAGCGCAAATCCGGCTCTAGCGCACAAAAAAACGTTTGTTCGACAATTAAATCGTAGGTATCGCTATGCTGAAAAAAATCTGCCTGTATCAGTCGTTCCTTCGGAAAGAGCGGTTCTGCCGCTGCGATTTTCTGCAAGGCCTCTTCGGCGATATCGATAGCGGTAACATCGGTAAAACCACTGCGATAAAGATACAGCAGTTCGTGCCCGTGTCCAACTCCGGGTATCAGTATTTTCGTTTGTTTGTCGGCGATACCGTCAAAATACTCCTTGAGCGGAGTGGTAATGGCTCCGGCATTCCAATTGGTGTTATCCGCCTGGTATTGCTCGGACCAAAATTCCTTATTCAACAGTTTCTTCATCGGTCGTATCGGTGCTTACATATCCATCTATATCCCTGCGGTCTTTTTTTGTCGGTCTACCCGTACCGTGTGCGCGATAGTGTTCTTTAGACAATTTTAAGAGTTCCAAGTGTTCAAACGCTTCCGGCGGTGTCGTATCCTTGCGGTACATATCGACCAATTTCGCCCCCAAACGGTTTAAGGGAATGTCTAATACCGTCATTTTATAAACGATTTGATCTTTGCGCAACGCGATCTGATCCGTGGCAAAAACCTCTCTAGAAGCCTTAGCCACCTGGCCGTTTACGCTTATATGTCCCTTCTTACATGCCTCTGTTGCAATGCTTCGGGTTTTGTAATAACGAACGCTCCACAAATACTTATCAATTCTCATCTTCTCAAATAAAATTCATTTATTAACCTTACAAAAATAAAGGAAAATTGTATCTTGCGGCACTAAATAATTTCAAATGAACAGATTTTTCAAACTTTTTATATTTATTGCCCTAGCGATTTCTGCCGCAAACTGTAAAAAAAGTGATGACGATGTCGTAACGGTACCAATTAGAGACCGTGGAGAAGTATATCTCGAAGACAAGATAAAAATTGAAGAGTACCTCAAAAACAACTACATCAAAGTAGCAGGTGAAGAGATTACTTTGGACTCTATTACCGATAAAAACACTCAAGTTTCCATTTGGGATCAACAGCAATATGAACTCAAGTCCATCAAGTTAAAAAACGACGAATGGAAACCCGTACTCGTAAACAACACTACGTTTAAATACGCCAAATTGATAGACGATGTCGAGTACACCTTATACTATTTAGTCATCAACGAAGGTGGTGGCGAAAAAGCAATCACTATAGATTCCACTTATACCGCATATAAGGCATACAATCTAAAAAACAAGGTCTTTGACCAAAACAGAACCGGTATGTGGTCTACTTACCCAACAGTTCCCAACGGACTTATGCCTGGGGTAGCTCCTGAAATGATTTCGGGCTACAGACAAGCCACTACTTTGATGAAAGCGGCGAGCCAAATCTCTCAAAATCCCGACGGTACTTTTAACTACGAAAACGCGGGAAGAATTATCGCCTTCCTACCTTCTGGATTGGGTTATTTTGCCGGAGCCAATTTAGGCAAATCATACGAGTGTGCTATTTTTGACATCACCTTAATCAGCAAGTTAAGCAGAGACCACGACAGAGATGGTATTCCTTCTATATATGAAGACCTCAACGGAAACGGCGACTACTTTGACGACGATACCGACGGCGATGGCGTTCCAAACTTTATGGATGTTGATGATGATGCCGATGGATTTTTAACTCGTGACGAGATTACTTACGAAGTTATAGAAAACGGCGTAACCGTAAAAAAACTCTATGAGTTTAGTGCCATCCCCTTTTGTCCCGGCGGAAGCGTTAAAAAACACTTAGACAACAGCTGTCATTAAGACATTCTAAATATATAGCGCTAAAAAAAGCGTTAAAACCGCATTTTTACATCCGTAGAAATGCGGTTTTTTTGTTGTACCCACCCCGACACACGCGAACGCCAACTCTACCACTTTCCCCAGAATACCACAGCGGACTACACAAAAAAACCGCTATTTAGCTGGGCTAAATCGCGGTTTATAATTTGCAATAGGTTTTGAAAAACTTATTTTCGCTTAATAACCTTTTCGGTTTTCTCCACGATAACGCTGGAATTCAATCCGTATTTATCCATCAATTGTTCCGGTGTACCCGATTCGCCAAAAGTATCGCTTACCGCAACAAATTCTTGTGCTGCTGGATGATTAAGGCTCAATACACGGGCAACGCTTTCGCCCAAACCTCCTAAGAAGTTGTGCTCCTCTGCCGTTACCACACAGCCGGTTTTGCGAATCGATTTTAAAATCGCCTCTTCGTCCAAGGGTTTAATCGTGTGTATATTGATCACTTCGGCAGAAATACCCTTTTGCTCCAAGATGTTGGCGGCTTCCAAAGCCTCCCATACCAAATGACCTGTGGCCAAGATGGTCACGTCTGTACCTTCGGTTAAAACCACGGCCTTACCGATTTCGAACTGCTGGTCTTCGGCCGTAAAGTTAGGCACCACCGGACGGCCAAATCTCAAGTATACCGGTCCTTCATACTCGGCTATAGCCAAGGTAGCTGCTTTGGTTTGATTGTAATCGCAGGTATTGATTACCGTCATTCCGGGCAACATCTTCATCAATCCGATATCTTCTAAAATCTGGTGTGTCGCTCCGTCCTCTCCCAGGGTTAATCCCGCGTGAGAAGCACAGATTTTCACGTTTTTTTCCGAATAGGCTACCGACTGTCTAATTTGATCGTAAACCCGACCCGTTGAAAAGTTGGCAAAGGTTCCGGTAAACGGAATTTTCCCGCCTATGGTTAGTCCTGCCGCGATACCGATCATATTGGCCTCGGCAATTCCGATTTGAAAGAAACGCTCGGGATGATTTTTTTTAAAATCGTCCATTTTTAACGAACCGATTAAATCCGCACACAGCGCTACTACATTTTCATTCTTTTGTCCCAGTTCTGTCAGACCCGCTCCAAAACCTGAACGCGTATCCTTACTTCCTGTATTTGTATATTTTTTCATGTTGTCTTCTTCGATTTAAAAGTGGGATTAATAGTCTCCTAGCGTTTCTGGATTTTGACTTAAGGCAGCTTCCAATTGTGCATCGTTAGGCGCCTTTCCATGCCAAGCATGGGTATTCATCATAAAGTCCACGCCATTGCCCATTTCGGTATGCAACAATATAGCTACTGGTTTCCCGTTAGCTGTACGCGATTGCGCCAGTCTCAATCCCTCGATTACCGCCTGAATATCGTTTCCTTTTTCAATCTCCAACACATCCCATCCAAAAGCTTCGAATTTCGCGCGAATCGATCCCATGTGCAAAACCTCATCGGTAGAACCGTCAATCTGCTTACCGTTTAAGTCGACCGTCGCAATCACGTTGTCTACTTTCTTGGCAGCGGCATACATCAACGCCTCCCAATTCTGACCTTCCTGCAATTCTCCATCTCCCAAAAGCACGTAAACCAGACGGGAATCCCCGTTTAATTTTTTTGCTTGTGCTGCACCTAAGGCCACAGAGAGTCCTTGACCCAATGATCCGGAAGCCATACGGATGCCCGGTAAGTGATCATGTGTAGTGGGATGTCCTTGCAAACGGGTATTAATTTTTCTAAAAGACGCTAATTCACTCACTGGAAAATAGCCGCTTCGCGCCAAAACACTATAGAAAACCGGCGATATATGCCCGTTGGAAAGAAAGAAAATATCCTCGTCCGTTCCGTTCATCTCAAAGGTTTCCTTGCGTTCCATAACCTCTTGGTAAAGCGCTACGAAAAACTCCGCACAGCCCAAAGAGCCTCCAGGGTGCCCCGAATTCACAGCGTGTACCATGCGAAGAATATCTCTTCTTACTTGTGTAGTTAAATCAATTAATTGTTGTGTGTTTGGTTTCATTTATATTTTTTATAGAATGATTCAGTAAGCAAATATAATCAGATTATCGCAGCTAATCACATCAATCCAGCAATTTTCATTGGCTTATATCAATTGCTAGCGCGGGGATTTAAAAAAGTTTCACCTATAAAACAGTACTTTATAACTTTAGTATTACTTTAAGAAAACATTAAAGAAATCCATCGGCTTATCCCTATAAAATAAAGTAATTTTGCAGCCTTAAAAAACAAGGCATAACCCTTTAAAAATCCCCTTCCCATGAACCGTATTTGGCAATCTTATCTCGACTCCTATAGAGGCTTATCTAAAGCTACTTGGATTTTGGCCCTAGTGATGTTGATCAACCGAAGTGGAGCCATGGTTATTCCCTTTCTCGGCGTGTATATGAGTACCGAATTGGGATTTGACTTGCGGCAGGTGGGCTTAGCCCTGAGCTGTTTTGGTGTAGGAGCCATATTGGGTTCTCTGGTGGGCGGATGGATGACGGATAAACTCGGTCATTATACCACTCAAAACATCAGTTTGTTTTTATCGGTTCCCGTTTTTATACTGCTGCCGTATTTTAGAGATTTTGAATCGCTGTGCTTTGCCGTTATCGGACTGAGCTTTATCACCGAAGTTTTTAGACCGGCCAACAGCGCTTCGGTATCCTATTACGCCAAACCACAAAACTTAACTCGTGCCTTTTCCCTAAACCGCATGGCTTTAAACCTCGGGTTTTCCATAGGTCCGGCCATGGGTGGTTTTCTAGCGGCATACTCCTATAACATTTTGTTTTACACCAACGCCGTTATGGTGTTTTTGGCGGGATTGGTTTTCTTTTTCTTTTTTAGAGGCCGCAAAGGCAATGATTTGGCCCTGCAACAGCAGGCACAACAAGTGACGGACAGCCCTGTAAAATCGGCTTATTTCGACAAGAAATACGTGATTTTCAGTATTTTCCTCACCATATACGCCACCTGCTTCTACCAGTTGTTTAGTTCCCTACCGCTTTTTTACAAGGTGAGTCACTTGCTCAGTGAAACCAGCATTGGGTTGTTAATAGCCTTTAGTGGTGTGATCGTTTTTGGCTTTGAAATGATTATCGTTCACGTTGCGGAAAAGAAATTCTCCCTGCGTCAGAACATCATTATCGGAACGGCTATATGCGGTATTTCCTTCTTGGCCCTATTGTTACCAGGAGGCTTACCCATCTTGTATTTCGCGATGTTTTTGCTTTGCGTATCGGAGATTATGGTATTGCCCTTTTCCTCTACCGTGGGTGTCAACCGATCGACAGCGGCCAATCGCGGCTCGTATATGGCAATCAACGCCCTAGCCTTTTCCGCGGCACACGTGTTCTCGCCTTTGTTCGGAACAACGATTGCAGAAAAGTACGGATTTGATGTGCTGTGGATAGCGACGGGCAGCTTAATTGTGGTTGCCTCCCTTGGATTCTACTGGGTTATGAAGAAAATGTAACCGCGCGATTAGATTTTTGTTTCTATATTTGTGGAGAACTCGATATTATGGCTGACTTACCTCCTCTTTTAGAAGTGAAAAACCTCGCTGTAGGCTATGCTCAAAAGGCGAATACCCACACCGTTGCTTCGGCGATTAACTTTCAATTGTACCCCAACAAGCTCATTTCCTTACTCGGGCTAAACGGCATCGGCAAATCGACGCTGTTGCGAACCCTTTCGGGTGTGCAACCGCCCTTGGATGGCAGTATTCACCTCAACAACAAACTGCTGAGCAGTTATAGTCGCAGCGATTTAGCCGCACAAATCAGCGTGGTCTTAACGGAGAAAATCCCCAACAATCAGTTAACCGTATATGAATTAGTCGCCTTGGGCAGAATTCCCTATACCGATTGGATGGGCGCTTTAACGGCTTTGGACAAAGAAAAAATTGAAACGGCCTTAAGCGTTACGGAAACCCGTGATTTGCGAGATAAAAAAGTGGGGCAAATCAGCGATGGCCAGCTTCAAAAAACCCTGATTGCCCGTGCCATAGCACAAGACACGCCTTTGATTATCCTGGACGAGCCGTCTACTCATTTGGACTTATACCACAAAATATCCTTGTTTCGGCTGTTGAAAAAACTGTGTCGTACCCAGCACAAATGCATACTCTTTTCTACGCACGACATGGATTTGGCCTTGCAACTGAGCGACGAATTGTTGCTGATGCGTCCGCAGGGACTCATACACAACACCACAGCAGCCCTAATTCAAGGTTCCGAACTCCAAGATTTGTTCGACGACCCCAGTATTCGCTTTGACCGGGAGCAAAAGCGGTTTATTCTCGACCAGTAGTCGTATCGGTATCCAGGGTATGTCGCTTGTTGGAAGAGATGTTTTCTCGGGTCCACTCGATTTGTTTTTCAAAGGGAAATTGGCGCACGGCACAATCGGTTTTGCTGCATATTTTACACGAAAACGACTTGCAATCATCCATGTGAACAAAGAGCTCCACCTCGTCGCCAAAGCTTTTACAAACCTCGGCCTGCAATAATTCGACCTCCTCATGTCCTTCGACTATATTAAAATACCACGGAATGGTCATGTGGCAATCAAAATGCAATACACTACCGTATTTGATGATGCGCATATTGTGTAAATCAATCCAATTGTCGCGGCGTATTTCCTGCAGGTTCTGCACCACCGACTTGAGCAATTCCTCATCGGTTTCATCCATGATACCCGAAATCGCTCCGCGCACTATCTTATAACCGGTAATAATGATGATTAGGGCAAAGACAAAGGCCACAGCGCTGTCCAACCAGAAGTAATCGGTCAGGTACATCAGCACCAATCCGATTATAATCCCGATGGTGGAATAGGTATCGGACTGCAGGTGTCGCCCGCTAGCAACCAGGGCCAAGGATTTGTTTTTCTTTCCTTTTTTAACGGCATACCAACCCAAAACATAGTTGACTACCGCGGTGATTCCCACCAGTAAAATCCCGTAATCCAATTGCGAAATCGGCTGTGGGGACTTCAGGTTGCGGATCGCTTCGTAAATGATGATAAATCCCGCTAATACGATCAGGGCTCCTTCTACGGAAGCGGAGAGAAACTCCACTTTTCCATGACCGTAGGGGTGGTTTTTATCTCGGGGCAAGGCGGATAAATACAGACTATAGAGACCTACAAAACCGCTGATTACATTGATAACGCTTTCCAAGGCGTCGGTTAAAATCGCTACGGAATTGGTCAAATACCAAGCCCCTACTTTGATGACGAATAGGGTTACGCCAACAAAAGCTACAATTTTTTGAAACTGGTAATTTTCTCTAGCGGTCGTATTTGCCCTCATAATTATATCAAATCTAATTCTTTAACTTCACCTACTTCTAATCCACGCAAGGAGGTTTGACCAATGCGAACGCGCACCAGTCTAAGGGTCGGAAACCCAACGGCGGCGGTCATTTTGCGCACCTGTCTAAATTTTCCCTCCGTCAGCACCAATCCCACCCAGCTCGTAGGTCCGTGTCTCTCGTCGCGCACCCTTCTGCCCACTCCAATCCAGTCGGGCAAGCTTTCTATGGCAAAAGCCACACAGGGTTTGGTGGTATAACGCGTTCCCTTAAAGCCGATCTCCACACCTTGTTGCAAGGCGGCAATAGCCGCTTCGGTAATCAAACCGTCAACTTGCACATAGTACTCCTTTTCAAAGTGCGCACTGCGCACCCGCTCACTAACGCCACCATCGGTGGTCAGCATCAACAGGCCTTCTGAATCTTCGTCCAAACGTCCAATTGCCATGGTACCCTCGGGAAAATCAAACAACTCTCCCAGTTTTTTCTTGGCCCTTTTCTTTTCGTATATAAACTGACTGATATACCCATGAGGCTTGTAAAGCAGGAAGTGGCGGTGTACCTTTTCCAAATCTTTATCGTCAAAAAAAGCGGTGGAACTCATGCGGGATGCTTTTAAAATTAAGTGCTCAAATATACGCAATTTTATAGGCTGCCACCTTGGAGATTTTTATTTATAAATGCTAAAATTCGTATTTTTGCCTGTATATTCGCCTTTGTATTCCTTAACTGTAGCTCATGATACCACCGTTTATTCTCTATATATTACTCCTCGCGCTTCCCGCAATTGCGTTTGTGCTCGGCGGCATATTCGCCAAGCAACAAACCAAAAACACCTTGATTCGCCAAGAGGAGAAAAACCTCTTTTTAGCGCAGCAAGCACAGCAGCTTCAGCAGCTCTTCGACCAGTATAAACAGGAGGCAATACAACAGCGAACGGCCGTAGAAGAGCAGCGTCAGCTCGTGGTTCACGACAATCAAGAGCTCATCGCTCGGGTGTCGATTCGCGATACCGAATACCACAACTTATTGGAGCGCTTGGAGCAGCACAAGTCCGAAACCGCACAATTGCGTCAGCAGTTTACCCTGGAGTTCGAGCAATTGGCGACAAGGATATTGGACGAGAAAACGCAGAAATTCACCCATCAAAACAAGGAGAACCTCCAAAACATACTGAGCCCGTTACAGGAGAAGATTCTGAACTTTGAGCGCAAGGTGGAAAGCACGCACAAAGAGAGTATCGACCACCACGCGAGTTTGCGTCAGCAGATTGTCGGCCTACAGCAGTTGCACCTACAAATGAGTCAGGAAACCCTCAATTTGACCAAGGCCTTAAAGGGCGATAGCAAGATGCAGGGAAATTGGGGCGAAATGATTTTGGAGCGGGTGTTGGAAAAATCCGGTTTGGAAAAGGGACGCGAATACGAGGTGCAAAAAAGCCACCACAACAGCGCGGGCAATTTGCTTTATCCCGATGTGATTATCCATTTGCCCGACAACAAAAAAATGATCATCGACTCCAAGGTATCTCTAACGGCCTATGAGCGCTTTATCAATGAGGAAGACGAAAGCACTCAAAAGCGCTATTTGGCCGAGCACCTCCTTTCGATCAAGAAGCACTTAGACCAATTGGCCGCTAAAAACTATTCGGACCTCTACCAGTTGCAGAGTCCGGATTTTGTCTTGTTGTTTATCCCCATAGAAACGGCCTTTTCGCAGGCACTCAATTCCGAGCCGCAATTGTACACCATGGCATTCGACAAAAACATTGTCATCGTAACCCCGTCTACCCTATTGGCAACCCTACGCACGATCGACAGTATGTGGAAACACCAAAAACAACAGGAAAACGCCTACGAGATTGCGCGACAAGCCGGATTGTTATACGATAAGTTTGAAGGATTTGTCGGCGACCTCCAACGCATTGGAAAAAAGATGGAAGAGGCCAAAACGGATTACCACCTCGCAATGAACAAATTGACCAGCGGTAGGGGGAATTTGATTGCTTCGGTGGAAAAACTCAAGAAAATGGGTGCAAAAACCAAAAAATCACTGCCCGAACAGCTGCTACAGCAGACCGAAACCGGTATTGAACCGATCGATTAGCCTTTGGTAAAGAAGCATTTTATATATTTGCAGTCGATAGCATGGAAAAATTCTACCTTGGAAGTTATATGCGGTAGTTTTCACTACCTCAATTTGGTCATTTGGGACTTCTTTCTACGATATTTAACCTTATAAACGGCTTCTATGAACTACTACATCGATGTGCATCCAGCGGATATTGCCGAAGAGCTTTCTCATTTAAAAAAGAAAGAGCGGGACCTGGCGTTTCTAAAACTCAACAGCGAGCAGAAAGCCAGTGTTTTTTCGCTTTTTGATTTCGACATCCAAACCCAAATCGTCAAGAGCCTGGCTCAAGAAGACTATGCGGAGGTATTGAACAACTTGGAACCCGATGACCGTACGGAATTGTTTGAAAACTTTCCCGACGAGCTGATCAAGTATTCGATAAACCTACTCAACGATACCGAGAAGCAAATCGCCTTGGATCTGATCGGTTATAAGGAAGACAGCATTGCGCGGTTAATGACGCCTTTGTACATACAAACCAAGGAGCACAAAACCGTAGCACAGGTGCTGCAACACATTAAAAAATACGGTAAAAAAGCCGAGACCCTCAATTATATCTACGTGATCAACGACAACAACGTCTTGATCGACGATTTAAAAATAGGCCAGCTCTTGATGGCCGAACCCGAGACGACCATAGCGGAATTGATCGACCGTAGTTTTAAGGCGATTATCACCACTACGCCTATGGAAGAGGCCTTTGACATCTTTGAAAAATACGATCGCTCTGCCCTGCCTATTATCACGGAGAACGGGGTCTTAGTCGGTATAGTAACCTTTGACGACATCTTGGATCGGATCAAGGATAGAGACACGGAAGACATACAGAAATTTGGAGGTTTGGAAGAGCTAAACATGTCTTATACCAAAACACCGTTGATGGAATTGGTGCGCAAACGCGCCGGTTGGTTGGTGGTCTTGTTTTTGGGAGAAATGCTAACGGCTTCCGCAATGAGCTATTACGACGGTGAAATTGAAAAAGCCGTGGTACTCGCCTTGTTTGTGCCCCTGATTATTTCCAGTGGTGGAAACTCCGGATCACAGGCCGCCTCGTTGATTATCCGCGCCATGGCCTTGGGCGACCTCAAGCTCAGCGATTGGTGGTATGTAATGAAAAAGGAAATCGCTTCGGGAATGATGTTGGGAGGAATTTTGGGTGTAATCGGATTTATTCGTATCTTAATATGGCAGAAAGCCGGCATTTACGACTATGGCGAATTTTGGTTATTCGTAGCCTTAAGCGTGTCTTGTTCGCTGTTGCTGATCGTGCTGTGGGGAACGATATCGGGTTCGATAATCCCGTTTGTACTGCGCAAGTTCAAAATGGACCCCGCTACGGCCTCCGCCCCTTTTGTCGCCACTTTGGTCGATGTATCGGGTTTGATCATTTACTTTTCCATTGCGGCATTTTTCCTGTCGGGAAAATTGTTATAGAACCGCTCAGGCGGTATGGCATCCCTTTTTTAAGCCCGCGTTTTGCCGGGATAAAAAAGGGATGTTTATCGGATCAATCCTAAATGTTGTGTTTATGTAAAAATAGTGATTAATCTATACAAGAAGAATTCTATATCTTTTACTCCGTCGTTGGTGCCAGCGTCACGCTGGTATCCAAAAAAACTAATCTTCCAAATTATTTCATGAAGTACAGTTGCTGCTTTTGTAAAAAAAAATAAGGACGAAGTTTTATGCGCACCAGCAAGATGCTGGCGCGAGCGCGTATCAAACGAAATTTATTTAGTGCCCACTAGCATCTGGAAAAATCTTTCCGGGATTTAAGATTCCCTTGGGGTCGAATACCCTTTTAATCCCCTTCATCAGTTCGAGTTCCACCGCGCTAAAGGCAATGTCCATATAGTTCTTTTGCACATAGCCAATGCCGTGCTCGCCAGACAGCGTGCCTTTCAAGGCTACGGTCAATTCAAATATCTCCCGTATTCCCTGCGGTACCGCTTGCTGCCATTGGGCGTCGGTGAGGTTTTCCTTTAGGATATTCACGTGTAAATTGCCGTCGCCCGCATGACCGTAGCAAATGCTGCGAAATCCGTATTTAGCGCCGATTGCCTTGATTCCCTTGAGCAAGGTGGGCAATTCGAATCGCGGTACCACGGTATCTTCTTCTTTGTAAATCGATTGTGACTTCACGGCTTCCGCCACGTTTCGGCGCAGTTTCCACAGCGCATTTTTCTGGTCTTCCGAGTCGGCAAAAAGGATGTCGTCAATTTCAAAAGCCCCCACGACTTCGGCTATCTTTTCGGCTTCGGCAAACAAGACATCGGGATAATTCCCATCGACTTCGATCAGCAATTGCGCCTGTATGCCCTCGGGCAGTTGGCCGATGTCTTCGCCGATGTAATTCAAGGTCCAATCCAGGGCCTCGCGTTCCATAAATTCCACGGCACTCGGCACCACACCCGCTCTAAAGATAGCCGCTACGGCTTCGGCAGCCTGTTCCATCTTGTAGAAGGGCACCAGCATCAAGACCTCATGGCTGTGTGCGGGCAACAACCGCAGTACGATTTGGGTTACTATACCCAGGGTTCCCTCACTGCCCACCAGGAGCTGTGTCAGGTTGTAGCCCGTGGCATTTTTTAGGGTGTTGGCACCGGTCCAAATCACGCTACCGTCGGCCAAGACCACTTCCAAATTCAAAACGTAATCCTTGGTGACACCATATTTTACAGCTCGAGCACCGCCGGCGTTTTCCGCCACATTTCCTCCGATAAAACAGCTCCCTCTACTCGAGGGATCCACCGGATAAAACAGCCCTTTTGCCGCGACCGCTTCTTGCAAAACCTGAGTTACCACTCCCGGTTGTACGGTAATTTGCAAATTTTGCTCGTCGATCGCCACGATGCGGTTCAGCCTTTCCATCGACAGGGCAATACCGGAGTGCACATTTAAAATACCGCCGCTTAAACCCGTTCTCGCTCCAACAGCAACTACGGGAACACCAGCCTCATGGGCAAACTTCATCATTTGAGAAACCTCTTCGGTGCTGCGCGGCTTTAAGACCACTGCAGGAGGAAATACCAAATCCTCGGTTTGATCGCTGCCGTATTCGCGCAAGACCGCTTCTTCCATCCAGACGTTGTCCGCTCCAAAGCGCTCCTGCAGCTGTTTGATGACCTCCTGATCGACGACTTTATACTTGGTCGGTTCCATGATTTTCCGCTTTAAATTTCACATTTTTCATATTGGGTAAGAAACAAGCTATAATTCCTATTAACGGCAAATACGAACAAATGGTATAAATGTGTTCGATAGAAGTTCGGTCGGCCCACCATCCGAGCACGGCAGAACCCAGTCCGCCCATACCGAAGGCAAAGCCGTAAAACAATCCCGAAACCATACCGATTTTTTTGGGCAATAATTCCTGTGCATACACCAAAATAGACGGGAATGCCGAGGAGAGTATAAAACCGATGAGCACCACCAAAAACCCGGTCCACGCCAAGGATACATAAGGCAAGGCCAGGGTAAACGGCGTTACGCCCAAAACCGAAAACCAAATGATGTATTTTCGCCCCAATCGATCGCCAAAGAAACCCCCAACTAGGGTACCCAAGGCTACGGAAATCAAGAAATAGAATAGATATACTTGGGCTTGAACTTCGCTGATGCCAAATTTATCCATGGTGTAGAATTGGAAATAACTCGTGATACTCGCCACATAAAAAAACTTGGAAAAGATCAACAGCAATAAAATCGAAACGGAAAAAACGATACGTGTCGGTGATAAATCCGGTAATAGCAGCTGTTTTTTCTGGATGTTTTTAGAGACTTGCAAAATGTTTTTATACCAGGATCCGATGTAAAACAGCACCACTTTGGCCAACAGCGCAAAGGCTATAAACCACAAGATATGAGTTTGTCCGTTGGGAATGACGATCCACGCCACCAGTAAAGGGGCCAGGGCACTCCCCATATTACCGCCAATTTGAAAAATCGACTGCGCCAAACTGCGCTTTCCGCCCGAAGCCATATAAGACACTCGAGAGGATTCCGGATGGAAAATCGAGGAACCTATGCCCACTAATACCACCGCCAAAAGCACCCAATAATAACTCGATGCGTATGCCAGGGTAATAATTCCCAGAAAGGTAAAGACCATACCGGCTATTTGAGAGAAGGGTTTGGGGTGTTTGTCTGTATAGGCACCTACTAGGGGTTGCAACAGCGAAGACGACACCTGAAAACAAAAAGTAATCATACCTATTTGTGCGAAATTTAAGTCGTAATTGGTTTTTAGCATCGGGTATACCGCCGGAATAACCGCCTGTAATAGGTCGTTGAGCAAATGCGCTAAACTGATGGCAAACAAGATGGGGAAGACGGTTTTGGAAGCGTTATCCGTTGTTTTTAGGGAATCGACAGCCTTTTTTTTGGAAGAAAATCGGAACATAATAGTGTGAGTTTTTGCAAGGGCAAAGATAGGAAGAACCGCTAAAACAAAGGATATAAAAACAGTAAACAATTGGTTCGATTCGCGTTTAATTCAACAGTGGAATGGAAAATATTCGAGAGTCGTACTATAGAATAGCGGTAAGATTGGGGTAGTACTCGGGCGGTATCGGCGGAATTTTAACGGTAACTAAGCCCGCAATCGTGGGGTTATCTCTAAAGATTTTACTACTTTTACGATTAAACTGTTATTCTCGTGAGTAAAGACCTACCCCATAACTCTGCTTTAAAGGAAAATGCTGGAATCGATGCCCCTGAAATCGTCAATAGCAGCAAGATTGCGGCATTTCAGCAAAGGCGTTTGCAGCAGGATGCGCCGGAAACCCTGATTGCGAAAATCATCGCGGGCGACAAGGTGGCCTTGAGTCGGGCCATCACCTTGGTCGAAAGCATTAATCCGGCCCATCACGAGCAGGCCAACACCGTTATTCAGGGCTGTTTACCGCATGCAGACCGCTCGATACGCATCGGTATAACAGGAGTACCGGGCGTGGGTAAAAGCACTTTTATCGAATCTTTTGGTAAATTGCTGACCGGCTTGGGCAAAAAGGTAGCCGTATTGGCCATAGACCCGAGTAGCACCCTTACCCGAGGCAGTATTTTAGGCGATAAAACCCGTATGGAGGAATTGGTCAAAGACGACAATGCGTATATCCGTCCTTCGGCATCTGGCGAGAGTTTGGGAGGCGTAGCCCGCAAAACCCGCGAGACCATTATCTTGTGTGAGGCCTGTGGTTTCGACACCATCTTGGTGGAAACCGTGGGTGTGGGACAAAGCGAAACCGCCGTGCACAGCATGGTCGATTTTTTCTTGCTGCTCAACTTGGCGGGTGCGGGCGATGAGCTGCAAGGTATCAAAAGGGGGATAATGGAAATGGCCGATGCCGTGGTGATCAACAAAGCCGATGGCGAAAACATCCGAAAGGCACAGATGGCCAAGGTAGAATACAATCGAGCCCTACATCTGTTTCCCAAAAAGGCCTCGGATTGGACCCCAAAAGTGATGACCTGTAGCGCGATTGAACATTCGGGTATCGCTGCGATATGGGACATGATACAGGACTACCTTCAACTCACCCAATCCAACCATCACTTTGCGCAACAACGCCGTGAGCAGAGTCAGTATTGGATGATGGAAACCATCAATGAAAACGTGCTTTTACACTTTTACAATTACCCGGCCGTAGCCCAGTTGATTGCACAAAACAAAAAAGCAGTGCAAAACAATGAAATATCACCTTTTGCAGCTGCTCAGTCCATTTTGGATTTGTACTTTAAACCTTAGAATTTACTCGGCTTCGCCTTCGGCATAGCGAAGCATTTCGCGGTCGTAAAACGCACCGGCTTCTTCGATCAGTATTTCCATTTCCGATTCGATCTCCGATTCTTCAGACTCCTCTATAGATTCTAAAAATTCCACATCGTCCGTGTTTAGATTGATAATAAATCTCGGAAAATCTAAATGCACGATAAAAATATCATCGGCATAGTCGGTGTTGTCTGCTAAGACAAATTTTGGTAACTCCATGTTTATACGCTTTTAAAAACACCAGGTTTTAGGTTATACTCTCTTTACAACGGGTCCATATACTTAGGACATAATCTGGGCAGCACCGCATTTATCGGGCGGAACGTCTCGTCATAACGATGCTCCAATCCACAAATCGGGGAAAAGCAACCCAGTGCAGTTGGCAACACCACAAGGACTGTATTTCGATTAAACAACTAATAATCAAACACCTCCGCACCACAACCCCCCAAAGGGCGCCACAGTTGCGTGTCCACTGCAGCACAAAGATAC
This sequence comes from Flavobacterium sp. JP2137, assembly GCF_050562195.1. GTDB lineage: Bacteria > Bacteroidota > Bacteroidia > Flavobacteriales > Flavobacteriaceae > Flavobacterium. The sequence continues at coordinate 3,411,148 of NZ_CP191647.1, forward strand.
AGACTTCGCCTGAATGAATCTCAAATTCCTTACTTTTTATGCAACTATAAGTCTTTGAAACTCCGATAGCTATAAAAAAAAGCCCGAACTGCCCCATAAAAATCTCACTAAGTGGCGTATTATTTGCATTTATAGTGGAGCTAAGCCCCTCTTTCGCACTTCGCTTGCGAATGCTTTAAAGGAAAACGAGGCCAAAGTAACAAATGGACAGCGCCGCAATCAGTGCTGAGCGTGGTCAAGCATGGATAATCTAATTCTTAAAACTATGAAAAACAGGTCTAAACAACTCTTTTTCGCTCTATTAGCAGTGGGACTATGGAGTGCAACAACCGTGAGTGCGCAAACCAAAAACACCTACCCAAAAGGGTTTCGAGTGGGATTTGGAATCAATGGCGGACTGCCGACCAACAACACTTACGATGCCGCTTTGGGATTAGATGCGCGTTTGCAATACGATTTAACTCGAAAAACATCGATAACCGCCACATCGGGTTATACCCACCTGTTTAGTTCCGAAGGCGATTTGGGATTGGTACCCGCAAAAGCGGGTTTTAAGTCTTTTTTGGGCAAAAACCTTTATTTACAAGGTGAGTTGGGCGCGGGTTTTGGTACCCATCGCGAAATGGGCAACACCTTTATATGGGCTCCAGCCATCGGATTTGCCAATAAATACATAGATATCAACCTGCATTATGAAAGGTATAACGACTACCAAACCGATCAGTTGGGGATTCGAATCGCCTACGGTTTTAGCCTTAAAAAATAATTGTAATTGTTCCAATCTAATTTGATAAAAACAGCTGCCTCGATTTACTGAAGTGGCTGTTTTTTTGTTTTACATAATCACAAAACTACCGCCTAAGCATAAAAACAGTGTTTCCTTCCTTACCCCTCGAAAAAACGACATACCGCTATAGGGAGCCCTAATTTATTTCAAAAAAAATTAACATCATACCAAGCCTTAGTACAAACCAGATATTAAAACTACAAAATAATTTCGGACAAATTTATCCTATATTATAAATATTCGTATATTTGTCTTCCAAACGCGATAAATTATGTTTTCAAAAACTTGTGAATACGCTATTCGAGCGACGATTTTTATCGCAGCTGAATCTTATAGAGACCAACGAGTTGGTCTGCAAGACATTGCTATAAAAATCGATTCTCCGGAAGCTTTTACCGCTAAGATATTGCAAACGCTAGTCAAGCATAAGGTGATTAATTCGACCAAAGGGCCTAGCGGGGGTTTTGATATTCCCAAAGATTTAATCGCCCAAATCAAGCTCGCCCAAATAGTATCGGCTATCGATGGTGATGCCGTATATAATAGCTGCGCTATCGGATTGAAACAATGTTCTGAAGTGCAACCTTGTCCGGTTCACAACAAATTTAAAAACATACGCGAAGAACTAAAAAAAATGCTTTGCACTACGACTTTAGAAGAGTTGGCATTAGGTATAAAAAGCGGTTCTACTTATTTAAAAATTTAAAAAACCATGACTAAGGACATTACGAATCTGGAAGATGTGCAATTATTGGTCGATTCCTTTTACGAAAACATCCGCGGGGATGAATTACTCGCACTATTTTTAACCAGCAAATACAAAATCGCTGGTCGGAGCACCAAAGTATCATGCATCGCTTTTTGCAAACAGTTCTAGCAGACGAGCGCACTTATAAGGGAAGTCCCTTTCACCCACACGCTCGCTTGGATGTGGAGGAAAAACTCTTATTAATTTATACTATTAAAACACTACTACATGATAAAATTGTCTAAGCAACCCTATATGCTTTTTACGGATCTAATCTGGAAATTTGTCAGGATTAACTAAAAACCAACTTATAACAAAATTAATCGATTCATTAACGGTGTTGTTTTTACAGCATTTTTTTTAACTACAATAAAGGACAAAAACATCCTTTATTATATATTTTAGACAGAGATGACAAAAGAAAAAAAATTGTGGATTGGATTTGCCTTAGTAATGGGCATTTCATTTGCCATATTGGGCTATTTTGGATATGAAATATACCAGCAAGCTCCCCCTATCCCCCAGCGAATCATGACAAACAATGGAGAGGTTATTTTCACAGACACAGATATTAAGGATGGACAGAATATTTGGCAAAGTTTAGGTGGTCAGCAAGTGGGCTCAATATGGGGACACGGGGCATATGTAGCTCCTGATTGGACAGCGGATTGGTTGCATCGAGAGGCCTTATATATTTTAGACAAATATGCCGCAACGACTTACAACAGTACTTTTAAAGCTATAGGAGATGAGGAAAAAGCCGCATTGCAAATTCGCCTTCAGAAAGACGTACGCAAGAATACTTATGACCCAAACACCCAGACCATCACCATTTCTGACGAGCGCGCTGAAGCCATTGTATATCTGAGTTCATACTATGAAGGCTTATTCATGGACGCTCCCGAATTTGACCAATTGCGTCATGACTATGCCATCCCTAAATCGGCGATTAAAGATGTCGAAAGAATGCGAAAAATGAATGCTTTTTTCTTTTGGGCAACGTGGGCAACAGTAACCGAGCGCCCAAACTCAATTATTTCCTATACGCACAATTGGCCGTCAGAAGAATTAGTTGGCAATACCGCCACAAAGGATTTACTGGTTTGGTCTGGAGTAAGTGTGATTCTTTTGATTTTGTGCATTGGAATTTTAGTTTTCTATCACGTCAAATCCGGAGAGGGCGAAGAACTAGAAGCACCCGCTCATGATCCGCTTTTAAAGGAAGCTATGACTCCGTCTATGTATCGCATCAAAAAATATTTCTGGGTGGTCAGTTTACTAATCTTATTACAGGTTATTCTAGGAGTAGTCACAGCCCATTACGGCGTAGAGGGCAATGGTTTTTTTGGAATTCCCCTAGATCGAATATTGCCGTACTCCGTAACGAGAACTTGGCATACGCAACTAGCTATCTTTTGGATTGCAACTGCTTGGTTAGCCACAGGATTATACATAGCTCCTGCAGTATCCGGTAAAGATCCCAAATTTCAAGTAGTAGGGGTCAATTTTCTCTTCATCGCCTTGTTGATCATCGTACTGGGCTCCATGGCCGGCCAATGGATGGGTGTCATGCAAAAGTTAAATCTAGTCGATAATTTCTGGTTCGGTCACCAAGGATACGAATATGTAGATTTAGGACGATTCTGGCAAATCTTCTTATTGATCGGCCTTTTCCTCTGGTTGGCATTGATGGTTCGACCGCTGTTGCCGATAATTCGACAAAAAACGCCAGAGAAAAACCTCATCATCATGTTCCTGATATCCTGTACTGCGATTGCCTCCTTTTATGGCGCCGGTTTAATGTGGGAGCGACAGACCAATCTAGCTATTGCTGAATACTGGAGATGGTGGGTAGTCCACTTATGGGTGGAAGGCTTCTTTGAGGTTTTTGCCACTGTAGTTATCGCTTTTCTATTTGTTCGGTTGGGCTTATTAAAAACCAAAACCGCCACTATAAATGTCATTTTCTCTACCATCATATTCCTGACAGGGGGAATAATCGGTACTTGCCATCACTTGTATTTTTCTGGAACTCCTACCAGCGTAATGGCTTTTGGTGCTACTTTTAGTGCATTAGAAATCGTTCCCTTAGTTTTAATTGGTTATGAAGCTTTTAATAACTATAAATTATCCCAAGCCAACAACTGGGTGAGAGCGTATAAATGGCCGATATATTTTATGATAGCAGTAGCTTTTTGGAACTTTTTAGGTGCTGGAGTTTTCGGTTTTATCATCAATCCGCCAATTGCCTTATACTACATACAAGGTTTAAACACTACCCCTTTGCATGCGCATACCGCCTTGTTTGGCGTTTACGGTATGTTGGGAATCGGTCTGATGTTATTTGTACTGCGCAGTTTATACCGTTCAGAAATGTGGAATGAAAAATATCTTCGATTTATATTTTGGTCGCTAAACATCGGATTGCTCGCCATGTCCCTACTGAGCCTTTTACCTATCGGCATTTGGCAAGCGATCGAAAGTATCGAACACGGAATGTGGTATGCCCGATCAAGCGAACTCATGCAACAACCCGCGATGATTACTTTAAAATGGTTGCGCGCAATCGGCGATACCGTGTTTGGTATTGGAGCACTAGCCTTGTGCTGGTTCGTCTTTGTTTTAACACTGAGAAAAAAGAATTAAACACAGCTAATACACAGGCATCAAATCGGTTGATGGCAGCTAAAAATCAACCGATTTTAAAAGTTACTCCCGAACAAAAACAATAAAGGACTAAATGGTCTTTTATTGTAAAAAAAGTTATAACTTAGTAATAAATATCGACTAATCGTATCCCAGATACGTTTTTAGATACTTTTAAAAAGAATTTTTAAACACAATTAGTACTTATATTATGAAAACAACAGTAAAAATGACCATCGGAGAAATTGTAGCTCAGGATTATAGAACTGCCGCTATTTTCTCCAAACACGGCATCGACTTTTGTTGTAAAGGTCACCGCACAATTGAAGAAGTTTGTGAAAAGAAAACGCTAGATAGCAATCGCTTGCTCGAAGTGTTGGACGAAGTATTGGCTCATCAAACAAGCTCAAGCATCGATTATAAAACTTGGCCTTTGGACTTGTTGACCGACTACGTCGAAAAAACACATCATCGCTATATCGAAGAAAAAACGCCTGTTTTATTACAATTCCTCAATAAGTTAAGCCGTGTACATGGGCAAAACCACCCAGAGCTTTTAGAGGTTGAACAATTATTTAAAGAATCTGCACAGGAACTGGCGGTACACCTAAAAAAAGAGGAATTGATATTATTTCCCTTTGTCCGGAAGATGGTCGGTGCCCAAATCGGAAATGAAAAGATACAAGCTGCACATTTTGGCAGCGTCGAAAATCCGGTTGCCATGATGATGGAAGATCACGATCACGAAGGAGAGCGCTTTAGAAAAATTGCCGGTATCACCAATAATTATACACCTCCTTCTGATGCCTGTAATACTTATAAGATTACGTATGCCATGTTGGAAGAGTTTGAACGCGATTTACACAAGCACATCCACTTAGAAAACAATATTTTATTCCCGCAATCCATCGAATTGGAAAAACGGATGGCTTAATTTTAAGTAACAACAGCGCGAACCCTATCGCTGATTCACCTGTTCGCGCTGTAAACTTGATATTAGTGACGGTCTCTTACCCATACAGCCCATTGACCGTATCGTTTTTCAACAGCTAAAAGTTTTCAATAATCCGCTATAACTGCAATATTGACTGCATGGAATCACCGAGGAATCCACGATAGAAACCACCTGTCCTTTGGACGAATAAATCGTAATTGTATATGAAAAAAAGTTGGCTAATCTGCTGTCTAATCAATTTTTTCCTTGCCGCAATGATGGGGGTTTTGTTGCGATATGCCTATGTACTCCCCTTAGAAATCAACTATGCATTCCTGCTGCATGGTCATTCTCATACAGCCATGTTGGGTTGGGTTTACCTGATGTTGTACGCTTTGATATTTCACGATTTTATCCCTAAAACACCGGCTACTATAAAACGTTACAACCGGCTGTTTTGGATTACTCAGTTTTCCATTATAGGCATGATACTCAGTTTTCCATTACAGGGTTATGCCGTTGTTTCCATAGGCTTTTCTACCCTGCATATTTTCTGCAGTTATTATTTTTGCTATCGCGTGTGGCAAGACGACAAGTCGATTGCTACTCCCGAAAAAAAGCTTTTATTTACGGCGCTTTTCTTTATGCTGTTTTCCACTTTGGGGGTTTGGTGCTTAGGGCCTGTCGCCGCTAGTGGAGCAAAAGGAAATGCCTTTTATCATACTGTTATCCAGTTCTTTATACACTTTCAGTTTAACGGTTGGTTTACATTTGGCGTATTGGCCGTTTTTATAAAAAAACTACGAGTTAACAATTGTAACCTGAACCCCATCGCATTTAAATGGTTTTTATATCCGCTTGTTTTTGCTACTTTATTGACCTTTTCACTGCCATTAAGTTGGTATTTTCCATATACCATATTACCGTGGATTAATGGCTTGGGACTTATCTTACAGGGTTTTAGTATCTCTGCCTTTTACAGACTGATTCGACCTCACTACTCCAAATTAACAACTTTATTCTCTAGAACGACTGCTACTCTATATGCCTTTGCTTTAATTTCTCTTGTACTAAAGATCACGATTCAGTCCATGACGTTATTTCCAGAGATTGCTGCGGTTTCTCATGAAATTCGAAATTTTGTCATTGGTTTTACACACCTCACTTCATTGGGCTTGATAACGGGCTTTTTACTTGCCTTTGTCAGCGATACCCTTGCTTTTCAAACGGCTTTATCAAAAGCAGCCTTACTGCTGTTCTTGATTTGTTTTGCAGCAACAGAAATAATACTGTTTACTCAAGGGGTATTGACTTATTTTGAACAGGGTATTTTTTCTCACTACCACCTCTTACTTCTACTTGCGAGTATTGGATTACCATTGGCATTAGCACTGCTAATTGGATCCCTGATTAAATCTCAATAAAAAAAAATTATGAGTCATCACTTACTATTAATATTGCATCTCATTGCCGCCACTATCTGGGTAGGCGGTCACCTACTGTTATTGTGTCGTTATTTGCCGCAGGCTTTACGAGATAGAGACAGCAGCATTATTTCCAACTTCGAAAAGAAATTTGAACCCATAGGCTTGCCTGCGCTGTTGATATTACTGCTAACAGGTGTCTTTATGGCTTACAAATACGGAGTCACTATGCAGTCGTGGTTTTCCTTTTCGAATCCCATTGAACGCGTTGTCTCGATAAAACTGACTTTATTATTGTTAACAGCGGTTTTAGCTGTACATGCACGACTTTTTATTATCCCCAAACTCAGTTCTAAAAACCTGATTGAAATGGCGATTCACATCTTGTTGATTAGCTTAATCGGCCTCAGCATGCTCGTTGTAGGTTCCAGCATGCGTTTTGGAGGCATTTAAACCCGAATAGAATAATTCCCATCGGCATCCATTAAACAGGCTTCTAAGGCGACCGATATCGGCTTTCCTTTCGTCAATACGAACTACAACTAGGCTTGATGAAATCTGCCTCTTTAGGCATGGTTAACCAACAACCGATTCCTTAAAAAGATAGGCGCTGTTATAGAAAAGAACAGCGCCTATAGGTGAATTAATAATTAACCTGCTTTAGCCTTTTTAATCGCTATCTATTTGACAAAATTAAATATAGAAGTGTTGAAATTTATCGAAACCCATGCCCAATTATTAGTAGCTGCATTTCCACCTTTTAAAGTTTCCAGTGTTGTTGAAGCAAACAACTGAGCATATCCAAATCCCAATGTGACATCTTTATGCAATTGAAGGCTCCCCACCAAATCGATTTCCGTCCCCAAATAACTGTCCATGCTTTTAGCTTGCGCATTTTCTACAGTTGCCGCCGAAAAAAAGACATGTGGTATTAGATTCAATTGAAACTGATTGATTTTAAAATTCAATTTTGCGTTTATGTCGGACAGTCCTACTGAATTCAAGTGATTGCCAACATAAAAATAATCCATATATCCATTAAAGGCGTGATTGGTACCAAAAAGAGGTGTAAATGATTTTAATTTACCCGTTTGATTGCTTGTCGGTGTTCCCGACAAATACTCATAGCCCAATCCCATTTTCCATTGCTCATTTATTTGATGGCTTACCTTTGCCCCAAAATTCCAAGCCTCTACTCTCGCGCCGTCTCGTTTTCCAAACTGCGTGTAAACAGCAATATCCGCAACGGTATTTTTGCCTTGAAATTGGCCATACGTCCCTATGGTCTGCAAATAGTCAACTTTAAACTCAGTAGCTGTTTTGTCGTACTCATAACCCGTATTCAAGATCAAACCACTAATACTAAAGGCACCTTGCTGGGTATTGAACCAGGCAAACTGCATAGACTTATAGTTTTTGGTTTCATACTTTTTTTCTATTAAATCCTCTGCATCGGCATTTAGTGCCGCTCCGATATCCAATCGATTATGGGCTTTTTTGTAAGTCATTACCGCTGCATCATGGCTTTGTGCTTGCTGTGTCCAATCCACTTCTCCGAAAATGCGTTGATTGTCGTAAGACAAAACTTGTCTTCCTACTTTAATATCCCAATAGGCTGTAAATCGATACAATCCGTATGCCTCAAAAAAAGCAATACCGTTTTTGTCAGCAGTTGTATTGGTCGGTACATCTCCCCATACGCGCACGTTTTGAAGTGCTATTTTTAACTGTACCTTATCGGCTTCAAAACGGATGTTCAATCGAGATCGTTGCGATACAAAAGCAGCTTCCCGCTCGGCATCTTTTAAAATGGTTTTAAACCCATTTCGATATTCAAAACGCGGTCTTAATTGCAAATCAACATCGAGTTGCTGAGCGCAAACCGTAGCATATGTCAAAGTCAAAACCACCGTTCCCATAATTTTTGTCCAGCTCATCCTTTGTTATGTTTAATTGGCATCGACTGCTTCGGTGATTTTTTCTATCGTTTGATTATAACTGACACCAAGTCCTTCTTGTTGGAAATACAGTTCTCCCTCGGCATTAAACACACTAATAATGTTCGAATGCGAAAAATCAATCGGTGATATTTTTTTGTAATTCACCGCTAAAACAGCCGCAAATTCGCGGGTATTATCCTCTGTAGATCGCAGGAATACCCATTGATTTCCATCCATTTTATTCTCAATGGAAAACGCTTTTAAACGCTCTGGTGTATCTACTTCTGGATCTATACTCACCAATAAAAATTTTACATGTGGTTTTGTTTTATCGGATAAATTCTGCTCGATATGCCTCATATCTGCAACCAATCGCGGACAAGCCGCTTGACAAGAAGTGTAAATCATGACCATGACCAATACATCACCACGAAGTTCTTTGAGTTCTAAATCCCGTCCATCCTGATCGGTCCATTTTGACGGAAGATTATAAATAGACAATTCCGAAATGGTCGTATCGTTCGATTTTAACTCAGCTTCTGTTTGTTGTGTCTTGATATTACAACCCTGCATAACAAGCAATAAGCCTATGAGTACTAGATATTTTTTCATTTTTATTTTTTTTACAGTTTGCGGTTCTATTTTTTTAAATAATGTACAAGCAGTTAGCCCCCATTTTTAGCACACCGAAAACCCAGATTTTTAATATTGTAACTCGCTTTGATACTACCGCGAAACGCATAACGCATAAAAGCGGCGTAATTCATCAAATCTGACGCACCTACAGAACTGCTTCCACAAAACAAATTGGAGTCACCTTGCAGGGCTTTTCTCGATTCGCCTGAAACAAAAACGGAGTTAAAATCGGAAGTCCATTCCCAAACTAAGCCGTGGAGGTCATAAATGCCCCAGTAATTTTTAAAAGTACTCCCAACGGGATTGTTTTGCGTCTTTGCCCTTTCATACCAGGAGAGTATGTAATTGTTGTATGCTTCCTTAGAACGTGCATCGGCCAATTTTTCATCAGCCATGGCCGCATATTCCCATTCATCGAGAGTAGGTAAACGCTTTCCTTGGCATTCACAATATTTTTTAGCCGCAAACCAAGATACATTAGTAACTGCAGCATCGGGTAACTGCGATTTTCCATAGTTCAAATCACCTTCCCAATTGACAAGGTAACTCCCATCTGCAAATAGTTTTTTTATCTTGGAACGCCGCCATTCTGGATTGGTCTTTAAAAAACTTAAATACTGTTCGTTGGTCACTGGATACACGTCCATTAGAAAATCAGCCACTTCCACTCGAGAGCCATCGACATCAGCACCGTAAAGAGGGATGTAATTCCCTCCCTTTACAGCTGCCATCTTGGATTGTTGTCCCCAGGCCGTTGTAAAAACAACCGTGCAAAACAAAACCAATAAAAATTTTAAATTATCGCGAACTATCATAACAAAAGCCTTATTTATTTCTCATGGCTTTAACCATATCTACAGTAACTCGGGTTTTGTTGTTCCCCCAATTATCATAGATATAAGTCAATACATTGGAAATCTCTTCGTCCGATAGATTCTGACTGGTCATCACACTATTGTATTTCTCTCCATTAACAACAAGCTCTCCACTTAGCCCATGAATAACGGTACGAATAGCTCTGTTAACATCTTTGTTTAGATAGTCTGACTTTGCCAATGGTGGAAAAGCACTCGGTATCCCTTGCCCCTCAGCTTGATGACAAGCAAAACACGTTCTCATATAGACGTTTTTACCCTGAACCAATTGTTCGCTTAAAGTCTTCGCGACAGCAGGTTTTTTACTCTCAGCTACTGCAGGCATACTTTGAACCGTACCTCCTTCAGGCAGATAAATTCCCTCTTGAATCGTTCCAGAATAAATCTTATCATTATTTTCACCGGTCACTTTTAAAATCCCCAATGCTCCCTTGTTAAACGCTCTAAAAATGGAGTGATCAACCAGGACAAAACTACCGGGTACATCTACTTTAAAATCGACTATAGCTGCTCCTCCCGCAGGGATTAAAGTCGTCTGAACATTTTCGTTAATCTGACTCCCACCTTCGAAGTGTACCTTGTCGAAAATCTCCCCAATAACATGGAACGAAGACACCAAATTTGGCCCTCCATTTCCAACAAACAAGCGCACGGTTTCTCCAACTTTTGCCGTTAGTGCATTATCGCCAATTAAGGCGCCTACCTTACCGTTAAAAACCACGTAATCCGGGCTTTCACTTATAGCTTTAGTCATATCAAAAGGCTGGGTACCGCGCTCGCCATAACCACCAACCGTATAAAAATCTCCTTGCATCACATAATACTCCTTATCAACAGGCGGCAATCCACCTTCTGGTTCTACTAAGATTAAGCCATACATCCCATTGGCGATATGCATACCCACTGGTGCTGTAGCACAGTGATAAACATAAAGTCCCGGATTTAACGTTTTAAACGAAAAGGTTTTTTCATGGCCAGGAGCTACTAAAGAAGATTCAGCTCCTCCTCCAGGTCCCGTTACAGCATGTAAATCAATGTTATGTGGAAGTTTATTATCCGGATGGTTTTTTAAGTGAAACTCCACCTCGTCTCCCACTCGAGTTCTGATAAAACTACCAGGTACACTTCCTCCAAAAGTCCAATATACATAGTTTACACCATCTACCATTTCACCCTCCTTTTCAATAATTTCCATATTAACTACCAATTTCATGGCTTTTCGATTGCCTACGGGAGCTGGAACAAACGGCGGGGCAGTCAATTCAGCGACCATCTGACCTTTTGTTATTATGTGTTCTCCGTTTTCAGAGACACGGCTTTTAGCGGTATCTTTACAAGAAGCTAAATTAGCGATAAGGAAAACTCCCGCTATTGCCAAACACCATTGACTTAATTTCCGATTTACCGATTTCTTTCTCATGCGATTTAATTTTGCTGTTAGTATATTTTATATACACAAAAATAAAAGACGTTAATGTCCTTTATTATGATTTTTATCATGTAAACCGGTTTTTTTTAAAACCTTTTCAACGGTTGCTTTTCCGTTTTTTAAACCCGACATAATTAAACAAAAACGACCTAAAAAAGCATAGCGCATACCAAAGAAGTCCAAACTTTTAAATCCTGTAAAACACCTACTATTAGTGCAGCGCTACACAAATAAAAAATCGGGGTACAAATAAAAAAAAATTAAAAGCGCGTTCCAAGAGAGCCGTTTACTAAGTCGTAACGAAGTAATTCAGTGCCCGAAATGGCGTACGCTAAAAATCATAGGCTTTAATTAAATAATAAATCCCAACCGTAAAAGGTTGGGATTTATTATTTATTCGTATCACACAAAGGGATGGACGCCGTCGAATTTTATTTCACAAGGTATCTGGGTTTGTAAACACAAAACTCCCAATAGGATTGAGAGTTCTTGTATTTAATAGATGACTCGCGAGAGGATTAAGCAAAATTTTGCGTTCAAAGTTCAATTGTGCTAAAAACCTATTCTCTTCATTTTGTCTTGACACAAAACGAAGCAAAAAGTCAAGACACTATAAAAAATTCCTAAAATCACTTGACTTCGCCTAAAAGATTTTAACTCCCTTCGGTCGGACACAAAATCTTTTTTCGGCTGCGTTGCAGCGATTTCTTAACGGATTTTTTATAAAGTCGAAAAGATGCTGCAAAATTCAAAATTAGAGTAGCAAGTAAAAACCATGGTCATACTATCGCTCTAATTATTTAAAATATTCGTGCGGTAGCGGGGAGTATAGCTTACCTTCCTTTTAAAAATAACTCTTTATTTTTAAAATCAAAAAAAAATTCCAACAATAAACAAAAGAAAGTTACTTAAATAATAATTTGTTTCTATAGGAAAACGAGCTCCATCTTTAAATTTTGGTATTTTAGTTTTTACTATCCCTCTTAAACCTATTATTATCATAATTAGATAAATGATTATATATCCCATACTATTTTCTCTATTTTGTCGACATCTTTTTTGTATCCCCACGCTACCGCACGAAATGAAATTCGAAAGAGTCAGTCTTTTCGTGTAGCAAAATTCATTGTACTCATATTCCTCTATTTAACCGTAGTTAATATACAAAGAATCCTCATTCTATTTTTACAAAGTTGGAAGACTGCCTTTTATCTATAAACGGTCATAGTAGATACAAAACGCCCAACAGGATTGAGAGTTCTTGTATTTAATAGATGACTCGCGAGAGGATTAAGCAAAATTTTGCTTTCAAAGTTCAATTGTGCTAAAAACCTATTCTCTTCATTTTGTCTTGACACAAAACGAAGCAAAAAGTCAAGACACTATAAAAAATTCCTAAAATCACTTGACTTCGCCTAAAAGATTTTAACTCCCTTCGGTCAGACACAAAATCTTTTTTCGGCTTCGTTGCAGCGATTTCTTAACGGATTTTTTATAAGGTCGAAAAGATGCTGCAAAATTCAAAATTAGAGTAGCAAGTAAAAACCATGGTTATACTATCGCTCTAATTATTTAAAATATTCGTGCGGTAGCGGGGGCAAGCTAGAATTATCTTGTAGGAGAAGGCGTAAACAGCAAATTCGATAAGAAAACCGTAACCCGTTTACTCGATATAGAAAAACTAGACCCCACAGATAAAGAACACTTTTTCGCTATGCTAGATGCGTTTCTAGCCAAAAATAAATTACAAGCTATTCTAAAATAACAAAATCCCAACCGTAAAAAGTTGGGATTTTTGTTATTTATATACCACACGAAGGGATTCGTGCGGTAGCGGGGATTGACTCCGTCAAATTTTATTTCGTGCGGTAGCGAAGGACGCTATTGTTCTTGTACATAAATAACAATAAGATAAAAAGCGACCAAACTGCATGTAATCGCCATTATTAGTACTTTAAAGTCTAACGACCAATAATACCATTTTAACGGATTCTCATTATTTTTATTCGTTGCTTTTTTTCTTTCATAAAAATAGTAAATCCAGCAAAATATCGATATTAATAATATAATAAATATATCTCTCATACTTTATTTTTTATATGGTCCTTTCTTATTGTCTCTTGCATCATCTATTCCTTTTCCTAGCAAATTAATCAAACTACTGTTCATTAATTTTTCTGAATAATTTTTACCTAATTTACCTACTTTACTTCCTACAACAGTTAACACTGCCTTTGTCGCTACTTTCTCTACTGAAATTTTACTATCTAAAGCATCCTTGGTGATTTCCATTACCAAACCAACAGTTGACATTAACCCTCCTAATGTCGCGAGAGGTGCGCCTAATACTCCTCCTCCAGCAACACTCAATGCAGTTGCCCCATAAACCATCACATCTCCTCCATCTTGTAATCCAGAAGCTGTCGCTTTATACATACTATTTTCCCCAACATAACTACCATCCTTCATCATAAAACCAGGCTTCACATCTGCACCAGTAGATACATTAGTAACTGTTGCTTTATCAGACAACTTATAACTATCATCGCCACTACCAACAACCATCTCACTACTAACATTTTTCACATTAGTATATCCTTTTGCTGTCGCTTGCTCCTTTGTTTTTACACTACTATCATAAATATACTGAGTATTGCCACTTCGCCCTATATATTCAACCCAATCTTCCTTCCCCTCCTTACTCATCCCCGTAGGGTCAGTAAAGTTAATCGGGTTGTTTCCGACGTACGAATACGGTTCCATAGTTTGCTCCGCCAACGGGTCCACACTTAACCACAACTGCACCCTTTTTTGTTCGCGCGACTCTTTGCATTTCGCGTAAATTAACTTTAATTTAGAGTTATATGTAGATAAACAGCTCATTTTTTCAAAGATAATTATTATTATTTTATCAGTTAAAAAAATAACTTGTTTTTTATATCCGCTTGGTAGCGGAGCGGACAAGCTGATGTAAAAAATGAGTCAACAACCGAAGGGCGTTAGTTTTGAACTTACTGGTATTTCTCTTTTACAACTCGAAGGAAAAACAGCCTTGAGCTAAGGGCTGGACTGAAGCTATGGAGCGTAGCGTAATAGCTGAGGGCCAAGCTAGCCGGAGAGAGGCAACGAACGACAGCCTGCGAGCCACCTGCGAGTGGAGCAAGGGTGGAAGACCGAGAGCACGGAGCGGTAGCGCAGTGCGGGTACTTGCATATATAGTAGCCGAGCGCTGGCGGGATTTTTGTTCTTTTCTACAACAATCGTGACAGCGCTCGGCGCAGTATACAAGGCTGTCCTTGATGTTTGCTAGAGCGGAGCGGAAGCAATACAAAAAAGACAGCCGTAGCCCGTAGCGACCCGCAGGCGAGCTAAATTAAAGCCTGGCGGTGGACGTGTTGCGGTACCCGCCCGAGCAATTACATCTTGTGAGGAATAAACATTATTCTACAGCGTCTATGATTAACGTTTTATAGTTATGAGGATATAGGTCTGTAATGTTCTTGTGGTTGATGGATTGAATATTTTCAAGAACATATTTTAACCATTGGTATGGATTAACGTCGTGCTTTTTACAGTTAGCAAAAAACGTATAGGCCATAGCAGCTCTTTGTGCAGCATCATGAGAACCAGCAAAGAGATAGTTTTTACGCCCAAGTGCTACAGGTCTGATTGCGTTTTCTACAAGGTTGTTATCTATCTGTAAGTTCCCATTGTATAAATACGCACTTAGGTTATCCCATCTAGTTTGTGAGTAAGCAAAAGCTTTACCTATTTGACTTTTAGGTAAAGTTAATTTCATCTGAGTAAACATATATTTACCAAGTTCATTGATGATTGGTAAACTCTCTTTCAGACGAAGCTCTTTGATTTGATCAGGAGTTAAGTTTTGTTCTTTAACCTGTCGTTCCACAGCATATAGCTTCTGTATTTCTACAAGTACATGTTGAGCTCTTGTTTTATCATTGTCTAAAGCTCTTTCAAATTCACGACGAGCGTGTGCCCAACAGCCAAGATGTGTGACACCTGACTTATTCCCATAGGCTTTATATCCCGCGTAACCATCGGTCTGCAGGTATCCTTTAAAATTTTGTAATACAGGTAGTGCAGCGCTACTGGCACGAGTAGGGCTGTAATTAAATATCACGAGCTTGGATATAGGTGCGTGATACACCCAATAATAGCCAAGATGAGACTTATCTTTCTTTTTCTCATCTAGGACTTTGATGGTGGTTTCATCTACTTGAAGATAACCTTTATTCTGTACATCTAAAAAGAAGCTTTCATACAGCGGTTTTAAAGCATCCATACATTGGACTATCCAACCATCTATTGTAGAGGAAGCTATATCGATATTTTCTCTAGAAAAACGTTGCTTTTGACGATATAGCGGAAGGTGGTCTACATATTTATCAACAAGTATGGTTGCTAGTAGTCCCTCAGAGGGTATTCCTTTATCGATGATTCGCTCTGGAAGACTTCCTATACTTATCTGTGGATTGTCTTTATCCTGAGTAGCGTATTTATATCTAATGAACCTCTTTATTTTAAAAGAACTTGGGATGTAGTCTAAGATATCAGTTATCTCTTTACCAATACAAATCATCCCTGATAGGTCTCCCTCAGGATAGATATGTACTTCTTCTACGGGCAGGTGATCTGGTAGTTTAGCTCGTCCTGGGTGTTTTTTCTTTGTACGAGAATAAGTAATCTCTTGTTTGATTACTTCTTCTTGTTCTTGTATTACCTCTGGATCAACATCTAAAGGTAATTTAGTCTGATCAGGATCCTCGAAACGCTCTCGAGATTGACCAAACTTCATGCGTTGAAGTAGTTTTACTTGACGTTCTAGTTCAGCTGATTTTTCTTTCTCTGTATTAAGTTCAGATTCTTGCTTGGAAATAGTCTTTTGAGCTTTAGTTAAAAGCGCCAAAAGTTCTTGTTTCGATAAGTTTTCTAAGTCTATTTCCATGAAGTAAATATACGTCAAAAGCCTTATTTACACAAGGATTAAGGCTGTTTTATCCCGTGGAAAATCGCCTTTTTTGACTACTTTTTATCACCTGTATTCCCTCTATCATTAGTACTAAATCACTCCAGCTGATTTGTGACTTGTTATGAGAAGGAAAGGCAAAAGTTCCTTGTTCTAATCGCTTGTGATATAACACAAATCCACCTGTTTCCCAATGCAAAAGCTTCATCTGGTTACAGCGACGATTGATAAAGACATAGACACTTCCATTGTGAGCTACTTGATTCAATTCGTTTTGAACAAGACCACAAAGACTATCGAAACTCTTGCGCATATCGCATGCTGATTTATATAAATAGAATTGGTGGCTACTACTCAGACTAAACATTACACAAGGTTTATTAATGAATAAAGATCACTTAAGTCTTTCGTTTCTACACGAAGCTTCACTCCATTAGGATACACGATTTCGTATTCTGTACCTTCTGTTTTCAATGTTTTACCTATTGCTATAAAGTTGCTTGCTCCATCTTCAACTGTCTTATTCTTATATTTTACTACCCAATAGCTAAATGTCGCCAAGTTAATTCCTGCACTTTCACAATACTTTGATTGTGTTAATCCACTTGCTTTCCAATCCTCTACATGAGAGTACATAATTTCTTGTTTGCTCATCTCTTTATTATTTCAAGCAAACTTAATACCTTACACTATGTTATGAAACATGTGGTTGCTCGGGCGGATACGTGTTGCGACTGAACAAAACGAAGCGCAAGCGCAGTGGAGTGAAGTGGCATAAACGGACATTGGAGCCAGGCGTGAGGACAACGATAACGACCTGCAAGACGCCTGACAACCTGCGAAGCAAAGCGGAGCACCCAACGGGCGTCAAGGCTCTTTTTTTTTCAACTGAAAATATAAAAGTAAAAAAAGTGCCTTAACGGGCTGGCAAAGACTTGCGGATTTTTATTAAGGATAATCGAATCCAAATGTAATTTTAGTTACAATATTATTTTTTAACTTGATTTGAATAAAATATCCTGGCATTCTATATCTTTTCAAAAAAGCAGAACTTTCATAATCATCAATTCGATAGCTTAATACTATAAAATCATTGAATTCCTGTTGTTCGTATTCCTTCCCTTTTATATTAACAACTTCTTCCAAAGAAAGTCCCAAAGATAAACCAGATTCTGTTTTGAAATAAGTTTCCTCTGTTTGAGTTAAATCATTAGACTTTATAACCTTATCATCTTCAAGATAACCTATTTCAATACAACTATAAGTATAGTTAGTATTACCTTCATATTGGTAAGCTAATAAATACTCCTTATTTGATTTATTTACAAAAATATTAATAGGGCTTTCTCTTAACCTTTCTATTAATTTCAACGGCTTACTTCCTGAATAAATACCTACCAATGAACTACTATTCTCTAAAAATAGTTTTTTATTTATAGTTGTATCAGGAACAAAATCTATCAATTTTTCTGAAGTAGTAATAATGCTATTATGGTTTATTACTGATACTGTATCTTCATTTGAAAGTTTCTCTGAAATTATTTTTGTATTGTTCTCTTCTAAGTTAGACTTAGCACTGTTAGATTGGCAACTTACTAACAATGAAATTAAGAAGAAAAAAATTAATCCTTTTTTTCTATTCATTAACATTTGGTATCTTCCTCCCACTTCGTCCATTGTTATTTGGATTATTATTAATATTTATATTAACAGGAACTGCTCCACGATTCTTTAAATACCCATTCAAAGTTCCACTAAAACTATTCAGATTTTGAGCATTCCCTGACAAACCAATACACCCTAAAGTTCCTTCATTATTACCATCAGGATGTATCCTTAAAAGACTTCGTCCTGTACTAAATTCTGGATTTAGATTATAACTAAATCCAACTCCATCACGATTCATTCCTTTATTATACCAACCTGTCGGACTTCTATCTTGAAAACTATTAACTGTATACAAACCATTCTCCGGAGCTCCATTTCCAAAACCTCCTGCAACACCTGAATAAGATTCTAAAGTATGTATTCCTCCATTATCAAAAAGAGCTTGAAAAGATACAGATACGTCTCCTATTAAATTATTACGCATTGAACCTGAGACACTTACTCCAACTCCTGTTTGTTCAGAAATTAAACCGGATGGACCTTTGCTTTGTTGATTTCTTAAAGACCATACGGATAACATTGTATTATAATCCTGGTTATCATTATTAAAACTAGAACTAGCCTGATTAAATGCACTTTCATCTACACGTACATAAATGTCTTCTCCTGGTGCAGTTATCCTCCTTAGTTCAGTACCACTCATAGACTGTATTATAATATCATCTTTCCTTCCTTACTCATCCCCGTAGGGTCAGTAAAGTTAATCGGGTTGTTTCCGACATAGGAATACGGTTCCATCGTTTGCTCTGTTAGTGGATCCACATTCAACCACATCTACTCCATTTTTACCTCGCGCGTCACTTCATTTTTATAAACTTCAACTTTCAACTTTATAAAAATAAACTTTTTTTCAATTGAAAAAAGAATTCTCACAAGATGTCTTTGCTTCTAAAATTGGAATACACGTTACCAACTTGTCCAAATACGAAAGAGGCATTTCCATACCCTCTTTAGAAGTAGCCGAAAAAATAGCTACTGAACTAAACATCTCGCTAGACCAACTCGTATACGGCGATAACAAAGCCGAAAACATCATTAAAGACAACGAACTTCTAAGCCTGTTTGTAAAACACAAGACCTCACTGAAGGGCAAAAAACAACCGTAAAAGACTTACTAGAAGCCTTTATTTTTAAAACCAATCTCAAAAAAGAATTTTCAATATAAATACAAAAATACCAACTTTTAAGGTTGGGATTTTTTGTTTATTCGTACCACACGAAAGGATTGACTCCGTCGAATTTCATTTCGTGCGGTGCGGGGCAAGGAAAGGTAAATGTTTATTTAGTTTTTATATATTTTTTAAACACTGTTTTATATAAAATGAGCCAAAATAAAAACAACACTATAACTTGCAATATAATAACCGAAAGGATAGATTTATCAACCACCACCATACCAAATAATAATATATTTACGGGAATGTTACTATAACTAATAAAATCCATAATGGATCTTCGTAATTAAACCCAAATATCTGATACTTAGGGAAACCCACCAAAACAACTATAGTTCCTATAAATACATAAAGAAGTAGTGGGGAATATCACCTTCATTAAAAGAGTTTACTTAATTCATATACTAACACTTTATAACTCTTATACTTTAGAAGCCATAATTAGAGCGAAAACTAAAAAGACTGTTGAGAGCAAACTATACAAAGTATATATAAATACTTTATACTTAGGTTTTCTATTTAATAACAAATCTCTTTCTACATCATTTAATTTATAATAAAAATAGTATGAGTTAATAACAATTAATACTATCATCGGTGAAATAAAAAAGATATAATTCAACCTAATAGTTGAAAATAAAAAATGCATTATTAAAACCAATAAAGTGGTGCAATTGACAGCCTGAACAAACGTTGTATGTATGACAATGCTCAATGGGGTTTCATACTTTGCATTCCTCATTAATTGTTGATAATAAGCTGCAAAAAAATCTAACCAAAAACTTTTAATAACGCCAATAATTCCCATTTATAATTATTTTATTGTTAAGGTATAAGTTTGGACTCTGTCCAATTGTGCCTCCTTGATTTATAAGTAGGAGAATTTGTTCCAAAAACAGCTCTATTGTATAGCTCACTCTTTGGTAGTGTATTCTCAAACAAAGTATACGTAGCACTATATAACAGTCCATATCCCCATCCTAATTTGGTTCCTATTTCTATTCCTAAAGCATTATTTCCAATAGAATGTGCTCCTGAAGCATAATTACCTTTATATATATTTATAGTTCCATCTGCATATCCTGCTAAATCCAATCCTTTTGACATTAGATTTAATCCTGTCTTCAAATTTTTTATACTCCGCATTGATTCTTGATATCCAGAGGCATATGTACCAAGACCTGGTCCTTGATAATTCGAATTATTCATCCGCAGTGAATTTGAAGCATTTGAAGCATCTGAAGCATCTCCCATATTATAAAAAGACTGCTCCATATACTTACTACTTAATTCCCCCAATATACCTGCTGCTGCACCACCGCCCAACTGTCCTGCAGTTACCACATTAGCTAAATTAGAATTCCCATCTGTTGCATCAATAGAGATTCCTCCTAGAAATCATTTCCACCACCACTATTGTCTCCCCAAATACCATCATTGTATGTCCAACTTCCTGTTTTATCTGTATGAACCGTCCCATTTGCAAAATTCCCTTCTGCGGGAGGGTCATAATTCTCCGCAATCATCCCGGTTGGGTCAATCAGATTGACAGAGTTGTTATGTACATAGTGGTATGGAGTCCATCCTGAGAACTGTTCCGCTAACGGGTCTACGTTGAACCACTTCTACTCCATTTTTGCCTCGCGCGTCACTTCCTATCTGCAAAAAATCTATTTCCTTCTCTATAAAAATAAACTTTTTTTTCAATTGAACAAAGAATACTGCAAGATGTCTTTGCAACTAAAATTGGAATACGTCACCACCGCATCCAAATACGAACGTGGGGAAGCAGTGCCGTCTATCGAGGCTGCCAAAAAGCTGGCTAAGATTTTACATACTACGGTGGGCTACCTGTTGGGCGAAAACGAACAGGCCGACCTGTTTAAAGATCTCGCTATGTTAAAGAGGTTTCAGGATATTGCAACCCTCCCCGAAAAGGAAAAGGAATGCCTGCTCACTACCGTTGACCACTTTATCAAAGCAAGCAAAATTTCTTTGATGTAAATGCCGGGCTTGATGTTATGATACTTTCTTCAATGCTTTTAAAGCTTCCTTTCTTATTAAGGCTTTAGGGTGGTTGGTCAACATTGTTATTTTCTCCCTTGCCTTGCTTGATTTCATTCTGCCCAATGCTTCTAAAGCGTGGGG
The DNA here is from genome assembly GCF_050562195.1 of Flavobacterium sp. JP2137. Taxonomy (GTDB): domain Bacteria; phylum Bacteroidota; class Bacteroidia; order Flavobacteriales; family Flavobacteriaceae; genus Flavobacterium. Next base: position 3,432,548 of record NZ_CP191647.1, read on the forward strand.
CGTTACTTCTTCATCATCAAGCAAATTAATTAAAACATTTTCTGCTTTTTCAGACTTCACTTTCCCTAATGCGGCAACAAACATCTGCCTTGACATTCCATTTGTTTTGTCTTGGACTATCGGCAATATACTTTCAACGTCATTTTCTGTAATCGTTGTGTAGATTGTGTTTCCAATTGCCCAACGCAAAAGCGTTTTATCTTTAGGTGTTCGGTTGTATTCTGCTATTAAAACAGGACTTGCTTTTCCGATTGCTTCCTTTACTGCTAATGCTCTTACAATGCCTTCTTTAATACCAATATGTTCTATTCCTTCTTGTAATATATTAAGTAAAACAGGTATTGCGGTTGGATATGGCTTATCAGTATTTACTAAATCATAAATATCATTTACACTAATCCCAGCCTTTGCCAATTCGGATTTTATTTTGTTCGCTTCTACTACTTGGTTCAAAACCCTGTCGGGACTGGGAATTTTAAGCTTTGGCGATTGGGAAAAGTTAGGTTTAAAGTTACTTGACAAATCTTCTGCACAGTCACCACCACAAAAGAATACAGACCAATAACTATAGAGTAAATCTCTCCAATTATATTTACTTTGGGCTCCCAATTTGGGCAGGGTTTCATTAAGAGTCTTTCCAATCTCTTTATTATCGAGTTCTGCAATAACAAAATTCAAGCCGCCAAAGGCCGAAATCCCATTGGAATTCAATATCTTCATATCTGCTTATTAAGTATCACCAATTTAGGTGATTACAATAAGAGCACAAAGAATTGAATATTAAATATTTACCTTTTTTATTAACAGTCAGTTGCGGATTTATGGAAGGATTCGTGCGGTAGCTGGGGTTATTTGTTAGAATACACTGAATTATCTAAAATATAAATACTTAAATATTTTAAATCAGATTTTAGCTTATCAGTTCCATTATCACTGTATAAGAATATTGAATCATTCTCATCTTTTTTATTCATATAATCTTCTAATATACAATCTCCGTTGTTAATTATTTTCATTTTTGAATCCGTATTAACAATCAATTTTCTATTATACCATATTAAAGTTATACCACCTGTATTAACTGTCTCAATGGCACAGCTTGATGGCTTAACAATACCATAATATTTATAAGGAATCACATAACATATTCCTCCAATTCTTTTCCAAACAGTTACTTCTTTACCGTCTTCAAGTTTATAGAAACTTCGACTTTGGTCAATCGCAAAGCAAATAAATAAAAAAAATAATATAACATAACCGGCTGATTTAATATACTTCTTCATAATTAATTCAATCCATTTCTTTGTCTATTTCTATATTGCATAGGATTCTTTTGTCCCCAAATTCTATATCCAGCTGTGTGTCCTACTTTTTGGGCATATTGAGATGGTTTTCCCTCTGTAGCAAAAGGGTTTAACTGTTGCCATTTTTGCAATCCATCAAACGCACTCCTTGTATCACTCCAATTCCACCCTTTAGAAGCAGCAAAATAACCAGCTCCAACGTTTCCAATATCTCTTGCAGAAGCAAAAATAGTTTTTCCACTATTACTTTCCGACATATTATCAACACCTTGGAATAACATTCCTCTATAATGATGTTTATTCCATTGGGTAGTAGGTAATTCATTTCTACCTCTTGCCTTAAAATCATAATGTTTACCGCAAGTTGCATTAGGCATATAATCTAATTGTGTCAAACTGGAATTATTTACAACTTCATTATTTAAAAAGTCAATTCCAGAAGTATCATAAGTATTAATCACAGCCCCTTTAACAGCTTTTCCTTCTTCTGTTAAAAAAGAATACTCTGTCAATGATTCTCCTATCTTTTCAGATTTTTTATTATAATGCCCTTTTGAATCAGCTAAATATATACTCTTATCTCCATCTGCTTTTCCACTTACCACTTCATATTTTCCCTCTCCGATTTTTCTTACTCCAATACTTTCTCCACCTTCCTTACTCATCCCCGTAGGGTCCGTAAAGTTAATCGGGTTGTTTCCTACATAGGAATAGGCTTCCATCGTTTGCTCCGCTAACGGGTCTACATTGAACCACTTCTACTCCATTTTTGCCTCGCGCGTCACTTCATTGCTACCATAAAAATAAACTTTTCAATCATAAATACTAGTCTTATAACAGAAAAAAACTAACAGACAACAGGAATTCTTAAGTCTATTAATAAAAACACAAGACCTCACTGAAGGGCAAAAAACAACCGTAAAAGACTTACTAGAAGCTTTTATTTTTAAAACCAATCTAAAAAAAGAACTTTCTATATAAATACAAAAATCCCAACTTTTTACGGTTGGGATTTTTTATTTATTCTTGCCACACGAAAGGATTGACTTCGTCGAATTTCATTTCGTGCGGTAGCGGGGGAAGACATGCTTAGATAATTCTCGGTATTTTACCTTTAACTTCATTTAAATTAAAATACTTTTCTTGATAACACTCATCTAGTAGCAAATTAGTCAAAAAATCTAGATTGCCGATTTCTAACTCCACCAACTCAGCAATAAAATCTAAATATTCTATTCTATGAGTAATTCTATAAAGAAACAAACTTGCTAAAATTTGCTCTGAATGAAAATAATCTGAAGAATTTATTACTTTTTCAAATGAAACTACAATCTTATCAAAATAGTAAAATTTAACATTATTAGATATGTAATTCAAAGATGCTAATACAATGTAATTTTCGTTTGCACCAAACTTAGTTATTATCTCAAGAACACTTAAATATTCCAGGTTTAATGATATGTCATTAGCAAAATAAATTAAATCAGAGACGAATTCAGTATCACTATTGTTTAGATTTTCATTAATGAAAATTTCTAAATACCTTTTGTCATTCTCATCAAAGAGTATATATTCTCGTAAGAACAAATCTATAAACTCTTTATTTTCTACAGACAGAATTTCTTTAATATCATCTAATCCAAGCTTAATATCTGAATAACAAAAATCATGAATTAAGTTATATCCCTCTTTCCAACCCAATTCATTTAAAGATTTTAACCTAAAAACAAAATCATCTCTTTTTCCCTCCTTTACTATGTCTTGATCCTCTTTGCTGAGTTGCTTTTTCATGTGCTTTTAATTTTTGCTTTTCTGCCGATGTTCTTTCTCCTATAGGTTTAGTACTAATACGTTCTAATTCTTCAGACCCCAGCCTTTTATCATTATTTCCTCTTTGCCCCATTGAGTCAAAGAACCCAGAGGTCTTAATGCTTTCAGGAAGAGAAAAAGAAAATTGCATATCTTCACTACTTCCCGTCTGTATTGCTGCAGTCATTAGATATCCTATCGCTACTATTCCTGCAACTAATTTTACTGCCGGATGTGCTGTTTGAGGACTTAGAACTAATGTCGACGCAGTCGAAATATTCCCATCCGATTTTTTTCCTATTCCTGATGAAATAACAGAAACAAAATCTCCGTCAAATCCTCCTGCTTTATAAGCAGATGAAGTCGCACCATCTTTAAAATTAACATCTCCATTAGATTGAAACTCAAAAACTTGACCATTTTGATTTTCTCCAAGAAAAGATTTTGCTATGAATTCTCCTTTTATATTTTTATCATCAAGGTCTTTTTGATTATTTATAGTAGAATCGTGTTTAATCGTACCATGCTCATTCTCATACCATCCATCACTTTCCTCCGCAGACATCCCCGTCGGATCAATCAAATTGATTGGATTGTTGTGTACATAGTGGTATGGAGTCCATCCTGGGAACTGCTCCGCTAACGGGTCTACGCTCAAACACATCTACTCCATTTTCACCTCGCACGTCACTCAATCTCAAAAAGAACGCTACACTTCCTTTTTCAAATATAGTCCTTTTTGTCTCAAATTTTAACAGTTTTCTTTTCAATTGAAAGAAAAAAAACAAAAACGACTCTGGAGTTTTTCTCTGATTCATCAGCAAGTTGTTTTGAGGCACTAATCGAATTTCGAGTGCCTCAAAACATAACTTGCTGTGTTTGGCCAAACACTCGATTTTTTAATCGGATTTTCTAAATCAGATTAAAAAATGAGTAAACAACCGAAGGGCGTTAGTGTAGTTTGATATATACATTTAAGGATTTTATGTACGTACAAAAACACATCTTGTAATACACTTTTGACCATCTTTTTCTTAACTGCTCCACCTCTAGTGGCAAGAATGTTTTAAGTACAGTTTGATAAAACGTAGCTACAAAAACACATCTTGCAATACACCTTCCACCACCTTTTTTTCAAAATACTAAACTGATTTTTAAACAAATATGTATTTATGTAAATACTCTTTTACGCTTTTACACTTTTATGTATTTGCTCTTTTATGTATAAAAAACAGCCTTACACTAAAAAAATTTAGGAAGGCTGTTTTGAAGAAATGAGTAACAACAAGCTACTCTAAAAGTAAAAAAGGATTCAAAAGATAAACATAACCTAAACAGCTACAGGATATCGCACAATTTCTATTGGCTTTTATCTATTTAGATATCTAAATAGTGAGCCCACGCGTTGTATATGCTATTCACATTTAGTGAGTGTCAATAAGCAACCTCACCTTACGGGTGTACAAGCACCCTCAAAACTATAGTATCTAGCCTTCAACAAGTTCAATACCTGCTTTATAAGCCTTGTATTTTATTTTGGCCATTAAGTCATAATAACTCCAATTCCTTAAAACAAATTCCTCTTCTTTGGCTATCTCAATTTTATCCTGTTGATTCATTAAAATCAATGTTCCAACCTGATGTTTAATACAAAAGTCAATCAACCTCCTGCTGTATACGTGTAAGCGATAATTTACATAATTATTCTCCGCTTTGCCAAGCTTCTCCACTGCTTTTAATTTCCTTTTGACTCCTTTACCCGATTTAATAAAAGTTGCACCTATTTGAGCACGTTTACGGGAAGCTTGTATGGCCAATCTTCTGTATAAAAACTCTTCTTTAGTACCTATATAAAATCTTGCTTGACCAATTTTTAGAACTATGGGATACTCTAAGGATAAGGAAGCCTCTGCGATTATATCGGGTTTCAAAAAATGCTTTTCTTTTTCAATTTCAAATACAGGTAACCAAAATATTTTACCATCCTTTAGTTTAATATGCGAAGTACAAAGCTTGATTTCACCACTTATTACTTGTTCCAATAATCTTTTTTTATCGGTAAAATCCCTTCCTAAATACGTCCGGAAAGGAATTCGAAACAAACGAAAAGAAAAAGATTTTTTATCGACATCATATGACAAACCACTAATGCCCTCAAGCCCAAAAGGAAATGCCATATCCCTTTTAAAGTTTTTTAAAGAGCGTTCTCCTTTCCAATAGGAAACACTCTCTTTTCTAAAAGAAATTATTAATGCATTGTTCAAACACGCTAATATATTTGTAGGAATTTCACCCTTAAAATGATTCGATACTACGCGATAGGTCGTGTTCATTCGAGAGCGTTGCAATATTCCATAGTCTCCTTTTTTCTCGTCAATTAGCTTATACTTGATGCCTTCTGACAAGTAAAAGAAATCTTTAATCATTTCCTGAATGTAGAAATGAGATACAATGAAATTAGCTGACCTAAAGCACCTGTTTTGCCATCTATACAGAGTATCCAAAGCCTCCTTCTTTTCTTCTTTGGTGGGTAAGTCAATCAACAATTGGACTTTTCGAGTTAATTTGAGTGTCGATGTTTCCATATTAAATAGATTCTATTATTTACTATTGATTTTGCTGCGAGATACCATAGGCAATCTTAAACAAGTCGTTTACTTCTTTAGGAGATAAATTGAGCTCTTGGGAGATAGTTGCGAAAGATAATTTCTTTTCAAACCGAAGTTTCAAAACCAAAGACTGCTGTTCAGTCATGGTTTCTTGTGGCCTTATAATAGATATCGTTTTTTGTTTTGCTTCAAATAGTTCCTCCTGATGTATGATTGTTTTTAAATCCTCAATAGCTTTTTTAACCTCGTTACTTGTTTCAATAATCCCTTTTCCCATAGCCTTGGCTATAAGTTTGTAACGAAAACCATACTTTAAGCAGAGTTCTATCAAATGCCTTCTTTCGGCACGTAACAGTGGCAATACTCTTCTTATTTCATCCAAAAACTTTTGTTGAAAATCTTGCAGATCCAAATTCTTAGCAACATCTATTGGGTCATAACCCGCTAGATAATCTTGGTAATTTTCATAATCTTCCAATGATTTAACTTTCTTGAAAAACTTATTTCTGGCGTTAGTATAATGAGAATAGCATTCTCTTTTCAATACAAGTCTTAAGAAAAAAAAGATATGTTTGGGAGACTCTATTCTATCCCTGCGATCCCATAATATTAGAAAAGTATCTTGAACTAAATTCTCTACTACAAAGCTATCATCTATGACTTGTTTGCCTATCCAAAAAAGTCTTCTGCTATATCTAGCGTGAATTTGTTTTAAAGCAGAGGGATCACTGTTTTTTAATAATTCAAAGTCACTGTGTGCCATAATGAACTTATTTAGACGGTGAGTATACTTCCACTAGCGTGGACTTGCTTTTTCAAATATACACTTTATTTTCAAAAAAGATACTAATAAGATACTTCTTATTAGTGGTAACCAATAAGAGGGGTATTTATGAGATTTGTGATATAACTGTAAGGTATTATAACATGAAAGTAGAATATTCTAAAGATGAAGTTTTAAAAAAACTAGGAGAAAGAATAAAAGAACTAAGGATAAGCAAAGGATATACTAGCTACGAATATTTTGCTTATGAACACAATATATCACGTGCTCAATTTGGAAGATATGAAAGAGGTGAAGATTTAAGGTTTAGTACACTCGCAAGAATCATTTCAGCTTTTGATATGACCTTCGAAGAATTTTTCTCTAAAGGGTTTGAGGAAAAACAGCCCTGAGCTAAAGGCTGGAGTAATTTTTGGAGCGATAGCGCAATAAATTACTCCAAAGCCTACTGGAGTGAGGTTACGAACGAAAGTATGCGAGCCATCCTGCGAGTGGAGCAAGGGGGATGCAAAAGAAAGCCGTCAGGCGGTTTGCAACTCTGTGAAGTGAAAGCTGGCGCAAGTTTTTGTCTATCTTACAAAAACTGTGACAGCTTGTAACCCGCACACAAGGACAACTTAGCCAAAGGCAACTAAACGGTTGACCGAAGCCCACAGCGACCAGCAGGCGAGCTAAATTAAGTAAGGCGGTGGACGTGTTGCTTCTTTGTGTAATGAAGCGGTAGCACAATGAAAACAAAGGTGCAAAAACGGATAAAACAGCCTGAAGTGACGCGTTTGAAGCGAACCGCAAAGGATATGACAAACTCCAACCCAAAGGGCGGTGCAGTTCTTTTTTTCATTTGAAAAGAAAAATGATTTACTAAAAAAGTACTGCAACGGTTTGGCAAAAACTTTGCAAAGCAAGAACAAGGAACACCGCTTTTCCTGTTCGGTTTATTGTATCGGATGGTATTTGTTTACAGACAATTGCAGTTGCTCCAAGTCTGTTTGTTTATACGCCTCGGTACTGCTACTTTGTCTATGTCCGCTAAAGGTTTGTACAATCCGAAGATTATTACCTGATTTAAGCAGTAAAGCAATCACGCTTTGACGGATTCTCATAGGGTGGATTCTGTTGTCCTTCGCCCTACCTTCATTGATAAGCCTACAGATACCGTGGGGTTTTAAATCCTTGCCGTACTTAGAAATGATAAAATGAGTGGTTTGGGGATTAAGTGCTTTGCGCTCTTCTAAATAACGCTGTATTAAGACGATTTGATTCGCTTTTAAAGGCAATACCCTCGAATTGATTTTACTTGTCTTAGCGATGTTTATTTGAGCGTTTTCGAGGTCAATGTCTATCAACATTAGGTTGCTTATCTCCTGTACTTGCAAAGCTTGGTTTACAAGTAGGCTTATCATCACTTTATTGCGGTATTGCAATCGCTTATCTTTGGCTTGATACCCACTTTGCAAGGCTTCTAACTCTTCTTTGCTGTACAGTTTCTCCGTGGCAATAGCTCGGTTTACTTTGTCTTTAAGGGTTAGTTTAATACAGGGGTGGTCTGTGCGTTTGCCGATGTATTGTAAATAGCTGTAATAAATCTTTACAGCAAAAAGGTGGTTGCGGATGGTTTTGGGATGGGCTTGTTCTTTGCGCAGGTATTCAATATACTGCAAGACCTCTTGAAGCTCGGCGGTCTCTGCTTTGTCATTCTGATAGTCTGTATAGCGTTTAATAATGGTTTTTAAACCTTTGGTTTTATAGTTTTTCTCAAGGTACTGTTTTAAAGTCATAACTGATAGTCTTTGATTTCATGGAGCTGTTTTGAGCTGACGTGCGTATATATTTGCGTGGTTTCTAATTGTTCGTGTCCTAAAAAGATTCTAACTTGCTCCAGCTCCATGCCGTTTTCTAAAAGATGAGTAGCCACTGAATGACGCAGGCTGTGAATACCTATTCTTTGGATCCGCTCTTACGCTACTCCTATTTCTGCTAACAATTTTTTCAATAAACGATTGTACGTCCATTGTTTCATGCGAGTGCCTTTGCTATTCACAATTAAGGTTTGTTCTGAGGTGGTTTCAATTGACCCGAGGACGTTGTCCGAACTGGCGGAGCAAAAAAAAAGAAGATTTTCTTTCATTTTGTCTGTAAAGGGTATTATTCTGCGTTTGCTGTACTTGCCTTTAGGCACTATCAATAAGTTTTCTTTTAGATAGATATCTTCTTTATTGACCGCTACGAGTTCCGATACTCGAAGCCCACAGCCGTAAGCCAATTGCAGGATAACTCTCTCTTTGGCATTGCCGATTTTATAAAGCTGTTGGATTTCTGATTGGGTGAGAATCTCTCGTACAAAGTCGTCTTGTTCTCTCACTCTGGGTAATTCAATTTGTAAAAGAGTTTTAGTCTTTTTAAACTCAAATAGAAAGATAGAAAATAATTCTATAGAGCGAATGTGGTGTAAAACACTGCTGTGCTTTAGAGTTCCTGTTCCCTTTATTTTATTGGGACGCTGTTTTAAATAATCGTAATACGCCTTTACATCAACTTCGGTTAGCTGTAAAAAGTCTTTCTTAGAAAATTCTAAAAAAGCACCTACATTCATGTAACGGTTTCGAGAAGTTTCTGGTTGATACCCTTTGATTAAAAGGTAATCGTAAAATTGTTTTAAAGTAGTTTCCTCCATCCTTTTCATACCTATGACGTTTTTGCTTACTCTTGTTTGTTGTGTTTAGGGTCGCTAGTTTTTAATTCTTTTAATTACAAGGTTTTAAGAGGCAAAAAAGAACTCTAGTGACCCCAACAGCGAACCATTAGCGAACCAACGGTGACCCAGTGGTGAGCCACCACAGGCAATTTTCATCGTACTTACCTTTTTAGTTCTTCGATTGGATTCATTAAATAATCTTTTACTTATTATTTGAGTTGTTGAATTTGATTCATTAGATGATCTTTTATTTCAACTCGGAACTTGTGGTGGTTATCCCAATAACTGATTTTATACTTGATGCCCTTATTGGCATAACCGCCAATTTGATGAATGTATTCCAATTCTAAAAGACTGTTGATATAGCGTTGTAATTGGGTTTTAGAGATATTGAACTCCTGTCTGATTTCTCGTTGCATAAAGTCTTGGTGGTCTTTCTTTACATACTTTTTCAAGCGTTCAAAGAATTGTCTAAGACTGCCATCGAGTTCATCTACTTTTAAAACAATGCTTTCAAAAAGGATTTCAGTAGCTTGTTCTATATCTTCGATTTCGGTTATTAATTGATTGTCTTTTGTCAGCTGTCTTTGAAACTGGTTTAAAAAGGTTACTTGTTTAATAACCGCTTGATACATTTCGTTTAATCGTCTTATTTTATGTACTTTATCAGGTAGGTGGAGTTTTGTAGCATAAGGGTTAATCACTTCATACACCTTTAATCCCCGCACTACTTTCTGTATAAATCCAATGGCTTTACGACTTTCATTAGGGTCGATTTCTCCTGCATTTCTGCGGTTTTGGTAATTAATTATTTTGGCTGTCTGCCCTGCAGACTCGTCAACGGCTATCAAAAAACTACGACTCATATTGTCCTCATAGGTTTCGCCTTTGGTAGTGGCTGATAAACTGCTGAACTGTCCTTTTACAATTTTATGGGAGGATTTGTTGTTTCCCTTTTTGTCCTTGATGGTTACCGAACTTCTTAGTACCTGGTTCGAGATAAACTCTCGTAAAGCGTACAAGGCGTCTTCTTTAAGTCCGTCTAAGTCTTCAATCACAATTACTTTTTGAAACAAGTCGAACTCCCCCCAATTGTACAAACTACTCTCGGTAATTCTCGTAAAGCGCAACACATCTTCTTGGGGCATTAAATCGGCTATGCGGTTGATGATATGCGTTTTTCCACTGCCCGAACTGCCCTGCACCAAGGCGTGTAAAGGACTTTTGTTTAAATAGCTCAGCGTGATTAAAAACAAGAGCATACGGCTGTTTGCTTCTCCAACGATACCCGCTTTGCCAATGAGCTGATTGAGTCGTTCAATAACCTGAGGTTGTTGTAAAAAAGAAAGGTTATTAGTTAGCTCCTCGGTTTGTGGTTCGGTGCTTGGTGTACTTGTTTTAGCTTTAGGTACAGCCGTTTCTTGCAATAAAGGGTGACGGTTTTCTAGTACCAAACTGATGTAAGTATCTATATGCGTAGTTTGAATCAAATCGTCATTCACATCTTTGACAAGCACCGGTATCCCAGTTATTTTAACATGTGGATACAGGCTAGCAAACAGAGTTGCATACTCCGATTCCCCTGTGCGACCTGCCTGATCGTTGTCAAAACAAAAAATGATTTCTTCTAATTCTGATAGCTCTTTAATGGCTTGTTGGATTTCAGCATTCAGGCCATTGACTCCGTAACAAGCCAATACGCTGTAATTTTTCTACACATGGGTTATCTGCAACAACGAAGCTGCGTCAATGATGCTTTCCGTTAACATCAACTTTTTGGTGTTGGGATTTGGATACTGCGGATACAATCCTTGACGGTCTTTTAAATAATAATGCTTGGATTGATTATTGTCGATGATCGACCTAAAATAAAGGCTTACGATTTCGTTGGCTTTGTTCTTCAAGGGAAAGACGATTCCCTTGTTTCCAAAAACTTTATACGCTTGTCCTCCTGTTCGGCTGTTGGTTCCTGCCATACTCAGCAAGCCGTATTTCAAACATGTTTTGATTAACTGCTCTTCTTTGCGTGTACCGTGGTGGAATTGCCCACCGTTAAATCCCATTTCTAACAGTTCGTAATCCAATGCCCTGCTGTGACAATAGTCTTTTGCAAGAGGACTGCTCATCAAGCCCTTTCTAAAGCTCAAAAACATCTTGGTTAAAAAAGCGATGCGCTCGGTTTGGTTGGTGGGTACTGTTTTGGGTGTGGGTAGTTTTTCAGCCTGTGGCAGGTTTGTGATAAAACTTTTGCATTTAGTAATAGCTTCGTGTTTGCTCAGCTTTTCGTAATCCTGTACAAACTGGATTACATCACCTGTGGCGCCACAAGCGTGACAGTTGTAAAAGTTCTTTTCTAAATGAACCTGCAAGCTAGCCGTTTGGTCTGCGTGAAAAGGACACAACAACATATTGTTCTTTGGGCTTAAGCCGTAATGATGAAGTATTTCTGATAAACCGATACGTTGTTTGATTTCGCTGATTTCCATTGTTGAAAACTTTTGTACTTATTTATACATTATACAAATACATTAAAATGTATCTTTAAATGCATTTTAATTTTCAATTAATTTCAACATAAATACACTTTGATACGTTTTTACTATATTTGTGTATATAAAAATACTTTTACCATGAATATAGGCGAACGAATAAAAAAGATAAGGGAAGCTAAGGGTTTATCTCAAAAAGAGGTGGCTTTGTCTTTAGCTATGAACCCAAGCCAATACTCTAAAATTGAGAATGGTAAGGTTGACCCGCAATGCTCGTCTATTGAAAAAATAGCGAATGCACTCGGGGTTAGTTTAGCAGATATATTTACAGAAGAAAATAGTTTAGAAGACATAAACTCTATCGATAAATCTATTATTGAAAAAGTACAACTCATCGAGCAGCTCGACGATAAACAGAAAGAATCTATTTTTAATATTATTGATATGGCGGTTTATAACCTTAAGCTAAAACAAAGAGGGTGTGCCGTGAACTGTGTCACATAAATTAATTACACAATAAAAACGTAAATTAGTATTATGAATACAGATAATAAAAACACGGGATTTGATTTTGATAGTTTCAAAGAAGAGGCTATGGCTGGATTGTACCAAGGCAAGAAAATGGGTGGGCCTGATGGCATTTTTGCACCTCTTTTGAAACACTTTCTAGAAACAATGATGGAAGGTGAACTGGAACATCATTTAGCGGAAGAAAAGGCAAAAGGGGTAACTAATCGGCGCAATGGCAGGACAACTAAAACAGTTCGAAGTATGCAATCTGGTAGTTTTGAACTTGAATCTACCAGAGATCGCAATGCAACTTTTGAACCTAAGATACTTCCAAAAAGGCAACTCATCGTTACGGATCAATTAGAAGAAAACGTAATATCTTTATATGCCCGAGGCAGTAGCACACGTGATATTGCTAGCTTTATCATGGAAATGTATGGTATGGAGATATCCGCTAGTGAAATTTCCCGCATTACCGATAAGATTATTCCGGCTATGAACCAGTGGCGCGATCGGCCTTTAGAATCTATATATCCTTTCGTATTCCTAGATGCTATGCATTATAAAGTTAAAGATCAAGGAAGTATAACTTCACGTGCTGTCTACAATATTCTAGGCATAAATCAAGAGGGCAAAAAGGAACTCATTGGTGTATATTTATCAGAAAACGAAGGAGCAAAATTTTGGTTATCAGTTTTAACTCATCTTAAATCACGCGGGGTACAAGATATACTTGTTGCCTGTGTAGATGGTTTAAAGGGCTTTCCGGAAGCTATACAAGCTGTTTTTCCAAAGACACAAATACAACTTTGTATTGTGCATCAAATAAGAACAAGTCTTCGCTTTGTGCCTCATAAAGACAAGAAAGCTTTAGCTGCAGATTTAAAGCCGATTTACACCGCTGTTAGCGAAGAACAAGGCTATGAAAGGCTTTTAGAGTTTGAAGAAACCTGGGGTAGTAAATATCCATTAGCAGCTAAAGGATGGATGGATAATTGGGGCCATTTATCTACTTATTTTGATTTTGATCCGCACATAAGAAAGGCTATATACACTACTAATGCGATAGAGGCCATGCATAGACAGGTTAGAAAAGTAACTAAAACCAAAGGAGCTTTTACCTCGGATCAATCATTGCTTAAGCTAATATATTTAGTCATTAAAAATGTTTCTAAGAAATGGACGATGCCAATTCACAATTGGGGTTTGACTATGTCGCAGCTTTATATTAAATTTGGGGATAGGCTACTGCCGTAAAGACCCTCCTTTTTCTTAGCTCTGGGACTTAAGTCCCAGAGCTAAGAAAAAGGAGATGACACAGTTTGTGTTACACTCCCAAAACAAACGCTCTCTAATGCCCTGCAACTATAAAACAAAATCCCAACCGTAAAAAGTTGGGATTTGTTGTTTATTCGTACCACACGAAGGGATTGACTTCGTCGAATTACATTTCGTGCAGTAGCGGAGGAACTAGTTAAGAAATACTCTATCTTAATTGACTCCATAATTCTTTATATGTTACTTTATAATTCAAAGTTTTAATTGAATATAAATCACCTCTATACCCCATATCTAATTTTATAACTCCATATTCCCATTCACTATCATAATTTTGTATTGAAGGAATTCTAACACTGTCTCTATTAACATTATAATTAGGCTGTAACCTCCTAACTAAAATACTATAAATAGAATCAAGTTTCATAGAAGAAATACTTATCTCTTCACGTATAGGATTTGTTAACTTTTTCCTTCCTTCATAATATGTAATATATAATATTTTAAAATCAGTATCATTTGACAAATTTCCATCGTAAATTAATTCTTCTTTAAGTCCTAAATCTTGGTCATAGATTTCAAAATTAAATTGAAAATCATAAAACTCAAAAGCATCTTCCTTTTTTATTTTCTTATCTATAATTTTCACACCTCTATCTGTACATGAAAAACAAGAAAGAAACATCCAAGAAAACATTACAGCTAACAATCCTCTCATTTTCATTAATTACTTTTTAGTTGAAAAATGTTTATTATCATATTGAATAGTTCTATTTATTGAAGGTACATATATAGATGCTTCATTTGGAGTACTTGTTGGAAAATAAGTTTTCATCCAATTGAAGAAAGCTCTATCACCACTTGCTCCTTTTAAAATATTTCCTCTATTATCAAAACCCGATGGATAGGCCGGCCAATTTGAAGACATTTTATAATCCCCAGGATGAGAATGTTCTGTTTTATAAAGAACATTATTGTTATCCGCTGATAAAAATGAATAAACAAAATTTGATTGAGCTGAGTTTGAATTCGAGCTATGACTAGTAGATACTACCGAACTAACATCTCTTGAATTTTTATTACCTACAATATCAATTCCCCATTCGACATCCGAATTTCTAGAAAAGAAAACAAAAGCATTTGCTCCATCTATTACATCTATTGATTTAAACAATGTCTCTCCTTTTTTATTGGTCTCTTTATTTTCTAAAAACCCTTTTTTAAAATCCTGATATTTAGACTTATCATCATTATATACTCTATCAAAATCATCAGTAGTCTCCTTAATTAAGGTGATGTTTCCAGTCTCTTTATTCAGCTTATAGTCATGGTCAAGCATCCCAGTTGGGTCAATTCTATTAATAGGATTATTACTAACATATTGATATGGCATCATGGTTTGCTCCGCTAAGGGGTCTACGCTCAAAAACAAACTCGTTCTTGGGTCATAATAACGCGCACCATAATAATAGTAGCCGGTTTTTTCGTCCAATTCCTTGGCGTTAAACTTATACACATTATCATAATTACTGTTGTTGTGTTCAACCATTAATTCGCCAAAAGGCAAATACTCATAATAATGTGTAGGCATACCGTTAACGTCTGTAAGATAAGAAGAACTGCCCAAATGATCGCTATGATACCACCAAATTTTTCCTTGTATAAACGGTGGCTCCGGAATTATGGGTTCGTCTGGTATGACCGGCGGTGTTTCATTATCTGGATTTCCAGGGTCAACCACAGGATCTTCGACCGGTGGAAAGGTATCTACTGGCGGAATTACCGGTGGGTAAATCACATTAAATTCACTTTCTTTTATAATCTCCACAATATCACAATAATCGAGTTCCTCACTTGTCATCAGCCCTTGTAAAAACTTGATGCACTTGTAATCATTTGCTCTGGTACAGTTTTCATAGAGTTCAATAAATTCTAAATAACAATCGGTTTCTGTGATTATTTCAAAGCAAGTGGTCGTTTTTTCAATATAATAAAGCACATCACAATAGCTCTTCCCTTCTTCGATTAATGTTTTTAAGATTGTTGTACATCCTGTTTTCCCATTTTCTTGCAAATAATCCAACCATTGATGGTATTCTTCCTCACATGCCGTCTCTAAATAACAAGGTGCCTTTTTATACTCCTTTAACACCTCACAATCCGTAAGTCCATGCGATTCCAAATCTTTTATAACATTCAAACAATCGTAATTTTTCTCTTGCAGTAAACGTTTTTTAATATCATATAGTTCATGTCCACAATCATCTTCCCAATCGCTTTCTCGAGCTTGAAAAGTAGGGCTATCCAAATTTGCTCCCTCATAAACTTCCTTCATCTGCTGCTGCAAATTCGCCGTTCGTGCCTCTAATACCCCATTTTGAGGTACCGTTTTATTAGCGCGAGCCATAAAGTTACTGCTGTCCCCCGCTGCCGCACGAATCCTTTCGTGTGGCACATCACCTCAACAATACTTAATAAAAAACACTTTCTGCACGATATTACTTTTCGTTAGAAATTTTCTTAACTATAAGATTCATATACCACTACATTATCAACTAACCCCTTAAAATCTGCATAATCCATAGCACTGCTATAGACATAATCCTCTGCTCTGTAAACCAAACCCGCTTCAACTGGATTATTGTGAACATAACTTATTTTTTGCTTAATAACTTTATTACTCCACAATTCTATAGGTTTATTATCGTGTCTCCAAAACTGATATCCCGAAACATTAGAAGACCGTTGAGCTTCGCTTTTAAAAAAATCTAACAAAAATTCTCGTCTACTTTCACTGTCATTTTCCTTAATTGCCTTTACAATTGACTTACTAGCAAAACGCTTCAAATCGCCAATTAACAATTCTGGACGCGGTCCTTTTAGGCTTCTGAAAATCAGATGGACATGACTTGTCATGATACACCAAGCATGTAATTCTAATCCCTTTTCTCCCTGACAATAGACTAAACTCTCTATAAATAAATTCTTATACTCATTCCGAGTAAAAACATCAAGCCAACCCACTACAGCAAAACTTACAAAGTATAAACCCTCCGGATTATAAAATTTATAATTTCTACTCATTTTAATTGTTTTATTCCTCTGAATAAAAATAGATAAAAATCTTTAATAAACACAAAACTCCCAATAGGATTGAGAGTTTTTGTATTTAATAGAGGACTCGCGCCCAGCATTCTTGTGTTTGTTTGTCCGTACCACACGAAGGGATTCGTGCGGTAGCGGGGGATTTTTTTTCTAAATTATAATCCTCATTTTAACTTCTTACCATCTTTATCAAGAGCATAATTTTCTTCTATATTTATAATTAAATACTTCGTAGTTGACTTAACATCCTTAAACTTAATAGCATCTGATTTGTATAGAATATTCTTATATCTATCAGAATACTCCAAAAGCTCCCATTCTCCTTTTACTTTATTCTCAATTGCATATCCTTTTTGGTTGCTTCCCAAATTTCCTTCATCTCTAATAATTATTTTCATAGGCAGTTCTTTTGAAAAGTACAAAGTTAGAAACTGTTTATTAGTGGTTTTTATATGACTTACTCTTGGCTCGTTATTATCTTCATATTTTTCAGGTATTATGTAGACTTCCCCGTTCGTCTTTTTCCATACAGTAATACATTCTCTATCAGACAAACAGTAAAAAATTCTAATTCCATCAGATTTCAGTACATTTATAATGAAATAAATAACACCCCCTAATATTATTAGCGCTAATATTATTTTTAATTTCCTTACCATTTTGGGCCTATTGAAGGATTTATCATTTTTTGCCATTTCCTATCAGATTGTTGTTTTTGAAAAATGGAATAGCCTGCATTATGGCCTGCCCGTTCTGCTCTTTGTGTTGGCTGTCCTTCTCTAACTCTATTAAGGGGATAAAAACTAATGGTACTCCAAGTCCCTTTTTCTTGCTTCGTTTGCAAAGCATCGAATGCAAAACGAGAGCTTCCCCAATCAAAACCATTAACCCCTGCTACATAGCCGGCTGAGTAATTTCCAATATCTCTTGCTGACGCCACCTTACCGTTAAACGACATTCCTCGATAGTGATGTTGCCCAACTGAAGTATCTTGACTTTTTTCATCAACCCCTCTACTCTTAAAATCAAGAGGTTCTCCTCCTTTAGCATTTCCTATATAATCAAACAATCCAACGCTTTTAATTTCATTGTCAAAGAAGTTTTGCCCAGATTTATCGTTGAGATTGATATTTGCACCAATTACAGCACTACCATCTTCATGGTGAAAAGAATACTCAGTAAGCATTTCGCCTACAACCTCTCCCGTACGCTTACCTTTCTGGTCGACAACATATACATTTTTATCTGAGTTAGCTTGACCTCCAACAACTTTATATGTACCATTACTATTTTTAGTAACATCGATATGTTCTGCGGACATCCCCGTTGGGTCAATCAAATTGATTGGATTGTTGTGTACATAGTGGTATGGATTCCATCCTGGGAAATCCTCCGCCAACGAATCCACACTCAAAAATATACTGGTTACACCATCATACTATCACTTACTAGCATCTTTATTTAAAACAATAACTTTTTTAGTTACACGCACTTCATCCTCTAACCATCTTATTAATTCATTTCCTTCTTTGTCTTTTTTCTTTATATCCATCATAACTAAATCATTAATCACCCCATCCATATAAAAAACACCAGGTTCTCTAAAAATTAATAAAAAATCTATTGTTCTATTATCATATGCTCCAAAAGTATCCTTAACAATGCTTTTTAGGTATTTATTGTCGTAATCAACTCTATTAGTAGTTGTCATAATTAATCGCACATACCTATTTGTGCCTCCTTCACCAAATTTTGTAGATATCGAATCGAAGCTACTTTCATAATTAATTAATCCAAAATTTTCTTCATTTACATAGACCGTGTCAGGAAAATCTATTTCATATTTTATTCTAGAATTTTTGATTTCTTTTGTTAATACTTTGTCTAGATTACTTATCGCATTATTCTTAGACTTTTTATCTACACATCCACCAAGTACTATAGTTACTATAAGTAAAAAGCTCCAAAGTGTCTTAATATAAATCATTTTCTACTACTATTTCTAAGGTTTCTAATATTCATCGCTTTTACAGAATCATTCGTATTATTTCTTCTAACAACATCTTCATCCCCTTTTTTAACAACAGTATCTCTTGCATATGGAGTATGTAGTACCGCATTATTAAAAGCATCAGGTTTTGTTGAACTATAATCGATTCTTTGCATACTCACCATTTCTGATTCTTTCACAACACTAGTACTAGTAACAGGAGTCCCCATTGGTTTATAACTCTTAGTATCAAAAGGATTACTTCCATCAGGAGCTGCTCCTGGCATAAATGTTTCTGGTCCAAAAACGTCCATCGCAAAAACCATCAAAATTGTCATGTCAACAGTTTCCGAATCTCGAGATCCTACTGGAGGTTTATATGGCGAACTCTTACCGCCATCCATCGTAAAGTTTACGCCATTATTAAATGCTGAAAAAAGATTACTAAAAAACCTACCGACCCAACTTTGCTCACTCTTTTTATTAGCATTAATAGTAATCTCACTTAACTCTGTTGCATATGCAACAACTTTTGCCTTATCAGCATCACTCACTGTTGTTTCTGTAGGATTCCTCAAAACCGGAGGGTCTTGATCATAACTCTCCGCACTCATCCCCGTCGGATCAATCAAATTGATTGGATTGTTGTGTACATAGTGGTATGGAGTCCATCCTGGGAACTGCTCCGCCAACGGGTCTACATTGAACCACTTCTACTCCATTTTTGCCTCGCGCGTCACTTCATATCTACAAAGAACCTAGTTCCTTGTCTATAAAAATAAACTTTTTTTTCAATTGAAAAAAGAATACTGCAAGATGTCTTTGCAACTAAAATTGGAATACGTCACCAACTTATCCAAATACGAACGAGGAGAAGCAGTACCGTCTATTGAGTCCGCTAAAAAAATTGCTGATGCTTTTGGTGTAAGCTTGGATTATCTTGTGGGAGAAGGCGTAAACAGCAAATTCGATAAGAAAACCGTAACCCGTTTACTCGACATCGAAAAACTAGACCCCACAGATAAAGAACACGTTTTCGCTATGCTAGATGCGTTTCTAGCCAAAAATAAATTACAAGCTATTCTAAAATAACAAAATCTCAACTTACGGTTGGGATTTTTTGTTTACATCAATCAAAAAACTAAAATGGATTTAAAATACCCTTTTTTTCCAATTCAAAACCATCTTCCTCAATCGAAAACACCCAAACTATTGGGTCTATTATCGGTCTAAAAAGAGGTTTTGATGCTTCTTTAATAGATTTTTCACCTCCTCCGAAATTCAAATAACCAATGTCAACCCTGTTTTTAGTCTTTTTGAAATAATATTTATATCCTGCTCCATAAACTAATATCTCCGTATCATTTATATTACAGACCCCTTTTATTTTTCTATACTTCTCTTTAGAGTACCATTTCAATAATTTTTTTTCAAGAACAGTCACTTTTATTTTATGTGGGTTTTTGTCAACATTGAGTATAAGGATAGTATTTTGCTTTATCTCTTTATTTTCAGAATAAACTCTTTCAATCATATTATTAATATGATTATTATGATTATACAGCACTAGACTTTCTGTGGTTTTTTTATTCGTGCATATGACCTGTCCGAACATAACTGTGCTAGTAAGAAATAAGATAGTTAAGAATTTAATCTTCATAAATTTTCTTCCCGTCATATCTTATATATTTATTATTAACTACTGAAAAAACCTTGAATATCATTTTAGGGACATATTTAGAAACCTGCGATGCAAAATGCCTATCTCCTTCTTCTCCTGGACTAAATCCAGAAGGTCCTTCTACAAATGGAGAAGGATGACTATGTGTATGCATACGTATAGAAAAACCTCCAGTAACTAATTTCGACAACAAATCTGGACTTGAATAATCCGTTTTTCTATCGTAAGAGGAAGAAATATAATTCCTATCTACCCCGTAACCAGTTTGACTCCATTCAACATCAGTATTTCTAGCCAGAAACTCGAAGATATTAGTAGCCTTACTATTGCCTCGAACCTCCATATATCCATACTTTTCACCATCGTTATTACCGCTTTTAATTTTATTTAGAACACCTTTATCAACCTCTATTGATTGATTACTTTCTTTACCATTATCATCTAAAGCAATAAGTTTATCTGTTTTATCATCTGTCTTTCTAACAAGTTCTATTTTACCAGATTTATTAACAGTGTAATCGTCTTCAAGCATCCCTGTTGGGTCGGTATATCGAATTGGATTATTAAAACCATAACGGTACGGCGTCCAGTTTGGGAACTGCTCCGCTAAGGGGTCTACGCTCAAAAACAAACTCGTTCTTGGGTCATAATAACGCGCACCATAATAATAATATCCGGTTTTTTCGTCCAATTCCTTGGCGTTAAACTTATACACATTATCATAATTGCTGTTGTTGTGTTCAACCATTAATTCGCCAAAAGGCAAATACTCATAATAATGTGTAGGCATACCGTTAACGTCTGTAAGATAAGAAGAACTGCCCAAATGATCGCTATGATACCACCAAATTTTTCCTTGTATAAACGGTGGCTCCGGAATTATGGGTTCGTCTGGTATGACCGGCGGTGTTTCATTATCTGGATTTCCAGGGTCAACCACAGGATCTTCGACCGGTGGAAAGGTATCTACTGGCGGAATTACCGGTGGGTAAATCACATTAAATTCACTTTCTTTTATAATCTCCACAATATCACAATAATCGAGTTCCTCACTTGTCATCATCAAATTTTGTAAATACTTTATACATAAATAATCATTAGCTCTAGTACAGTTTTCATAGAGTTCAATAAATTCTAAATAACAATCGGTTTCTGTGATTATTTCAAAGCAAGTGGTCGTTTTTTCAATATAATAAAGCACATCACAATAGCTCTTCCCTTCTTCGATTAATGTTTTTAAGATTGTTGTACATCCTGTTTTCCCATTTTCTTGCAAATAATCCAACCATTGATGGTATTCTTCCTCACATGCCGTCTCTAAATAACAAGGTGCCTTTTTATACTCCTTTAACACCTCACAATCCGTAAGTCCATGCGATTCCAAATCTTTTATAACATTCAAACAATCGTAATTTTTCTCTTGCAGTAAACGTTTTTTAATATCATATAGTTCATGTCCACAATCATCTTCCCAATCGCTTTCTCGAGCTTGAAAAGTAGGGCTATCCAAATTTGCTCCCTCATAAACTTCCTTCATCTGCTGCTGCAAATTCGCCGTTCGTGCCTCTAATACCCCATTTTGAGGTACCGTTTTATTAGCGCGAGCCATAAAGTTACTGCTGTCGCCAGTTTGACTGGCTATCTTTTGATTGTTGAAATAATAGTGCTTGGTGTATTTGTTTGGGCCCACCACCAAATAACCACTTGGATATACCGTATAGTCATCAAGCGTTGATAAACCCACAACATGTCCCCCATTGACCATCAAATTCTGAGCGTTTCCAAAACTCTTAATCACGCGCTCTCCCGATGCATCATACAGATAAAAGTTAACTTCATTACCATCAACAACCGCTTGCAATCGATCTTGGTCATCCCAATACAATCGACGGGTTACCGAATTATTACCTACGCGCTCATTACTCGTAATAAGATTACCGTTTTTATCGTACTCATAATTATGCAAGCTAGTATAGTTCGGCTCCACCATTCTAATGTTCGACACCGCATGAGGTTTTTCTGCATTTACATATAAATAGTTGCTTTTAAATGTATTGTCTGTCATGCGTATTTCATGAGTATA
Organism: Flavobacterium sp. JP2137; assembly: GCF_050562195.1. Lineage (GTDB taxonomy): Bacteria > Bacteroidota > Bacteroidia > Flavobacteriales > Flavobacteriaceae > Flavobacterium. The sequence continues at coordinate 3,454,885 of NZ_CP191647.1, forward strand.
AACATTTTCAACCCGATGATTTTGGACTTTACTTGTTATTCCATGGGTTTTATTGTATTCCATATTCAACTTAAAATCGTGAATCTCACGCATTCCCTCCCATTTGATAGTGGCATTTTTTAATCGATTATAGCTATCGTATTCAAAACTTTTATCTGAAGTACCTCCAATATCCAACTGACTAGACAAGGAAGTATCGTTAATAAATTTGGTAATATTGCTATTGCGATTATACCAATATTCATTTTTTAGAAACAGTTGATTCGTTGGTCTGCGCAATGTCATCGTGCGCAAACGCTGTTGCAACCCATAAAAATATTCAGTTACTACATTATTGCCATAAACTACTTTAGTCTGGCTTCCCAATTGATTGTATCTTATGTTCTTAATCAGTTCTCTACCACCTACTGGATATGCAAATAAAAACTGCACATTAAGTTAAGCTACATTTTTGTAATTAATTTGATTATTAAATTCTTCAATAGTTGCATAATTCAAAGCGGAATGTCTCCTTTTTCTGTTTACGTCAGCATTTCCAAATCGAAAAAAAACAGCCCTTATATTTTTTGATTTTAACGCATAAAAAAAGCGAATTTATCAGAGATAAATTCGCTTTTATATTTTAACACAATCTGCTAAATTTATTAAATATTCAACTTTATATGCATATTGCTAATCCAATAATATAATCCGATAATTGTAGGGTAATCTTAGCTGTATTCGCTAATCCGAAAGAAAACTTACTTTAAAGCTTATATCAACATGCTTCAACCCGAACTATTTTAGCAGTTACACATAAAACCTTATCAATCATTCCTCAATTGCTCCTTATACAATTCGATGTTCTCTTCCATACCCGCTTCGAGTTCCCCTTGTTTGATGTCGGTGTATTTTTGCAGTTCTTCCCATAGAATTCCCGCCAGCATCAACCGCGATAAAGCTTTGTTGTCTGATGGTATCACATACCAAGGATTTTTTTTCGTCGATGTTTTATTGATCGCCTCTTCATAATATTCGGCATATTGATCCCATAATTCGCGCTCTTTCAAATCTGCCGCAGAAAACTTCCAGTTGTGCTCGTCTTTATTCAATCTGCGAAACAATCGTTTTTTTTGCTCGCCTTTACTCAAATGCAAGAAAAACTTAAAAACAATCATGCCGTTTTCTGAAATATGTTGTTCAAAATTATTGATTTGTTGCATGCGTTTATCCCAAAAATCCGCCGGAACATCCTCCACCTTTTCTATACCAGGTAGGTTTTCATTCAGCAAATATTCCGGATGAACACGGGTAACCAACACATTTTCATAATGCGTCCGATTAAACACGGTAAACTTACCCCGTTCTGGCAAAGCAATATAATGGCGCCACAGATAATCGTGTTCCAGTTCTGCTGAGTTTGGCGTTTTAAAACTCTGAACCACCACACCTCGCGGATTAAACTCTTTAAACACTTCCCGAATCAAACTATCTTTACCCGAGGTATCCATACCCTGTATACAAATCAAAACACTGTAGCGGTTGTGTGCATACATTTTATCTTGAAACTTACTGAGCTTATCCCTCAGTTTGGCGAGTTGTTTGATTGCTTTTTCATCGGTCATGCCCAGATCGACCTCGGTGGGTAAATCGTCCAAAACGATTTGATCTACAACTTTACAACGGGGGGAAAAGTGGGTTTCCTTCATCTTTTTTATCTAAAAGTATAAAAAAAATAATGATTAGTTATTCCAAAATCGCTTAATTATGCCAAAAAAACGCCTTATATTTAACGTTGATAATAAAAAACCATGAAAAAATTCACCTTAGAGCTGTTTATTAAAATTATTGGAATTAGCGCTGCTTCGGGTATCGGCTATCAGAACGAGGTGATACACCTGATTTCCGATTCGGCCGACGTGCTCTATGAATACCATATCAAAACGGAGAAACTCAGTAAAACCGCCTTAAATGAAAGCGGAAAAATAGCGGAAAACCTCAGTAAGGTAGGCAAATCTGATTTTGAAGCGATGACCAGCGATGGCAGCAACTACTACATTTTTGGTTCGGGCTCGGGGGCGCTGCGCAACACCCTGATCGAAATCAATCAGGAGAGCAAAGAAGTCATCAGTATCAACGACCTCAGCGTGTTGTACGAATCGATGAAGAGCTTTGCCGGCATAGACGACAAGAATTTTAACATCGAAGGCGTGAGCTTTTATCAGGACAAATGGTATTTTCTAAACCGCGGAAACGGTCCGCAACAACAAAATGGACTGTTTACCATAACAGGCGACAATTTGCTGGAGAGTTTTAACATCGTTTACAATCCGATAAAATTGCCGAAGATCGACGGCGTCCAAGCCGGATTTACCGATGCTTGTGTAGTCGATGGGCAGCTGTACTTTTTGGCAGCAGCAGAAGATAGTGGATCTACTTACCTCGATGGAGCGGTAAAAGGCAGTCTCATCGGCCGTATCGACTTGCAAAAAATGAAGGTAAAATCGACCAAAATCATCAGTAAAACCCACAAGTTTGAAGGACTCACACATTATAGCCAAGACAAGAACGGCCTTAGCTTTTTGCTGTGTGAGGATGCAGACAGCGATACCAAGCAAGCAGATATCTATAAGATTATTCTCAAATAACCGCATTTAAGATGGAAAAAACCTTAAAAAAGACCCTATAAAATGCCTATAACCGAAAATAAAAAAGAATATTTTAAAACCTCAGTATAATTAAATACCTTTGTAGTTGTCTAAACAACTATTGTTATGGAAACTAAATTAACTCAGGAAGAGCTGTACAACCTGTTAACGGGTCGTATCGTATTGGCTATGAATCGCTCATTGACACAAAAATTCCGTTCCCATCAAATCCCCCTAACCAAGGAACAATGGACCTTATTGGCGGTATTGTGGAAGCGCGACGGTTGTTCTCAACAGCATTTGGCCGATCAGACCTTTAGAGATAAGCCCAGTGTGACGCGTTTGTTGGACAAGATGGAACAGGAAGCGCTAATTATAAGAAAGGCCGACGGTCATGACCGTCGTTTGAATTTAATTTTTTTAACCGATAAGGGCAGAGCACTGGAGGCTCCGACATTAAATGCGGTAGAGGAAACCGTAGACAAGGCGACCAAAAACCTCAGCGATGAACAGATAGCCCTTTTAAAACAGACGATAAAAGCGATTTACCTCAACTTGGAAATGCCTTCCTAAAAGACTTGGTTTACGAGCGTCTCGTTTGCCGTTATATGCATCAATAGAAAACCGCCAAAAAATCTAGCTTATTATGAAAAAAACGTTACTATACACTTGTCTTTGGGTTTGCAGCACGCTAACCGTGCAGGCGCAATTGGCCCTCGATGGCAGTCTGCAGCAAGCCATAGATCGCGCTGTAGAAAAAAGTGCTGCCTTAAAAAACCAGCGATACGACATCGACAAACTCCACTTGCAGCGCCAAGGGGTTTTAAACACGTATTTGCCACGGGTGGAAGGAAGTGCGATGTATGCTTACCTCGACAATAAATTGACCGTAGATGTGCCGACTTTTTCGACCATTGGAGGATTGGAATTGTTTGAGGGCAAGCGGTCTTTCGACAATTCGGCCCAGGCCTTTCATGCGGGTTTAACGGCAAAAGTACCCTTGTTTACCGGTATGCAGGTTCCCAACGGCGCCAAGGCCTTACAACAGAAAATCGAGGGTACAAACTATTTGATGGAGGCACAGAAAGACGACATCGTCAAGGAGGTCATCAGCAGTTTTGATCAAATCGCGCTATTGAATCAGGCCGATAAACTGATCGTGGAGAGCGAAATTCGCTTGGACAAGGAAACCCAGCGGGTGGAAAAGGCCATTGCCTTGGGATTGGCCATTCCCTACGACCGCGACAAGATTAAATTTGCGCGTTTGGAGTTGAATTCCAAAAAGGTGGAAACCCGCGGTAGCCGCAAGGTGCTGTATCAGAAAATACGCTACCTCACCGATTATACCGATCGCGAAATTGAGGCGGTACAATACGAGCTTACCCCCTATCTGATTCCGCTAGAGGGGTTAAACGCTGCGGAGAAGCAGGAGTTAAAGGCTTTGGAATCTTTTAAATCGGCTATGGAATACCTGATCAAAAAAGAAAAGGGGACGTTTTTACCCACGGTAGGAGCCTTTGCCGGACTTTCCTATACGAGTTTGTTCGACGTTAAAACCTCTTCCCACGCCTCGTTTTTAGGGCTGGAAAAAGACGTCAACCTCAAGTTAAACGAACTGACCATCAGTCCCAACTGGATGGTGGGTGTGGCCTTGAAATGGGAGATATTTAGTGGTTTGGAGCGCAAGCACAAGGTGGAAGAAGCACAGATTAACGCCGTGCAAATGCAGACCAAAATCGACGATACTCGAGAAAAGCTGGAGTTGTTATTGAACCACAATTATGCCAAATACGAGGTATTACTCGAAAAAATAGCCATCGCAGACCAACAGGAAAAGATAGCGAACAACAACCTGACCATGGCGGTTAAGCAATACCAACAGGGTTTGATTACGGTATCGGAACGCTTGGAAGCGGAAAACGACATTTACAAAGCGGCTTTAAATCGGGTGAATACCTTGATTGAACAACGCCTATCCGCTATAGAAACCATTACGACTACCGGTCAACTAACGCACTATTTCTCCACTAACTAAAGAACAATACCGATGAAAAAGATATATTTTATACTCGCAGTTGCCACCTTCATGGCTTCTTGTAGCAAACCGAACAACAACTTGGTAACCCAAGGAAAAATCGAACGCGATCAGATTGCCGTGGTCGGGAAATTGCCCGGGCGGATTTTAAAGATATACGTCAGCGAGGGCGATTTTGTCAAAAAGGGCGATACGCTGGCATTTTTAGATGCACCCGAGGTCGATGCGAAAAAAAATCAGGCCAAAGGGGCGCTTACCGCGGCCAATGCGCAATACCAAATGGCGACCAAGGGGGCGACAGACAACCAATTAAAGCAATTGCGCGCCAAACAGAAAGCGATGCAAGAGCAGTTTAATTTTGCGCAAAAATCGATCAAACGACTCGACGGCATGATTAAGGATTCGTTGGTTTCTCAACAAACCTACGACGAGGCCTTTACCAAATATCAAGGTGCACAGTCGCAATTATTGGCGGTGGAAGCGGAAATTGCCGATGTGCAACACGGTGTTCGGATCGAGCAGCAAACCATGGCGCTGGGACAGCAGGAACGCGCCTTAGGGGCTTTACAAGAGGTGCAGTCTGCCGAAAACGACCGCTATATCTTGGCTCCACAAGACATGAGTATCGAGAACATCTCCTTAAAGGTGGGCGAATTGGCCCTGCCGGGTTATGCCTTGTTTAGCGGCTACTTGGTAGACAGTGTATACTTTCGATTCACCTTGCCGGAAAGCAAGCTCAACCAGCTTAAAAAAGGCCAAGAGCTGCCGGTAACCGTAGCCTACAACAACAGTCAGGTACAGGGCAAGGTAGTCAACATCAAACAACTGGGGGCTTATGCGAATATCGCCACGGCTTATCCGGATTACGAGATGCAAGAAACCCTTTTTGAAATAAAAATCGTTCCCTTAGCTCCGGAGCAGTCCAAGGACTTGCTGACCAAAGCTACGGTAACCTTATCCTTATAAACATGAAAAACTTCTTTTCACTTTTAAAGCGAGAGTTCCGCCTGTTTTGGGGAAATAAAGTCCTCCGCATTCTCTTTATAGGGGCTCCGTTGATGTACGGCATACTTTTGGGCTATGTATACGGCAAGGGAAAGGCTACGGATATTTCCATCATCGTGGTCGACGAAGACCGTACCGAAATGAGTGCCAAGGCCATACAGCTGTTTGAGGACAACGAGGTTTTGCACATTTCAAAAATACGCTACGACCAAAACGACCTGTCCGATGTTTCCATAGAATACGATGCATCGGCAGTGGTGATTATTCCCAAGGGGTTTCAAAACGAGGTTTCGACCAAAAAATACCCCGAGATCCTCACCATAGTCAATACGGCCAATATACTCACGGCCAATTATGCGTCCAGTGCCGTTCAGTTGTGTTTGGGAACGCTAAAAGCGGGTATTCAAATTCAAACCCTGATGAAGCAAGGTATGCCACCGGCGATAGCCGCTACGCAATACGAGCCTTTTAAGGCGACTTTTATCAAAAAGAACAACCGCAGTACCAACTATATGTACTTCTTATGGCCGGGGGTCTTGGCCGCGGTATTGCAGCAGGTATTGCTGTTGGGTCTCGCCCTGTCGTTTAGTTCGGAATACGAAAAGGGAACCTTTGGCGAACTGATTCGCAGAACGCCTTCGATCGTCAATTTGTTGGCGGTAAAAATCATTCCCTATCTGTTGATGAGTTTTGGGGTATGGCTGATGTACTGGCTGTTTACGTTTTGGTTTAGGGTGCCGTTTTACGAAAATCTGTGGGCGCTAACGCTGGTTGCTGGAATATTTGTCGTCGCGGTCTGCTTTATAGGCGTACTGGTTAGCATAGTGCTTCCCACCCAGTTGCAAGCCACCGAAGTATTGATGGTGATCGCTACGCCGAGTTTTATACTCAGTGGATTTACTTGGCCGTTGAGCCAAATGCCGCTGTGGGTACAATACGTGGCCGACGTGATTCCGCTGACGCATTTTCTCAAGGCGTTTCGCGTATTGATCATCGAAGACGGTAGGCTGAGTCAAACGTATTCGTTTATCGGGGCCCTGCTCATCACTTGCTTGGTTTGCGGTATACTCAGTTATATCTGTCTGTATTTTAAGAAGAAATCCTATTTAAAACTGCATCCCGAAGAGGGAGAACAGCTTTAAGCAAACGTTTATATAAACAACGCGGTCGCTTCCAATTGGAAGCGACCGCGTTGTTTATGCGTTGTACTACAACGGTATTATTTCTTTTCGATTTCGCTTAAGTGCTCCATTTTTTTATGGGCCAAGAACCCTTTGATGTCTTCAAAGTGTTCGCGTACGCGTTTGTTTCCAAATTCGAATACCTTTTCTGCCAAACCGTCTAAGAAGTCCCTGTCGTGAGAAACCAGGATAACCGTTCCCTCAAAGTCCTTTAAGGCTTCTTTGATGATGTCTTTGGTCTTCATGTCCAGGTGGTTGGTCGGCTCATCGAGTATCAAAACGTTTACGGGTTCCAACAGCAATTTGATCATGGCCAAACGGGTTTTTTCACCTCCGGAAAGCACTTTGACCTTTTTCTGTATATCGTCGCCCGAGAACATAAAGGCGCCCAATATGTTTTTGATTTGGGTGCGTATATCGCCTTCGGCAATGCGATCGATGGTGTCGAATATCGTCAGGTTTTCGTCCAATAAAGAGGCTTGATTCTGCGCAAAATACCCGATTTGTACGTTGTGTCCCAATTCGAGTTTGCCGTCGAAGTCAATCTCGCCCATCATCGCTTTGATCATGGTCGATTTTCCCTCTCCGTTTTTACCGACAAAAGCGACTTTTTGTCCGCGTTCGATGACCATACTGGCCTTTTGGAAAACCACGTGATCGCCATAGGTCTTGGTCAGCTCTTCGACTACCACGGGATATTGACCCGAACGGGCTGCCGGTGGAAATTTTAGGCGCAAAGCCGAATTGTCGACCTCATCGACTTGAATGATGTCGAGTTTTTCCAACATCTTTACGCGCGATTGCACTTGCAAGGTCTTGGAATACGTGCCTTTAAAGCGCTCGATGAATTCGGTGTTTTCGGCTATCATCTTTTGTTGCTCTTCGTAAGCCTTGATCTGATGGGTACGACGATCTTGACGCAACACCAAGTAATCGGAGTATTTGGCCTTATAGTCGTAAATTCTTCCCATCGTCACTTCGATGGTTCTGTTGGTGATGTTGTCGACAAAAGCCCTGTCGTGAGAAATTACCATCACCGCCTTAGCCGAGGTGATTAAAAACTCCTCTAACCACTGAATACTCTCGATATCCATGTGATTGGTGGGTTCGTCCAACAGGATCAAATCCGGTTTTTGAAGCAAGATTTTCGCCAATTCAATACGCATTCTCCATCCCCCGCTAAATTCCGAGGTGGGACGGCTGAAATCGCTGCGTTCAAAACCCAATCCCTTTAATATTTTTTCGACTTCTGCCTCGTAGTTTACCTCGTCTATCGCGTAAAATTTTTCGCTCAACTCCGAAACGCGTTCGATCAGCTTCATATAGGCGTCGCTTTCATAATCGGTGCGGATGGTGAGTTGCTCGTTGATTTCGTCGATTTCCTTCTTCATGTTAAAAACGGAAGAGAAGGCTTTGGAAGTTTCTTCCATGACGGTGCAATCGTCTTGTGTTAACAGATGTTGAGGCAAATAGGCGATTACAGCATCTTTTGGTGCGGAGACCGACCCCAGGGAGGGTTTGCTTTGGTTGGCTACAATCTTTAACAAGGTGGATTTTCCTGCACCATTTTTACCCATAAGGGCAATTTTATCGTTTTCATTGATGGAAAAACTCACCCCGCTAAACAGGGTTGTTCCACCAAATTGAACCGCTACATCATTTACTGTAATCATCGAATCGTTTTTTTTCTATTTTGCAAATATAGCTTTTTGGCGCTATTAACAAGCGCCTTTGAATGGTCGTACTCAAAAAGGGTATTTCCGCAGCAGCCCCGCGTTAAGGACTGCAACGGCATCCTTTGGCGCAGCGATAGCGCAGCCAAAGATATAGTGGAAGGCCTGACCCGCAGGGGAACGCCCAAAGCAGGTGTTAGTTACGCGGCTTTCTGCTTAGCAATACATATCCGATGAGTCCGCCTAGACCGGAAGCGATTAAAATACCGAGTTTGGCCTGTCCGGGAAATTCGGGATGCAATTGGGCATCAAAGGCGAGTTCGGTAACAAATAGCGACATGGTGAATCCGATGGCGGCTAAGAATCCCAATCCCAATAAATTGGTATAGGTCATACCGTCGGGCATTTTGACCAATTTGGTTTTGATCAGTAATGCCGTTAACCCCGACACTCCAATGACCTTGCCCAGCAGCAAGCCCATGGCCACTCCCATAGTCACGAAACTCAAACCGCTACCCTCGCCCATCGAAATGGGAATGGCCGCATTGGCCAAGGCAAAAACCGGCATGACGATAAAACTTACAAATCCGTGCATTCCGTGCTCCAAGCGGTAAGATGGCGGGATGACATCGGTGCACAAGGTGTCCATTTCTTCGACTATATACACCTGTTCTGTGGTTAGATTGGATATTTTTTCCTTGGGATCGAGTTGTTTAAAACGATCGCGTAAGGCATTCATTTTGGCTACAAAATAGTTTTCACCTACTCGGGCCGTTGAGGGTATGGCAAAAGCGACCAATACCGCAGCGATAGTCGCGTGAACACCGGATAGCAAAAAGGCCAACCACACACCACCTATGCCGATAATGGCGTAGTAGAGGGTGTTTTTAATTCCTATAAAATTGCTGAGGAGCAGGACTGCGAAAAAACCGAGTCCGATACCCAAGTGCATCATCGACAGTTCGGAGGTATAGAAAATGGCAATGACCAATACGGCTCCTAAGTCGTCTGCAATAGCCAAAGCGGTTAAGAAGACTTTTAGCGATAGCGGAACGCGATCACCCAAAAGGTGTAGTACGCCCAAGGCAAAAGCGATATCGGTAGCCATGGGAATTCCCCATCCGTGTGCCGCATCGGTACCAAAGGCAAAAAACGTATAGATCAAAGCGGGAAAAACCATTCCGCCCACGGCTGCAATAATCGGCAACATCGCCTTTTTTGGCGAGGATAGTTCGCCCGAAGTTAATTCTCGCTTTAATTCGAGTCCGACCACAAAGAAGAAAACCGCCATAAGTCCGTCATTGACCCAGTGGTGAAGACTTAGATTTAAATACAAATCGCCGTCAAATCCAAATCCCAATTTGTGTTGCCATAAGTCGTGATACCACTCCGCCCAAGGCGAATTGGCCATAAAAATAGCGAACAATGCCGCAAGAAATAATACTATGCCTCCCGAAGTAGATTTACTCGCCCAGTTACTCAAAGGGTTGGTTATCCATCGCTCTATAGGGGTACTCTTAATTTGCTGCTCCATCGTTGTGTTTTTTTATTCGCCAACGAAGATACTTTTTTTAAGTTTTTTAGGCAAATAGTTTTTGGGCGGATTTGCGGATTTGCGGATTTGATGATTCGATGATTTGCTTAGTACCGTAAAATACTTTAATTGTGCGGATCAACAAGGGGGATTTGTTTATTTGCAGATTTGCGAATGCGATGATTCGCGGATTCGATGATTCGCGGATTTGCTTAGTACCGTAAAATACTTTAATTGTGCGGATCAACAAGGGGATTTGTTTTTTGGCGGATGGGCGGATTTGCGGATTTGATGATTCGCGGATTTGCCTAGTGATGTAAAGAAATTCAGTTTTGCATATCAAAGAGGCGGATTCGATGATTCGATGATTCGATGATTTGCTGTTGCGCGGATTCGCGGATTTGATGATTCGCGGATTTGCCTAGTGATGTAAAGAAATTCAGTTTTGCATATCAAAGAGGCGGATTCGATGATTCGATGATTCGATGATTCGCTTAGGAAAGTAAAGCAGATTAATTGTGCGGATCAACAAGGGGGATTTGTTTTTGGGCGGATTCGCGGATGCGATGATGCGCGGATTCGCTTAGGAATGTAAAGCAGATTAATTGTGCATATCAAAAAGGCAGATTTGTTTATTTGCAGATGCGCGGATTCGCTTAGGAATGTAAAGCAGATTAATTGTGCGTATCAAAAAGGCAGATTTGCGGATTTGCTAAATCACGTAAAGCAGTTCATTTTCCGAATTAAAAAAGTAGTCATTTAGTCTTCACCGCAATCCAAAGCGAATAAACGAATACGCGAATAAACAAATCAGCAAATAAATGAATACTCGAATAAACGAATCAGCAAATAAATGAATACTCGAATAAACGAATCAGCAAATACCAGTTCTTTTTCCGAATTAAAAAAGTAGGCTCTTAGACTTCACCGCAATCCAAAGCGAATACGTGAATACTCGAATAAACGAATACGCAAATAAATGAATAAACGAATCAGCAAATAAATAAACAAACATAATTTTGCAGTACAGTCATTTTTTTTTATTTTAGATTTCACATAAAAACATTAGAAATCAGTCTTCTACAAAAAAACAACGAGCCGTCGAATATAGATTTCAACGACAATATTACACTAATGGTTGGGTGACGACCACACTAATTTGAATCGATAAACGGATGGTAGTTAACCGATAAAGCAACGAGAAATGCGGGAATTCTATTTTGAAAGATTAAGAGTTTGGCAAAACGCCAAGGAATTTACAAAAGACATTTATCTTTTAACCGCACATTTTCCCGATGACGAAAAATTTGGTATCACTTCACAAATCAGAAGGGCGACCTTGAGCATTTGTGCAAATATAGCGGAAGGTAGTGCTAGAAACACCCCCAAAGACAGAGCTAAATTCATTAATCAAAGCTTTAGTTCTGCTATCGAAGTGCTGAATTTTTTGATTCTCATCAAGGACCTCGAACTGATCAATACAGATCAGTACTCATCATTTAGGGAAAAAATCGAAAAAATCACCAATCAATTAAATGCCTTGTCTAAAAAAATTAAAGAAGAATTTTGATTTATTGCGGATGCGATGATTTATTTTTATGCGGATTCGCGGATTTGATGATTCGCGGATTTGCCTAGTGATGTAAAGAAATTCAGTTTTGCATATCAACAAGGCAGATTCGATGATTTGCGGATGCGATGATTTGCTGTTGCGCGGATTCGCGGATTTGATGATTCGCGGATTCGCTTAGGAATGTAAAGCAGATTAATTGTGCATATCAAAAAGGCAGATTTGTTTATTTGCAGATGCGCGGATGCGATGATGCGCGGATTCGCTTAGGAATGTAAAGCAGTTCATTTCACGAATTAAAAAAGCAAGCTCTTAGACTTTACCGCAATCCAAAGCGAATACTCGAATAAACGAATACTCGAATAAACGAATACGCAAATAAATGAATAAACGAATCAGCAAATACCAGTTCTTTTTCCGAATTAAAAAAGTAGTCATTTAGTCTTCACCGCAATCCAAAGCGAATAAACGAATAAGCTAAAAGACGAATACGCAAATAGCAGTTCCATTTACGAATTAAAAAAGCAGGCATTTAGTCTTCACCGCAATCCAAAGCGAATAAACGAATAAGCAAATAAACGAATAAGCTAAAAGACGAATACGCAAATAGCAGTTCCATTTACGAATTAAAAAAGCAGGCATTTAGTCTTCACCGCAATCCAAAGCGAATAAACGAATAAGCAAATAAACGAATAAGCTAAAAGACGAATACGCAAATACCAGTTCATTTTCCGAATTAAAAAAGTAGCCATTTAGTCTTCACCGCAATCCAAAGCGAATAAACAAATCAGCAAATAAACGAATCAGCTAAAAGAAGAATAAAACTTATTTTATGCCAAGTAGATTAATTATCTTTGTGCTTGAAAGAACTGTAATATTATGGAAACTGTTTTAGAATCAAATATACTTCCTCAGGGGAAACCCAAGTGGCTACGAGTAAAATTGCCGACGGGTCAAAAGTATACGGAATTACGTGGATTAGTTGATAAATATAAATTAAATACGATCTGTACCTCGGGAAGCTGTCCTAATATGGGAGAATGCTGGGGTGAGGGAACGGCGACTTTTATGATTTTAGGTAATATCTGTACGCGTTCTTGTGGATTTTGCGGTGTAAAAACCGGACGTCCCGAAACGGTCGACTGGGATGAACCGGAGAAAGTGGCTCGTTCGATCAAATTGATGAACATCAAACACGCTGTATTAACCAGTGTGGATCGGGACGATTTAAAGGACGGGGGTTCGATTATCTGGGCAGAAACCGTTCAAGCGGTGCGCCGTATGAATTTGGAGACTACTATGGAAACCTTAATTCCCGATTTTCAAGGTATCGAAAGAAATATAGACCGCATTATTGAAGTGCGTCCGGAAGTGGTATCGCACAATATGGAAACCGTGCGTCGATTGACTCGCGAAGTGCGTATCCAAGCCAAATACGACCGCAGTTTAGAGGTGTTGCGCTATTTAAAAGCCAGCGGCATCAACAGAACCAAGTCCGGTATTATGTTGGGCTTAGGGGAAACAGAAGCCGAAGTGATTCAAACGATGAATGAGTTGCGCGATGTCAATTTGGACATATTGACCATTGGACAATACTTACAACCGAGTAAGCGGCATTTACCCGTTAAGGAATTTATCACGCCAGACCAGTTTAAAAAATACGAAGAAATCGGTTTAGAACTCGGTTTTAGACATGTGGAAAGCGGCGCCTTGGTGCGTTCCTCTTATAAAGCTCAAAAACATCTTTTATAATTCCAGAGGTCGCTTTTATAGCGACCTTGTTTTTTTAATTTTTCTATGCAAAAAATACATATCGCCATTAACGGCTTTGGCCGTATCGGAAGAACGCTATTTAGACTCTTGCGTCAGCACCCTTCCATTGAAGTAGTTGCCATTAACGATTTAGCCGATATACACACCATGGCTCATCTGTTGAAATACGACAGTATTCACGGTATATTTCCAGAAAAGATTACGCATGACGATGACCACCTCCTGGTTGGCGATTTGCGCGTCCCCTATCTGCAAGAGGCCGAAATCGAAAACATCGATTGGAAGGCCTTACAGGTGGATTTTGTCATTGAAGCCACCGGCAAGAGAAAGACCTACTCCCTATTGGAACCGCATTTAAAACAGGGCGCCCAAAAAGTAATTTTATCGGTACCTCCCGAAGACAATCGGATTAAAACCGTGGTTTTGGGTGTCAACGAATCCATATTGGACCAAGACGAGCGCATAGTGTCGAACGCCAGTTGTACCACCAACAATGCCGCACCGATGATACAGGTGCTCAAAGAGCTCTGCGGTATTGAACAGGCGTATATCACTACGATACATTCTTATAACACCGATCAAAGTTTACACGATCAGCCGCATAAGGATTTGAGACGCGCCCGTGGAGCGGCGCAATCGATCATCCCAACCACCACCGGTGCTGCCAAAGCGCTGACCAAGATTTTTCCGGAATACGATGGAAAGATTGGAGGCAGCGGTATACGCGTACCCGTACCCGACGGCTCTTTGACCGATATCACCTGTTATGTGAGTCGTCAAGTCAGCATCGAAGAGATCAATGCCGCTTTTAAAAAAGCGTCTGAAACCACCTTAAAAGGCATACTGGATTATACCGAAGACCCCATAGTATCGGTCGATATCATCGGCAACACCCATTCGTGTTTGTTCGATGCACAACTGACTTCTGCCTTGGACAAAATGGTCAAAGTGGTGGGCTGGTACGACAATGAAGTTGGGTATTCCTCTCGCATTATCGATTTGATTTACTTTATGTCTAAAAAACAGGCTTAAGAAGTTTTTGCCAATTATAAAACGCATTAGACTCCTATTCCTAGGAGTCTAATGCGTTTTTATGGTTAATTAGCCTTTTACAGTCGAAAGGCGCTGTATTAAATCTGTGCAATCAGCGCCGCGATGAGTTTGCGGGCATGGGGTTCGGCACTTTGTACGGCCTTGAGCACCTCGTCGTGACTGAGTTGAGTGATTCCCTCTTCGTCGCCCATATCGGATATAATCGAGATACCAAAGCACTCCATACCCAGATGTCGGGCTACAATCACTTCGGATACCGTGGACATACCCACGCAATCGCCTCCCAAAACACGCACCATTTTATATTCGGCCAAGGTTTCAAAGGTGGGACCCTGCAAGCCAAAATACACGCCTTCTTTTAGGTCGATTTGATGCTGTTGGGCAATGTTGCGCGCCCGTTGAATAAAGTCTCTATTATAGGCGTTGTGCATATTGAGAAATCGCGGACCAAAGCGGTCGTCGTTTTTTCCTCTAAGCGGGTGTTCGGGCATAAAGTTGATGTGATCTAAAATCATCATGACGTCACCGACTTTAAAATCGGGATTTACTCCACCCGAAGCATTGGAAACGATGAGTTTGTCGATACCCATAAACTTCATCACGCGAATGGGAAAGGTTACTTGTTGCAAGTCGTATCCCTCATAATAGTGAAAACGCCCTTGCATGGCCATGACTTTTTTGGTGCCTACCGTACCCAATATCAGTCTGCCGCGGTGTCCTTCAACTGTGGCGGTTGGAAAATGGGGAATATCGGAAAAGGCTATGCTGTGTTCTATGGTTATTTCTTGGGTAAAATTGCCCAAACCCGAACCCAATACGATGCCGATTTCGGGTTCAAAGGCGGTTTTCTCTTTAATGTACTGAACGGTTTCTTGAATTTTGTTCCACATAATTTAAAAGGATTTGATCAAATGCTGCAGCATCGGCTACAAAAGCGGTTTGAATGGGTAAATAAAACAATTGTTCTGCGGGCAAGACCTCTTGAAGCCTCATATAGTCTTTTTCTGTCGTAATGATTTTCCGCCCTTGGGCGCGTTGTATTATGGCCTCCAAATCGCGGGCAGAAAAAGCGTGGTGATCGGGAAAGGTCATACAGGCCGCTGCGGCAGTTTTGAAATGGTCAAAAAAGCTTTGGGGCTTGGCGATTCCCGCTACCAAGATTACTTGCTCGCCATCTAATAAAGATACCGCTATTTTTTCTGTTTTCGAAAAAACTTCGGCAGCAAATTGGATATAGGTAAAAAATAAAGTTTGATTTGGCTGTAGTTTTAATCGCTGTCTAACCCGTTGTTGTGCCGCGACACTTAGGTCTTTGGGGCATTTGGTCACCACCACAATCTGGGCACGGCGGGCGCCTCTTCTGCCCTCTCTCAAGTTTCCCGCTGGCAAAAGCCAGTCGTCGCAATAGAGTTCCGCATAGGTGGTTAGCAAAATATTCATGTCGGCTTTAACCGCCAGATGCTGGTAGGCATCGTCGAGGAGGATGAGTTCCAATTCGGGTTTTAAGCGCTGCAATTCTTGAATTCCACGTACTCGTTTGGCTTCGACTGCGACCGTAACTCCCTTAAATTTTTGATGGTACTGAAAGGGCTCATCGCCGATTTCGGCCATTTTAGTTTGAGGACCTGCCAGCACAAAGCCCGTGCTGCTCCTCTTATACCCGCGACTCAAAGTTGCGGTTCGGTAGTGGGTCGACAGCAAGCGAATCAAATACTCGACCATAGGGGTTTTGCCCGTTCCCCCCACACTGAGGTTGCCCACGACGATTAACGGAATGGAAAACGACTGTCTTTTAAGGAGGTGGACTTGATATAAAATAGTGCGGATTTCGGTAATCCAACCGTAAAGAATGGAAAAGGGGAAGAGTAACTTTCGGAGTATATGCATCAATCGATTCTTTTATAATTGGCAACAGTTTGTGGCATCGCGCTACCGAGAAAAAAGCGCGGCAAGTGCAGTCGTTCCATGCGGTGCGCCTCGAATATCAGGTCCGTTGACGCCGGCCAAGGCACCGCTTCTTCGGGCATAGCCCGCGCGTTTTTAGGGCTTTTGGTGCTCTAAGCGCTGTTTCGTCCACTTTGTTGGTCGCTCAGACGGTGTTCGCGGCGATTTCATATCACGAAAGTAGCATTTTTTTTTATCTTTGAGAAATATCTCTTCGGAGAAACCAACGTTTTATATTTTACATCATGAAGATCAAACAGATTATCGACATACTCGAAGAAATGGCTCCCTTGTCTTATGCAGAAGATTTTGACAATGTAGGCTTGTTGGTCGGAAATCCGCAGCAAGACATTAGCGGTATTTTGGTATGCCACGATGCTTTGGAAGCCGTTATTGAGGAAGCCGTGGAACAAAAGTGCAACCTGATCGTGTGCTTCCACCCGATTTTGTTTTCGGGTTTAAAGAAAATAACCGGTAAAAACTATGTGGAACGCGCGGTGATCAAGGCAATTCGCCACGATATCGCGATCTATGCCGTGCATACCGCATTGGACAACCACAAGGAAGGGGTGAATAAAATATTCTGCGAGGCCTTACAACTGACGCAGACCCAGATATTGTTGCCCAAAACGGGACATCTAAAAAAGCTCGTTACCTACGCAGCGGTTGCCGATGCGGCAGCGCTTAAAGAAGCGCTATTTGGCGCAGGAGCCGGTCGGATAGGCAATTACGACCACTGCAGTTTCACCTCTGAAGGAACGGGCAGCTTTAGGGGAAACGAAGCCAGTACGCCCCAATTGGGAACCCCGGGCCATTTGGAAATGGTAGCGGAGACCAAAATCGAAGTCACCTTTGAGAAACACTTGGAATCGTCGATTTTGCGCGCGCTATTTGCGCAGCATCCCTATGAAGAGGTTGCTTATGAAATTTACACCTTAGAGAACAGCTATCAGCACATCGGAATGGGCATGATTGGCGAATTGGAAACGGCCATGAGCGAAAAGGATTTCTTGGAACACGTCAAAATCCGAACGCAAACCGGAGGAATCCGTCACAGTGCCTTGCTCGACAAACCGATTAAGCGCGTTGCAGTGCTTGGTGGATCGGGAAGTTTTGCCATTAAAGCGGCAATTCAACAAGGAGCCGATGCATTTATTACGGCCGATTTAAAATACCATCAGTTTTACGAGGCTGAAAATCAAATACTTTTAGCCGACATTGGTCATTTTGAGAGCGAACGCTATACAAAAAACTATATAGTTGACTATCTTACAAAAAAAATGCCTAATTTTGCAATTATTTTATCGAGTATAAATACAAATCCAGTTAACTACTTATAGATATGACAAAGAAAAAAGAATTAACCGTTGAGGAGAAATTAAGAGCGCTATTCGATTTGCAATTAATTGACTCTAGAATTGACGAAATCAAAAATATGAGAGGGGAATTGCCTCTAGAAGTAGAAGATTTAAAAGATGAAGTTGCTGGATTAAGCAAGCGCTCAGAAAAACTACAATCGGATTTAAGCAATATAGAAACTGGCATTAAAGAAAAGAAAACGTCTATCGACAATTTCAAAGATTCTATAAAGAGATATACAGAACAACAAAAAGACGTTCGCAACAATAGAGAATTCAACTCATTGACCAAGGAGATTGAGTTCCAAAACCTAGAGATTGAGCTTGCTGAGAAGCACATCAAAGAGATGAAAGCCAGTATCGAATTCAAAAAGACAAACATCACGGAAACCCTAGAGCGTTTAGGAGCGAAACAAACGCATTTAGAGCACAAGGAATCCGAGTTGAACAGCATAATGGCTGAAACAGAGCGCGAAGAGAAATTGCTTTTGGAGAAATCGATTGAATTTCAAGAAAACATCGAAGAGCGTTTGTTGATGGCTTACACCAGAATTAGAAATGGGGTTAGAAATGGATTGGCTGTAGTATCTATCGAAAGAGGTGCTTCAGGAGGTTCCTACTTTACCATACCTCCGCAAATTCAAATGGAAATTGCCGGACGTAAAAAAATCATCACCGATGAGCACAGTGGACGTATTTTAGTTGACAGTGCGTTGGCTGAAGAAGAAAGAGAGAAAATCGAAGCGATTATCGCAAAAATATAATTAAATTAAGCCTCTATTCTAGAGGCTTTTTTTATGCAAACTACTGTCAAGCGAATCACTGATTTCGCCGTTTCCAAAACCCTGGGTATTTTTCTCAATGTCTTGTATTTTTTCAGTGCTCAGAGAAGTACTGCTCTTGCCTATACCCTTTTTTCCACACCGCAAAGCGGGCGGTTAAGTCCAGAGCGGCTGCCGCAATTTTTACAAGCGGCTCGATCCGAGCGCTTGCAATTGGGTCCGCACCAAATACAGACCTACCAGTGGACGGGCAGCGGCCCCACTATATTGCTGATACACGGTTGGCAAAGCAATTCGAGCCGCTGGCAACAACTGATCGAATACCTGCAAGGCTGCAACTACCACTTGATTACCTTGGATGCACCCGGACAGGGTCTGAGCAACGGCAAGGAGTTCAGTCCGCCTATATACGCTTCCTTTATCGATTTGGCACTACGAAAATTTCGTCCAAAAATATTGATTTCCCATTCTTTGGGTTCGTTTTCGTCGCTCTATCAGCTGGCGCAAAGCAGCTATCCCCATTTGGAAAAGAACATCATACTGGGTTGTCCCAACGCGTTTAAAAACATCGTGCGCAACTTCCAAAAGCTGCTTTCCTTTTCCGATCGGAACTACCACCACTTGGTCGGCCGCTTGGAAAACATGATTAACATGTCTTTGGAAGACTACAACAGCGACCGCTTTATACAGCAGATTGCCCTGCCCACCTTGGTGATCCACGACATCGCAGACGAGACCATACCGCTAGCAGAGGCGGTCTCCATTGCCAATGCCTCGCCCAACACCACCCTGTTGGTTACGGAAAATCTCGGACACAGCCTGCAAGACTTGAAAGTATACCGCAGTATAGCCCTTTTTATCAGTCCGCTGTCCCAATTTCCCCATAAGGTTTAAAAAGTTTGCACAAAATCCAGTTTAAAATGGTTATTTTTGCCTTATGGAAATGGAAAACAAATTCACGCGGCTCAACAAATACCTATCGGAAGTAGGCTACTGTTCCCGAAGAGAGGCCGATCGCTTAATCGAGCAAGGCAGCATAACCGTAAACGGCGCTTTACCGGAAATGGGTATGAAGGTGTGTGCGGAAGACGAAATCATCGTCAACGGCAAGCGCATTCAAGAATCCAACGACAAACCGATTTATTTGGCGTTTAACAAGCCCGTAGGTATCGAGTGTACCACCAACCAAAGCGTGCGACACAACATCGTGGATTACATCAATTATCCCAAGCGGATATTTCCTGTAGGCCGTTTGGACAAAGCCAGTGAGGGTTTGATTTTCATGACGAATGACGGCGATATCGTCAACAAGATCTTGCGACAAAAAAACAATCACGAAAAGGAGTATATCGTCACGGTAGACCAACCAATTACCGAGGAATTTATCACGCGTATGAGTCGGGGTATTCCCATCTTGGACACCATTACCAAACCCTGTCGGGTAGAACGGGTGAGCAAATTTGTTTTCCGCATGTTTTTGACCCAGGGCTTGAACCGACAAATTCGCCGTATGTGTGACTATTTAGACTATGAAGTCGTTGCCTTAAAACGCGTGCGCATCATCAATATATCGCTGGACGTGCCCGTAGGTCAGTACCGCGATATCACTACAGCGGAATTGGACGAACTCAACCGATTGCTGGTCCCTTCGCTCAAAACCGAAGAGGCGAGTTTGGAAGAACTGCCGGCAACTGCTGAAGGAGATACCGCCAAACCGAGAAAGAAATTCGACCGTGAGAAAACGACTTTTAGAGATCGTGATCGGGCGCCCAAAAATGAAAGACGCTCGTCCAGACGAGGCAATACCGAATAACATACAGCCACGCGCATCGCTTCAACGATGCGCGTTTGCGTTGAACAGCCGCCGTCCACACTCCTGATTCCCTGCAATTGCTTTATCGAAAGAGCGTCCCCTTTAAATGCCGTTAACGCACTGCCCTACCCCTCACAATCCCTTTACCGCTTACTGGTTTTCCCGCTTTAAAATTCAACCGTCGCAATGCAAGTGAAAGGCATGAAAACTTTAATAAAAATATTTTATTTTCATAAAAAAGGGAATTTATTTTTACACTTTAAAAATATAACCGCCCTTTACTAGGCAGTTTTTTTATTTTTAATAAATTATCTATCAGATTGACGGCCGGTAAAAAGGATTATTTAAAACAATTCTAAATAATGTTTTTTTACTACTTGAAATTATGATACTTTTGGCTAATTTTAATTAAGTCTAAATAAAATTAGTTAAAAATGAAGTACTATTTACATTGCTGTACCCTGATTTTCACTTGTGCCCAATTGCAGGCGCAAAGTCAAATACAGGATACGGTCAGCAACCGAAAAGACGACAGTATACTCAACGAGATCACCATTACGGGATCGGGATACGAGCAAAAGATTAAAAACACTCCGGCAACCATATCCGTAATTACGCAAAAGGAGATCCAAAAAAAGGCGTATCGCGACATTACCGATGCTTTAAAAGACGTGCCTGGCGTGATGATTATTGGCGGAGGCAGCACCTCGGACATCTCCATACGCGGTGCAAATCCCGCTTACACCTTGATCATGATCGACGGCAAGCGCGTCAACTCCAGAGAGACCCGTCCCAATTCCGACAATTCCGGTATTGAACAGGGCTGGATGCCGCCGATTTCCAGCATCAAACGCATCGAGGTTATCAAGGGTCCGATGTCCTCGCTATACGGTTCTGATGCGATGGGAGGCGTGATCAACATCATCACCCACAAAGCCTCACATACCGCTTGGTACGGATCCCTAGCTTCGGATTTGACCGTTCAGGAAAACGTCGATTCCGGCAATATTTACCAAGCCAATGCCAGCGTATCGGGTCCGATTATACCGGGTTATTTGGGCATCAAAGCCAGTGGCTTGTATTCGGAAAGAGAAGAGGATAAAATCATCGGCGGTTATAACGAGCAAAAGATGAAAAACGGCAGTATTGAACTCAACGGCCAACTGACCAAAAGGGACCACATCACCCTGGGTTATAACTACAGCCGACAAGATCGGATAAGCACGCCGGGTTTATCTGCCGATATCAAGGGCAAACCCAATGTGAGCAATTACGAGAGAGGCAGTTGGGCGCTGACCCACGAGGGGGATTACAGCAAAACCAAAACGATCAACTACCTGCAAATGGACAAGTCCGACAATCCCGGACGTGCGATGAGCTACAAAAGCCTTTTGATCAATTCCAACACCAACTTTAGCCTGTACCAACATCGCATTACCCTCGGTGGCGAATACAGGCAGGAAAAGCTCGAAGATGCCGGCAACCTCTTTAGTACGGCTGCGGGTCGATTAAACGAGATAGACCGCTGGAACCTCTCGCTATTCGCAGAGGGAAACTGGTCGATACTCCCCAGTCTCAACCTGATTACGGCGGGCCGTTTTGAAAAAGACGAAAACTACGGAACACGCATAACCCCGAGAGGGTATTTGATTTGGAATATAGACGAGCACCTTACCCTCAAAGGCGGTGTGGCATCGGGCTATAAAGCACCGGGATTGCGCCAAAGCAGCGCGGCATGGGGTCAGATAACCGGAGGGGGAAGTCAGCCCATACCGGGGGTGATTATCGGCAATGCCGACCTCAAACCCGAGACCTCTTTCAATCAGGAAATCACGGCTATGTGGGACAACGGCAACGGTATATCTACCAGCGCAACCTTTTACCACACCCGTTTTCACGACATGCTCTCGACCTTTAGAATCGACGCTAAAAACGTGGCGGAACACGGAAATAAATATCCGGTACTAGCCGATGGCAATTTGGAGTTTCAAGGCAACCCGTACCGCTTTATCGAGGAGCGCATAAATTTAGATGGCGCCAAAATGCTCGGTATGGAGCTGACCTTTAATTGGAATTTCACCGCTGCCTTGAGAATCAAAAACGCCTATACCTTTACCCAAAGCGAGATCACATCGGGTGCTGGTAAGGGCTATGCCGTAACCAACGTGCCCAAACACATCGTCATCTCCACCTTGGAATGGGATCCTTCCAAGGTTGTTCAACTGTGGACACGTGCCAACTATCGAGAAAAAACCGCGGTTTCCTGGGGGCGTTCCAGCGCCAACAGCGTGATTCCAAGCTATGTTTTACTCGATTTGGGAAGCGTTTGGAAGGTCAACAAACAGTTGTCGCTAACCGCAGGGGGCTACAATCTATTCAACAAAGAAATCACCAAAGAAGAGCACACCTTTAGATTGGACGGAAGACGTTTCCAACTCGGTGCCTTATTTCAGTTTTAGTTAGTCAGTCCGTTGTTTATTTATTTTTTAATTTGCTTTTCCTCAAGTCAACTGCGTTTGGCTTGAGGTTTTTTTTAGCGCCTCGTTGGTTTTTGACCTTTAACTGCTGTAAAACGCCGCTATTCACCTTGTTCACAGTCTAAAAGCGCCGTATTATTGTAGCGCAAAGCCCTTTAAGGGATAGAACAACAAAAGACGACCGTATGAAAATTTGGTTTTTATCGGCTGTATGGAGCCTAAGCCCCTAGCTACCACCAATGCGGTAGTAAGCAGCAACGCCACCCACCAAACCGACCTTCAACAGCAAAAGATAGCCGGTGCCATCGGCATAATCACCGGGAGTCCATTGTATGTCGACGCCAGTCCTATACCCGTTTACCACAGCAATGGCGAAGTATTGACGACGCTTACCCAGTTTGGTGGCGACAATATCCTCGCGCTTAAATGCCTGCATCAAACCGCTACACACTACGCGGTATGGCTCGAAGACCAACAGCTCGGCTACCTGCCAAAAAACTCCGACCAAATACAATTGCAGACTTGGGAGCAGCACATACTCACTGTGTTTGCCGTGAGTTTTAATTCGACCGACAACCCCATTCGCAGTCGGCCCGATGTGCGAGCAGAAAAAAGCCCCACCCCAACTCAGGAGGTCTATTACTATATGCCCCATCGCATAATGGGATCGTGGTTGCAGTTGAAATACGGTCCGGAAAACGACCGTCACTACGGTTGGATACAATGGAAAAGCGGTGAGACCCTGTTGATCGACCTGCATTATTTTGCGTAAGCCACCGGAGAACGGATGGCATATCCGCTCGGCAGACTTCCAAAAACACAGCGCCCCCCTACCGCCGTTTACTGTCAACCGCAACCGATTTTAGTCCTCAGCCCCCCTACACCTGACGCCCCAACCGTCGACTGGAATTCATACGCGGCCAAAAACCTCAAAAACGCACCGATTTTAAGCGTTCCCGGTGCTTTCGCCGCTGCTAAAAACAAATCCCACAGGCGATAAAACAATAAATTCGACCCAATTTCGCAAAAAAAGCAACATATCTCGAGTATTTTAATAAAATTAAAAACCATATCGTAAAAAACCAAATACAAATACAATTTTTAAAATCTAATTAAAAAATAGCCTTTTTTTTATAATTAATTTAGCTACTTTTGCAGCAGTTTAAATTAAGTCTAAATAAAAAACCACTATGAGAGCTGTATTAACTTTTTTAATGTTGTTTTCTTTAAGTTTTGGATATGCCCAAAATTCGAAGTTGAAAGGTCGTGTTAATGATGAAAATAATAAACCCATAGCCTATGCTACGGTTTTTATTGAAGCCACCAAACAATCTACTCAAACCAATGAACGCGGTGAATATACCCTGAGAAACATCAAACCAGGCGTACAAGTAGTAAAGGTGCAACTCATTGGATATGTAGTTAACGCACAAAACGTAACCTTTACCAAAGACGATCAGAGTTTAAATTTTTCGATGACCACTTCCGATAACGAAATGAATACGATTGAATTGTACACCAACGACAATAAAAATCAAAGAAAAGTACAAAACTTAACGCGTTTGCCTCTCAAGATAAAAGATCAGGTACAATCGATCAGTATCGTATCCGATGCGATTATCAAGGAGCAAGGAGCGCTAACAATTACCGATGCGGCGAGAAACGTAGCTGGTGTTACCCTATTCAACACTTATGGTGGGGTAAAAGAGAGTATGAGTATCCGTGGATTTAGAGGAACGCCGGTTTTGAGAAACGGCGTGATGATGGATTCGGATTTTAGAACGGCTTCTGCTGTATCTGATATGCAAGGTGTAGAAAGCGTACAAGTTATCAAAGGATCTGCGGCGGTGACTCAAGGATTTGGAGACGGATTGGGAAGCGCCGGTGGTGTGATCAACGTCGTGACCAAAAGCCCTAATTTCCGCAATCAAACCGAAGTGGGATTTAGAGGAGGCAGCTGGAATCAGATTCGTCCTACGGTAGATTTCGAACAGATTTTAGACAAAAAAGAAACCGTGTCCCTACGTGTAAACGCCGCTTATGAAAAAGCAGACGGTTTTAGAATAAATACAGAAAAAGAAAAGATTTATATCAACCCTTCCCTAGAGTGGAAAGTGGATGAAAAGAGTACGTTAAACTTGGAAATGGATTATTTAGGAGCCTCAGTGACTCCGGATAAAGGAACCATCAACTTGGGTGAGATTTCGGAAAACAAATTGTACGAGATGCCACACAATAAGTTTTTAGGTTTTAAAAGCGACAGAAACAACTTGGATGCTTTTAACTACTCTGCTCGTTTTCAAAGAGAACTTACCGATAATTTAAGCATTCGTATAGCAGCGATCAATTCGATCAGCAAAACGGATAACTTGGCATCGTCTGTTAGTAATTTTAATGCCAAGACTACAAACCCTTACGAAAGAACGAGAAGTTTATCGAAAAACTATACCAACGACAAAAACTCGGTGGTTCAGATCGACTTAGTCGGAAAAGAAATCCAAACGGGTGTTTTAAAACACACTTTCCAGGTCGGTTTTGACTACAGACAAAATTCGGTAACTACAGAAGCCTTTGGAACGTTTAATGAATCTAGAGATGACAATACAAAACCCGACAACAAAATCGACGTTATCGACGTTTCGGGACCGATTTCCAATGATTTACCCGATGGTTACTATTTCGTTGGGCAAGGAAGAAATACGATTACAACGCCAACCATCGGTTTTATGGCTCAAGATTTTATCGAAGTAAATCCGTATATCAAAGCGGTATTGGGACTTAGATACAGCCGTTTAAACGGAAACACTACGAAAGGCAGATCGATTGAAGCGTGGGATCCATTATACGGATTAATCCTTTCGCCAACTAAGAACATCAACGTATTTGGATCGTATACGACTACGAGTAGCAATCGTTCCTCGAACAACGAATTATACTATGGAGGAACTGTGGGAACTTCCAAAACCAAACAAATTGAATTCGGATTTAAATCGGATTGGTTAAACGAGCGTTTGAGCTTTAACTTTACGTATTTTATCCTAAACAACGAAAACCTAGCGGCACCTTATTACACGGAAGATTTCACAGAGGTTAAAGGAAAGTACATCTTGGCAGGAGATTTAAAAAGAACGGGATTTGAGGTAGATATCACCGGTAAAATCACCAACGACTTACAAGTGATGTTGGGTTATGCTTATTTGGATGCACAATATAAAAACAGCCCATCTTATGTAGACGGTTCTGCACCGATGAATGCACCGAACCACACGGTAAATGCGTGGGCGAACTACCAAGTATCTCAAGGGGCACTTAAAGGATTATCGGTAGGTTTTGGCGCTTATTACGTAGGAGACAGACCGGTAAACGAATATTCAATGGTTACGGACCAACACGGAACGACACCGGGAATCAAACCGTTTGACATGCCTTCATACCTGACTTTAAACGCACAAGTGAGCTATACCTACAAAAACGCTACTATCCGCGTATTTGGAAATAACTTAGCCGACCAATTGGGATATACCTCCTACTTTAGAGGTGGAAACATCAATGAAATCGACCCAAGAAATTTTGCAGCACAATTGAGCTATAAATTCTAATAAAAAACAAAGGCTACAACAGGCGTTTAGGCGCCTTTGACCTCCTTTGCTTTATTTCCACAAAACCTCCCAATTCGGGAGGTTTTTTGTTTTTAAGCCCTTGTTCCCTTTGCGGGATTCTCTTACAGCCGTATATAAAAGTCAAAATAGTTTTTTATCTTTCGTCGCATGTTTATATTTGCAGCCTGCATTATTTTTTTAAAGGTGCATTCACTTCATTCAAACAAATATGGGTCTAATAAAAAATCTACTGACGCGAAAAGATTACAACGCCGCAGCTGCACCGAGTGAATTAAAAAAGGTTTTGGGGCTGGGCGATATTGTTTTCTTGGGAATTGCCTCCATCATTGGGGCGGGTAGTTTTAGCAGCTTGGGCGAAGCGATATTTGCCGGTGGCCCTGGGGTTATATTCCTGTATATCATCTGTGGTTTTGCCTGTTGCTTTACCGCGATGTGCTATGCGGAATTTGCCAGTAGAATTCCCACTGCCGGTAGTGCATACACCTATGCTTATGCTTCCTTTGGAGAAATCGTCGCTTGGATAATCGGCTGGACGCTGATTATGGAATACAGTTTTGGCAATGTGTTTGTTTCCTTTTCGTGGTCGAACTACTTTACCTCCTTTATGAAAAACCTCGGGATTCACATACCCGAATTTTTATCGACCAGTTATTTTGAGGCCCAGAAAGGCATCCTATCGGGCACGCTCAATCAACGGCTGATCAACGCTTGGGAGCACGCTCCTATGTTGGGCAACCTCAAAATTATCGTCGACGTTCCAGCCCTGTGTATCAATTTGTTCATCACTTGGGTTTGTTATATCGGAATCAAGGAAAGCCGCAATTTAAACAATGTCTTTGTATTGATCAAACTGATTGCCATCGTACTGATTATCATCGTCGGTTCTTTTTATATAGACCTGTCCAATTGGACGCCACTCAATTCGGAAACCAACCTGCGTTCGATGATGCCCAATGGCTTTTCTGGCGTTATGGCTGCCGTTAGCGGGGTGTTTTTTGCCTATGTGGGCTTTGATGCCCTCAGCGTACTTTCCGAAGAGTGCAAAGACCCCAAACGCGATTTGCCTCGTGCTATGATGATTACCCTGGTGGTCTGTACCACGGTTTACGTACTGCTGGTACTCGTATTGACCGGTATGGTCGATTACCGCGCTTTTGACGGTATAGGCGATCCGCTTTCGTTTATCTTTAACAGCGACAACGCCAATTTGATTTGGATGGAATTCATCATCTCGATAGTCGGCGTCATTGCCATAACGACTGTTTTACTCGTCTATCAAATGGGACAACCCCGTATCTGGTACGTAATGAGTAAAGACGGTTTATTGCCCAAAAAATTTCAGACCATACATCCCAAATACAAAACCCCTTCATTTGCCACTGTAGTTACGGGTATAATCGTAGCCATTCCCATATTTTTTACCGAGAAAACCTTTATACTGGATTTTACCAGCATAGGCACCATCTTCGCCTTTTGTATCGTTTGTGGGGGTATTCTTTTTTATCCACAACCCAAAAAGGGAAAGGGACAGTTTAAAATTCCGTTTGTCAATGCCAAATACGTCTTTCCGTGGATGAGTATAGCAGCCGTGGCCACGTTCTACTACCTCTACCCCGACTTCTTTGCTACGATTTTGGAATGGGGACATCCCAAGGAAGGGGAATTCAGAATGTCTATGAGCATCTATCTGTTGCTGCTCTTTGGACTGGCCGTACTGACTTTCTTTAAAAAGCTGTCGCTAATTCCCCTGCTGGGATTGGCTTCTTGTTTGTATTTATTGACCGGAATGACGCACAACAACTGGTTTTGGTTTTTGGTGTGGTTTGCCATCGGCATGGTAGTCTATATCTTTTACGGCTATAGAAACAGTGGATTGAGAAAGCAAAATTCCAACAACAGCCTCGCGCCCGACGACCAAGTTTAGTCATTAGGAAAAAGTGTTGCACTTTCGGTTTTTTTATCGGGAAAATGAATCCAGCGGTAGTAGAGTCCGGTCGACAATATCGATTGGGCTCTTTCCTCGTTCACGCGCGTAGTCAGCACTTCTTCAACGCTCTTCATCGCGGGGTTTTCGTCCTGCTCGGCATCGATATAATGCAAGAGCTGCCCTTCGCTACCCACACTAATTTCCATCAAGTATTCCATATCCACCTTGTCTTGGGCGAGGTTGTAACGGGTAATTACCCCATTCCAATTCACCATACCGCAAACCAACACGGCAATAAAAACAGCCGCCACCATGCGATTGACCAAATAAAAATTGGTGAGTTGACGGCTGATCTTTCGGCGGCTATAGAACAAGCCCACCGCGCAGAGGATCAAGAACAAAAACACCCCCAGCCGCTTTGAGGTAAGTCCGAGCTTCCACACGTATTCCATATTTTTTATCGCCGCACTCAAAACCATAATGCCGTTGAGCACGATCCAGATTTGTGCCAAGCCCTTAAGGCGTTTGGCCTTGGGATCAAAATTAAAGGCACCCTTGAAATAAAACAACAGCAAAGCGATGGCCATCACAATCGACAATATGAGCGAATTGACCCGCTGATGGGTTTGTGCACTGAGGTTGGCGGTGCTTTCCGTTTCAAAAAACTGCTCGTAATTATAGAAAAACAAAAAGACCAATAGAAAGCCATTGAGCAAAATCAAGGTGATTTCCCCACTGCGTCGCTCCAAATTCGCATCGATCGGCGAGGTTCGCTCTACCCCCATGCTCCCGTCTAAATGAGAAAAGGACGACTGCCACTTGGCGCTGAGTTCTTTGATCGAATCCGGAATCCAACAATCCCAGTACGAAAACGAAAAACACAGTCCCAAGCCGATACACCCCATGAGCAGCCACAGATTAAAATTCAAGTCAATCCCCTGGAGGAACTGCGAGAGATACGCGCTGCTCAGGATGTAAATCGCGACAAAACCACTGATAAAAACCAAGGGAATTACCACATACATAAACACTTTAAGCGCGTATTGTTTCGGCCCTTTGACATCGCCTTCTATCCAATGAATCCGCTGCCACATCCGGTATGCAAACGCAAAGAAATTCAGCAGTACAATCGGCGGTGCAAAGACCCACTTAAGCGCGGGATTCGCCGCGTAAATCCGCAGCAATACCAAAGAGGCCGCCAGGGCAAAGAAACTGGCAAAATCGGGCAGCCACGCGAAGGAAAACGACGACAGCAGCACGGCCGCTACCAAAAACGGACCAACGGCTTGGCGCAGGAGCTGCGGAAACTTAAACACGGTAGCCCCCAAGAGCAGCAAGGCATATAAAGCGCCGTTTAAACCCAAATATTCGTCGTAAAACAACAGGGTGAAAACCGCTGTAGAACCTCCGATAAGAAATTGTTTTTTCATCTGTAATTATGTTATTTCATTTTTAAAAGTACTTTGCACTTCAAAGTTAAAAGGTAAAAAAATAAGCCCTTTACGGTCTCATTAATTTTTCCAAGGCATCGAGATGCTTGGAGAACGCCGCCTTACCCAGCGGTGTTGCACTATAGGAAGTACGCGGCTTTTTGCCGACAAACTCCTTTTTAACGACCAGGTATTCCCGCTTTTCCAAAGCTGCGGCATGACTGGCTAAATTACCGTCGGTGACTTTTAAAAGTTGCTTCATCTCGTTGAAGTCCACCCAGTCGTTGACCATCAAAACAGACAGCATTCCCAAGCGAACCCTACTTTCAAAATCCTTGTTTAACCCGTCGATAATCCCCATTCTAATTGTATTTTTTATAGAGAATAAGCCCGTACAACAGGTGTAAAACACCAAAACCCAGCGCCCAAAACACCAAGCCCAAGCCCGGTATAAACCCGGCGATTAAGCCCAGACTCAACTCCAGTAGTCCCAGTATTTTGACGTCGGAATAGGTGTATTTCTCCACGTTGATCAGCGCTAAACCATAAAAGACCAGCAAGGACGGTGCAATCAGTTCGAAGTGGTTGTTAACGAACAGCGCGGCACAGAAAAAGGCCCCGGCGATTAAGGGAATCAGCAAACTCACCACCATCTTCTTTGTCGTACTGGTCCAAATCGGCAAATCCAATCGGCGACTCTTTGCCACGGTAAAATACACGCCAAACAGCACAGCCAAAATCAAAACGGCCAAAGCGAGTAACAGCAGTTGCTGGCCCAATAGCGCATCGTAGGTTTTACCGCCCTTGTCAAAGTAATCCATACCCGATTGCCGCATTAAACCATAAGCCCCAGCGGCACCAAACAAGCCCAAACAGCCGGCTACTATACCGGACAGACCGCTCAGTGATATAAAACGCGAAGAACGCTCCATCATTTCGCGGATATGTGCCAAATCGTCTGTAGTACTGTTTTTCATACGTCTATCTATTAGTGTTGACTCAAAGCATACCATCTACTTTGAACTACAAAGTTATTTGAAATAATTAAACTCGCAAGCTATGCGCTGTTTTTTTTACAAAAAAAAATGGGAATTAAATAATTCCCATTTTTTTCATGATAAAGGTGGCATTTTTATTTTTGCAAATGCCGTCGTATATTTTGTAGTCAAAAAACAATTCCTCGTCGCGCATCTCGACTTCAAAGCACTTGTTGGCCAAAATATCGGGTTGGTCTTTGGTGATTTCGCAGACCTCCAAATCGTGGGTGGCAATCATTCCAAAGGTTTGGTCTTGAATCAGTTTTAAGATCACTCCAATGGTCCCCGATTGTTTGTCGTCGGAATTGGTACCGCGCAGGATTTCGTCTAGCAGTACAAAGCAGGGTTGTTCCTTTACGGACTCGACGATCAGTTTGAGTCGCTTGACTTCGGCATAAAAATAAGATTCGCTATCGCTTAAGGAGTCTTCCAGGCGCATCGATACAAATATAGGCATGGGAAAGAAAGTCGCTTTGGAGCTGCAAATTGGAGCGCCAATACCGGCTAAAACCAGATTGATGCCGACGGTTCTCAAAAACGTACTCTTGCCCGACATATTGGAGCCGGTGAGTATGACAAAGCGTTGGTTGGAAAAATCGATGTCGTTGGACACGCGTTTGGAAGCGTCGATTAAGGGGTGTCCCAAGTCTTTAAAGTGCAGCTTACGCGTTTCGTTTAAAGTGGGAAAGCAGTAATTTCGGTTGTTGTACGAAAAATTGGCCAAAGCGTTTAAGGCTTCTATTTCGCCTATGCAATCCAACCACAGCGGTACGGATTTGGCATGTTGCTTTTTCCAGTTTAGCAGGCCGTTTAACACGTGTATGTGGTATTGAAAAAATCCGTTAAAAACCACCAAGACAAAAATATTGGCAATGGTATTGATTTTTTCAAAATATTCGGATAACTGCGCCAATTTCTGACTGGCAGTGGGGTTGTCTTGAGTAAAAACAGCGATATAGCCTTGCAATTTGGCGCTTTTAAATTCGCTTTTCTCTACTTTTCTAATAATGGTACTGTAGTTTTGTATGGTTTCGTGTATTTTGTCGGCACCGACGATTTCCCGCTGTATCGCCCTCGTTTTTAAGGTGGCCAATATCAGATTGACACTAAAGAGCAAGGAAACCAAATAGCCCCAGAAGGCCTGATCAAAAAACCAGGTTCCCCCTATAGCGATCAGCAGCAATACCGGAACGACAAACGACGCGATGCGCGTTGCCGATGAAAGCGAAACAGCATCGCTGTTTGCCCAGGTTTTAATGCGCTCGTAGTCCGCTTTCTGAATCGGTGCCATTTTGGACAGGGCACTGATGTTTTGCCGCCATTCCACTTGGGTGGATAACTCTTTAACGGCTTCTTGATTTTCGAGTATTTCGCTGGCTGGTAAAACGCGATTGAGCAAGTTGGCCAATTGGAATTTTCCGATGTGCGAGGCGCTGCGATTCAAAAACTGAAACAGCGACTGCGCGCCAAAGATATCCAAGTCATAAGCATAGGGATGCTGGGTTTGCATAAATTCTTTACCGTCGTCAAAGGGGCGTTTTTTCTCTTTTAAAAATGCCAATTCCTCCTCATTCACCTCCATGATGGCTTGGTTGTAACGCATTTTCCACGACATCTTAAGATGGATGCGCATCAGCACGACAAACAGGGCAATCAGCCCAAAAACCAGCCAGAGATAGCCGTTTTGCTCGCTGCTTAAAAACCGGTAAAAAAAGTAAAAAACCGCGAGTACCACCACCAGTCTCACCGTACCGATTAAGCGGTATTTTTTTCTCAATTGGTGAAACTGCTCCGCGTACTGACTGAAAAATTTTTGGTATAAATCCATGACTAAACACTTGGTTTGCGATTACAAATTACAGCTAAAAAAACCATCCTCAAAAAATTAAGAATGGTTTTTCCCTGTGTTGATTACTTTTAGGCTTATAATTTCATTTTGGCTCTTCGCTCACGGGCCAAAAGGGTGTTTTTTAGCAACATCGATATGGTCATCGGTCCTACTCCACCGGGTACTGGTGTGATAAAAGACGCTTTTTTACTGACGTTTTCGAAATCCACATCTCCGGTAATTTTATAACCACGCGGGGCATTTTCGTCGGGCACTCTGGTAATGCCCACATCGATAATAACCACGTCGTCCTTCACCATTTCGGCCTTTAAAAAGTTGGGAACCCCCAAAGCCGAGATGATAATATCTGCTTGCGAGGTAATTTGGGTGATGTTTTTCGTATGGCTGTGGGTGAGGGTTACGGTAGAATTACCCGGAAAGCCCTTTCTGCCCATCAATATACTCATCGGACGACCAACGATGTGTGAACGACCAATAACCACGGTGTGTTTTCCTTGGGTATCCACGTTGTAACGCTCTAATAATTCCAAAATTCCAAAGGGAGTTGCCGGAATAAAAGTGGTCATATCCAAGGCCATTTTCCCAAAATTCTCCGGATGGAATCCGTCGACATCCTTGCTGGGATCAACAGCCATCAATACCTTTTGGGTATCGATTTGCGGCGGTAAGGGCAATTGAATAATAAAACCGTCTATATCGTCGTTTTCATTGAGTTCTTTGATTTTTGCCAACAATTCCACTTCTGAAGTAGTTCCTGAAAGGCGTACCATGGTCGATTCAAAACCAACGCGTTCACACGCTTTGACCTTACTTCCCACATAGGTTAAACTAGCTCCGTCGTTTCCTACGATTACAGCGGCTAAATGGGGGACTTTCTCCCCTTTTTCCACCATCTTAGAAACTTCGGCTGCGATTTCGTCTTTGATATCGTTGGATACCTTATTACCGTCTAGTAGTTGCATTGATATAATCTATTTTTGTTGTTGTTGTTGTTAGCTCAAAAAAGAAGAAGGTTTAAATTTACATTCAAACCTTTTCCATATATGTTATTGCATTCCCTTTAAGTTCCCCATCATTCGCATCAGATTTTTCCCTTTAGCGCCTTGCATCATCTTCATCATCTTACTCATCTGATCAAACTGCTTGAGCAATTGATTGACTTGTTGGATATCCGTTCCCGATCCCTTGGCGATACGCGCCTTTCTCTTGGCATCGAGCAAAACGGGTTTACTGCGTTCTTCGGGCGTCATCGAGTGGATAATCGCTTCGATGTGTTTAAAGGCATCGTCTTCGATATCTACGTCTTTTAAGGCTTTACCCACACCCGGTATCATACCAACCAGGTCTTTCATATTACCCATTTTTTTAACTTGTTGAATCTGAGAGAGGAAATCGTCAAAACCAAATTCGTTTTTGGCGATTTTCTTTTGAATTTTTCGCGCTTCTTCCTCATCGTATTGCGCTTGTGCGCGCTCTACTAAGGAGATAACGTCACCCATTCCCAAAATACGATCGGCCATACGATCGGGATAGAAAATATCGATGGCATCCATCTTCTCTCCGGTACCGATAAACTTAATGGGTTTGTTGACTACCGATTTAATCGATATCGCCGCACCACCCCGAGTATCTCCATCTAATTTAGTCAGGATTACCCCGTCAAAATTCAATCGATCATTAAATGCCTTAGCGGTATTGACTGCATCTTGTCCCGTCATGGAATCGACTACAAACAAGGTTTCGTGAGGTTGTATGGCTTGGTGTACATTGGCAATCTCGGTCATCATCTGCTCGTCAACAGCCAAGCGTCCAGCGGTATCGACGATAACCACGTTAAATCCATTGGATTTGGCGTATTTAACCGCGTTTTGCGCAATTTCTACGGCATTGTTGTTTCCCGCTTCGGTATAGACCTCTACGCCGATTTGCTCACCGACTACCTGCAACTGATTAATCGCTGCCGGTCTGTAAATATCACAAGCTACTAAAAGCGGCTTTTTATTCTTTTTTGTCTTTAAAAAATTGGCCAATTTTCCGGAGAAAGTCGTCTTTCCCGAACCTTGTAAACCCGACATCAATATAATAGATGGCGAAGCTGAAAGATTGATTCCCGCAACATCACCTCCCATCAATTCGATCAATTCGTCCTTAACGATTTTAATCATCAACTGCCCCGGTTGTAGGGTAGTCAATACATCTTGTCCTAGGGCCTTATCCTTAACTCTATTGGTAAAATCCTTGGCAATTTTAAAATTGACATCGGCATCCAATAATGCTCTACGCACTTCTTTTAAGGTATCGGCTACGTTTACTTCTGTAATTTTCCCGTGCCCTTTAAGTATATGAAAGGCTTTATCTAATTTATCGCTTAAATTGTCAAACATGATTGTATCGTTTAATACTGAATCGACAAAGATAATATAAACTACTAAAGTCGCAAACGGCTGTATGATTAAAGTTTAGGATAAAATCACTTTATTTTCTTATTTTAGTCGATTTTGGCGCTCTGCTGCGTTTTGCGTTGCGAATTTTAGCATCCCCTGTTTTTCTTTGCCGCTTTGCCACCGCTGCGATTATTAAGGAGGTGTATAACGCCGGGCTGAACTTTTTAAATCTGCCGCCCACAGTTCGTTTTTTTAGCGCGATTAGCCGTTCTTTTTTAGGTGAATTGGTTGTATTTTTGCCGCTATTAAACCGCGAGCATGAATTTAGACCCATCGGACAACTCCCCTATATGGCATCGGTATCACAGCGATGTTTCCCACATCGCCTTGCCCGACACCTTTACTTTTCCGTTTTATTACGAACCACACGCGTTGGCCAAAACAGCCGCAGCCGAACTGCAGCAATTTCTGACTGCCGCATGGCCCGAGTTGCAAGGAGGTGTCGACCAAAACAGTACGGCTCTCGGCAAGATGTTTGGCGTCTTGGTCGTTCAAAACGCGGATAAGGAACTGGGCTATCTCACGGCCTATTCCGGTAAACTGCCGCCAAACAAAGCAGCCTTGCCCTTTGTTCCTCCTATATTCGACGCCTTTCATCCGACTAGTTTTTTCTTGGAAGGCGAAAGTACCCTCAATGCGCTCCATCGGCAAATCGAAACACTCGAACGCGCAGCAGACTATTTAGCACTGCAAGACGCTTACAGCGACGCGCAAAAGCAGGCACAAAAATCCATACAACTAAAAAAAGCGGACTTAAAGCACTTAAAATCCGAGCGCAAAGCGCAGCGCAGCGTGCAACAAGCGATTTTAGACCACACAGCATACGAGCACTACCATGCCGATCTTATCAAGCAAAGCCTGAGAGATAAGCACGAATTAAACCTGTTAATCGCCTGGTGGAAAGGGGTTATCGACGGGCTTGCGGTGGAGTTAAGCGTTTTCGAAAAGGCCCTTACAAAGCTCAGAAACACTCGGAAAAACACCTCCAACGCCCTGCAAGCGCGGCTTTTTGAGCAATATCAATTTTTAAATGCCCGTGGGGAAACCCGAGATGTGGTGTCGGTATTTCAGGAAACCGCTTTGCTACAGCCCCCCGCAGCAGCGGGCGATTGTGCGGCACCGCGGCTGTTGCAATACGCCTATAAAAACGATTTAAAACCCGTGGCATTGGCCGAGTTTTGGTGGGGAGCCTCGCCCAAATCGGAAATTCGTCAACACGGTTATTTTTACCCGGCCTGTCGGGGAAAATGCGAACCGATATTGACGCACATGTTACAGGGCTTAAACGTGGACGAAAACCCCTTGCTCGTCAATCCGGCTTTGGGCGTGGATTTGGAAATCATCTACGAGGATGACTATATGGTCGTGGTCAACAAACCCGCAGAGTTTTTGTCCGTACCGGGAATTTACATTCAAGATTCGGTTTATCAACGCATGAAAATGCGGTATCCCAAAGCAACGGGCCCCTTAATCGTCCATCGTTTGGACATGTCGACCTCGGGTTTGTTGGTCATCGCCAAAGACAAGGCCAGCCATCAACAGCTGCAAAGTCAATTTATAAAACGCCGGGTAAAAAAGCGGTACACCGCACTCTTAAACGGGATGGTTTCGGGCGAGCAGGGCGAAATTGAACTCCCCTTGCGCGTCGATTTGGACGACCGACCACGGCAGCTCGTGTGTTACGAGCACGGCAAGCCGGCCAAAACGCAGTGGCAAGTGATTGACAGACTCGAAGGACAAACGCGGGTTCACTTTTGGCCCATTAGCGGGCGTACGCATCAGCTTCGCGTTCACGCTGCTCATCAGCTGGGTTTGGGCTGCGCTATAGTCGGCGACGATTTGTATGGTCAAAAATCCAATCGACTGCACCTGCATGCCGAAGTGCTCGAACTCACCCATCCCTTCAGTGGAGAAGCCCTGATTTTCCGCGCAACACCGCCTTTCTAGAAATTCGATATTCGCCTTAAAACACTGTATTAAAAAATTTTTTAAGGCCATTTTATTAGATATTAACTTACTTTTGTATTATTTTTATCATGTTAAAACATTTATTAATTTAATTTTATCTATATGAACGAGGAAATTTATGCAAATGAAGGAATGTTAGCATTTGGAGCTGGAGTGGGACTTTTTTACCTAGCCGTATTAGTTATCATATTCGCTGCGCAATGGAAAATTTTTCAAAAAGCCGGAAAACCGGGATGGGCGGCAATTGTACCGATTTATAATTTAATTGTACTTTTAGAAATCACAGGAAAACCCCTTTGGTGGATTTTCTTGTACTTAGTTCCAGGAGTCAATATCGTTATCTCGATTTGGGTTACCAATTTACTAGCAAAGAGCTTTGGCAAAACCGAAGCCTTTACAGTGGGATTAGTGTTTTTACCTTTTATATTCTCTCCGATTTTAGGATTTGGAAGCGCTCAATACATAGGGCCAGCCGGTTCTGACGGTACAGCTGCACCAAGCGATCGCGTTTAAAACGCCGCTATGTAAATAAAAAGGCGACTGGATTTTTGAAATCCAGTCGCCTTTTGTTTTTACCCTTAGCTAGAAGGCTTACAAGCTTCCACGCTTTTTTCGCTGCTGCTTTTTAAGCAAGCGAGCCATTTCTTTTGCAGTCTTGGCATAACACTCTTCCATATACAAATTTCTCGTTTTACCCATACTCCCGCCCTTAATTCTTTTAAAATCGATTTTCAAATACTCCCGTTCGAGGTTTTGCGTATCCACAAAGGTCAAGGTCGCATTTAAACGCGCTTTCTTCCAACCGGGTTCTCCCGGTATCATCCATAAGGACTTAACGATTAAGGTATAGTTGGTCAATGAATCAGTAACAAACTGTAAATCGCTGTTTTTATTTGCACTCGTGAGAAATTTTCGGGGAATGTTTCTGTTGACATGCCTTTCCCAGGTTTTGCGAAAATCTTCTTTAGCCTCGTTTCTAGCTACGACCTTAGCACGTGCACTGACATAGGCCTCCTCTGATCTTTTTAAATCACCATATACGAGTTTAGAATTATCAAAAACAACCCTAATAGCCGTTTCCCCTTCTAAGAACGCTACATTTCCCGAGCTGATTTTCTGTGCAAATACACTTGAAAAACCCGTTAGAAACATCGCGCTTACGCACCAATTAAATACACTACTCCTCTTCATAAACCCCTGTTATTTTAACTTTACTGTTTTATTTTTTTACCGCATTCTCCTCCAGCATTTTATAAAACTACAAAATTCCAAAAAAAGCAAAAAAAAATTTAACATTAAATACGAGCGCAACACCCTAGCGATAAAATTCTCATCGCTGGGGCACGGCAAAGCAAATTCAGTTGGATTAAACTAGAATTGGAAATAGATAAAAGGTTGGGGTCCGGCTGCCGCGGTTGCAAAGACGATCCAAAACACAAATCCCAACAGGGCTGCCTTGAGCAACATAGGCAGCTTGTCGAACAAAATGCGAACGCCTCCCATCCACTTTTTGGGAATAAAATGCCAAACAAAACCGATGGCAATCAATAGGAACACGTTTTTATAACTGATGATTATCGTCTTAAATTGCTCTACGTCCCAGCGCACCTCGCCTATATTATAAATCACATCCAAGGCCGTAGGAAAATCCTTTGCTCTAAAGAAAATCCAACAAAAGGCCACAAAGTGAAAGGTAATAAAAATGGAAGTTATTCGCCACAAGCCAAAATTACTGCGGGGTTTCTGACCCTTTTTAGCGGGGAACAACTCGTCTATCGTCTTGTGAATCGCCAAGGCAATTCCGTGTAAGGCGCCCCAGATGATAAAACGCATACTCGCCCCGTGCCACAATCCGCCTAACAACATCGTGGTAAAGAGGTTAAAGTTGGTAAACAGGGTTTTCTCCTT
Organism: Flavobacterium sp. JP2137; assembly: GCF_050562195.1. GTDB lineage: Bacteria > Bacteroidota > Bacteroidia > Flavobacteriales > Flavobacteriaceae > Flavobacterium. The sequence continues at coordinate 3,493,893 of NZ_CP191647.1, forward strand.
GTTTTTAGCCAAGATAATGGTCAATACAAATACGACGCAAGAGCTGATAGCTATGATTAAAGGAACGATGTTCTCTTGATAAAAATAGATTCCCCATCCTAAAATTCCCACAAAAAACAAGGCTGGGAACAGGTAACCGGCAAAGGTTCCCTTGCGGTTTCCCCCTATGGATATGTATAAGAAGTCTTTTAACCAGGTTGATAACGATATATGCCAGCGTCTCCAAAACTCCGTTATCGACGCCGATTGGTACGGCACGTCAAAGTTGATCGGCAAGCGATACCCCAACAGCAGAGCAATACCGATAGCCATATCTGAATAGCCCGAGAAGTCGCAATAGATTTGAATGGCATAACCGTAGGTAGCCATTAAATTTTCAAAGGCGGTATAGCTGTTTGGCGCGTCGAATACCCGATCGACAAAGTTGACGGAAATATAATCGGAGATCACCGCCTTTTTTAGCACCCCTCCAATGATGAGAAACAGGCCTTCATTGACATATTCTCTGGAAATGTGGAGTCGTTGATAAATCTGTGGGATAAAGTCTTTGGCACGCACTATGGGTCCGGCGACCAACTGCGGGAAAAAGGAGATAAAAAACAAATAATCTACAAAGCTCTTGGTCGGTTCAATTTCCTTGCGATAGACTTCGATGATATAACTGATGGACTGAAAGGTAAAAAACGAAATACCCACCGGGAGTATCAAATCGTTTAAGTGGTAACTGGCTCCCGACAACAAATTAAAGCCGTCCAAGACAAAATTGGTATATTTAAAATACCCGAGCATCCCCAGATTGATCAGCACACTGATGGTCAGCAGCACCTTTTTCTTGGTTTGCTTTTGCTCGCGGTAGATGATGTTGGCCAAGTAATAGTCAATAATGGATGAGCCCACCAGCAGCAGGAAAAACATACCGCTCGATTTGTAATAGAAAAAGAGCGAGAACAGCACCACATAAATCAACCGCAGATGGAAGGTTTTTCTAATACCGATATAGAGGAGATAGAAAACCAAGAACATCCCTAGAAACAAGCCCGAATTGAATAACAGGGGCTCTTTGGGGTTAAAAGAAAACCATTTGATGACATCAGCCATCGTGAGGACGGGCAAACTAAAATCGAGTATGGACATTAATTTTTATGAGAAATTTTAAAATTTTTAAAAGCTTCTAGCAATGCAGTTGCAAACAAAGCCCCCTTGTATTCATAGCCCGTTTTGGAATAGTGAACATAGTCTCTGGCCACCCATCCCTTGTCAAAATTCTCTTGAACACTTGTCGCACCTCCCAAGATGTGAAACAGGTCCCATACGGCATATTTCTGCGTTTCCGCATCGGCCAGCACCGAATCGGCATAGCCTTCGGAATACGTATTTGGAATTTTTTTCTGAAACAATGACGGTGGTGGTGTGGTGAGCAGCACCGTCACTTCGGGCGACTGCTTTTTGATTTCTTTGATAAAATCGTACAACTGCTCCATATAGTTGGCGGTTTCCATCTTGTCAAAGGCTTCATTGGTTCCCAACGAAATAACCAATAAATCCGGATGCAGGCCTTTGACTTGGTCAAAAAACAACGGGTATTTATTGTAGTCGGAGAACTTCGCGCCATTGACTCCAATGCTGTGATACAACAGTCCGGCTTGGTCGTTTTCAAAAACCAATCCGTTTAAATTATAAGTGTCCGCATTTTTGTTGGGCAATAGGTAAATCTTGGACAGGGCCGAGCTATTGTTAAACTCGTGATACTGACTTTTAGCTTCGGTTTCCAAGGGTATGAATTCGGATCGGGAAACCGACTTGGTCTCCACGAGATTAGAAGGGATATACAAAACCTTTCCCGCGTGGATTAAATTCCCCTTTAAGCTATTGGCCTTTTTAATTTGCTCGAGCGTAACCCCGTATTTCTTGGCGATACTTCCAATGGCTTCGCCTTTTTTTATTCGATGGTTGATTTTCTGAGGTACTTTTTGCTCCACGACTATGGTTTTTGAAGCGGTAGCCACATCATAGGACGCTTCATTGCCCGGGGTGAATATCTTCATTTTGGTAAATTGAAACCGCGGTTCGCGCAGGGTGATTTCAATAAAGAAATCCTTCTTTTTGGGCGATAAGGCAATACCGCTTAAACCGACTACCGACCCGTTTAAGGGGTAGATGTTTCTATAGCTGTTCCACTCGCTATCGGAACTGTAAGTCACATAGCCGTTGCCGTTGGTCTTGGCCAGTTTATAGGGAAAGGAAAAACCCAATCCGCCATTGCCCCATTCCGATTGCAGCAGTTCTCTAATTTTACCGGTAAACAAATCGGCCTGTATATGGGAATCCCCCACGTGTACGATGTTGATTTTGCCGCTTTTGCGCTGTTGGAGTTGTTCGACCTTTTGAAAAAAAGGCTTTAAAACCTCGGCGTTTAAAATTTCATTTTCCGCGTGTTTTACCAGCCGTAAGCTGTCGGTTTCCTCGGGTAGCAAGGCCGTATTATCGCCCTGAGCCCAAGCCCATTGACAGCCGATTAACAGACACAGACCCACTAATTTTCTAATGAACATTTAAATTCTCTTTTCGTTTAACTTTTATCGTATCCTTAGCTTTGGGCTTTACCACAACGGGTTCTGCCGGTTGTACCAATCCGGTTTTGCCTTTTTTATAGGCTTCATAGCCCTCTTCCAGCTGTTTAAAAATCATCGTAGACACCTGTTTGGCGCCGCGGTGATTGAAATGCGTATAATCTTTATTCGCCTTGGCCGGAATGTCTTCTACCCATTTGACCATCGATCCGTCTCCCCCCATCAATTGGTATAAATTGACAAATCCCGTTTGATTGGCAATGGCGTATTTGCGCTGTGCACTCACCAAAGGCGAGACGGCAGAATCGGTTTGCATGGTTAAATCGTATTTCGTCGCTTTATCGGCGGTGGAAACCACCAAAATCGAAACCCCAGGGAAGCAATTTCTCAAATTTTCCACAACCCGACTCATTTGACGCTCGTACCAACTGTAGTTATACGAACCGTAATTCAACACATTGGTACCGTAGTGCAAAATGATTAACTGATAGCCCAATTTCTGTTGAAACTGATTCATAATACCGGGTTTAAACGTCGTTAAGGGCAATCCGGAGTTCCCTCTATTGGAAAAATTATCGACGTGAACCCCTTGTTGATCGTCAAAGTTAACTCCGTAAAAAGGGATGGAATCCGCCTGTATAAAATCGGCTTTAAAGCCCTTTAAATTGCTTTCAGACAGCGTAAGGGTATTGAGTTCGCCCACGGGATTCAGCCTTTTAATCAGGGTGTCCTTGCCGATTATCAAGCGCAACTGTCCCTTGGTGTTGTTCGATTTTCCATAAAACAAAGTCGGTTTATTCAACACGCTTAAATGCGAATTGGCCGACGATTTATAACGGACCCACGTACTGTTGACCGTGTCCTTTGCGAAAAAGACATGCCCGTTGATACCAAAGGGTTTGATTGGATTTTTGACATTGAGGTACGACTGTACCTTCCAGTTCGCAGAGAATTGGTGCGATATCGAGCTTCTCGAACCGGCTGATTCGGAGGTTACCGAGACAAAGCCCACGCCTTGTCCGCCATATTTATTTTGGAAGTCCCTGCGCAAATCCTGAACGATCATATCGCCATCGGTCATCGAATCTCCGTAATAAGCAATGCGTACCTTGCCCTTTTGCTCTACTTCCAATTGGTAGAGTTTTTCATAGAAGGCGTGCATATAAACAAATCCCCTAAAGGTATTTGCCGGCTCATCGGAAAGTATGGTCGACAGGGAGTCAACGCTTGTAAGGCTATCGGTTTCCGACAGGTTCAATCCCTTTTGTCGGGCGTCTTTTTCCTCCTCAAAAGCTTCTAAAAGCAAACTATCCACAACGATATGCTTGTTTTTAGATTCGGATTCTTTAAATATTTTCTTCGGTAGATAGGTTTTAAAAACCAAGAAAAAACCAGTCGCCATCAGTACAATGGCGAATGATTGAAAGGCATACGATTTAGATATTTTCACGCTATTACAGGTTACATGCGATCAGGTACGGCAATTCCCAACAGGGAAAAACCACTTTTTATAACGGTCCCTACCTTATGAGACAATTGCACTCTAAAGACCTTTAAGTCTAGGTTCTCTTCGCCCAAAATGGGAACGGTCTGATAGAAGGAATTGTATTCCCTTACCAAGTCATAGATGTAATTGGCCAACAAGGCAGGACTGTGAGAACGCCCCGCATTGAGAATGACCTCGCTATACGACTCCATCAATTTCAACAGCTCTTTCTCCTTGGGATCCAAGGTGATTCCCGTCACCTCATATCCGTAATCAAAATTTGATTTTCTCAAAATCGATTGAATACGCGCATAGGTATATTGAATAAAAGGTCCTGTGTTTCCGGCAAAATCCACGGATTCCTCGGGATTGAACAGGATGCGTTTTTTGGGATCGACTTTTAGGATGTAATATTTCAAAGCCCCTAAGCCAATAATTTTATATAAATTTTCTTTTTCTTCTTCTGAATATCCGTCGAGCTTGCCCAGTTCTTCTGATATCTGACGTGCTGTATCGGTCATTTCGCTCATCAAGTCATCGGCATCGACTACGGTTCCCTCTCTGCTCTTCATTTTGCCAGAAGGCAAATCGACCATCCCATAAGACAGGTGAAACAGGCTTTCCGCCCATTCAAATCCGAGTTTTTTAAGTATTAAAAACAGTACTTTAAAGTGGTAATCCTGTTCATTACCCACGGTATATACCATACCGCCGATATCGTTAAAATCCTTGACCCTTTGGATCGCCGTTCCGATATCTTGAGTCATGTAAACCGAGGTTCCATCGCCGCGCAACACCAATTTCTCGTCCAAGCCTTCTGCGGTTAAATCGATCCAGACCGAGCCGTCTTCTTTTTTGAAGAACACGCCCTCTTTTAAACCGTTTTCCACCACGTCTTTACCCAGTAAATAGGTATCGCTCTCGTAATAGTTTTTATCAAAATCGACGCCCATGTTTTTAAAGGTAATGGCAAAACCGTCGTATACCCATTGGTTCATCTCTTTCCACAAGGCGATGACTTCGGGTTTTCCCGCTTCCCAATCCAGCAACATTTGTTGCGCTTCAAGAATGATGGGGGCTTCTTTTTTGGCTTCGTCTTCTGAACGACCCGCCTGCATCAATTCGGCAATTTGCTCTTTGTACACCTGGTCAAAAGTCACGTAGAAATTTCCTACCAACTTATCGCCCTTAAGGCCTGTACTGGCCGGAGTTTGTCCGTTTCCGAATTTTTGCCAAGCCAACATCGACTTGCAGATATGAATTCCCCTATCGTTGATGATTTGCGTTTTGTACACCTTTTTACCCGAAGCCTTTAGAATCTCGGCAACGGCATAGCCCAATAAATTGTTTCGGACATGCCCCAAGTGCAAAGGCTTGTTGGTATTGGGCGAACAATATTCGACCAAAATCGCTTTTTCGTCGGCTAAAAGGGGCTGAAAACCAAATTGATCATTCGCCTTAATACCGTTGAAAAAACTCAAGTAATAAGCATCTGTAACCACCAAATTCAAGAAACCAGAGACCACCGTAAACCGCTCAATCATACCGGTATTCGCTACTAAGTACTCGCCAATTTTCGTGCCTATTTCTACGGGGTTTCCCTTAATCAATTTTAAGAAGGGAAAAATAACCACCGTGGTGTCTCCTTCAAACTCCTTTCTCGTACCTTGAAATTCAATTTTATCTACGGCTACGCCATAAAGCGATTGTACTGCGTTTTCGATTTGAGGAGTTAGAATCTGATTTAATGTCATTGCTTAAATATTTTAAGGAACAAAGATAATTGTTATTTCAGTAATTTTTAACTTTTATAAGGATATAATTAGTCTGAGCACCGGACGCCCATACCGCAATAAAAACACGGCTAACAAGCCCACAGCGCATTCGATTCGCAGCGGCCGCCATAAAAACCACCGGTACACACTGGTGTTTAATCGCGGTTACCGTTGTCCATACTGACGGCACTAACAAATAAAATACGCATAAAATGGGATTTACACAAGAATATGGACCGATAACCGAAATACCCTTACCCTAAAGCTAAAAAAACATCATTTTTACCACCATGTCCGATAAATTTCTTATATTATTAATAGCACTATTTAAACCGACTAACTACCGTTGGTCAGAAACGTGGTTTCCGCTGTGGTTGGCCGCTGTACAGGGGAGTCGGTCTTCATTTAAAAAACACTAGCCGCTACAAGCGAATAAAAACAAAAAACCCTGAAATAGGTTATAACTATTGCAGGGGTTATTTAAAATTTGCGAAGTACAGTTATTTAAGCCGCTTTGTTTTTGCAACAATCGTCCAATTGCTCATAGGCTGCCGGATCGGCTTTAACCTCATCGGCATCGTAGCCCATTTTGGAAATAGCCTGTTTGATTTGCGCCAAGCTGACCTTTTTTGGGCTGTAGTATACCGTAATGGTTTGGGCCTGATCATCGATATCAAACTGCCGAACACCACTCATCTTAAACAAGGTGCTCTTAAACGTTTTTCCGCAGCTTTCGCATTCCTTACAGTGCTCGCAATAAATTGCGGTTTTAATCACCGCTTTCTCATTGTTCTTTGCGGTTTGCGCAAAAGCACTTACTGCAAAGCCCAAAAACATACCCAACAAGCAGAGGGCTGTTTTATACTTTAATCCAAAAATCACTCTCATCATTGCGTTTTTATTAGTTATCATTGGTTTTCGGTGCTAATATAGAAAATCATTTTAAAATAGCTCGGCTGTATTTGAGTGAATCCTCGAGAATCTTTTCATAAACTATAGCCAACAACATCCCTAAACCAAATCATCCCGGCTGGATATCGGCAATACTCCCCTAAAAACTTTAGTATATAAGGTGCATTTATCTAAAAATGCTGTTTTATCTTTTTTTTTATAAAATATTTTTTACCCATTTTACTGGGCTCAGAGGCCGTTTTTAAAAAAATAACACTTTTTTACAAAAATAATCTTCCATTTACTTGTGGATATCAAAAATCCATTCTATATTTGCAGGAATTAAATATCATAAAAGTAATGCAAGAAGGTACAGTAAAATTTTTCAATGAAGACAAAGGTTTCGGATTTATTACACCAAACAATGGTGATAGCGAAATATTTGTTCACGCTACAGGTCTAATGGATAATATTCGTGAGAACGATGCAGTTCGTTATGACGTAGAAGAAGGTCGTAGAGGTCTAAACGCAGTAAACGTAGTCTTAGCTTAACATACTATATAGATTCAACGTAAATCAACACCTAATCCAAGATTAGGTGTTTTTTTTTGTTATATACCCCAAGCTTGCCGGCATTCTTTATAGACCGAGCAGCCCTTCTAGGGTTTGTCGATGGTTCTAAACGTCAGATTCACCCGTAATGCCTGTACGCGTTTTGTCGGCGGTAGTCGATGCAGCCAATGGGTCTGCGTACTTCCCTTCATCACCAAAAGACTGCCGTGCTCCAAAAGGCATTCCACCTTTGTTAGGTTTTTTTTATGCTTAAAGGCAAATTTGCGCACAGCGCCAAAGCTCAACGATCCGATAGCGCCATTTTTCTTGAGGGCTCGCTCCCCATCACTATGCCACGCCATCCCTTCTTCTCCACTGTGATACAGATTGAGTAGACAAGAATTATAAGTCTCTTCGGTTTTTTCTTCCACCAGGGCTTTTAATTCCAACAAGGCTGCGGTCCATGGCAAAGCGCGTTTGGTGGTTTTGGAATAGGTATACTCAAAGGGTTGATCGCCATACCAAGCCACTTTGCGCTTGGTGGTAATTGTCTTTCCAAAAATAACCGCTTCGTCCGGGCGCCAGGCAATCTCGTCTAACAATTTTTGCAGGTAAAAATGCGCCTGTTCCGCTTCCAATACCGGTCCGTAATAATAGACTTCACCGTCTTGGGGCAATAAATTGACCGCTGCAGTTGCTTCGCTTTCAAAAAGATTCATTTTTTAGATTTTTTACCGTTAATTTTCAACCTCATTGTCCGTTTCCCCTGCTCCCTGAACCCCTTCCCACGCAATCATGGCCGTTTTTCGCGTAGTGCCCCACATATATCCGCCTAGGTTACCCGTGGACTGAATAACGCGGTGACAAGGAATCAAAAAGGCAATCGGATTTTTTCCTATGGCAGTTCCCACGGCTCTCGATGCCGACGGATTTCCGATTTCCTGAGCCAAGGTGCCGTATGTAGTCAATTGGCCCAACGGTATTTTAAGGAGGCTCTCCCATACCTTTAATTGAAAATCCGTGCCTTTTAAATGGAGTTTTAAAGTCGATAGCTCCAAGGATTCCCCACCAAAAAATCGAAGTGCCCGCTCTTGCCAAGCGTCGGTTTGCTCGACAAAATTCGCCTGAGGAAATTGCCGCAACAACCGATGTAAGGCCGTTGCGGCATCGTCTTCAAAAGCCATATAGCAAATGCCCTTAGCCGTGGATGCGAGCAGCAGCTTTCCAAACGGACTATCGGCATAGCGGTAGTTGATCGTCAGGTTTTTACCGCCTTGACGGTATTCCAGCGGAGTCATCCCCTCGATCTTGACAAACAAATCGTGCAAGCGACTGCTGCTGGACAAACCGGACTCAAATGCCATTTCCGAAAGCGTAACCCCCTGATTGTTTCGCAGCACGCCCTTGGCATAATCCAAGCTGGTATACTGCAAAAACTTTTTAGGACTGGTTCCCGCCCAGTCCGTAAACAGGCGATGAAAGTGAAACGGACTTAAATGCACCACCGCCGCCAACTCTTCCAAGCTGGGCTGTTCTTTAAAGTGCTCCGCGATATACGCAATTGCTTTGGCTATACGCGTATACTGTATGTGATCTTCCTCATTCATAGTTAGGGCTTTTAACAGGGTAAAGATCTTATTACTCGATCAAATATAAAATCCAATTCTTGCTCTTTAAAGTCCTAACCCCTTTTTTTTTATTTTTTTTCAGTCCCACCGTCAATCCCGTATCCCCATCCTCCTTGTTGCAGGCCGTCCTGAATAGCCTGAGACCGCCGATAAATAAAAAATTTTTCATCCTTTACATGCTGTCAGGCAACGAAATGAATAGAAAAAGCATTAAAATGGGAGTCTATTCAACAGCACAAAAGCAAGCGAAACAGGCTGTTTTTTAATCGACAAAAACCTGATTCGGAAAATTTTTTACACTCCTAACACGCTGGTTACACATACATTTTTATAAAAATATTTATTTTTTCGAAGCGGGTATTCAACAATATATCGCGAAACAGCACGCTTTACCCGAATGGTATTTACAGCGACAGGTCTCGTTCCACTTGTATTTGATTTAAAAAATAAGCATCGTGTGAAACCACCAAAAGAGTTCCGCGGTAATCCAGTATGGCTTGGGTTAAGATTTCCAGGTTCTGTATGTCCAAATTATTGGTCGGTTCGTCCAGTACAATCAAATCGGGTGGTCGAACACTCAAGGTCAGGGCACACAACATCAGTCGCATTTTTTCTCCACCGCTTAGCGCACTACAGGGTTTGCTCCAGGCTGCGTTCCCGAACAGAAAGCGGTTTAGGCGCATTTTAACTTGATGTTCCTCCCACAACCCGTCATTAAAAACCAAAGCCTGTTCGTATACACTCAGCGCATTGTCGATGAGCGAATAATCTTGGTCGATGTAAATCGCCTGCATATCGGCGCGAAACAAGCTGCCCGACAGCGGTTCAAGCGCTCCCAACATCAATTGGATTAAAGTGGTTTTTCCCGAACCGTTAGCTCCCTTAATCGCCCAGCGCTCGCCGCTCCGAATTTCAAAACTCAAAGGCGGATTCCACAGGGTCTCGGCGCCGTATTTAAAATTGATATTCTGGGCTTTGAGCAGGGTTTTGCCGCGGTGGAGGTCGGAATTGTCGAAATCGATTTTCATCTTAGCCACATCGGGCAATTCCCTGCGCAGCGCACTGAGCTCTTCCGCAAGGGCTTCGCGCTTTTCGCCATGTACCCCTTTTAGCTTAGAAGCGGTATTCTCCGCCTTGTTTTTAAGGGTTTTCATCATAATAGTGGCAATGCCGGCTTTTTCCTGCTTCTTTTTTCCGCGAGCGTCCAATTTCTGTTGGCGCTCTAGCGTATCGCGCTCTACGGCTTTCGCCTTGCGCAGGGCTTTTTCCCGATGATTGACATCCTGGATCATAGCCTCGCTTTCCACCTGCTTTTGGGCGAGGTAAAAATCGTAATTGCCGCCGTAAAATGCCATACCGCGTGAACTCAACTCGCAAACGCCGTGGATTTTATTTAGCAATACGCGGTCGTGACTCACCACTACCAGGGTGTCGCGCGTGGTTTCTATATAGTCGTAAAGCAGCACTCGACTTGGCGCATCTAAGTGGTTACTCGGCTCGTCTAGCAATGCGATTTGCGGTTGATGGATGCGTATACCCGCCAAGAACACCCGCGTTTTTTGACCGCCGCTCAAGCTGTCCATCTTTTGATGCAGGTCGACCTCGTGCAACTGCCAATGCTCCAGGGCTTCTTGGCTGCGCACTTCCACGTTCCAATCGTCGTCGAGTACGCGGAGGTTTTCTTCGCTAACCTCCCCCTTTAAAATGGCTTCTAGCGCATGGAGTTTATCGGCGATATGCAGGGCTTGTGCAACGGTGTCGCCATTGAATTGACCAAAGTGCTGTGGCACGTAATAAGGCTTTGAATCGGTGAATACGCGACCTTGTTGCGGCTGTATGTTGCCGGCAATCAGGTTTAAAAGGGTGGATTTCCCCACGCCGTTGTTGCCGACCAAACTGATTTTATCGTGCGCTTGCACATTAAAATGGAGACCCGAAAACAAAACGCTTTTATCGGAATGTAAATAAGTGATATCTTGGAGTACAATCATGATTTCTCTCTTAAAAAGAATGAATAATAACAGTAGCCAACGAGGTGGTTAGCGCTGTGTATTTTCCGAAAGAAATGATTTACAACATGAGGATGCATTTAAATTAGAGTACAAAGATACGGCAAAAAGGGGTAATACGCACAAAAAATAGCTCAATTCGCTCTAAATATGCTTTTGTGCCTTCTTTTTCCAAAAAAAGTCGATTTTTTGGGATAACTTCTATTCGAGGTGATGTTGTTAAAAACCAAGGCGACCAAAAAGAGTATGAGGGCTCCAGAGAGCACAGGCGACAACACATAATAATACCCCAAGCTCTTAACCACCCCAGTATCGGCAACGGCAATTAAGGCAGTTGCCCCTCCAGGAGGGTGAATGGTTTTGGTTATTTGCATGCCTACGATAGACAAGGCTACCGCCAAGGGTGCGGCGATATAAATCAGATCGGGAAAGATTTTGGCTACGGTTACGCCAATTACTGCCGACACCACATGTCCGCCAATCAGATTTCGCGGTTGTGCCAAAGGACTGTCGATAGCACCGTAAATCAAGACCGAAGACGCACCAAAAGACCCAATTAAGAAGACGTTTTCCAGTTGTGTAAACCAAAAACTCTGGATGTATGCGATGATGCCAATACCGACAAAAGCGCCGACAAAAGACCAAAAATGCTCTTTGGAATCAATCAGGGTTTCTTTATAAATTACGTATCGTGTAATTCGAGCCGTGCGTTTGATATTCTTTTTCATGATCGAGGCAAAACTTAAAAACACAAAGGTAATAGGAACGCCTTTCCCTTTGTGATATTTAACGTTAAAATACCGCACTTTTTTGACCGCACTTTGCCTATATAATTCAGTGTCGCGTCTGTGTGCATTTCTTAATCCGATAGATCAAGTGTCAACTGGTATTCAAACGATAAGGGCTGGAAAAAATCCAGCCCTTATCAAGTGATTAACCCCTGTTGCTTTTATAATTCTAAAACGATAAACTCGCTTCTTCTGTTTTGCTCGTGTTCCTCATCGGTACATTTGACTCCATTCACACAATGGTTCAGCAATTGGGTTTCCCCATATCCCTTACCGCTAATGCGACCTTTGTCGATACCTTGGTCCACCATCCACGCTATGGTCGATTTAGCTCTGCGATCGGATAATTTTAAGTTGTAAGCATCCTTCCCTCTACTGTCTGTATGGGAACGCACATCGATTTTCATCGTTGGGTATTCTCTCAATACTTCGACGACTTTGGCTAATTCTATAGCGGCATCGGGACGTATATTGGACTTGTCGAAGTCAAAATAAATCGGCTGTAGCTTTAATACTTTAAACAAATCGTCCCCTTTTTCTACTTTCACTCTGGTTTTCTCCAATCCAAAATCCACTTGGGTCACACCGCTTTGCAGCGGTAAATCCACGGATACTTCTGCGGTATTAAAGTCTTGAATTTCCGTATTTACCCGGTAACGAGTTCCACAAGTCAACGCCGGAAACTCATAATAGCCCTTCGCATCGGTAAGGGTTTCGGATAAAACTTTAAAGTGGCTATCGTACAAAACAACCTTGGCGCGATTCAATTTCGCTTGGCTCACTTTGTCGTAAACCACCCCCTGAATCTGTTGAATGCACTCCAAGGCGAGTTTTTTCGTTTCCAAAACGGCATAAATATCGTCTTTACCGTGTCCGTTTGTGCGGTTTGAAGTTAGGAAACCGCGGCGATTGGCCGTGTTGATGTAAAAGGCAAAATCGTCATAAGGACTGTTTGCGGGCGCACCGATATTGTGTACTTTGCCCAGCGAGCCATCGGCATTGATTTTACATACAAAAATATCCAAACCACCCAAACCCGGATGTCCATCAGAGGCAAAATACAATTCGCCGTCTTCACTGATAAACGGAAAGCTCTCTCTGCCGCCCGTATTGATTTCGCTTAAGTTTTGAGAAGCTCCTAAACTGCCATTCGTCAAAATGGCTGCCTTGTACAAATCGGATTGTCCCTGACCACCTGGGCGGTCGGACGCAAAATAAAGCCACGCACCATCTGTACTCAAGGCGGGATGGGCCGTACTAAAGTTGTCGCTATTGATACTCAATTCTTCCGCATCATCCCATTTTCCATCCACTAAATGCGAACGGTAAATTTTCAGTAGGGTTGTCTTTTTGCTGTCTTTTCCACGTCTGCCCTTGTTAAAGTTGTTTCGCGTAAAATACATCGTATTACCGTCGCTGCTAAACACCGGTGTCGACTCATTGAACTTGGTCTTGATCGGTTTGGCAAATCTCGAAACCGCACCAACACTGCCGTCTTCTAGCAACGGTGCTTGATACAAACTCGTAAAGGATTCGTTGGTCCAGGTGTGAATTCTCTTGGAGACACTACCGGTATCACGGGCAGAGGTAAAGATCAGATGCTGTTTGTAAATCGAACTTCCATAATCGGAATAAATCGAATTGATCGACAGATTATTCAATTCATAGCGGTTGGAATTCGCTTCTATCTGCTTTAAATAATCGGGGTTTTTATCGATTAATTTGGCGCGTTGATCGGCCTGATCTCTCGTGGCAAATTCCTTTAAATAGCGATCGGCCAGCTCGTAGTTTTTCGTCGCTTTTAATGTCTGCGCATAGCGGTAATAATACTCGGAAGGCAGGTCTTTAGTCCCTTCAAACAAGGCGGTATACCAGCGGTTTGCCGCGGTAAGTTCGCCATTAAAATAATAGGCATTTCCCAAGTGTTGAAACAATTCGGCACTGCGATGCCCTTTTTCAGCCACGTGTTCGTATATTTTGATGGCGTCGATATAGGCCAATTTATCGTATTGTTTATCGCCTTTCTCAGGCTTCTTCTCCTGTGCATACCCGCCCAAGGATACCAAAGCAATTGCGATAAAAAACAGTTTGAGGTAGATTTTTTTCATCTGTGTTCGGTGTTAGAAGAATCGCGGTGAGGTGATTCGGTTAAAGCGATTGATCAATTCGAATCGCAGAAATATCTCATGAGAACCCGAGTTATAATGGGCCAACTTGGTGGTTTCGGTATCGTAACTATAGCCGACGAATAAACCGTCGGTGATTTGGAACCCCACCAAGCCACTAAATGCGGCATCCCAACGATAAGCACCGCCGAGTACAAATTTGTCGATAAGCATAAAATTAGCGGTAATATCCACTTGTAAAGGGGCGCCAGACACGGCTTTGGCTATAAATGCCGGTTTGAATTTTAAATTGGGACTCAATTCAAACACATGTCCTCCAATGAGGTAGAAGTTCATGCGTTGTTTCATGGTTGCATAGACGTTATCGTCATAGCGGTCGGTTTCCAAAAAATTGGGCACAGAGAGTCCGACGTATGATTTATCCGAATGCAAATACAAACCCGCTCCAACATTGGGAGAAAACTGATTGCGAATGTTGTTTTCAAACATCACATCATTGGGGTTGTACAAATTTAACTTGCCGTAATCGACGTCTAATAGATTGGCTGCTCCCTTGACTCCGAACGACAATTTGTATTTTTCACCGAGGTCGATAGTATAGGACAGGTCGACCGCAATGGCATTCTCTTCCATGGCTCCCAAGCGGTCATTGGTCAGGGAGACGCCCAAACCCAGTTTGGAATCGCCCAAAGGGGTATTGACGGAAAAAGCTATCGTAGTAGGGGCGCCATCCAGACCCACCCACTGGGTGCGATGCAAACCAAATATGCTCATCACCCCCCGCGATCCCGCGTAGGCGGGATTGACATTGATGGTGTTGTACATATATTGTGTGTACTGCGGATCTTGCTGTGCGCGCGTCTCTACAAAACTGAGTAGCAACACCGCTGCTATAAAAACCCTTTGGATATTTTTAACTGCTTTCATCTGCTTTTACTTTTAATTTATATATAATTAAAGGGGTTAAAATTTTAATTCGACAAAACACTAGGCTTTTCTTCTCCAAACGGCCCTTCGATTAACACCTACTCAAAGAGCGGCAAAACAAACGAATAACAGCCATTTCTAACCGCACTCGCTTCCCTTGTTGCGCATCTGGCAAAAAACCATCCAATTAATCACATTTAGCGATTAAAACATCAATATAAACGAATTATTCACATTTTTAAGTTTTTAAAAAACCGCCTTTCTACGTTGCACAGCTAAAATTTAAGGTAGAAAAGCCGGATATTTTGAACTTACCGCAATGGATCTACTTCAAAATTACACTTTTTAGCAGCACAATAAACATTTTTAGAATTATTTTTTATAGCATTTCGGCAAGTACTCCGTTTTTATTGCGGTTTAAAACCCTTTTTATTTCCTAAATAATACAAATAAAACAGTAAAACACCACTTTATAGCCGTTTTTAATAATTAAACTCTTTTAAAACTCAGAAATAAAAAGATATGATAAAAATTGAGGGACTAAACTTTGTCTTTTGATTTTACGACAAAAAAAGGAGGAGTAAAAAAATTCTCATATTGAGAATAATATTCTAATCTAGTTCGTACGGTCATCACCATAAAAAATCAGGGGGTTATTTGGGAATCATCTTGTGCAAATCAACACAGCAGTGGGAATAAAAAAGTAGCTTAAAGAGCAGCAACCACCACTTCCGAAAATCGCGGGATCGGAGTTTTTTTTTGTTTTCATCTCAAATGAATTGCAATCAGCAATAAGGATATTTCCTATCTTAGCCCTTCAATAAAAGCCCTTCAAAACCCGAGTCGAGAAGCACTTAAACGACAGTACATCAATTTATGTATCACAAAAAAATAGGCACAACTCCATAAAAACCATATGCACAAAATAAATATAAAATTCATACTGTCCCTGTTTTTTATGATCGCAATGGCCCATTTTGCTTTTGCACAGCACAGGGAAATCCGCGAAACCACCGTGGATAGTTTGACTTTTGCCAGCAACCGAAGCCAATTAAACCGCCTGAATACCGATGCCTTTGCCAAAAAAACATTTACAACAGTAAACGCATCGATTCCCTATAGACTACTATCACCTAAGAGCCCTGTTACGGATCAAAAATATCCATTAGTGATTACGTTTCACAACTCTTCCCGAATGGGACGCGATAACGAAAACCAACTGGAACCGTTTGCAAAAATATGGTTGAGACCTGAAATTTACGAGAAATACCCCTGTTATGTAATGGCGCCGCAATTCAATAAGCGCTCTTCGACTTACGCGCGCAATAGCGATGGCATTAGCATTTCAAAACCCGCGGAAGAGGTTATTGCCCTATTGGAATTAATAGAAAATGTAACGAAAGAACACCCCAACATCGATACAAACCGGATCTACCTAATGGGTTATTCCATGGGAGGTTCAACAGCTCAAAATTTATTCAATATAGCACCCGACAAGTTTGCGGCTATGGTTACTGTTGCAGCGGTGCCCGATTTTTCAAATCTCAAAAAATTAAGTCGGAAAAACATTTGGCTCATACACGGCGAAAAAGATATCGACAATCCCTATGTCGGAAGCCTAGAACTGTACCACAAACTAGTCTCAAACAAAAATTTACGCTTTACAACTTTGAGCCATCTAAATCATCACAACATTGTCATCCCATTTTTGATCACGGAAGAGATTCCGAAATGGTTGTTTGCTAAACACCGATAAAAACAGAGGAGATCACGAGAAGTTTTTGGTATTAGGTTTAATTCGCCCATTCGCGAATTTGATTAGGCGAGCGTTGCGCAATACACAGCAGTATCCGCAGTATAACAGCACTCCCAATTCGCTTAAAAGACAAATTCTGATCTTGATTCAAAATCCTTTTTTTTGCAAAAGTGACTTCGGTTAAAAACAAAAAAGGCTGTCCTTTTGAGACAGCCTTTAAGTGGTGGGCGATGAGGGATTCGAACCCCCGACCCTCTCGGTGTAAACGAGATGCTCTGAACCAACTGAGCTAATCGCCCGAATTACCTTAAAAAGTATTCGGTTATAATTTTAACGAATAAAGTCGTTAAAAAGCATTCAATATGTGGGCGATGAGGGATTCGAACCCCCGACCCTCTCGGTGTAAACGAGATGCTCTGAACCAACTGAGCTAATCGCCCGAAGTACCCAAAAAGTATTTCGGTAAGTGTTGCCATAACAACCAACGTGGGTTGTTATCTTTTAAAGGTTGTGGGCGATGAGGGATTCGAACCCCCGACCCTCTCGGTGTAAACGAGATGCTCTGAACCAACTGAGCTAATCGCCCTTTAAAAGCGGTAATCCTTTACTTGATTACGGGTGCAAATATACAACTGTATTTGGATTCTGAAAGCTTTTATTGATTTTTTTTACAAAATTTCTGCTACGACAAAAGTACTGCCTCCGATATAAATCAGATCTTGGGGTTGGGCTTGTTCTACCGCGGATTTATAAGCCGCTGATACAGAAACACAAACCTCGCCCATCAGGCCAAAATCGGCGGCGTGCCTTGCCAATTCAGCGGCGGCCAAACCTCGAGGCACTTGGGGTTTGCAGAAAAAATATTTTGCATTTTTGGGAAACAACGGTAAAATACTCGCCAGATCCTTGTCGTCCACCACGCCTAAAACAAAGAATAATTCCCCTTGTTGCTCGTGCAAAACCTGATTTAAAACGATTTTTAAAGCATGGCTGTTGTGGGCGGTGTCGGCAATGACTTTCGGTTGCTGATTCAACAGCTGCCAGCGCCCTTCCAAATGGGTGTTGACCGCAGTGTTTAACAGGCCGTTTTTCTCGGCCTCGGCCGTTATTTCAAAATGGTCGCGCAGCAAAGCCACGGCTTGGCGCACCGTTTTGATGTTGTGCAACTGATACGGCCCTACCAAATCCGAGGTATGCGTATTGTCTTTCATCAAATCAGAGGCCCAATAAATCGGCGCATGAAGTTCCACAGCCCGCTTTAAAAACACCGGCTGCGTCTCTGCGTTATACTCTCCGATGACCACGGGTATACCCGCTTTGATAATCCCCGCCTTTTCAAAGGCTATCTCGGCCAAAGTATGGCCCAAAAAAGACGTGTGATCCATACCGATATTAGTGATTACCGACAGCAAAGGCGTAATGACATTGGTCGAATCCAATCGCCCTCCCATACCTACTTCAACCACCACTACATCGACCTTTTGCTGGCAAAAATACGTCAATGCCATACCGACGGTCATCTCGAAGAAACTCAAATCATTTGCTTCAAAAAAAGCTTTGTTTTCGGCGATAAAATCACAGACAAACGCCTCGGATATCTCCTGTCCGTCGATTCGGATGCGTTCGCGAAAATCCCGTAAATGCGGAGAGGTATACAGTCCCACGCGATATCCCGCCTCTTGCAAAACCGAGGCAATCATCGAAGAAGTAGACCCCTTTCCATTGGTGCCGGCCACGTGTATGGTTTTTAGCTGCCTTTCGGGATGGTCTAAATGCGCGATTAACTTTAGGGTATTGGTCAAATCTTTTTTATAGGCAGAGGCACCTTGCCGCTGATACATAGGGAGTTGAGAAAACATCCAATCTAGGGTTTCTTGATAGCTCATCGATCGCTTTATTTAATTATGCAGTATCACTGCGGTATCCTAAAATATTTTCTGATATTTCTTAGCATATTAAAATATAGAAAATTATCTTTATTGCAAAATTGAGACATTTTTCACAATAAACACAAGAACAACCTTATTTATGATGGTATTTTTTTTACAGGCTCAAAACGACACCTTAACCCAGGCAACTGGAGCGATGATCCAAGGGATTGCCGCTGAAAAAGAAATTTCAGTTTTGGACTTTATCTTAAAAGGTGGGGTATTTTTAATTCCCATTATTTTCTTATTAATCTATACGGTTTACGTGATTATTGAGCGGTATTTATACATTAAAAAGACCGCCAAATCCGACAACCACCTGATTCAAGATGTGCGTACCCACTTAAACTCTGGCAATCTCGAATTGGCAGTATCCGCTTCACAACGCGAAGGCACTGCTGCCGGACGCGTATTGCAAGAAGGGGTATTGACCATAGGGCGCCCGATTTCGGAAATCGAGTCCAATATGGAAAAAGTGGCCAATATCGAAATTGGACAGATGGAAAAGAAAATGGGACACTTAGGGCTTATTGCCGGTATTGCACCGACTTTGGGATTTGTGGGAACTATTTCGGGAGTTATTAAAATTTTCTATAGCATCTCGGTTACTGAAAACATCAGTATCGGAAACATCTCTGGGGGACTCTATGAAAAAATGATCAGTAGTGGTGCCGGATTAATCGTGGGGATTATAGCCTATGCGGGCTACCACTTGTTAAACGGTATGATTGACAATTTTTCACTGACCATTCAAAGAAATGTATTAGATTTTGTTAACATAATTCAACGTCCAAATGGCCATCAAAAGAAATAAACGATTCCAAGCAGAAGTAGCCACCTCCTCGTTGAGCGACATCATGTTCTTCTTGTTGTTGTTCTTCTTAATCATTTCCACCTTGGCCAATCCCAACGTGATTAAAATGACGCTGCCCAAAGCGGAATCCAACGAAAAAACCAATAAGCAATTGATTAGTTTGTCCGTTACCGAAGACAAAAAATTCTACCTCGACAAACAAGAGGTGGCCTTTGATGAACTCGAAGCGACCTTACTGACCAAAATAGGCCCCGAACAAGACCAAACGGTTGTCGTTCGCATTCCGTATAACCTACAAGTACAAGACCTCGTAGATGTCTTGCAAATCGGCGTTAGAAACAATTTGAAATTCGTTATCGCGACCAGCGGGAAATAAGTTTTTTTTGCTGATTCGCTGATTCGCTGATTCGCGTAAAGCATGTCGGTTTCCGAATTCAAAGCATAGATCATTTCTACTTCACCGTCTTTCAAGGCGAATAGGCGTATGTTCAAATAGAGATGACTAAAATTAATTGCGCAACTAGTTATAAAAAAAGCGAAAATCCTCACGGATTTTCGCTTTTTTTATTTCCTATATAATCGGTTTAATTCAGACTAAAATTGTAAATGATATTGCCAATTTGCTTGTCTGGTGCGTTGGCACTCGCTTCCCATTTGGTATTGAGCGCAGCAATCTTAGCTTGATCCAACAGGCATTTGGAGTTGTTTGTCGTTCCCTTAACTCCGGCAACTGCTGAAGTGGTTACGCCATTTTTATCCACGACTACCTCTACGACCACCTTACCCACCTCGTTACAGGTATATTTGGGTTGCGGTTTTACCAAGGCTTTTCTACCCCCTAAGGAATAGCCAAAACCTCCGCCAGATCCGCTACCAGAACCGCCGCCCGAGCCACTACCTGTTCCACTACCGCTACCCGTGCCGGATCCGGTGCCCGTACCGCCTCCGGTACCACCACCAGAACCTCCCGAACCGTAATAGCCATTAGATCCGATAGTGCCGTCGGATTTCCCTTTGTTTCCCGCTGTTTTATCATCCCCATCACCGCCTTTTTTCGAGCCGTTTAGCAAATTGGCCAAAGCATCATCGGTAGTTTTGGAAACCTTGGGCTTTTCGACCACGGGTTTTACCGCTACTATTTTCTTGATTTCCTCTTTGACTTTCGGTTTTTCCTTGGGCTCTCGCTTGGCAATGACCGCGGTTTCTTCTACCGCATGCTCTCGGGTAATAACAGCTTCTTCATCGGGAACCGCTAGGGCTTCTTTGACTTTTTGGTTGTCGGTTACTTGGAGTACTTCACTCCTGAAGTCCGCTCCCGATCCCACATCGCTGTCTCCAAAATTTACGGTCACTCCGCCGCCGCCGCCGCCGCCAGCAAAATTCTCTACGGCTATTGGAGAGATAAAACGAATGAAAAACAAAATCAAAAACAACAAAGTACAGATTACCAAGGTAATCCCCATTGATTTTTTTTCTTCGGATGTGAGCCTTAAATTCATAAAAGAGAGCTATAGTGTAATTACAACAAAAATACTGAAAATTAGTTTAGTATATACAACTAAAACTATACCAATTGTTTTAAGGCGATTTCGAAAGCCACTGAACTGATGTTTTTCTTAGAGCTGCTGCGATCGTATACCGCTTGCAAGGCTTTTTCGATGATGCTTGAAGCATCTTCAAAAATGGCTTCGTCGGTCATTTCAACCTTAGAGCTCATCAGGTAAGCAAACACACGAGCCATACCGCAGTTCGAGATAAAATCGGGTACTAAGCTGATTTGGCTGTCTACTTGTTCCATGATAGGACCAAAGAAAATTCCCTTATCTGCAAAAGGTACATTGGCTCCACAAGAAATCACTTCCAAGCCCGCAGCGATCATTTGATCGACCTGCTCTTTAGTCACCAATCTCGAAGCGGCACAAGGGGTAAATATCTCCGCACCTATACTCCAGATCTTGGCGTTAATCTCTTCAAAAGGAATCATGTTATCCGCGACTAAAGTATTTCCTTTTTTGTTTAAATACATCGCTTTAACCTCGTCAAAAGAGTAACCATTTTCATTGATTATTCCGCCGTCGCGATCGATGATACCCACGATTTTAGCACCCATTTTAGACAAGTAATAGGCCGCTGCCGACCCTACGTTTCCAAAACCCTGTACGATGACGCGTTTACCCGCTACATCTCCGCCAAATATATTGTAATAGTGGTATACCGCTTGAGCAACGCCAAACCCCGTGATTAAATCGGCCACTTTATAACGGCGACTTACCTCTGGCGAATACACTTCGCTTTCCACATCTTTGACAACGCCTTGACGCAATTGCCCCACTCTATTGATTTTCTCTGCTTCTGTCGGTTTGAAATGTCCGTTGAAAACCCCTTCTTGTGGGTGCCATAATCCGCAGTTTTCCGTCATGGGAATCACTTCGTGAATTTCGTCTACATTCATATCACCACCGGTGCCGTAGTAGTTTTTCAACAGTGGAAAAACCGCCTTAAACCACCTTTCCAAAACCCCGTGCTTTCTCGGATCGCTTGGATCGAAGTTGATTCCCGATTTCGCCCCACCGATTGCCGGTCCCGAAACAGAAAACTTCACTTCCATGGTTTTTGCCAAAGACAACACCTCATTTTTATCTAAACCTTTTCTCATACGAGTACCTCCGCCAGCTGCACCACCGCGCAAAGAATTGATCACGGCCCAGCCTTCTGCTTCCGTTTCTGAATCTTGCCAATGAAATACAATCTCTGGTTCTTTTTCCTCGAATTTCTTTAATAAATCTTTCATTTAAAAAACTTTATTTTTTGATTAGTCTGCACAAATATAACCCCAAAAGCGAGTACTTTCCAATCCAAAGTCACTAATAATTCCTTTTTATGGATGAAATATGCGTCCCGATGAATGATTTGTCGATGCGCCGGTGACACTGGCCAAAACATTGATTTGATTCTCGAGTTTTAACACGCCTAAAAGCGCAAAAACCAGGGCTTCTTTATAGTTGATTTGCTCGGCAGCGGGTATGACTACATCGAGTAGCGGCCTGTGAACGCGCAGTCGTTCGATCAAATAATCGTGATACACCCCGCCACCGGTGGCCAAGATCGAACGGCAGGATGCGGGAATGGCCTTGGCGATTTGCAGGGCGACGTGTTCGACAAAGGTACAAAGTCGGTCTTCTAGGGGTAAATTCGCCTGATCTATCATCGGCAAAAGCGTCGCATGGACCATCTCAATCCCCAGTGATTTGGGCGCTGGTAAATCGTAGAATTCCAATTGATTGAGCGCCGTGAGCAAAGGGACATCTATTTGCCCCTTTCGCGCCCTGGTTCCGCGGTCATCATAGGCCAAGCCGCAGCTATTGGCGTAGTGATTCAGCACGGTGTTGACCGCCACGATATCGAAAGCCAGGCGCTTGCCCGAGTCTGCGGTAAACGACAAATTGGCGAAGCCGCCCAAATTCAGGCAGCCGTCGTAATCGGCAAACAGCAGCAGGTCGCCCATGGGCACCAAAGGCGCGCCCTGACCGCCCAGCAGCACATCCTGCACCCTAAAGTCGCAAACCACTAGCTGTTGCGTTCCCCGAGCCAATTCGGGCAAATTGCCGATTTGCAGGGTATACCCCAATTCTGGTCTGTGGAAAACCGTATGTCCGTGAGAACAAATAGCATCGATACCCACCAATTGATTTCTGGCGATAAAGTCGTTAAACACCTCCACGAGCAATTGGGTGTATTCCACATTGAGGACAGCGACTTCCGATGAAGACATCAATACCGCCTCGCGAAGTCGCTGCTCCCACATTGGGGAATATGGAATGGTTTCGCCGCGTTTTATCTGTGCTTTCCACCCCTGCTCCTGGTATTGCAAATGGACATAACACAGGTCGATACCGTCTAAGGAGGTTCCCGACATCATGCCGATTACCTGGTAATTCATTTTATTCATAAAATAAGGTCGTTTATTACAATCCGCAGCAGTTGGTGATACACCCCCGAGTTTGTTTAGAACAATCGAGGCTCTAATTGCGATTTGGAAGGTTAAAATTAGCAATTCCTTTTGAAGATTTGATAATTATAAAGTATATTTGAATGCTTATAAAAGACACACAATAATACTTTCAATAAAAAACGAATTAAATGGATTTTAAATTATCAGAAGAGCATTTGATGATTCAGCAAGCTGCGCGTGATTTTGCTCAAACAGAATTGCAACCAGGGGTTATCGAAAGAGATGAAAATCAAATCTTTCCGACTGAACAAGTTAAGAAAATGGGGGAACTGGGTTTCCTAGGAATGATGGTTGACCCGAAATACGGGGGTAGCGGATTGGACAGTGTTGCTTATATTTTGGCGATGGAAGAAATTGCTAAAGTAGATGCTTCTGCCGCTGTAGTGATGTCGGTAAACAACTCTTTAGTTTGTGCTGGACTTGAAAAATATTGTAATGAAGAACAAAAGCAAAAGTATTTAACGCCTTTGGCTTCTGGTCAAGTGATTGGTGCTTTTTGCTTGTCGGAGCCCGAAGCAGGATCCGATGCCACCTCACAAAAGACTACAGCTGTAGATATGGGTGACCACTACATCTTAAACGGTACAAAAAACTGGATTACCAACGGAAGTACCGCTTCGACTTATATCGTAATAGCGCATACACATCCAGAGAAAAAACACAAGGGAATCAATGCTTTTATCGTTGAAAAAGGATGGGCAGGATTTGAGATTGGAGCCAAAGAGCAAAAAATGGGCATCCGCGGTTCGGATACGCATTCTTTGATGTTTACAGATGTAAGAGTTCCCAAGGAAAACCGCATCGGCGAAGACGGATTCGGTTTTGCTTTTGCGATGAACGTTTTAAACGGCGGTCGTATAGGAATTGCTTCTCAAGCATTGGGGATTGCACAAGGGGCTTATGAATTGTCTCTAAAATATGCCAAAGAGCGCAAAGCTTTCGGCACGGAGATCATCAACCACCAAGCAATCGCCTTCAAATTGGCCGATATGGCTACCCAAATTTCTGCAGCGAGAATGCTATGCTTTAAAGCGGCTTACGAAAAAGACAATGGCGAAGACATTTCGATTTCGGGAGCTATGGCCAAGTTATTCGCTTCGCAAACTGCAATGGACACCGCTGTGGAAGCCGTACAAATTCACGGTGGAAACGGTTACGTTAGAGAATACCACGTAGAGCGCATGATGCGCGATGCTAAAATCACGCAAATCTACGAGGGAACTTCGGAGATTCAGAAAATTGTCATTTCAAGAGGGATTTCCAAATAAGATTTCTCCTTTTATATCCTCCTTTAGGCCGCTACTTACCCGTAGCGGCCTTTTTTATGCGCCATCGAACGCGATCAGGTTCCTGCTAAATTGCAGCCACTACCCTCTTATTGTGCGCTGTAATTTTGCCGGTTTTCCAAAATCTCGGCCGCTGATTATTGGAACAAGTCGATCTGGTGGTCGTCAACGGCAACAAACATTTTCTCCAAGGAGTGGTCGGATTGTTTTGCGGCATACGAGTCCGTATCGCCATAGGAAAAATTGGAAAAAAAGTTCGGATTTGCTGCGCATACTACAAAGAGAAGTCCGTAGTGTGTGACGCTATTTACAGGAATACGATACGCCAAGGGATACGAATAAAAACAAAAAACTGGGCCGTGTCAAATCACGTAACACGGCCCAGTTCAAAAAACAAAAAAATCACTCTATAACCACTTGACTCTTTTTAAGCCCTTTATTAAGGTCTTAATACTATATTTTTTAGCGTTTACCGCTTTTTACAATCTCTTATTAAAATTACAAGTTACCGGAAGCAGTTCTTATCGAAATCGATTCCAAGCCCTTTACTCAGACTGTACCACTACTTCTCGCGACCCCCTCTTTTCCCTTGTAATTGTTTGACAAAAATAAAACCTATTGCCGGCTTTATGATTTAAATAATTTTCTAAAATCAACATTAAAAGGTTTTTTATCCCCTCGTCACTATTTCCACGGTTTTAAGTCATCTGTCTTTATCAACCAAAACACCCTAACACACAGGTATACAAAGCACTAAAACCATCCATCACGAGATCAAAGAAAAAACATTTAACTTATTTCCTATAAATCTAGTTTTTTAAAAAACACGCTGATAAAAATAAATTAATTTTATTAAAAACAAACAATACCGCCTTATTTTCAACATAAAACCTTATAAAAAACACTACCAAACCTTCTTTTAATACAAAATTTTAACATCATTAACTAATAATAATCAAAAATAAATTTCGTTATTTTACGTAAAGAGGGTTATCCCCAAAAATTATGTTTAACCTAAAAATCGTATTATGGAACCTCCTATTTCAAACACCCTATTCAAATTCGTCAGCCTGCGCAGTCCTCAACCACTTAGCCGTAAGAAACTGCTTTTTGTTCAGATACCCGACATAAGCTTTAAACAACACCTCCAATAAAGTGATAAAAAACCTACAAGAGTTGTTACTTTCATTGGAAAAAATCGCCGGCTAGCTCACCAAAAAAGGAGAGGAAATGTATTTGGAACTACAAAAAACGCGACTCCAGTGACTTTACCCGTAACTCCAATTATGGCGAAATCAAAGCTCGGATGCACATGGAAACCCACCAATTTAGAATAGGAAACCAAAAAGGAGAATTAAAATACATCGCAACCAAAAGAGTCCAAGATTTGGACGACCCTATTCGAAAGGGCATCGAAGCCATTTTTGAATTTTCAAATCCACCCCCCAAATACATCATCGCCGAGGTCAAGACCAATACTAAGGGTCGAAAAAGTTGGTTTCCGCAACTCAGTCGAAAAAAAACGGCTAGTGGAGATAGTCAAATGACTAAAAAATGGATTGATCATTATCTACGAGAATTTTTAAGCCCAGAAACGTATGAGGACATACTAGAAAAGAGCTACGAAAGTATTTTAATAGGTATTTCTAAAGAAAATCCAATAATAATAAAATCCCTCGACAAAAATGCCCGTATCATACCCGACAAACTCACTCAAATCAATTAATTATGGAAAATTTTAGACAATTCATCAAAGATGAAGAAGGAATTATTAAACATTTAAATGAAGGTATAGCCATTAAAAGGGTGGGGCCTGAAAGAATTCCGACTATTAGGCTGGCGATTTTTAAAAGCGCGCTTAACAAAACCGTCGCACATTATTCGGTAGGAGACTCCAAAGCGATCATCACTCAAAGCCTTTTGGACGCCATTACCGCCTTTGAAGAGGGTTTTGTATGGGAGGGTTTTGCCCACAGCTATGCCATGTACGACCAGATGGTTTGGATGTTG
Organism: Flavobacterium sp. JP2137; assembly: GCF_050562195.1. GTDB lineage: Bacteria > Bacteroidota > Bacteroidia > Flavobacteriales > Flavobacteriaceae > Flavobacterium. Next base: position 3,520,451 of record NZ_CP191647.1, read on the forward strand.
GCTCTCGGAATTTTGTGCGAGATTTCCGACGGGAATTTTAAACGCATCACGACCGTTATTCAGCGCGATGCCGCCAACGACCTCTTGCTGACTGCCTTGGTCCAATACCGACAGCCCGATTTTACAGCGGGACAGGGCTATATACAAAAGACTCCCTATTCCCACCTCGATCCCTTGGTACGTCAGGTGGACAAGAGTACCGCCTTTATCCAATACTATCTCGACAAAAAATGGTATCACGGCCATCGCGATGTTTATTGGCACGATTGTCATAAAAACAAGGAGGTCAATACTTATTTCGGCTACTGGGCTTGGGAGGTGGCGGCTTTGGTCAAAATTCTTCAAATCGACGATACCGCCTTACAAGATCAAAAATACTATCCGTATAGCGCCCTGCACTGGTAGGTTTTTCATCAAAAGTCAAATCAATTAATTATGGAAAATTTCAGAGAATATATTAAAAACAACCAAGAAACCATAGATTTCCTTAATGAAGCTATAACCATTAAAAAGGTTGTACCTGAAAGAATACCAAATATTAGGCTGGCCATTTTTACCAGCGCGCTTAACAAAACCGTCGCACATTATTCGGTAGGAGACTCCAAAGCGATCATCACTCAAAGCCTTTTGGATGCCATTACCGCCTTTGAAGAGGGTTTTGTATGGAGAGGGTTTGCCCACAGTTATGCCATGTACGACCAGATGGTTTGGATGTTGGCCCTCGGAATTTTGTGCGAGATCTCCGACGGGAATTTTAAACGCATCACGACCGTTATTCAGCGCGATGCCGCCAACGACCTCTTGCTGACTGCTCTGATCCAATACCGACAGCCCGATTTTACAGCGGGACAGGGCTATATACAAAAGACCCCCTATTCCCACCTCGATCCCTTGGTACGCCAGGTAGACAAGAGTACCGCCTTTATCCAATACTATCTCGACAAAAAATGGTATCACGGTCATCGCGATGCCCCTTGGCACGATTGCCATAAAATCACTGAATTAAATGTGTTTTTCGGCTACTGGGCCTGGGAGGTGGCGGCTTTGGTCAAAATATTTCAGATCGACGATACCGCCTTACAAAACCAAAAATACTATCCGTATAGCGCCCTGCACTGGTAGGTTTTTCACCAAAAGTCAAATCAATTAATTATGGAAAATTTCAGAGAATATATTAAAAACAACCAAGAAACCATAGATTTCCTTAATGAAGCTATAACCATTAAAAAGGTTGTACCTGAAAGAATACCAAATATTAGGCTGGCCATTTTTACAAGCGCGCTTAACAAAACCGTCGCACATTATTCGGTAGGAGACTCCAAAGCAATCATCTCTCAAAGCCTTTTGGATGCCATTACCGCCTTTGAAGAGGGTTTTGTATGGAGAGGGTTTGCTCACAGTTATGCCAAATACGACCAGATGGTTTGGATGTTGGCCCTCGGAATTTTGTGCGAGATCTCCGACGGGGATTTTAAACGCATCACGACCGTTATTCAGCGCGATGCCGCCAACGACCTCTTGCTGACTGCTCTGATCCAATACCGACAGCCCGATTTTACAGCGGGACAGGGTTATATACAAAAGACTCCCTATTCCCACCTCGATCCCTTGGTACGCCAGGTAGACAAGAGTACCGCCTTTATCCAATACTATCTCGACAAAAAATGGTATCAGGGTCATCGCGATGCCCCTTGGCACGATTGCCATAAAATCACTGAATTAAATGTGTTTTTCGGCTACTGGGCCTGGGAGGTGGCGGCTTTGGTCAAAATATTTCAGATCGACGATACCGCCTTACAAGATCAAAAATACTATCCGTATAGCGCCCTGCACTGGTAGGTTTTTCATCAAAAGTCAAATCAATTAATTATGGAAAATTTCAGACAATACATCAAAGAAGGAGAAGGAATTATTAAACATTTAAATGAAGCTATAGCCATTAAAAGGGTGGATCCTGAAAGAATTCCAAATGTTAGGCTGGCCATTTTTAAAAGCGCGCTTAACAAAACCGTCGCACATTATTCGGTAGGAGACTCCAAAGCGATTATCACTCAAAGCCTTTTGGATGCCATTACCGCCTTTGAAGAGGGTTTTATTTGGGAGGGTTTTGCCCACAGCTATGCCATGTACGACCAGATGGTTTGGATGTTGGCTCTCGGAATTTTGTGCGAGATTTCCGACGGGAATTTTAAACGCATCACGACCGTTATTCAGCGCGATGCCGCCAACGACCTCTTGCTGACTGCTCTGATCCAATACCGACAGCCCGATTTTACAGCAGGACAGGGCTATATACAAAAGACTCCCTATTCCCACCTCGATCCCTTGGTACGCCAGGTGGACAAGAGTACCGCCTTTATCCAATACTATCTCGACAAAAAATGGTATCAGGGCCATCGCGATGTTTATTGGCACGATTGTCATAAAAACAAAGAGGTCAATACTTATTTCGGCTACTGGGCTTGGGAGGTGGCGGCTTTGGTCAAAATATTTCAGATCGACGATACCGTCTTACAAGACCAAAAATTCTATCCGTATAGCGCCCTGCATTGGAATTCTATCGAAGAGAAACCGATTTAGCTGCCTTACGAATAAACAGGCTGCCACAGAAAACCTAATGTGGTCTTTACAGCGCTTGGTGCAAGAACTCCGCTTGTTTGCATTCCAATAAAGTCCGACTTATTTTAAGCGAATCTTCAAGACTTCCAAAAGAAATAATATCTTTATGCTATGAAAAATTCGAAGTCCATCAAGTTTAAAATCCTTATCGTTTACGTCGTATTGTTTGGTGCGGCCTTATTTTCAGGGGCTTATATTTTCCGACAGATGAAATTGATTACTTTACCCGAGCAAAGTGTGATTGAAGAGAGCAACAAAATCTTTATGATCAGCAGTGCAATCAACAATCTCTACTCGTCCGAGGCTTCCAGTCGGAGTGCTATTTTGACAGGAAAAGCGTCCGAAATAAAAAAATACCACCGTCAATTAGATAGCGTAAACCACCAAATAGAGCTGATTAAACTCGATGTGGAGACGCCCGAATTAATTTTTAAATTGGATACGATCCAGCAATTGTTGCAAAAAAAGAAAAAGAGTTTTGACGAGATTGTGCTCTTTAGACAAAAGATGAACACTTCTGAAAACTATGATTTTGCGATTAATCAGATACACCAAGCCAAGGAGCAGATTGAAAAAGACAGCAAACCGATTATTCACAGCACCGAAAAGCAGAAAAGGTCTTTGTGGGGGCGCATGGTAAAAGCGTGGAAAGCCGAATCCGATACGATTAAAACCACCATCAACCAACCGGGATTAACGGACTCGCTTGCACAAGCGGTGGAACGCATTTTTGAGCAAGCGGCGAAAAAGGAGACCATCGTACAACAAGAACTGCTTAAGAAAGAGCATTTGTTACTGCAAGAAAACAAAAACCTCACCGACCAGCTGCGCTATATACTAGAAAGTGTTGAACACAATATACTTACGGCGTCCTACGAGAAAATAAGCGAGTCTCGAACGATTATTGGCAATGCCACTACAAATATTGCTTGGATCGGAACTTCGGCTTTGATTACCGTGGTATTGTTGGGGTGGATTATCCTAAACGACCTCAATCAGACCCAGCGCTATAGAAACGAATTGGAGAAATTAAACGCCGAAAAAGAAGTGCTTTTACGCAGTAAAACCATGCTTTTGGCCACGGTTACTCACGATATACAAACCCCGCTTGGAGGGGTCTTGGGATTTACAGAATTGTTGAACAAAACGCCTTTGACCGACAAGCAGCAGGCCTACATCAAAAACATCCAATATTCCTCTCAATACATCGTCAACTTGGTCAACGATTTGATCGATTTTTCGAAGTTGGAAAACAATAAAATCCGCACCGAACAAAAGACTTTTAACTTTAAAGAGCTCATCGCATCAACCTGCCTGCCATTAAAACAAAATGCGCTAAACAAAAACATCGCCTTAGAATGGACGGTAGACGAATCGCTTGATCAGAATTACGTATCGGATCCCTACCGCATTAAGCAGGCCTTGACCAATTTAATCACCAACGCCATCAAGTTTACCCAAGAGGGTACGGTATCCATAGCGGTTACCCGCGATTTTGATTGGGTGGAAATCGGCGTTACCGATTCGGGAATCGGAATAGCCCCCGATCAAATTGACGACATTTTTAAGGAATTTAAACAGGCCCACAAAGGCATCGAGAAAAAATTTGGCGGTACCGGACTGGGGCTTAATATCTCGCAGCGCATTGCGGAATTGCTCTATGGTTCGATCACTGTAACCAGCGAACTCGACAAGGGTTCTACGTTTACCTTACGCCTTCCGCTCGTGGCCTCCGACAAAAACATTTCGGAATTGGAGGAGGAATCTCCGACTACCGATATCCACGTTTTAAAAGACAAACGCCTGCTGATTATCGACGACGATACCCTGCAGTTGCAATTGATGAAAGAGGTTTTTGAACCCTTGGTAAAAGGCGTTACCCTATTAAACGATGCGTCGTTGATTATCAAGACCTTGGAACAGGATTCGTATGACTTGATACTGACCGATATACAGATGCCCAAAGTCGATGGATTTGAGTTGATTACCCTACTTCAGAATCATCCGGATTTCGCGTCGATTCCGACGATTGCCCTGTCGGGCAAACGCGACTTAAGTGCCGAGGATTTCATCGAATTGGGCTTCACCAATTCGCATCCCAAGCCCATACAAATCGATATTTTACTGCGGATGATATTGGCCATTTGGAACGAGGGTCAAGCGGAAACGCCGCTTCCAAAAGCGCCCCACTACCCCAACGACATCCAAGAGGGCTACTCGCTAAAGGGACTGCGACCGTTTTTACAAGATGATCAAGCGGCAATGAGAAATATACTGCAAATTTTTGTAGACAGTACCCAAGACAACATTACCGACCTCTACCAAGCAGCTGCGGCCAAAGATGAAAATGCCCTAAGCGATACGGCACATAAGATGCTCCCCATGTTTAGGCAATTGGAAATAAGCCGTGTTATTCCGCTATTGGAACCTATAGAGGATTATCAATTGGAATACAGAACAGCCGCCGATTTGGAAAAGTATATAGACGAGTTGCGAGAGCAAATCGAGCAGGTTATGCGAGTAATAAAAAAAATCGAGCTCAGTTAGAGCTCGATATCGTATAATTTTATTTTATTGTAAAGCGTTTTCCTATCGATTCCCAACAATTGAGCAGCTTTGGTTTTATTGAACTTCACTTTTTCAAGTGCTGTGCGTATGGCATGCTCCTCATTGCGCGAAGAAAACAGTTTTAAATCCTCTTCTTGGTGCTCTTGGTTAAACACCTGCTGAGCGGCGCGCTCTTCACTAGCTTCAAACATCTCTACAGGCAGTACTTTCTTGGTAATGGTCTCTTCTTTGCTGAGCAATACCGATCTTTTGATGATGTTCTTCATCTCCCGTAGATTGCCCGGCCAATCATAACTCAGAAACAGGGCTTCAACCTCTGGACTAAATCCATCTACCTGCTTTTCCAAGTCCTTGTTGGATTGATTTAGGAAATGCTGCGCAAAGGTTAAGATATCTTCTCTACGCTCGGCTAAACGCGGCGCTTGTATGCCAAATTCATTGAGTCGGTGAAACAAGTCTTCGCGAAACTCACCGTCTTTAACCGCTTTTTGCAAATCCTCATTGGTAGCCGCGATAACGCGTATATCCACCGTGACTTCGTTATTGCTACCCACGGGTTTAACCTTGCGCTCTTGTAGGGCACGCAACAATTGCACTTGAACTTCATAGGACAAATTTCCCACTTCATCCAAAAATATCGTTCCGCCATTTGCGGCTTCGAAATGACCTATTTTATCGTTAATCGCCCCGGTAAAAGATCCCTTGATATGTCCGAAAAACTCGCTAGAAGCCAAGTCCTTGGGTATAGCCCCACAGTCTACTGCAATATAGGGTTTCTGTGCCCGCTTGCTCTTTAGGTGTATGGAATGGGCTATGTTCTCCTTACCCGTACCGCTTTCTCCCATGATCAACACCGACATATTGGTCGGCGCAACCAAATCGATGTATTCGTGTAATTGGGCAGATGCCTGACTGTCTCCTTGAACAAATTCCAAGCTCTTTGCGGTCGGTTTTGCCGGTTTATCACCCTGGGGTTCACTATCAGCTAAACCGGTGTTTCTGGTGGTTTTCTTATCCAAAGCTTGGTGTATCGTAAACAGTATTTCGTCTGGATTAATCGGTTTCCCCACATAGTCAAACGCTCCGAGTTTCATCGCATTCACCGCAGTTTTAATTTCGGTGTAGCCCGTCATAAGGATTACTTGAGTCGCGGCAGATCGTTGTTTAATCGCCTTGAGCAACTCAATACCATCACTGTCTGGTAAGCGCACATCGGTCAATACTACGTCGAAATTCTCCTTGTTTAAGCACACTTCCGCTTCTCTTGAATTAAAGGCATTGGTTACAACAAACCCCTTTTTTTCCAAAAAAGTTTTCAACATGATACAAAAGGAAATATCGTCATCAATCACTAGTATTTTATGGCTCATACAAAACTTATTTTTGTTTCTTTAGCAACAAATTTAGTGTTTTTTATCGCATAAGTCCCCATATCGAATTAAGAAAAAACCTTTTAAACCACAAAAGGAGGCATAAAGCCTCCCTTTGCGTGAAGATTTCTCTTCATCACCTTACTAACGATTTTGCGTTACCTTTTTCAGTGGTAACTTAATTTTCTTTTTCTAAGCAATGTCTTTTAGTTAACTTACCGACAGGTTGGAAATAAACAAAAAACTATTTTCATAACACTTTTACACTTAGATATACTATCAAAATCGTGCCATAACAGCGATGAAGCCATAAAAACCGGTCAATACCTTACTAATCAATATTTTAAAAAAAGTTAATTTTTAACAGCTTGTTTTACAAAGCAGCGTATATTTTCCACAGTTGTAGAAATATTCCACAATACTTTTGGATTTAAAAGGGATAACCGATCGCTAAGTTAAAAATCAGGTTGTCCTTTCTCCAGCCGCTGTCACCAAAATCGACCTTATCCAAGGTCCATCGGTCCCCTTCGGGCAGGTACGGAATGCGAATTGGGAAAGCCAAATCGGTTCGAATAACCAAGAAAGAGATGTCGAATCGCAATCCAAAACCAGCACCTACGGCCAGTTCTTTATAGAAATCCTTGGATATCTTTCCACCGGGCTTATCGACATCGTCGTGCAGGAGCCAGATATTACCGGCATCTACAAATAAGGCACCGTGTACGATGCTAAACAATTTGGCGCGGTATTCCACATTGAGTTCTAAAGTGATATCACCCGATTGATCGGGTAAGAATCCCGAGGCATTTTCGGTCGGATTAAAACTACCCGGACCCAAAGATCGCGATCTAAAAGCGCGAATGCTATTGGTTCCGCCCACAAAAAACTGCTTGATAAACGGCATCTGATCGGAGTTTCCATAAGGCACCCCGATTCCGGCTACGATGCGCGTAGCCAACTGTGAATTGCGCGTGAGGCGTCGGTAATATCTAAAGTCGTTTTCCACCTTGACATATTGACTAAAAGGCACTCCCAATATGGATTTCTGTTCGCCTTCCTCCTCGTTGGCATTCATTATTAATCCGGTTAAATTGGCCGACAAATCCAAGACCCCTTTGTAGTAAATGGTATTCTTTTTAAATTTCTGCATCGTATTGGTATAGGTATACGAATACTTTGGCCCAAATATCAGCTGCTTGTCCAAAACGCGTTGAAGTGATGGATTGCCCACAATTTCCTGCTCGTACAACGCGCTTACTTTTTCCGGACTGACATAGTTGATGTCGATGATGTTTAACTCGTGTTCCTTCTTGACGTTTTCCTTCCACATATAACCAAACGACCCCTTAAAGGAATGCAAGGCATATAGCTTGGTTCTGTTTTGGTATTCATACCCCAAGGTCGCCTTGGTCCGCGGTACAAAACCGCTGGATGATTCAAATTTAAACGGGGCGATGATTCGCGGCCAAATCAAATTGGCTTCGGTACCAAACTTATACACATCGTAGCCCTTGTTGGCAGACGACATTTGAAAATCCATCCCACCATAAGCAGACACCGCAAACAATTCCGCTCCCTTAAAGAAATTGCGGTTGCGCCAATTGACATTTAACTCCGTTCCGGTATAACTGGCCGAGTTGGTTTTACCCAACACTTCCAAACGAATGGATTTGGGCTCTTCGGGGGTTAAATAATAGAATGAATTCAATTTGTGATTGAGGGAATCGGCGATGACAAATTGATTTTTTACGAACTTAAACGTACCGAGATTGACCAATCTGTTGAGCGATAAATTATGATCGGAACGGTTGTATAAATCGCCCTTTTTAAAATAGAGGGTGCGGTCGTATATCTGCGGTCGAAAACGCTTATCGGGGTCCACGATAATAAAATCGTGATAGGGTTGAATGGTATCCCACGAGCTCTGCTTTACATCGGACTCGTTTAAGGAGTAATCGGCAAAAACCACGACCTGATCGATGGTATAGGGATGCATGGCAACGGTTGGGGTGGTCTCTTTGACTTTTACAAAAAGATCGACTTCGTTTTTTCCTACGGTACTGTCTACTTGAACCAAGAGATAGTCGGGGTTAAAGTAATAATACCCCTTTTCCTTTAAGCGCGAATCAATGCGCACCCGTTCATTTTTAACCACTTCCAAGTTAAAGGCCTGCCCCTTTTTGAGCAAACTGCGGCGTCTGGATTTATAGATTTCTTGTTGTACGGCGGTGGAGTCCGAAACAAAAGTGATGTTTCGAATTATAAATGCACTTTGGGGTGTGACGGTATACACCGCTGTAGCCCTTTTGTTTTTAACCAGGGTATCCGCGTAGACGCGCGTATTGAAAAAGCCTTGGTTTTCGGCGTAATTCGATAAAATTGCTTGATTATACTCCAGGTCGACCTTGCCAAACAACACCGGAGCCTCACCGAGTTTATTGCGCATCCAGTGTCGAATTCCCTTTTCTTTTTTGGGTTCGCCAGCTAAATTATAAAAAAACAATTTGGGGCGGAGACCCAAAATTTTCGAATTGGGCTTGGGCCGAACCAATTCCTCCAAACTGGTTTTCAGTTCCTTTTTTTGACTCTTGGACAGCGAATCGTCCGTTACTTTTAATTGGGCACCGACATAGAGGAGTTCCCCGTTTTTTAAATACCGGGTATTGCTACACGAATACAGCGTTGCAATCAGCAAAAGCAGTCCTCCAATCCGTTGATAAACCTTATTCATCTGTTTGTTTTTTTGATTGACGTCTCAATGTTTTTCTCTCTTTACTGCGCTCAAAGAGCTCTCTAAAGTGCTCGTAGTTCATCGTGATGATAAACCCTAAGCCCGTTTCGATTACCTGACCTTGTAAAGCCACCTGATATTGATTTTTTCTATACGCCCGCAGCATATAACGCCCGTCTTTTGACAGCATATATTCCGCAGACAAGTCGCCTGCAATATTGGTCGACTGCTCATTCTGACGCTCGCTACCCTCCAATCCGAAACTGCTGCCGATCGTTACCTTTAAACGGTCGTCCAGCATCCTCTTGGACACCCCCACATTCAAGTCGGTGCGGTTTTCCTTTTCACCGGAGCTGTAATCCTCGGTAGATTGCAAGTCAAAGTCCATCTCCACCCCAGCGATCAAGTCACCCGCTAAATTATTGAGCTGGTCGGATAAGATTTTACTGACACTTTGCCTGGCCATCGACTCGGCACTCATTCCGCCGGCCTCGCTTTCAAACGGATTCTCGCCGACAAAACGACTCAAGAGCAATAGGGCAAATACCTGTTTGTTCATCTCGGAAGGTTGCAAGCGCAGCTGCTCCAATTTGGCTTTGGTATTGGCCAAGACATCCGAAGAAACCGAGTTGTTGTTTTCCGGCAAGGTTATGTCAAAACTGATTTCCGGTTTGAGCAACTCCCCTTTCATCTTCAACAAGGTTTGAAACGGAATCTTTTGCTTATAGGTATTCTTTACCATAGGCGTTAGGCCCGAAAGCTGGCTTTCCAACAGATCAATCGGCGCGGTTTTGACCGTGTAGATCGCCGTTAAATCCAAGGTGGCCGAAGTGGGTTCACCCGTCCATACAATGCTGCTGCCCTTTTGAATGTCGAATTTTCGCTTTATAAAGTTAAACGACATCTCATAAGACCCTTCAGAAAACTCGTATTTACCGGTTAAAGTCGTCTTACCCGATGGGTCGATTCCTCCGGTAAGTACCGCTTCGCCCTTTAATTTTAGCATATCGCCATTGGTCTTATCGATGACCAAAATCAACTCGGCTTCCTTGTCGATTTGAATGTCGACCGATACTTCCATACCCTTTAAATCGGATTCATTGACCTTGTTTTGCAGTTCTACGGTTTCCAACAAGCGCTGATCGCGCTGATCGATAAACTCGACGATTCCGTCTCGATCGGCAATGGAGGGATCCTGTTGCGGCATCACCACGGTAAACTTGGTGTTTTTGTCTATAGCCAACTTTCCGTTTACTTCCGGTTTATTCAGGTCGCCACTAATTTTTAAATTGGCGTCTAAATACAGGTCGCCATAATAAAAGTCATTGTCTTTTTCGGTGGAATTAATCGCTTTAAAGTTTTCGGTCACCACGCTTAAATCAAATTTAAAATCGGCGTAATTCACGGTATTGACCCTGCCGTCTATCGCCAATTTATTGTTGTCTGAATCGGTTATTTCAAAGCGGTGCAACACTATAGCGGTCGGCGTAAAATCGATGGTTTCATTGATGTCTTTAAAGTCGGCATTGAGGGGAACCGCGTGGATCCCGACCTGATTAAACTTAAACTGTCCCAGTACAGTCGGTTTTTTGACCGTGCCCGTGATGTCGAAATTACCGGACAAAAAGCCGACGGAATTCGATATATTACCCATAGCGAATCCTTCGACCGTCGCCATCTGCAATTGATTGACCTTGATCTGCAGGCGAAACGTCTTTTCCAATTCGGAATAGGCGCCTTTTAACAGCATTTGATTGCCTTGGCCACTAAGCCCGATCAAAGCATCGTACTGATGCGGCAATTCATTGCTCACCGCTATAGACAAATCCCCCACTTTTGCCTGCATCACTTCCAATTCCGTAATGTTGATATCCGACACAAAAACCAAATCTTTCATCAGATTGCGCAGTTCTACTTGTCCCTCTATAAATCCCTTGGCAAAAGTGACGTCTTTCTTGACCATCGCGGTCAAGGTCTGTATGTCGAAATGGATAAAATTCACTTCCAAAGGCGCGTCAAAGGCGGTCGATTTCGACTGTAAGGCGATTTTACTACCCGATTTGGACAGGGCAAAGTCCTGTGCATTGATGCCTAAAGGGTTTATTCTGATTTGATTTCCCGGCGTCACATCCCAGTTTTCATAATTCAATTTAAAGGCTTCGGGCAGTAGTTTTACCTGATAATAATCTGCCAGGGTTTCCAAACTACCGGCTATGCCGTATTGAACCACTTTTTCAGCATCTATGATCTCCAAATTGTAATTCAACACATTGTCGCGCATATCGCCGTCTAACACCACTTGGTTGATGGCAAAACTCTCGCTTTGAACCCGATCGACGGAAAAGGCATAGCCTAAGGCTTGATTTTTGGGTTCTAGTGAAAAGTGGATGTTGGACACCTTGTTTTTGCCGTACTCCACATTGGGCACGTCGACTTGAAACGCGATATAATCATCGCCCGATCGGTAAGTACCGTCGGCTTTAATCGGGTCGAAATTCTTTAAATCCGGCAAGAACTTTGCCAGTATGGGGTCGTTTTTAATCTGTACTTCCACTACGACTTCTTGATCTTGGACGGTTTCCGCTTTTTTATTCTTTTGCTGTTTCGCCGTCTCCTTGGTCGTCGCCGCTGTTTGGTGGTCGAGATTAAAATAGGTGGAAAAGGTTTTCTTTAAAGCCGCGGGTAGCTGGGTCAGTTGATACTTACCCGCTACGCGAATACTGGCCAATTGCGACTCCAATTCCAAGAGGTTACTCGTATCGTCTGCCCTGGCATTGAGCGATAGCTCGCCGAGGTTAAAGACGTCTTTACCGTTGGAAAAAGCCCCATCGCGCAGCTGAAGTTGGCCGTTTAGATGGTCGGGGTTCAGTTCGGAAAAACGCGCGGTCAGCACGCCTTTAAACGCCATGGGCGCCGGGGTCAAATGCAGCTGATGCAGATCCACCTTGACAAAATCGCCGTCCATATCCAAGGTCATTTGCTTTTCATCCAACTGGCCGTGGGCCTTTACGGCAAACTGCAAATTCGGGTCGTTCATCGCGGTTTGCAACTGATACGCACCTGCTTTGACCTGTCCTGTAATGATTAAATCCTTATAGTCATAACCGTTGAATTGCGCTTGCAAGAGATGCCCGTTTAGGGTGGCATTGGCCATTTTTGGATTAAAACTCTGTCCAGAAGCCACCAAATTCATGCTGATTTTACCCAGCGAATCGTTTTTAATCAAGCGTCCTGCATCAAAGTTATTGACTACGGCATCGATGCGGTACTTCTCCTTGTTCTTGACGCGTTGATCCAATTGCGCAATCAGCGATACGGCGCCATAGCTGGAGTTCAGCTTTAAATGGGTATTGAAATTAGTCATTCCCCCCTTTAGCGTTCCCCGAAGAGAAAACAGCGCGGGCAACTGAATATTTGAAGGAACGGTTCCCACAGGCACCAGGCTTAATACATCTTTTGCCGTGGATTGAAAATCTTTGATATCCAGGTCAAACTGCGCCGTACCCACTTCGGGTAAGCCTTTGATTCGACCGGAAACCTGAGCGAATGTCGAACCGAATCCGCTGACAAAAAACCGGGTAATCTCCAAGTCTTTGACGGGTCCTTTGACGCGAGCATCGATGGTAAGCACGCCAGCTGCATGATTTTTAAACAGCGGTTGTGACACGAGGTCGGGCGCGAAAAGCAAGAGGTCTTTAAACCCGATTTTACTATCAACTAACGACGCATCTACCACGACGTCTTCCAGGTGATCGGTAAACGAATCGGCGTTTTCATACATCAGTATCACCTCGCGTTGCAATAAGGTTTGCGGTGTTTTTAAATACAAATCCTTTAAAAAAGCCGTTTGTGCACCATACATAAAATAGGTGCGTAATTCTTGAATTTCAAGGCCGCTTTTTTCCGATATACGCGCGCTTTTAATCGCACCGGATATGTTGTTTGGCGCGAACTGAAAATCGTGCAATTCCAAGTTGAGCTCCGAAAAATTCAGGTGTTTATAGTCCATGCCCTTGGGTTGGGCAGCGGCATTTTGATCGTCAAAAGCAACCGCTAGGCCCTCGAGTTGCAATCGCTCCAAGGCCAAACTCCAGGGGCTCTCCTCAACAACCACGGGGGTTACTTCGTCAGTCTTTTGAGGTTTGCTCGTTTTTAACAAGCGCACTAGGGCTTCGGTATCGCTAATTTGAAGGCTGTTAATCACGACATCGCGATTGGCAAAATCGAGTTTATCCATGCTTAAGCCCAATTTTTTCAAATCGACCTTGGCATACATTTCAGAAACGGCATCGTCGTATTCCAGTTTGATTTCACTGAGGTTGATGTCGCGGAGTTGCAAATCCAAAACCTTATCGGCTACGATGGAATCCGTTTTCTGTACGACCACAGCTTCTAGCGGGTCGACTACGGTACGCTTAAAGCGCAAATCGACCCCATCGACGTCAATTTTCGGTATATTAAAGATCAGAGATTCGAGGTCAAACCGCTTGACACGGGTAGAAAAGCGATTCAGTTTGAGGTATAGATCATTGCCGCCGTATTGGTCGTCAAAAGAGACCAATATCTGGCTTAAATCGATGCGGTCCAAGGAAATCACAAAGGGTTTGGATTCTTTTTCCGGCTTCTCCTCCGAGGCAAAAGCCTCGATGATGTAATCAAAATTAAACCGCTGCTCGCGATCTCGGGTCACATGGGCCACAAAATTATCTACCGCCACGGCGTTCAATTGCAAGGTATTGTTCAGCAACTTAAACAAGCTGATATCTACAGATAGGTTTTCGGCATAGAGCAGGGTATCGCGCTGCTGGGACTCCAAATAGAGTCCTTTGACTACGATTTTTTTCGGAAAGCCAATTTCGATGCGTTCTAACGCTACTTTGGTTTGGATTTTCCCCTCTAAATATTCTATGGCTTGGTCCTTGATTTTATTCTGAACCGAAGGAATTTGTATCACTAAAACCAGTACTACAAACAACAAGAGAATAGAAAGCAGAATCCACGCTATGATTTTAGTCGATTTTACGAATATTTTCTTCAAAATAGCTACTTTTTAAGAACAAAAATAGCAAAAAAGAATGGGTAGCCGTACAAATTGTTGAGATAATTAATTTTAATATAAAATATCGCATACGGTTAAAAAAAAGGGAAAAGGGAAATGCTTATAAAGCAAAAAATCCTCCCGAGGGAAGATTAAAAAATGGCAAGCGACCTACATCGCACCGCTACAACCACATACCTTTGCTGCGTTCCCACCCTGGAGGATTCTATAGGAGCTGGTCGTGTAGGACTTGCCAGTGCAAAGATACAATCTTTTTATATTTTTGCAAGTGATTTGTAAGATATAAAGTAGATTTGTATCTTGTACAAAATATAAAATTGAAATGAAAAAACATAACCTTCTTATTGCCTTATCCTTAAGTGCTGCTTTTTTATCGTGTGAAGACAAAAAAAAAACGGAAGAAAATTTATTTAGCATTGACTCCAGTCAATTAAAGCAGGTTTACCACAGCAACGATGCTTTAAAATTGACCATTGCCAATAAAAGTGAAACCGCTATCGATTCGGTGGCTTATTTTTTAAATGACCGGAAAATCGGAACAGCAAGGGAAAACCAGGTATTGAACTATTCCCTGGAGCAAGAGAAATTCGGTCGCATCGCGATCAAGGCTATAGTATACCACGCCAACTCCCCTACCGAAACCAGCAGTCATATCGAATTGGCCTCGGCGATAACTCCAAAAATATTGCAGTATAAAATCGTCAATACTTTTCCACACGACATCAAGGCCTACACTCAGGGCTTGGAATTTTACGGGGATGTATTGATTGAAAGCACCGGAAATGGCGCCGGTAATGGCACGGGCAAAAAAGGTGTTTCCAGCATTCGCAAGGTCGATTATAAAACGGGAAAAGTACTGAGTATCGTAGAATTGCCCGAAACGGTTTTTGGCGAAGGTGCTACGGTATTACACGACAAAATTTACCAACTGACCTACAAAAACAACGAGGCTTATGTGTATCATGTGGAAACTTTAGAGCGGGAAAAAACCATTCCTTATTTTAAGAATATGGAAGGCTGGGGACTCACCAACGACGGCACTCACCTCTATATGAGTAACGGTTCGGAAAAAGTGTATATCATCGATCCGGTAACCTTTAAGGAGGTCGACTATATCAACATCTACACCAACAACGTCAAAATAGGAGCTATTAACGAAATGGAATGGGTAAACGGTAAGATCTATGCGAATATTTACGGTGAGCGCGCGATTGCGATCATCGACCCCAAATCCGGTGCTGTAGAAGCCGCCTTGGACTTGTCCAGCCTACAAACCCTAGTCACTTACCATCCGGACTTGGATGTCTTAAACGGCATCGCATACAACCCCAAGACCAAAACGTTTTTTGTAACCGGTAAAAACTGGGACAAGATGTTTGAGATCGAAATCATCTACAACTAGATATATTTTACAGCGCTGCGAAGAAACGCTGTACAGTTTCTTCGATGTGCTCGTTTTCTTAACCCACGGTTTCGGCTGTGGGTTAAAAAAACAAAATCCACAACGCTCTACAATCACGGTCTTTTAGCTAAATAGGTCCACTCCATTGGCATCTGTAGTCAACACCTCAGACATATAATCAAACCACGGACGCATGGCGACAAAGGTCTTGATCACTTCCCTGCCGAAATCGGCAGCGAGCACTTCTTCATCGGAAAAAGAACGCATGACCAAAAACTGCTTTTTGCGCAACAGATCAATTGCGGGATGTTCTTTGTCGAATCCCTTGGGGGCTGTTTTCAATTCCTCTCCGGAGAGTCCGCCAAAGTAAGTTATAAATTCAGGGTCCTCAATCAGGCTTCGCAGTTCGGAATCGTCTTGTTCGATATCTTTGCGAATGCGCAGCAAATCGGTTTTATCCGGTTCCCAAAACCCACCACCAACAAATGATTTACCGGGTTCTATGCTCACGTAATATCCCCCTCGCAACAAGGGTTTACTGCGTCCCAAGTGCAACCCAAAATAATCTTTATAAGGGGTTTTGTCCTTGGCAAAGCGCACGTCTCTATAAATGCGGTGCACGTGAAACCGCTCGATGCTATCCAAGGATTGCATCTCGTCGTAAATCGATTTAAAAAAGTCTTTTATCGAGCCAAAAGCAGCGTCAAATTCGCTCTTATGCGCTACAAACCAAGGCCTGTTGTTGTTTTGCTTTAAATCATTCAAAAAATCAAAAGCCGTTGCGGGTACTTTATTCATAATTGTGTTATTATTTTCCAATTTTCTATCTTTTCGTCCAAGCGCATACTCGCGTATGCCCCACTGGGAGAAGGTAAAGTTACATATTCTATTTCGGGAATTCGCTCCGCGTATTTGGAAAAGAATTTCTCGGCGTTTTTACTGGAGAAAACGATGGTTTTTATTTGGGGATAAGCCTTTAACAGGGCGGCAATGTCGTTGGGTTTTTCCGCTTTGATTTCGCTGTCCAAGCTGCCTTTGCGCTCGCAGCATTCCAGTACATCCCACAAGGCCAAATCAAAATCGACCAACAGTTGTTTTCGCCGCTGGTAATCTTCGGAAAACTCCCGTTGAAAAACGCGAAATAGTATGGTCCAAAACCGATTTTGTTTGTTGCCGTAATACTGCTGGTATTCCAGGGATTTTTCACTGGGCATGGTACCCAGTATCAAGATACGGGAGCGCGCATTGACCAAAGGGGGAAAAGCGTGTTTTATCATAGCTAGCCTTCATTTTACAGCTTAAAGTTATAACTTTTAAAGCCAATTGCCCCAATAAAGGGGCTATAAAAAACAAAACCCAGAGCTGCTCGCAGTTCGGGGTTTGTCTTAATTATTAAAAAAAATTATTTTATTTCTTTAAAAACAACCATTAATGAAAATCCGCAACTTATGTTTTCATGGTACAAATAAGATACAAAAATCATCTAATTGTCACGCTAAGAAATGGAATACTCTTTTTCTAAATCCCAATTCTGTCCGTTGATTTTGTTTTTAACAATCGTTAATTGTTCTAATATCATATCAAATGTTGGGGAGTTCGATTGATAAATCATTTCCTCTCTCATTTTCTTATAATCTCGTTCCCAGGCTTCTTTCACTTCGTTTATTGGAATAAAATCAAGGGTCTTTGGTGACAATAAATTGTAATCTATACCTGATACTTTGGTAAAATTAAATCGGTGTTCTACGATAGTTTTGTACAGCTCACTGTCTTCAATGGCTTTTGAGCATTCTGCTTTTGATAATTGATAGACATCATACAAATGACGGCTTAATCTATCAACTCTTATTTTTGCTAATGGTTTATGAAATTCTTCGTGTAACAGAAAAAGCTTTTCCAAAAACGTTCTTTCTGGGTTTACAGAAGGTATTTCTACTGGTAAAACAGAAAAATCAGTATCGGCATACAAATCATCAACAAAAGATACAACAGGTCGTAACGAATAAGGCTCTATCAATGAACGACAACCGATTTCTATCTGAATTCGAGGCTGAACATACCCCAAACTTTGCACAATGTTCGGATAATAAATCTCGATTATGCGAGGGTCTTGATCACTGTCTTTTGCTTCTACAAGATTAAATTTTAAATCTTTGAAACCCTGTTCTAGAAATTTTTCTTGCAACGCTATGTAGAAATGGTCAGACGTATATTTATTGGCTGCTTTTCTTAAATGGGTGTGTTCTTTTTTTGACAATACACCTTCAAATCCTAAAAAGTTTCGATCAATAGCTAAATCAATATCTTCTGAAAACCTATGAATAAGATCCCAAGATGTACTAAGTAATGTTCCTCCTTTAAACACAAGATGTGCTGCTGCACTTGTTTAAAAATAATTTCTAACGTACGAACTACCCACCAGTCTTTTTCTACAGCAAAAGGCATCATCCCTTTTTGAGTGGCTGTTTCTTTAAAAAGAATTGCTTTTTCGGATTTGTCTAACTCATAAAAATTATTTTTCATTAGGCAGTGCTTTTTTTATTATTTTTCGAATCCAAACGGGTGCTAAAGTTATATCGTGTCTCAAATCATTTTCAACTTCATTTTTAAGTAACGCTAATAGCTTATTTTCTTCCTCTGCTGTTATATTTCCATTACCAATTTCCTTGAGTGCTTGAATCACCAATCGGCTAATTTTTCCCTTAGCCAATACGTTTTTAGGTGTGGTCTTCTTAAATTTTATTGTTCGTTTTCCCACCTTTATTTCTCTTGCCGAGCCGTCTGTTAGCAGTACTATATTCACAGGTACTTGATTACTCAATCCTAAGGCATTCAAGGCATAGCCCCCCGAAGGAACAGTTCTTATTCTATCCCTTTTGGCAATGGCTTCTGCAACTTCTTCAGCCGAAGGTGTAAGTACTCCAGCCCATTTACTTATTTTTGGACGTACATAGATTCCGTGTGCCACGCGCACAATGACTTTTTTATCTTCCAAACGACCCAAAGCTTTACGAATAGCTTCGGCTGATCCAAAAGTCATAAAATCATCAGGCAAGACCAAAGTACCTTTTGGCTTGCTCTTAATTGATTTTTCTATTTGTTTCTCAATACTCATTTTAAGCTTGTCTATACTGTCACAAAAATAGTAAATATTTGTGACAATATACAAAGATGAATTTAAAACATAAAAACGCTAAATCCTGAATATTGGTGACAAAATTTACTAGTCATTAACTATTAATAAATTTTATACACACCATTAATGTATGATAAATAACGCATAAACACCCAAAAACTATAATTATGCATCAAATTTCATTCATTATAAACTTAATTAAATCTTGTTACCGCTATTGTCGGTTGCTTTTTATATTCCAATAAAAGAATTTATTTCTGCAATTTCATTAGCTAGGTGTGCTACTGCGTAGGTTTTCAAAAGAGATTTTATACTTGTCCATAACCATCGTTTTTAATTGTTATGATGCAAATAAAAAAAGTGTTTTCACTGTGTACGACGACACAACGAAAACACTTAAAAAACACTGTGTTTTCTAATTTTTATTAATTAGAAACACGAAAGATCATCATTGATCTTTATAATACCTTTTCCATCATCGTCTTTAAGATGTGTTTTAAAGACATTAAATACTAAAATCAAGACTTTGTCCTTCGCTACCCAACAAAAAGAAATACAATTCGTTTTTTTATTTAAATTTATTTCATTAATACGCTTTATGACAACTTGTTACAAATTCCGTAAATGTTGGCTGTAATACACAGATGTGATATGCAAAAGTAAGAATCCCTTAATCTAAAAAAATAATTTGTAGCAACTTGTAACATTTTTAAAAGACTTGTATCTAAAAGACGAATAACTTAAATTTTAGAAAAATGAGCAAGTACAAAATCACAATTATCATTTTCATATTTACAGCCCTATATGTCAATGCATTTGGACAATCAAATAACTATTTTTTTGAAGTTCAAAAAACAGGAGAAGGAGCGCAAGCAATGATTTTTATTCCAGGTTTTGCCTGTTCTGGTGAAGTTTGGAATGAAACTATTACAAAATTTGAAAGTGAATACACCTGTTATTCTTTGACAATGGCTGGTTTTTCAGGTGTTAAACCTCAAATCAATTCAAGCTTTAATAATTGGGCAACTTCTATTGCAGACTTTATTAAGGACAACAATATAGATAAACCAATTATCGTAGGACACAGTATGGGAGGAGTTTTGGCATTAGCAATTGCTTCTGACTACCCGAATTTGATTGATAAAATAATTGTGGTAGACGGACTTCCTTGTTTATCTGCAATAATGAATCCTAGTTTTAAATCAAACGAAAATAACGACTGTTCCTCTGTAGTGAATCAAATAACTACTATGTCTGACGAACAATTTTATCAATTGCAAAAAATGTCAATTCCTCAACTTTTAACCGATACAGCTATACAAGAAAAAGTCGTAAGTTGGAGTGTAAAATCGGATAGAAAAACGATTGCTGAAATGTTCTGCGATTTTTCAAATACAGATTTAAGAGAAAAAATACAAAATATAAAATGTCCAAGTTTAATTTTATTAGAAGCGTCTTTTATAAATATAAAAACAAACATCGAAGATCAATATAAAAATTTAAAAACAGCTCATTTACAGTATGCAAATAAGGGACTGCATTTTATAATGTATGACGACAAAGAATGGTATTTTACACAAATAAATAATTTTTTAGCCACGCAATAATGGAATTTGACGAAGTGTATAAATCTTATTGGCAAAAAATATTTCGGCTGTGTATGGGCTATGTAAACAATTATGAATTAGCACAAGATATAGCCCAAGAAACTTTTATAATTATATGGCAACAACTTCCAAAATTTAGAAATGAATCGAATATCGGAACTTGGATTTTCAGCATTGCTTCTAATAATTGTTTACGCCAAATTGAGAAAGAAAAACGAATTATTAAAACAGATTTGCCTATAAATTTAAGAGAAGAACAACAAGAATCTATTGAACCTAAAATTCAGCTTTTGTACAAATTTATTTCCGAGTTACCAGAAACCGATCGTATAATAATTTCATTAGAATTGGAAGAGGTAAAACAAGTAGAAATAGCAAATATCATAGGGATTTCGGAGGTAAATGTAAGAGTAAAAATTCATAGGATCAAAGAAAAACTAATGCGAAAATTTAAAGAAAATGGACAATAGTAATATCGATTTTACAGCTATTTGGAAACAACAAAAAGTTGTGCAACCAGACATAGTTGAATTGCAGAATAAATTGAATCAATTCAAAAAAAACAATGTAAAAAAACTTATTTTTTCTAATATATTATTGATAACAACAATTGTATTGGTTATTTTTATTTGGTACAAATATCAACCGCAATACCTTACTACAAAAATTGGAATTGTTTTGGTCATTTTTGCAATGACAATCTTTTTATTGGTTTACAACAAACAATTTTCAAGTTTTAATAAAATTGATGACACACAAACCACTGGCAACTATTTAAAAAGTCTAACTGACTTAAAAACAAAACAAAAATATATCCAAACAACCATGTTGAGTATGTACTTTATTATGCTTTCACTAGGAATTGGTTTGTATTTGTATGAATACACTTTAATGATGTCGATGTTTTGGGCAATTTTTGCTTACGGCATTACATTGACTTGGATAAGTTTTAATTGGTTCTACATAAGACCCAAAACAATAAAAAAGAAACAAGCTAAATTGGATGAATTAATTAGTAAGTTTGAGGCTGTAAATAAAGATTTAAATAACTAGAACTATCATGAATTTACCACGTCTGTTTACTCTGCACCTAACCAAAACTTTGAAACGCTGCTAAACATTAGCTGTAATTTTTCCTTGGCGAATACGCCAATAAAGAGTTGCTTTAGCAATACCAAAAAGCATGGTTGCTTCTGGAACAGAAACAAACAACACATCCTCTGATATTTTATCTGCCGTAGCTTTAATATCTCTTCTTTCGCAAGCTGCAAAATCTTCTTTTCATAGCCTTTGTTACTGCATTTATCTCAACAATAAACGGAAGTTACTCTTATGGGAATAAATTGCACATCACAGCTAAGACATCGATTTTTCAATTTCTCATCCCCCATATTTATTCATTAAGGTATCTTAAGTATCGATAAGTGCCCTTTCATCGCCTTTTAAGTTCCGGTACAAGTATGGTACATATATGACAAAAAACGATTAAAATTGAGCATAAATAAAAAACCGCTGTAAACATAAGGTTTACAGCGGTTTATAGCTAATTGCTAATTGATTTTAATCACCAATTATTTTACTTCTTCGTAGTCCACATCTTGTGTACCATCACCGCCTTGGTTTGGCTGTGCTTCTTGAGCACCACCAGTTTGTCCGTCAGCTTGTGCTTTGTACATTTCTTCAGAGGCTGCTTTCCACGCTTCGTTGATTTTGTCCAATGCCGTTTGAACGGTATCTGCATCTTTCAATTCGTACGCTTTTTTCAACTCTTCTAAAGCCGCTTCGATGTTTGATTTGTTGTCCGCAGATAACTTATCGCCAAATTCCGACAATTGTTTTTCTGTTTGGAAAATCATAGCATCAGCTTCGTTTAGCTTGTCTACTTTTTCTTTTATCAATTTATCCGCATCGGCATTGGCTTCTGCTTCTTTTTTCATTCTTTCAATTTCCGCTTCTGTCAGTCCAGAAGAAGCCTCGATACGAATATCATGTGACTTACCTGTTCCTTTATCTGTAGCCGATACTTTGATGATTCCGTTGGCATCAATATCAAAGGTTACTTCGATTTGAGGCATACCTCTTTGTGCTGGTGGAATTCCATCTAAATGGAAACGACCGATGGTTTTGTTGTCTGCCGCCATAGCGCGTTCTCCTTGCAATACGTGGATTTCAACCGAAGGTTGGTTATCTGCTGCTGTAGAGAATACCTGCGACTTTTTAGTAGGAATTGTCGTGTTTGACTCGATTAACTTAGTCAATACACCTCCCATAGTCTCAATACCCAAAGAAAGTGGGGTAACGTCTAACAATAGTACGTCTTTTACCTCTCCTGTCAATACACCACCTTGGATCGCTGCACCAATAGCAACTACCTCATCCGGGTTCACTCCTTTAGACGGTTTTTTACCGAAGAATTTTTCAACCTCTTCTTGGATTCTTGGAATACGAGTCGATCCTCCAACCAAGATAACCTCATCGATATCCGATTTAGACAAACCAGCATCTTTTAAAGCTTTCTCACAAGGAATCATCGATCTGCGGATCAATTCGTCTGCCAATTGCTCAAATTTAGCTCTTGTCAAAGTTTTCACTAAGTGTTTTGGTCCAGAAGCCGTTGCTGTAACGTACGGCAAGTTGATTTCTGTTTGCGTAGAAGAAGACAATTCCACTTTCGCTTTTTCAGCTGCTTCTTTCAAACGCTGTAGAGCCATAGGGTCTTTGCGCAAGTCTAAACCTTCTTCAGCTTCGAATTCAGAAGCCATCCAGTTAATGATCACTTGGTCAAAATCATCTCCACCTAAGTGTGTATCTCCATTGGTAGACAATACTTCAAAAACACCGTCTCCCAATTCCAAGATAGAGATATCGAAAGTACCACCACCTAAATCGTAAACCACGATTTTTTGGTCTGTACCCGCTTTATCCAATCCGTAAGCCAAAGCTGCTGCTGTAGGCTCGTTGATGATACGTCTCACTTTTAAACCCGCAATTTCACCCGCTTCTTTAGTCGCTTGACGCTGTGCATCGTTAAAATATGCCGGTACGGTAATTACCGCTTCCGTCACTTCCTGACCGAGGTAATCCTCAGCAGTTTTTTTCATTTTCTGAAGCGTCATGGCAGACAATTCTTGAGGCGTATACAAACGACCGTCGATATCTACACGTGGCGTATCATTATCTCCTTTTACCACTTTATACGGAACATGAGAAATCTCTTGAGAAATTTCACTGAATTTATCCCCCATAAACCTTTTGATAGAAGCTATAGTTTTTGTTGGATTCGTAACTGCTTGTCTTTTTGCAGGATCACCAACTTTGATTTCTCCACCTTCTACAAATGCAATCACAGATGGGGTTGTTCTCTTTCCTTCTGCATTAGGGATTACAACTGCCTCATTACCTTCCATTACAGAAACACATGAATTCGTTGTTCCTAAATCGATTCCAATTATTTTACTCATATTATATTAGTTAAATTGTTTTTTACTTTTTTAAACTCAATTACTAGTAGTCAATCTTTATGCCATTACCTTTTTATGATAATCTTGTCATTTATTTTCAGCAATACTTCTCACAAAATGACAATCTGTCACTACGCTGGTTCTTTATTTAGAATTTAACTAAATAAGGCCTCCGGTATTGTCATAAAAATTAGTCACAATACAAACCACAGCTTGTTACTATATGGATTTTGATTATCTTCGTAATAAAAATATCCCCTTATACTATGGAATGTATTTCAGTCTTTGATATGCTTAAAATTGGCGTTGGACCATCGAGTTCTCATACCTTGGGTCCTTGGCGGGCGGCAGAATCCTTTTTAAAAGAACTGCACGATCAGCAGCTTTTTGCCCGGGTCGATCGCGTTCAAATTGACCTTTACGGCTCGCTATCACTCACTGGAATCGGTCATGCCACCGACCTCGCAGTCATGTTGGGACTTACGGGTGCCGATCCCGAAACCGTTCCCATTCACAGTCTGGACCCCACTATAGAAGGCATTAAAAAAAACAAGGTCTTGTTCTTGGACCAGCAGCGGGAAATTTCCTTTGACTGGATTAAGGACATCCTCTTCAACAAAGAATTTTTGCCCTTTCACGCCAACGGCATGTCGTTTACAGCCTTTTGTGGAAATCAATCCTATAAGGCGACCTACTATTCTATAGGAGGTGGATTTATCATTAAAGAAGAGCAGCAGGAAAACCCAGAAAAAGAAGCGGTAAAAGGAAGTTTCCCCTATCCGATTGATTTGGCAACAGAACTGTTGGCCTATTGTAAGGAACAGCAGATGAGCACTTCTGAAATCGTTTATGAGAATGAAAAATCCATGCGATCAGAAGAAGAAATCGACTACCAACTGCTGCGTATTTGGGATACGATGTTGGAGTGTATGTATATCGGTTGTCACAGCGAAGGCATTTTACCCGGCGGGTTGAATGTGCGCCGTCGCGCTTTTGACATGCATCACAAACTAATTGGCGACAGTGTGTACAACAGCCATCAGGAGTGGATTACTGCCATTCGAAAAACCAAGGTATACTTTAGAGAGATTTTAAAATGGGTCAGCTGTTTTGCCTTAGCGGTCAATGAAGTCAACGCCTCTTTGGGTCGGGTGGTTACAGCACCCACCAACGGGAGTGCTGGAGTAATCCCCGCGGTATTGATGTATTATTTAGTAATCGAAAACCACAAAGCCGGTCCAAAGGAAATCAAACAATTTTTGTTGGTAGCCGGAGAAATTGGCAGCATCTTTAAAAAAGGCGCGACGATTTCAGCAGCTATGGGCGGTTGTCAGGCCGAAATTGGCGTATCCTCAGCCATGGCTGCAGCTGCACTTTGCGAACTAATGGGCGGTTCCCCCGAACAGGTGCAAATCGCGGCAGAAATCGCGATGGAACACCATTTGGGGATGACCTGTGATCCCATAGGCGGCTTGGTACAGATACCGTGTATCGAACGCAATACCATGGGCGCCATCAAGGCGATTAACGCCGCCGAACTCGCCTTGGAAACCGATCCTTTAAACGTAAAGGTTCCCTTGGACAAAGTGGTAAAAACCATGTGGGAAACCGCTAAAGACATGAACAACAAATACAAGGAAACCTCCGAAGGGGGCTTGGCTGTAGCGGTTAACCTGGCGGACTGTTAATTGCAATAAAAGCTTTTTTTAAACATAAAAATAAGTACATTTACATTTCATTATAAAAGCAAAAACACTATGTCAGTTGCAAAAAAAGACTACAAAAGGGTGACCACCAAGTCACTGATAGACATGAAGGTGCATGGAGAAAAAATCTCAATGCTTACCTGTTATGACTATTCTATGGCTCGCGTTTTAGAAGCGGGAGGTGTGGATGTCATGTTGGTTGGAGATTCTGCAAGTAATGTAATGGCCGGGCACGAAACCACTTTGCCTATCACCTTAGACCAAATGATCTACCACGCTTCGTCTGTAGTACGCGGTGTAGAAAGAGCTTTGGTCATCGTTGATTTGCCCTTTGGTTCGTATCAGTCCGACCCCAAAGAAGCCCTGCGTTCTGCAATCCGAATCATGAAGGAAAGCGGTGCTCACGGCGTTAAGATGGAAGGCGGCCACGAAATCAAAGAAGGAATTAAACGCATTTTGGGTGCGGGAATTCCGGTTATGGGTCATTTGGGACTCACACCTCAATCGATTTATAAATTCGGAACCTATACCGTTCGCGCCAAAGGTGATGAAGAAGCAGAGCAACTGCTAGAAGATGCCAAAATGCTAGAAAAAATAGGCTGTTTTGCCTTGGTATTGGAAAAAATACCGGCTGATTTAGCCAAGAAAGTAGCCGAAAGCATCTCGATTCCCGTTATTGGAATCGGTGCCGGAAACGGAGTCGACGGACAAGTATTGGTTACCCACGATATGATTGGGCTTACCCATGAATTTAATCCGCGCTTCTTGAGAAGATACCTCAATATATACGACCAAATGAAAGAGGCGGTTCAACAATATGTAAGCGACGTTAAATCGGTTGATTTTCCAAATGAAAACGAACAGTATTAACCCCTACGCTTAACCCGATACCCATATCCTTAGTTCGCTAAGGATATTTTGGTTTAAACACTATATACATCGCGGTACCTCCGTTTCAAAGCAAACGGCTACCGCGTATATCCCTACGACGAGCTCATAAGTTCAAAAAAACAACTGCTATATGAAAATTGTTTCTACACCCGATAATTTACAAATTCTATTTGAAGACAACCACCTGATCGTCATCAATAAACGGGTTGGAGATATCTCTCAAGGCGACCAAACGGGCGATACTCCGCTGAGTGAAGTCGTTAAGTTGTACATCAAAAAAAAATACGACAAACCCGGAGCGGTTTTTTTAGGGGTGGTGCATCGCTTAGATCGCCCTACTTCCGGCATCATCGTATTTGCCAAAACCTCCAAAGCCCTGACTCGATTAAACGAGTCGTTTAAAAAGCGAGAAACCCAAAAAACGTATTGGGCCATCGTCAAAAACGTACCCGAAAAAAACAGCGCAACCCTAGAGCATTACCTGGTGCGCAATCCTAAAAACAACACTTCCAAGGCACATATCAAAGAGGTGCCCGACAGCAAAATGGCACGGCTGACCTATACGGTAATTCAAAAACTCGATCGCTATACCGTATTAGAAATCGATTTACACACGGGCAGACACCATCAAATTCGCGCCCAACTTTCCCTGATCGGTTGTTCGATTAAAGGCGATTTAAAATACGGCTTCGACCGCAGTAATCCCGATGGTGGAATTCACTTACACGCCAGAAAGCTGCTGTTTGAACATCCCGTTAGCAAGGAAATGATTCAAATCATCGCCCCACCGCCGAAAGAGGTGTTGTGGAATTTGGTCAAATAAATCCCTTTGTTTACCCCTTATCGACGCTATAAAGCCTTCGGCACTGACTTTTGATATAGAGGACAGTAGCCGATATACGGCGTTTTATCCGTTCAACAATTTAGCAGCATCCTTATTCAATAGCAATGTTTTTATAAAAAAACACCTAATAGAACGCAACTAATTCATTATTTGATTAAATTTATTAAAAAAATATCAGCTATGAAATGGAGAGGTTCAGAAGAGAGTAAAAATGTTACCGATAGACGCGGCATGTCTGGAGGAGGTAAGGCCGTGGTTGGAGGCGGTATCATCGGTATCGTTATTTTGTTGATCAACCTTTTCGGAGGTGAATCGGTGCAACAGCTCGCGCCTATTTTAGAGCAGTTCAACCAAAATGGCACCACCAATACCGAGGAAACCCGTACGCGTACCCTTACGGCAGAGGAAGTGGAAATGGGCCAGATGGTCAAAGTGATTTTTCGCTATACCGAGGAGACCTGGAGTGCTGTTTTTAAGGCGCACAATCAAACTTATCGCGAGCCGAAGATGGAATTGTTTGAAAACAACATCAATACCAAATGCGGCGCGGCAACGGCCGATGTAGGACCTTTCTACTGCCCTGCCGACGAAACCGTTTATATGGATCTCAACTTCTTTAAAGAGCTGCACAGCCGCTTTGGTGCCCAAGAGGGCGATTTTGCCATTGCCTATGTCATTGCACACGAAGTGGGTCACCACGTGCAAACCCTGTTGGGCACTTCCAATGAGGTTCGAAAAATGCAAAGTCAAACCGATGCCAAAGGCGCCAATAAACTGTCGGTTGCCCTAGAGTTGCAAGCCGATTTTTATGCGGGCGTCTGGGCCAAGCACAATCAAAAATACTTGGATGCCGGCGATATTGAAATCGCTCTCAGCGCTGCACAAGCCGTGGGTGACGACGCGATTCAAAAGCGCACCCAAGGGCAGGTTACCCCCGATTCCTTTACGCACGGCACCTCGGCCCAGCGCAAAGAGTGGTTTATGAAGGGCTACCAAACCGGCGATATCACTCAGGGCGATACCTTTAAGGCCCTGCGTTAACACCGCATAAGACCCGGGCAAACCGCGGGAGCAAATCCGTTTGTTTCCGCCGATTTTATGCTTTTAAATTAGTATTTTTGTCGCTTGATTTTAACCAAGCCCAAAAACACGCGTTTATGAAAGACATTCAAAACAGATTAAAAGCAATTGAAACGGACGGAATTAACATTTCGGTTTTTAACCTATTGAATGAGGCGAGTAAGCTCTTTTCAAAAATTGCGCTTATGGCCGCACTGGCGACGGTTTTATTGGCCGTTGTCTTTTCTATAATCGCGAGCATTGGATTGTTGATGTACAGTCAAGACCCAGAGGTTTTAGTGGTGTTAACGACGAAATTTGACCCGCTTTTCCTGGAAATCGACGGCCTGATTGCCTATACCCTAGCCATGAGCGTAGGAACGGGCATAGCCGTAATCTTCAGTGCGGGCTTTGTAAAGATGGCCGCAGATGCTTATCTGGGCAAGCTCGTGCTTTTAAGCACGGCTTTTACCTATTTAAAAAGCAAGGCGAGTTTGCAATTATTCGCCGCGCACTTTTGCATTACCCTATTGTTTACGTCGGTATCCCTCTATCTACAAATGGAGCACTTGCAGTATGTAGCCCTGGGCGTTAACTGGCTGATCAATGCGCTTACGGTATTGGTTACCCCTTTAATTATATTTGGTAAGCTCTCCGCCTTTTCCGCAATTAAACACAGCATCAATATCGTCAACAAACAACCCTTGCAAATTATTGCGCTCTTGCTTTTCGGCAGTCTTTTATCGGCTGCAGGCTTGTTGTTCTTTATCGTGGGTATCTTTTTTACGTTGCCCTTTATTTACTGCGTGTACTTTATACTCTACCACAACACCGTCGGCTACGTCGAAGAGGAGTAAAAACTACATCCAGCCTTCGCGATCCAAACTGCGGTACTGTATCGCTTCGGCTATGTGGTGCGAGTCCACTTCAAGTGTGCCTTCCAAATCGGCTATGGTTCGGGCCACCTTGAGGATGCGATCATAGGCTCTGGCCGATAAATTCAACCGAGTCATCGCTTCTTTTAAAAGGTTCAGCGAATTTTCGTTCAAGGCACAAAAGTCGCGAATCAAGGGCGTGGTCATTTGGGCATTGTAGTGAATGCCCGACATCTCCGCATACCGACTCGACTGAATGGCACGGGCAGCTATCACCCGCTTGCGAATGGCATCGCTAGACTCCGACAGGCTGGTCTCGGACAATTTTTCAAAGGGCACGGGATTGACTTCAATGTGAATATCGATGCGATCCAACAACGGCCCCGATATCTTACTCATATACCGCTGTATTTCCAAAGGGGTGGATTGTATGGCTGCATCGGAATCTTTAAAATAACCGCTTGGACTGGGATTCATACTGGCTACCAACATAAACGAAGACGGATAGGTAATGGTAAATTTGGCCCGTGCTATGGTGACCTCGCGGTCTTCTAAGGGCTGCCTCATCACCTCCAAGACTTCGCGCTTAAATTCGGGCAATTCATCCAAAAACAACACGCCGTTATGCGCAAGGGAAATCTCTCCGGGCTGCGGATAACTCCCTCCTCCGACCAGGGAAACCGACGATGCGGTATGATGCGGGTTGCGAAAGGGTCGATGGCGCATCAAGCCCAAATCCTTAACCTTGCCCACCACACTGTGAATCTTGGTGGTTTCCAAGGCCTCATCGAGCGTCATGGGCGGCAGTATACTCGGCAAGCGCTTGGCCAACATGGTCTTCCCGGATCCCGGCGGACCGATCAGTATGATATTATGTCCTCCCGCCGCGGCAATTTCCATACAGCGCTTGATGCTCTCCTGTCCTTTGACCTCTTTAAAATCCATGCCTTCGTAGTGGTTTTGCACCTGTTCAAAGGTTGCCTTTAAATCGACTTTAGTCGGATTTAAAGACGCTTTCCCCTCAAAAAAGTCAATGACCTGCTGTATGTTTTCCACGCCGTAAACATCAAGTCCTTCGACTATTGCGGCTTCCAAGGCATTTTCCTTGGGCAGCAACAAACCGACAAAACCCTCAGCTTTGGCCTGAATCGCAATGGGCAAGGCGCCGCGTATCGGTTGCAAACCCCCATCGAGCGACAACTCACCCATGATGACATAGTCCTTTTGAACGCCCGACTTGATTTGATTGGAATCCATCAATATACCGATGGCCAAGGTCAAATCATACGCCGACCCCTCCTTTCGAAGGTCGGCAGGAGCCATATTGACAATGATCTTTTTTCCCGGCCACCGATAACCGTTGTTCTTTAAGGCTGCCGCAATTCTAAAACTGCTCTCCTTAACGGCATTGTCGGGTAAACCCACCAAGTAATACCCTACTCCTTGGTCCATACTCACCTCGATCGTGATCGTCGAGGCTTCGATGCCAAACACCGCACTTCCAAATACTTTTGTAATCATAATTTCGTCTTTTTTAGTAACCAAAAACCACTAAGGTTTTGTTGAAAAGCCCGCTATTTATTGCATTTAGTATAGAAAGTACAAGGTTTCTTGTAGAACACCTCCACGAATCGAGAACAATATTCTCAAAAACAACAGCCCTAGAAAATACTGTATACACGGCTTTACCTATTGTCAAAAATAAATATAAAAAGCTACCATACAAATACTTAAGCGCTAAATTTTCTAGTAAAACGCTACAAATCCAACCCGTTTTAAAGCAAAAATCAGGACTGGCACTGTGCTTGAATACAGTTGAAGGGGAGGAATACCGCTTTCTTTCCCCTATTTAACCGAGTTAATACCTTGAAAAAATGATTACAAAAAACAAGAATATCATTGTTGGCTTATCGGCACTGTTGATGATCGGCACCCTAGTTACTTTGAGCAGATGCAATATGATTTCCCAAAAACCAATCGACCCCAAAGAAAACGCACTAACCCTACCCGTAATAAAAATAGATACCACCACGGCCATCACGGTCAAGAACTACATCGGCAATATCGAGGGAAAAATCAATGTGGAAATTCGCCCGCAAGTAGAGGGTTCCCTAGATAAAATATTTGTCGACGAAGGGGCATTTGTACAGGAAGGTCAGGCTTTATTTCAGATCAATCCCATGCCGTATCAAGAGATTTTAAACAATGCTATCGCCAATGAAAACGTGGAAAAAGCCAAGTTGAAAAACGCCAAATTGGAAATAGACCGCTTAAAACCGCTGATAGACAATGAGGTCATCGCCGAAGTCCAATTGGAAACGGCCAAGTCCAATTACGAAATAGCCAAAGCCTCATTAGCCAAGGCGACGGCGGCTGTGGGTAGTGCGAAAATCAACCTCGAGTACACCCTGATCAAAGCAACGGTAAGCGGCTATATCGGAAGAATTCCCAAACGCATCGGAAATCTGGTTGCCAAAAATGACAGCCAACCGCTAACGGTGCTCTCGGATGTGAGCGATGTATACGTATACTTCGGCATGAGTGAGTCCGATTTTTTATACTTTACAAAAAACGCACAAAAAGCCGATACGGCGCGAATTACCTCGTCGGGACAAATTCTACCCGAGGTGTCGTTAATACTGGCTGACGGTCATGAATACGGTGAAAAAGGGGTGGTCGACGCCATAGACGGCCAAGTAAACAGAAGCACCGGAGCCATTTCGCTGCGCGCCACCTTTCCCAATTCCAAAGACGTGATGCGTTCGGGAAATACGGGTACGGTAAAACTTCAGGAATCTAAAAACCACGTGATACTCGTACCACAAGTAGCCACCACAGCCATTCAAGACAAAACTTTTGTATACCTCTTGGATGCGGAGAGCAAAGTAAAACTACAGGCGATCACCATATCGGGTACCTCCGGCAATCAATATATCGTAGACAGCGGACTCGAGCGCGGAGACATCGTTATTCAAACGGGATTTGACAAACTGACGGAGGGTATGTATATCAAACCTCAGCTGTAACCCCTATAATCAAAAAAAATCACTTACTAACCTAACGAAAAACTATGCTAAAAGCCATTATAGATCGCCCCATACTAGCAACGGTCATTTCGATGATGTTTATCTTATTAGGACTCGTTGGCCTTAAAATGTTGCCCATTACCCGATTCCCCGAAATAGCCCCACCGAGTGTTACCGTATCCATGTCCTATCCCGGTGCCAATGCGGAAACCATGGCACAAAGTGTTTTACTGCCTATAGAAGAGGCGATAAACGGGGTGGACAACATGACGTATATCACCTCTAAGGCCAGTAACAGCGGTTCGGGCTCGGTGAATATTTACTTTGAGGCCGGCACCGATCCAGATCAGGCAGCGGTCAACGTGCAAAACCGCGTTTCCAAAGCTTCTAGTCAGGTTCCGGCAGAGGTCAATGAAGCGGGAATTTCGGTAACCCCGCGCCAGAATGGCAACATCATGACCATCAATTTTTTTAGTGACCACCCTCAGGGAATCTACGACGAAACCTTTTTACAGGCCTATTCGCAAATCAACCTCAACAGAGAGCTCTTGCGCGTTCCTGGGGTGGCTTCCGTCGGTCGAATTGGCTCGCGAGACTATTCGATGCGCACCTGGCTCAATCCCGATAAATTAGCGGCCTACAACTTGGTTCCCCAAGATGTAATCAGCGCGATAAAAGATCAGAACTTCGAAATTGCCCCGGGTAAATTCGGTGAAACCTCAGACGAGGTATTCGAAACGGCACTCAAGCACAAAGGCCGCTTTAGCCTGCCCGAAGAGTTTGAGAATTTGGTGATCAAAACCAATGAAGACGGCTCCATCTTGTTTTTAAAAGACATTGCGAGGGTCGAATTTGGCGCCTCCAACGCCGGAAGTGACAACCGTGTAAACGGATTTCCCGGACTAACCATGAACATCACCCAAACCAGCGGTTCCAACGCCAGAGATATCGACATCGGAGTCAGAAAAGTACTGGAAAAAGTATCCAAAACCTTTCCGAAAGGCATTAAATACGAAATCAGTTACTCCGTAAAAGACCAAATAGACGAATCGATCAGTCAGGTGAGAAGCACGCTTTTTGAAGCCTTTTTCTTGGTTTTCCTCATTGTCTTTTTGTTTTTACAGGATATGCGCTCCACGATAATTCCCGTAATCTCCATTCCCGTGTCTTTGTTGGGAACCTTGTTTTTCATCTATCTACTGGGTTTTTCCATCAATGTATTGACGATGTTTGCCCTGGTGCTCGCCATAGGTATCGTCGTAGACGATGCCATAGTTGTCGTGGAGGCCATCCATGAAAAAATGCATCAAACCGGTATGAAGGCCAAAGCGGCTACCGTATCGACCATGAGCGAAATAACCCGTGCCATACTGTCTATTACCATGGTCATGGCTGCGGTTTTCTTGCCAGTAGGTTTTATGGAAGGACCGTCGGGCTTGTTTTACAAGCAATTTGCCTATACCTTGGCCATCGCCATTTTGATTTCTGCGGTCAATGCACTTACGTTGAGTCCGGCTTTATGCGCGTTGTTTTTAAAACCACCCCAAGCTGCGGAAAACGAGGCAATTATAGACAATCGCAACAAGTTCGAACGCGTAAAAGGGCGGTTTTTCTTTGCCTTTAACGTCGCCTTTGATCAGTTTACCAACAAATACGTCGAATCGATTAAAAAGATCATTGCCCACAAGCGCATTTCCCTGGTGGTCTTAGCCCTGGTTATCGGTGTGGGTGCGTTTATCATGATGAAAACGCCCGCTGCTTTTATACCGACAGAAGACGATAGCTTTATCACTTATTCCCTGGCCCTACCGCCTGGGGCTTCTTTGGCGCGAACCAAATTGGTTTTGGCCAAGGCAGACAGCATACTTCAAAAGAGACCCGAAATCAAAGGCATGACCAATATTTCGGGCTACAACACCATCGACGGCAGCAGCAGTCCGTCTTTTGCCGTAGGTTACATCAACCTAAAACCGCATAAGGATCGAGGCGATATCAAGGATATCAATGAAATTATCCAAAGTATACACGCCGATTTATCCGTGCTAAACGAAGCGACTTTTAACGTCTTTCCCCGACCGACCATGCAGGGATTTGGTGACTTTAGCGGTGTGGAATTTGTGTTGCAAGACCGATTGGGCGGTGGCTTTGACAAGTTTAGCAGCAGTGCTGATGACTTGATTAAACAAATCAATGAACGCCCGGAAATAGCCAACTCCTTTACCTCATTCAAGGCGAATTTCCCGCAATATGTCTTGGATATAGACAATATCAAAGCCAAGTCTATGGGCGTAAGCGTAAAGGAATTGATGAATACGATCCGCTCGTATTACGGTCGGGTTCAGGCCGGAGATTTTAGTCGATTTGGCAGACAGTATCGCGTGTATATGCAGGCCGATGTCGATTATCGAAACGATCCCGAGTCGTTTAAATCCATATATGTTAAGAACAACAAGGGCGAAATGCTGCCGGTCAATACCTTGGTAAAGCTGCGCAAGGTATTGGGTCCGGAAACCGTGAGTAGATACAATTTGTACAATGCGATTTCCATCAATGCCAATCCCGCTGCGGGCTACAGCACCGGCGATGCGATTAAGGCTATAGAAGAGGTAGCGGCCAATTTGCCGGGAAACTATTCGTATGAATTTACGGGTATGAGTTTGGAAGAGAAATCCTCGGGCTATCAGGCCATACTCATCTTTGCTTTGAGCCTGTTGTTTATTTACTTTTTGTTGGCGGCACAGTACGAGAGTTACTTGTTGCCATTGGCCATACTCCTATCGGTACCCACGGGCTTACTCGGCGTTTTTGTACTGATTAACCTGGTGGGACTGCAAAACAATATTTACGTGCAGGTCGGCCTGATTATGCTGATTGGGCTCTTGGCTAAAAACGCCATACTCATAGTGGAATTTGCCCTACAACAACGAAAACAAGGGGCGACGATCTTGGAAGCAGCCATACAAGGTGCCAAGATGCGACTGCGTCCGATACTAATGACCTCTTTGGCCTTTGTCGCTGGTTTAATACCGTTAATGTGGACTGTAGGGCCGTCGGCACAAGGCAATCACTCCATCAGTTTTAGTGCGGCTGGAGGGATGCTGTTCGGGGTCGGATTAGGAATCTTTTTTATCCCCTTGCTGTTTTTCGTTTTCCAAACTTGGGACGAAAAGCTCAAAGCGCGATTTATCAACGAATAAAGGCCGGCTCCAAAGTTGCCGAAATAGTTGGAGCGCGCAAAAACAACAGCGCTCCCTTGCCTTTAACACCAAATACGAATGCTATGAAAAACGAAAATTCTCCCTTTTGGATATATACGAGTCTGGCAGCAATGCTGCTGTTGGGCAGTGCGTGTGCCCCCCAATCGGACTATAGTCCACCCAAGTTCGACCTACCGTCGACCTACCGATTTCAGGACACTTTAGGCCATACCCCCGATTCTGTGGGCA
The DNA here is from genome assembly GCF_050562195.1 of Flavobacterium sp. JP2137. Taxonomy (GTDB): domain Bacteria; phylum Bacteroidota; class Bacteroidia; order Flavobacteriales; family Flavobacteriaceae; genus Flavobacterium. The sequence continues at coordinate 3,556,251 of NZ_CP191647.1, forward strand.
TAGCGGATATCGATTGGAAATCCTTTTACCAAGACGAGCAATTGGTCGCTTGGATCGATCAGGGATTAAAAAACAATTTTGATATACAGAAAGCACTAAAAAACATTGAAATAGCCGACCAAAAAGTACGGCAGGCCAAAATGGGTTGGCTCCCTTCGGTGTCTTTAGACGCCGGTAATGCCGCTTATCAATACCGTTCGGAAAACTACTACGGCTCTGCGGCTTCCAAGTGGTATACCGATCGCGGTGAAACGGCTCCGACCAATATGTACGTCAATTCGGCCCAGTATATCTCGGCCTTACAAGTAAGTTGGGAAATCGACATTTGGGGAAAGATCAAAAATCAAAAGGCGGAAGCACTGGCGCGCTACCTTCAAACGTATGAAGCGCAAAAAGCCATACAGACAGAATTAATTTCACAAATTGCCGAAGGTTATTACAACCTGCTCTTACTAGACGCTCAATTAGAGGTGGCTCAGGCGAATTTCGAACTGAGCAACAACACCCTAAAAATCGTACAACTGCAGCGCGATGCCGGTCAGATCACCTCTTTGGCCATCCAGCAAACCCGTTCGCAGATGTTGGTTGCCAAGGCGTTGATTCCCTCGCTCAATCAACAAATTGCCCTACAGGAAAACGCCTTGATGTTGTTGATGGGACAATTGCCACAAGGGGTGACACGCCATACCAAACTAAGCGACCTCGCCTATGAAGAAACCCTAACTTCGGGCGTACCCTTATACCTGGTGGGCAGAAGACCCGATGTGCGCGCTGCCGAACTGGAATTAAAAGCCAAAAATGCCGTGGTAGGCGTAAGCCAGGCCAACCGATATCCCTCGTTAAAGATCGATGTCAGCGGCGGACTCAACAGCATGCTAGCCGAAAATTGGTTTAATATACCCGGTTCCCTATTTGGCAGTTTGATCGGTACTTTAACCCAACCGGTGTTTCAGAAGCGCCGGCTAAAAACCGATTTTGAAGTGGCTAAACTCGAACGAAACAAATCGGAAATCGATTTTCAATATGCGGTGTATACCGCAATCAACGAGGTGACCGATGCTTTAATCACCTTGGATTTGCTAGATAAGCAACTCGAAATCGCCGAAGAACAAGTGAGCACTGCCAAACTGGGTATTAAGCAATCCAATCTTTTGTTTAACAGCGGCTTTGCCACCTATTTGGAGATTATCAATGCACAGCGCGTAGCCTTGGACAGCGAGCTGAATTTGAACAAACTCAAACAGCATAAATTATTGGCGCGGGTTAAACTCTACAAATCGCTGGGAGGCGGTTGGAAATAAGCTTTTAGACGACTCTTGTCCTTTGGCATGGCTCGTTTAAACCGCGTGCGTCTCTAACTAAAAGATACAAAAAAATCCGCAAAACAACCTCAGGCTGTATTGCGGATTTTAAATTTATTTTTATAGCTGTTCGGCCGGTTTATTCATTTTTGGCAGAAAGTTCAAACCAACGTTCTTCTTTGGTTTCCATCTTCTTTAAAATGCTTTTTAACTCGCTGGCTTTCTTTTGAATCGATGCCTCATCGGTTACTTTTCCCTCGGCAAAAAGGGTTTCTATCTCGATTTTCTTTTGCTCCAATTCCTTGATTTCACGCTCGATTTTCTGGAATTCCTTTTGCTCTTGAAAAGTGAGTCCCACCTTTTTCTGGGCTTCTTTCCAATTTACTTTTTCCTTGGGTTCTTCCTTGGTCGGTTCGGCACTGTCTTCATAACTTCTAAAGTCGGAATAGTTACCTGGGAAATCTTCCACTTGACCTTCTCCTCTAAAGACAAACAAGTGATCGACGATTTTATCCATAAAATAACGGTCGTGGGAAACCACTAACAAACAACCGGGATAATCCAACAGGAAACTCTCCAAGACGTTTAGCGTTACGATGTCCAAATCGTTGGTCGGCTCATCGAGAATTAAGAAGTTCGGGTTTTGAATCAAAACGGTACACAGGTACAAACGCTTTAACTCTCCCCCACTCAATTTTTCTACGAAGTCGTATTGTCTCTTTCTGTCGAATAAAAAGCGTTCCAACAGCTGAGCTGCAGAAATCATACGCCCTTTAGAAAGCGGAATGTATTCGCCAAATTCCTTGATGATTTCAATCACCTTTTGTCCGGGTTTGGGCTGAATACCACTTTGGGTGTAATACCCTATTTTGATTGTTTCTCCAACGGTAATCTTACCTTTATCCGGTAAAATAGTTTGGGTAATCATATTTAAAAACGTCGATTTTCCCGTACCGTTTTTTCCGATAATTCCTATGCGCTCTCCTTTGTTGAAATTGTAAGAGAAATTATCGAGTACTTTTTTATCGCCAAAGCTCTTGGAAACCTTGATCAGTTCGATGACATTGCTGCCGATGCGCTCCATGTTGATCTCCAATTCCACCTTGTGTTCTTTTCTTCTGCTGCTGGCCTTTTCCTTGATCACGTAAAAATCGTCTTGACGTGATTTGGATTTGGTCGTTCTGGCTTTGGGCTGTCTACGCATCCAATCCAGTTCTTTTACAAATAGGTTTTGCGCCTTGTCGATACTGGCGTTTTCCGCAGCTATGCGCTCTTCCTTTTTCTCTAAGTAGTACGAGTAGTTTCCTTTGTATTGGTATAATTTACCGTTTTCCAATTCGATGATTTCGTTGCACACACGCTCTAAAAAGAAGCGGTCGTGCGTTACCATAAACAGGGTGATGTTTTCCTTGGCGAAATAATTCTCCAACCATTCGATCATTTCCAGATCCAAGTGGTTGGTCGGCTCATCCAAAATCAGCAAATCCGGTCTGTTAATCAATATAATAGCCAAGGCCAAACGCTTTTTCTGACCACCAGAGAGGTTTTTCACCTTTAACTTGAGGTCTTCCAACTTCAGTTTAAACAAAATTTGCTTGTACTGGGTTTCGAAATCCCAGGCATTGTGCATATCCATCTGTTCGAAGGCCTTTTGATAGGCAACTTCGTCTTCAGGATTTTCCAAGGCTTTTTCGTAGGCCGATATTACCGTTAAAATTTCATTGTCCGATGCGAAAATACTCTCTTCTATCGATAATTCATCTTGTAGGCTGGGCTCCTGAGACAGGAAGGCCATTCGGATTCCCTTTCTAATCACTACTTGACCGGTGTCTGGGGTATCTTCGCCGGTAATGATTTTTAAGATGGAGGTTTTCCCAGAACCGTTTTTGGCTACAAAAGCAATTTTTTGATCTTTGTTAATTCCAAAGGACAAATCTTCGAACAAGGTCCTTGCTCCGTAAGATTTAGATAAGTTTTCTACTGATAAATAATTCACAGGTAATTTCTTTTTTACAAAAATAGGCTTTTATTTCTCATAAAGAGAATCGCAGCTTCTATTTGGGTGTTTGAGCCTGTTTTTCGCCCAAAAGCGGTCGTTTATCGGCTCAGTCGTGCACGGTTTTGTGCTTACTGCGGGCTTACTAATCCTTTTTAACCCGTTTGAGCTGTAGGGCGTTCATCGGATTGATTCCCAGTCCGGAGACGTTTTTTTGAGAAAAACGCGCTACGCGATCGTAAAACAACACGATAACCGGCACGTCGCGGTAAAGGAATTCATCCATTTGTCCGTATAAGAGGGCGCGTTTTTCGGGCTTGGTCTCGGAAAAAGAGGCGCGGTAAGCCCGGTCAAAATCCGGATTGTCGTAGCGGGTGTAATTGGGTCCGTTGGGCGCTTTGTTGTGGGAGTAAAACAGGGATAAATAGTTTTCGGCATCGGGATAATCCGCGATCCAGCTCCCCCTAAAGAAAGCTACTTTTCCCGTGGCAATTCCCTGTCGTAAGGTGGCAGGAGGCGAAACGTCTACCCGCACTTCGACACCGATTTTTTGCCATTCGCGTTGCAGGTACTCTGCGATATCGATATAGGAGGCATTGGTCGACAAGGTCAATACCGGTTTCACGCCGGTTTCGCGGACAAAATCGCGCACCAATGCCTTGGCTTCAATCGGATTATAAACAACGCCGTTATCGGCCTTGTAACCCGCTAATCCCTCGGGTATAATGCCCTTAACACGAGCCGAGCCCATGCCGTTGCGCAAATACAACAACATCTTATGTCGATCAAAGCCCAGGTTTAAAGCCATTCGGATGCGCTTATCGCCAATAGCCGCGTCGGGAGTTTCTAAGTTAAAGCCCAGGTATTCCGTATTGAGGTAGGGTCCTGTGACCAATTGAATTCGGTCTTGATATTTTTCTTGCAATTGTCCCTCGTCGGTAAGGATCTCATCGGTATACGAGGGATCTAGTCCGGAGATAAAGTCGAGTTTGCCCTGTATAAATTGCAAAAAGGCGCTCTGTTTATCGGGTAAAAAAGTAATGGCTACCGATTCCAGATACGGCAGGGCGTTACCCTGCTGATCTCTTTCGAAATAGCGCTTGTTTTTTCGCAATACCAATTTGATGTTCTCCTCCCAAAACTTGAAGTAAAACGGGCCGGTTCCTATGGGATGCGACCGAAAGTCGTGCTGGTTGTCTTCGAGGATTTCGCGCGGCACCACCGAAGCGTATTTCATGGAGAGCAAGCCCAAAAAAGCGGGAAAGGGTTCTTTGAGTTCCACTTGAAAAACGCTGTCATTCACCGCGGTATATCGGGCTACTTTTTGCAAGATCCAGGCGCCGGGTGAAGCGGTTTTGGCCGCGAGTAAGCGGTCAAAGCTGTAGGTGAAATCACTGGCAACTACGGCACGGGTACTGTCTTTGCCAAAATTGATATGGGCGTGAAAATACACGTCGTTGCGCAATATAAAGCGGTAGGTTTTGCCCGTGGAATCCAAGGACCACGACTTGGCGATATCCGGTTGGATGGCCAGGGAATCATCGAGCTGTACTAGACCATTAAAAAGTTGATTACACGGCCATAAAATGGCTTGATTACGAGAAAACGCCGGGTCTAAAGTCTGGATATTAGCGCTTTCATTATAGCGAAAAACCAAATGATCGGAATTTGAATTGGCGTTTTTCCGACAGGATTGCAGCGCCAAAAGTATACAAATTATTGATATATAAAGCGTTAATGATTTCATCAAATGGATTTTTGTATGTAAATTTGCAGACCTTTTTATTTTTAAAAAGTAAATATAATTCAAAGTTACCATTTAACGAGTAGCTTACAACTATGGAAAACAGAAAAAAAGTAGCTTTTTATACTTTGGGTTGCAAACTCAACTTCTCCGAAACCTCAACCATTGCTCGAAACTTTACTACAGAGGGTTTTGATCGGGTCGATTTCGAAGAAGCCGCCGATATCTATGTCATCAATACCTGTTCGGTCACGGAAAACGCCGACAAACAGTTTAAACAAATTGTCAAAAAGGCCTTAAAGAAGAACGACAAAGCCTTTATTGCTGCCGTGGGTTGTTATGCGCAATTGAAACCCGAAGAACTCGCCGCTGTAGACGGGGTGGATTTGGTCTTGGGCGCTACCGAAAAATTTAAGATTACCGATTACCTGCATGATTTGACCAAAAATGATTTGGGCGAGGTACACTCGTGTGAAATCGAAGAGGCCGATTTTTATGTGGGCAGCTACTCCATTGGAGATCGTACCCGTGCCTTTTTAAAAGTACAGGACGGTTGCGATTACAAATGCACCTATTGCACCATTCCATTGGCGCGCGGAATTTCCAGAAGCGACACCATGGAAAGCGTTTTGAAAAACGCCAAGGAGATCTCGGAGCAGAACATCAAGGAAATCGTATTGACCGGTGTTAATATAGGCGATTACGGCAAGGGCGAATTTGGCAATAAAAAACACGAGCACACTTTTCTAGATTTGGTACAGGCTCTGGACCAAGTGGAAGGGATTGAGCGACTGCGCATTTCTTCGATTGAGCCGAATTTGCTCAAAAATGAAACGATCGACTTTGTGTCGAAAAGCCGCACTTTCGTGCCGCATTTTCACATTCCCTTGCAATCGGGAAGCAATGAGATACTCAAAAAGATGAAACGCCGCTATATGAGTGAACTCTATACGGAACGCGTCGATAAAATTCGGGAAGTCATGCCCAACGCCTGTATAGGTGTGGATGTTATCGTCGGTTTTCCCGGCGAAACGGAAGAGCTGTTTTTGGAGACTTTTAATTTTTTAAACCAATTAGACATCTCCTACCTGCACGTATTTACCTATTCAGAGCGCGACAATACGGAAGCGGTTTTAATGGAACATCCCGTTGCGATGAATGTACGCCACAAAAGAAGTAAAATGCTGCGCGGTTTATCGGTTAAAAAGCGCCGTGCTTTTTACGAAAGTCAATTGGGACAAACCAAAACCGTGCTGTTCGAAAGCGAAAACAGAGAGGGCTATATCCAAGGTTTTACCGAGAACTACGTCAAGGTCAAAACCCCGTGGAATCCGGAATTGGTCAATACGCTTCATCAAGTAAGCCTGACGAAAATCGACGAGGACGGTATCGTGCGCATGGCGTTTATCGAACAACCGGCTTACCTCTAGTTAAGTTTTGACTGAACAGTCTAAAAACGCTCCCTGCAACGGCGTAAAACAGGTCAGCATATATAAAACAAAAAACGGATTTTGTCTAGGCAAAATCCGTTTTTTCTAAAGTTATTGTTGTGTGTTACATAAAATTTAAATCCTGATTCCCGGAGGTAATAATTCTTTATAAGAGGGATTACTTCTAAAAAAGGATACAATTTTTGGGTGTGTAGGAACTACACGCCACTTGTTTTTTTCCGCAAGCGACAAGACACCTTTAATCAAAACGGTGCTTTGTTCTTGTACATCATTTTCCCAGCCTTTGAGTTTGGTCAGAAAAATCTTTCTTTCCTGAAGGGAATACTCTACGCTAAGCATACCGTTTTCAGTTTGCAGCTCAAATTGGCGTAAGAGCTCATTGTTTTTAATTTCCATTATAATTGTTTTTTGTGTGTTTTGTAACCGGAGTAGACGCTCCATATCGATGCCATTAAAAGATTGGATATTGCCCGAGGCAATCCTTAATGTAATCCTAACAAAACCGCCGATATTTAAGAAAGATTTAATCTTTCCCTTGCGTAAATAGCGCCTACAATAGCTTATATTTAGAACAAATTTCGTAATTTTATTTGACAATCCCCTCCTTTTAAAAGTTAATTTATTTATAATGAACAAAATACCCGTTTATTTTATGCCGGGAATGGCTGCTAGTTCCAAAATTTTCGAGAAGATTCACTTGCCCGAGGAGCGCTTTGAAATTTTTTACCTGGAATGGTTAAGCCCGATAGACAAAGAAACTTTAACGGAGTATACCGCTCGAATTGCCGCATTAATTCACCATGAAAACCCGGTTTTAATCGGCGTGTCGTTTGGCGGTATAATCGTACAGGAACTCACCAAGGTCATGCCCACCCTAAAAACGATTATCATTTCCAGCGTGCGTTCCAACCGCGAATTTCCGTTGCGAATAAAGTTGGCAAAATCGACAAAAATTTATAAATTGTTTCCGACGAATTGGCTCAGTGAAATCGAGGGTACCCTGGCTAAATTCGGAAGCGCCAAACAGAAAAAAAAGCTCAACCTATACCAACAGTACCTATCGATTCGCGACCCGAAATACTTGGACTGGGCGTTTGAGAACGTCATCAAGTGGAACCGCAATCAGGCCGATGCCACGGTGATTCACATACACGGCGACCAAGACGAAGTATTCCCCGTTCAACACATACACCAAGCCATAGTGGTCAAGGGAGGTACACATGCAATGATTATCTATAAACACCAGTGGTTTAACAAACACTTAAGCCATATTATACTCAATGAGACCTATGAACAACTGGATTAAAAATTCTTTACTCGTCGGAGCTGTAGTAGTTCTCGGCAGCAGCTTTATCTACGGAACCGCTACGGGAACCAACAAAAACAGCGTCGATGTTAGAAATCACGTGTATTTGCCCAACAACATCAACTTTGCCGGTGAAAGAGCGCCTTTAAACATCGTCGATGTCAAAGAGCGCTTGGACCGAGAGCTGATTGTCAACATCAATCTGCACTCCTCTACTACCCTAGCGATCAAAAGGGCCAATCGATATTTTCCATTGATTGAACCCATTTTAAAGAAAAACGGCATTCCAGACGATTTCAAATACTTGGCCGTTATCGAAAGCGGCTTGGCCAATGTGGTCTCCTCTGCGGGAGCACGCGGATTTTGGCAATTTATGCCCGCTACGGCCAAGGAATTCAACATGGAGGTTACAGACTATGTAGACGAGCGCTACGACGTGGTGAAGGCCACAGAGGCGGCTTGTGAGTACTTTAAAAGAGCCAAGAGCCGATTTGGCACCTGGACCTTAGCCGCAGCTTCGTACAACCGCGGTATGGCCGGCGTGAGCAATCAACTCACCGCTCAGCAGGTATCCGACTATTACGACCTTTTGCTCACCGAGGAAACCTCGAGATACGTATTCCGTATCTTAGCCCTAAAGGAAATCATGCAAAATGCGGAAAAATACGGATATGCCCTCCCCGAGTCCACGCTGTACCAACCGATAAAAACCAAAAAAGTGACAGTCAATACCGATATTAACGACCTGGCGCTGTTTGCCAAAGAACAAGGCATTAACTACAAAATACTCAAACTGCACAACCCTTGGATGAGAGACACCAAATTGGTGGTGACTCCGCTCAAGGAATACACCGTAGAAATTCCGACCGAAGGTTATTAAAACCAAAAAAAGGCTGTCTCTTAACGCGAGACGGCCTTTTTTTGCTTATCCGTGGATTTGCGTATTCGCGTATTCGCCAGTTTATGTAAAGTATCCCAGTTTTCGAATTAAAAAAGTACTCATTTAAAATTCATCACAACCTCAAGCGAATCAGCCTTTTGTTGCGTATTCGCGGATTTGCCAGTTTACGTAAAGTATCGTAGTTTCCGAATTAAAAAAGTACTCATTTAGAATTCACCACAACCTCAAGCGAATCAGCTTTTTGTTGCGTATTCGCGGATTTGCCAGTTTACGTAAAGTATCGCAGTTTCCGAATTAAAAAAGTACTCATTTAGAATTAATCACAACCCCATGCGAATCAGCCTTTTGTTGCTTATTCGCGGATTTGCGTATTCGCGGATTTGCCAATTCGCGGATTTGCCAATTCGCATATTCGCCAGTTTACGTAAAGTATCGCAGTTTCCGAATTAAAAAAGTACTCATTTAAAATTCACCACAACCCCAAGCGAATCAGCTTTTTGTTGCGTATTCGCGGATTTGCCAGTTTACGTAAAGTATCGCAGTTTCCGAATTAAAAAAGTACTCATTTAGAATTCACCACAACCCCAAGCGAATCAGCCTTTTGTTGCTTATTCGCGGATTTGCTTATTCGCGTATTCGCCAGTTTATGCAAAGTATCATAGTTTTCGAATTAAAATAGTAGGCCTTTTCAAATTGTTGCTTTTTCGCGTATGAACCAGTTTATGTAAAGTATCACAGTTTCCGAATTAAAAAAGTACTCATCTGAAATTTACCACAACCCCAAGCGAATCAGCGCATCCGCGAATGGACGAATCTGCCTTTTGTTGCGTCTTCGCCAGTTTACGTAAAGTATCGTAGTTTCCGAATTAAAAAAGTAGGCATTTAAAATTCACCACAAAGCGAATCAGCGCATCCGCGCATCAACGAATCCGCTTATTTTCTTATAGAAAAGATCCTAAAATACAAAGAGGCTGTCCTTTTGAGACAGCCTCTTTGTATTTTTATAAAATCGCTTAGATCTTTTTCATCTGATCTTTCATCATCTTGATCTGATCTTTTAGCATGTTTTGCTTGTCTAATTTTTTAGCCTCGCCCAACAACTTCGTCGCCTCCACCTTTCTCCTTTTCGTCATGGCTATACCGGCCAATTGAAGCTTGGTCATCGCCTTGTCCTGATCCATGTTTAAACCCAACTCCAAAGCTCTTTTTAAGTACTTCTCCGCAGCGTTTAAATTGGTTTGAGAAACCATGATTCCCTGTAGGTAATTATAATATCCATTTTGCTTTCTAATCAAAGCGGTATCTGGGTTCTTGATATAACTCAACCATTTTTGAGCGCCTTCAAAATCTTGCTTTCTCAGCTTTACGAACGCCAAGAGTATAAACTCGTTCTTAAAGTACAGCAAGATAAAAATCAACGCGATAAAAATTAAGAAAATACCGTTTCCAATATTGCTCTCTGTAAATTGCCAAATAGCTACTGCAAAGATCAATCCCGCAATAATTAACTTGATATTTCTGTGAAACATAATAAAAAATTATTTTTAAGATTACAAAGGTAATAAAAATCTGCGGATGACGGAAGCACAAAGAAACAGAAAGCACTAATAATCCACCGCGGTCTACACAATTTGTCCGAGACCCAATTTACCACCCCTACGCTAGGATTTTTTATTCTTTTTATACCTTTCGATATCCTCGTAGATCTTAGCGGTTTGCAACATTTTATAGGCCTTGAATTTCCTGTTCATATACAGGGCGTGCTCACCTAGGGGATCGCTGCCTTTTAAAGCCTTTCTACTGCGGTCTGCCCATTGGTAATAATACATTTTATCGTTGTCGTAAAAAATTGCCCCGATCGAATCGGCCATGTAATTGTACTCGTTTATCGCAAATCGATACCCCTTTTTGGCGCTGAATAAGTTATCGCCCGAATACACATAGGACTGATCGGACAAACTCAAGTTAAACAAGGTCGGAAAAATATCTTTGTGCGAAGCCAAGACAGTGCGGTCATAGGCAGCGGGTTTATACGCATCGGGTACATACATCAGAATAGGAACACTGCGCTTTAAAAAAGAGGTTTGCTCGTTGTATTCAAACACCTGTCGAATGTTGTGATCTCCCGTAGCAACGACAATGGTGTTTTTCCCCAATGGCGATTGGCGAATTTCACGGATTAGCTTTGCCAACTGAGAGGCGGCATATTGATGCGCTGCAAAATTGTCGTAAGCCAATTCCGGCTCTACCCTAATGGCCGCTCTTAAGGAATCGCTCAGGTGAATCGGGTATTTTTTATAGTGTGTTGGAATTTCGTAAGGCGTGTGATTGCTAATGGTCAGCGCAAATATAAACTGCGGTTTCGCCGTCTTTTTCTTTAGCTTTTCCGCTATAAAATCGAAGAGGTATTCGTCGTGAGCCCCCCAAGCGAATTCTTCTGCATTCGGATAGCGCTTTAAAATATGTGCCTTTCCCTGAATGCTGTCGAAATACTGGTGCAACAAAAAGTTATCCACATTGCGCCAAGAGGTGTTGGCCCCCGACACAAACGAGGTCTCATATCCCTTTTCCTTATAGGGCTTCGCCACAGAGGACGAATAATTCACATCGAAATACTCCGATTGGGAAATGATGTTTTTAGGGGTGTTGATCGTCAAGTTTTCCAAGGAGTAAATCGTACCGTTAAAGGACGACAACGCACGATCAAACTGATAGAGATAGGGCAATTCGGTCTCCAAATCTCCGAGCAGATTGAGTTCTTTAGAGTGCAATTGAAAATAGTGGTAACTCATGCTCTCCATCATGACAAACACCACATTGGGCGGATTCTTTTCCAAGAACTCGCTGTGAGCCGTTCGCGCCAGAAACGCATTGTCAAAGCTGTCGATAGCCTGGGGACGGTAGTCCGCATAGGCCTGTTCCAAGTTTAAAAAAGAATTGGCTGCCAGTTCCGCTTGGATATCCGCGGCAAAACTATTGGTATTCAGTTCGGACTTCGCAAATTTAATAGCGAAGATTCCGTTATAACTCAAGGCATTGATAAAGGCTACGGGAGAGACATTGGTATGGTCGCGCCTCAGGGTAAACAAACCGACACTGCCCCTTAGTCCAATAAAAAACAACGGCAACACCAACAGGTACAACCAATTGGTTTTGGCACGGGATACCGTCCAGCGCGAAAGCGCGGCGCGGTACATCTTGGAAGCAAAAAACAGATAAGCCACCACTGCAACCACGTAAATCACCACGATGCTAAAAATCGGATAATCCTTCCAAACCGAATTGAGAACCGCCTGGGTATCGTCTTTAAAAATACCGAAGAACAATACGTTGATGTGCGATTGGAAAAATTGATAGAAAAAATAATCGATCAACAAAATTGTAGTAAACAGCAATAACGGCAGCAAGAGGTAGTATTTGGCAAATAGACCAAAAGCCCGAAAATACCTCAATCCCTTGGTTTGAGGTACAAACAAACCGATTACAGTTCCCAATATCAGCGGTAAAAAACCATAGCAAATAACCGAAACATCAAATCGCTCTCCCATTAGGAATGCCGCGAACACATCGGAATAATTATCCCAAAGCTCTCCGTAGTTCCCATAACTCAACATAAAAACGATTCTGCTGACTAAAAAGAGAACCGCGAAAAACAAAAAACTCTTCGACAGCAACTGTATTAATGACTTAAACAGATTGATATTCATAATTGCAAATAATTTTCTTTTACCCCTAATCGCCCCCAATACAACTTCGCACTGAGTCATTAAAAGCTGTTTTAATTGCAGCAAAAGTAATAATTACCTAAACAAACCACTCCAAACCCGACAAAAAAAATATATTATTTAAATCCCTCCCCCTTCTAGAAATCTAAACCGCTTTTTTTGAGTGACCGATTACCGAGTATAGAAGGGATTGATTTTATGCAATTTGTTCCTTTCAACGCGGTTTTACCACAGGCTTTCACAAAACTCATATCGGCTTTGTTTTTATCCGATTGGCATGTAAAAAACAATTATATCGCCTATACCGTTAACAGTTAAGCACTTTAAAAGTTAAAACAACCCTTCCCTTGACAAGCCCATCAAGCGACTAGAAAATAAAATTAAATATTTATGCAAAAGGATTTGTAAGAGACAAAAGACTTTGTATATTTGCACTCGGTTTTGAGGTGACTGACTTTCAAAGCTGAAATTTTGTAAAATTTTAAGATTTAAAAATAAAAGCAATGAGTAAGAGAACGTTTCAACCATCGAAAAGAAAAAGAAGAAACAAACATGGTTTCATGGACAGAATGGCTAGTGCTAACGGAAGAAAAGTGTTAGCTCGTAGAAGAGCCAAAGGAAGACACAAATTGACTGTTTCTTGCGAACCAAGACATAAAAAATAATGTTTTTCTAAAACATACCTAAAGGTGTTACTATTTATTCGTAACGCCTTTTTTTATACATTTTTTTGCCCTACATTGATCTTATACTGGTTTAAAGGGTACTTTTACAACAACCAACGCAACACACATCATTGAAATGCCTAAAGATACAACTATCAAAACCGTTTTAATAATTGGTTCCGGACCAATTGTTATTGGTCAAGCTTGTGAGTTTGACTATTCTGGATCTCAATCCGCTCGCTCGTTAAGAGAAGAGGGAATCAAAGTTATTTTGATCAATTCGAATCCAGCTACGATTATGACCGACCCCTCCATGGCGGACCATATTTATCTAAAACCCCTAACTACAAAATCGTTAATCGAGATTTTAAAAGAGCACCCGGAAATCGATGCTGTACTGCCAACCATGGGTGGGCAAACCGCATTGAACCTGTGTTTAGAAGCCGATGAAAAAGGGATTTGGAAGGATTTTGACGTGCGTTTAATTGGTGTTGACATCAACGCGATTAACATCACGGAAGACCGCGAGCAATTCAAACAATTACTTCAGCGAATCGACGTTCCTACTGCTCCGGCCAAAACGGCAACTTCTTTTCTCGAAGGAAAAGAAATCGCTCAGGAATTTGGTTTCCCCCTAGTGATACGTCCGTCGTTTACCCTAGGTGGTACCGGTGCCGCCTTTGTACACAAAGCCGAGGATTTTGACGACCTATTGACTCGTGGACTCGAAGCATCTCCTATTCACGAAGTGCTTATCGACAAAGCGCTACTCGGATGGAAAGAATACGAATTGGAATTGTTGCGCGACAAAAATGATAACGTAGTCATCATTTGTACCATCGAAAACATGGACCCTATGGGCATCCACACGGGCGATAGTATAACCGTAGCACCAGCGATGACCTTATCCGATAGAACCTTTCAGAGAATGCGCGACCTATCGATCAAGATGATGCGCAGTATCGGGAATTTTGCCGGAGGATGTAACGTTCAATTCGCGGTATCTCCCGACGAAAAAGAAGACATTGTCGCCATTGAAATCAACCCCCGCGTATCGCGTTCTTCTGCCTTAGCTTCTAAAGCAACCGGATACCCGATCGCCAAAATTGCGACCAAACTAGCCTTGGGATACTCCCTAGACGAATTGCAAAATCAAATCACCAAATCGACTTCCGCTTTATTTGAGCCGACCCTGGATTATGTGATTGTAAAAATACCTCGTTGGAATTTTGACAAATTCGAAGGAGCCGACCGCACCTTAGGTCTTCAGATGAAATCTGTAGGGGAAGTGATGGGAATTGGACGTTCGTTCCAAGAAGCCCTACACAAAGCCACACAGTCGCTCGAGATCAAGAGAAACGGTTTGGGTGCCGACGGAAAGGGTTATACCAACTACGACCAAATCATCGATAAATTGACTCATGCCAGCTGGGATCGCGTATTCGTAATCTACGATGCCATCCAACACGGTATACCGTTGAGCAGAATCCACGAAATCACCAAAATTGACATGTGGTTCTTAAAGCAATACGAAGAGCTCTATTTATTGGAAAAAGAAGTTTCCAAATACGCGATCGACACCCTGCCTAAAGAATTGCTCTTAGAGGCAAAACAAAAGGGATTTGCCGACCGCCAAATCGCACACATGCTCAACACCTTGGAGAGTAAAGTACACGCTTTACGCGACGAGATGAAGGTCAACCGCATATTTAAACTCGTAGATACCTGTGCTGCTGAATTTCCAGCAAAAACTCCGTATTACTACTCGACTTTTGAAGCGGAAATCGAAAAACCAGACGGCACGAGATATGTGGCCAATGAGAGCATCGTTTCCGACAAAAAGAAAATCATAGTTTTGGGCTCTGGACCCAACCGAATCGGACAGGGAATCGAATTTGATTACTCTTGTGTTCACGGTGTTTTGGCCGCAGAAGAATGCGGATACGAAACCATCATGATCAACTGTAATCCCGAAACGGTATCCACCGATTTTGACACTTCGAACAAATTGTACTTCGAACCGGTATTCTGGGAGCATATTTACGACATCATTCGCCATGAAAAACCCGAAGGTGTTATTGTACAACTCGGAGGTCAGACGGCTTTAAAACTAGCCGAAAAATTAGAGCGCAACGGCATTAAGATTATCGGAACTAGTTTTGACGCGTTGGATTTAGCCGAAGATCGCGGTAGATTCTCTGCCCTACTTGAAGAATTAAAAATTCCTTTTCCTCAATTTGGTATCGCGCAAACCGCCGATCAAGCTTTGGAATTGGCCGATAGCTTAGACTTCCCATTATTGGTACGCCCTTCTTATGTGTTGGGAGGCCAAGGAATGAAGATCGTTATCAACAAAAAGGAACTGGAAGAACACGTAATCGACTTGCTCAACTCCATTCCTGGAAATAAGCTCCTTTTAGACCATTATTTAGACGGTGCCATCGAAGCGGAAGCAGATGCTATTTGCGACGGTGAAAACGTATACATTATCGGTATTATGGAACACATTGAGCCTTGTGGTGTACACTCCGGTGACAGCCACGCCATGTTGCCTCCATTTAACTTGGGAGAATTTGTTTTACAACAGATCAAAGACCACACACATAAAATCGCTATCGCATTAAAAACCGTGGGTTTAATCAACATACAGTTTGCGATTAAAGACGATATCGTGTATATTATTGAAGCCAACCCTAGAGCGTCGAGAACCGTTCCTTTTATTGCAAAAGCCTACGGAGAACCGTATGTAAACTATGCTACTAAAGTAATGCTCGGTCATAAAAAAGTAACCGACTTCAATTTTAATCCACAATTAAAAGGATATGCCATCAAAAGCCCGGTATTCTCTTTTGACAAATTTAGAAATGTCAATAAAGCACTAGGCCCCGAGATGAAATCCACAGGAGAAAGCATCTTGTTTATAGACGACCTCAAAGACGATCAGTTTTACGAAATCTATTCGAGACGCAAAATGTACTTAAGCAGATAATATTATTCCATTCAATAAAAAGGTCGCCTCGAAAGATGCGACCTTTTTTATTTGCGGATGCGTCGATGCGCGGATGCGTTCATTCGCTGATGCGTTGATTCGCCTTGGATCGCGGAAGATGTGAGAGTTGTACTTTTTTAATTCGGAATTGAAATGACTTGCGGAAAATAGTTAAAAGCGGATGCTTTGATTCGTTGATGCGTTGATTTGCCTTGGGTTCGGAGGATGTGAGAGGGGTACTTTTTTAATTCGGAAATTGAAGTGTATGGATGAAAGCGGATGCGTCCATTTGCGGATGCGTTCATGCGCGGATTCGTCCATTCGCGGATGCGTTGATTCGCCTTGGATTCGGAGGATGTGAGAGGAGTACTTTTTTAATTCGGAAATTGAAGTGTATGGATGAAAGCGGATGCGTCCATTTGCGGATGCGTTCATGCGCGGATTCGTCCATTCGCTGATGCGCGGATTTGCCTTGATTTCGGAGGGTGTGAGAGGGGTACTTATCTAATTCGGAAATTGAAGTGTATGGCTGAAAGCGGATGCGTCCATTCGCTGATGCGTCCATTCGTTGATGCGCGGATTTGCCTTGGATGCGGAGGATGTGAGAGGGGTACTTTTTTAATTCGGAAATTGAAGTGTATGACTGAAAGCGGATTCGTCCATTTGCGGATTCACTGATGCGCCTTGGGTTCGGAGGATGCGAAATCAGTACTTATTTAATTTAAAACCCGCCATACCTAACGAAAACGAACGAAAAGCAGATGCATTCATTTGCGGATGCGTTGATTCGCCTTGGATGCGGAGGATGTGAGAGTTGTACTTTTTTAATTCGGAAATTGAAATGCCTTGTGGAAAATAGTTAAAAGCGGATGCGTCCATTCGTTGATGCGCTGATGCGCCTTGGGTTCGGAGGATGCGAAATTAGTACTTATTAAATTTAAAACCCGCCATACCTAACGAAAACGAGCGAAAAGCGGATGCGTCAATGCACTGATGCGCGGATTCGCCTTGGATTGCAGAAGATTCGAGATCAATACCTATCTAATTCGGAAATGGAACGCATTCTGGAAATTAAAGTGCCTTGGGGAAACTAGCGAATAAGCTATTAATGCCCCATGGGGTTGTACGATTCTATTTTCCAAGCGTCGGTATTCAAATCGACAAAGAAATAATTCACGGCATCCTTATTGTCAAAAGCGCCATTTTTATTGATATCCTCTATGGTTCTAAAATACAAGCGACTTTGGGAATCAATCACACTCCAATCCAAGAGTTCGTGCAAATCTTCGGAGAGCTTGGTGAATTTAGTCCCGTTGTTTAAACTGATATACAAAGACTTAATGTCGTTGGAATCGATTTTACCATCGCGATTGGTATCCTGATCCACTATGGTGTAAACGAGGACTTTCTTTTTGGTCTTTTCGGCTATGGTGCTCAGAAAAGTTACGGTTTGTATCTGAATAACCTGATCGGTAAGCGGACGCAAATGCGTGGAATCCATGTGCTGAAACATCAGGTTTTGAAAATATCCCGTGAGTTCGTACCGGTTGTAATTGGAAATCGCATAGGAAACCTGATTGACTTTGGTCGAACCGTATTTTGAGCTAACGTCGTAAACCCGTACATCGCCAATGGGATGAATCAAATATTTAGTTCCCTCCATCAATATAGGCAAATCCGCAATCTTAATTTGAGTACTGTCTATTTTTTGAGGTTCTCGCACAGATACCTTTTTCTCTTCATAAATCACTTTTGGTTGATCCGCATCTTTTTTACAAGAAACAAAACCCATCAAAACCAAGATTACCGCTATACCTTTTAACTTTTTCATCACTTCCTTTTTATCCTATCAAATATAAAAATAATTACGCTAGCTTTCAAAAAAATTACAGGCGCATATTAACTTTAAGATTAAACGTCCTTGTGGTCATATAATTTGGAATTCCGTACTGCACTTTTGAATACACATCCCGCACCCAAGTATTGGTTATCGCATTTTGGTTGTCGAACAAATTGTAGATTTCAAACCCCAGAGTGAGCTCTTCAAAGGGCGTCAACCAGCTTTTGTCGAGGCCAATTTTAGCATCTTTAAACACATAAGAAAAACCGGCATCCGCTCGGCGGTAGTCCTTTAAGCGGGTTTGGTATTGATACGCATCCGCGTAAGAGGGCGATCCCCCCGGCAATCCAGTGTTGTACACCAAATTCAAATACATTTTTAGATTGGGAATCTGTGGCATATAATCCTGAAACAACAATCCAAACTTCAGTCGCTGATCGGTAGGCCGGGCAATATACCCCTGATCTCGGTAATTCTCTTCGGTTTTGAGGTAACCAAAACTCAACCACGACTCGGTACCCGGTACAATTTCGCCATTTAAACGCACATCTGCTCCATAGACAAAGGCCTTTGCCTCGTTGTCTGCGTGATATCGAATGCGCACGTTTTCCAAAGTATAGGTATTGACATCGGTCAGGTTTTTATAATACACCTCGGTAGTCAATTTAAAAGGACGCTGCCCCAGCACAAAACTAAAGTCGTTACCCACGACCAAGTGAATCGCTTTTTGAGCCTCCAGGTTTAGGTTGAGCGTTCCGTCCATAGCGCGCATTTCGCGGTATGATGGCGGCTGTGCATACCAGCCTCCAGACAGGCGAAAAACCATATCCGCATTCCAATTGGGCTTGACAGAAACCTGGGCGCGAGGACTGACAATCATCTTGGAGTTCGACTGCTCTAGTCCGTTATCCGCTTGCCACCAATGGCCGCGGACACCGGCGTTCATCCACAATTCGGTTTCGCCTATATCCATGCGGTAACTCCACTGCACATAAGCCGAAAGCCGATCAATGGTCAAATCGTTGCGCGCATACACGTTTTGGTAAGGCTCCAAAGGCCCATAATACGGTTGGTACGGTTGTTCATTTCTCAAATCGATCAGCGGCGCTGGCAGGGAAAAGCCCGCCGAATCAATCACTTCCCACTCCGCTAAACGGTCTCTAATATCCTCTCTCGTAAATTTCACACCCCATTCCAACTGCTGTTGGTCTTTGTCGTGAAACCCCTTGACCTCCGCATTGAAAATAAGCGCATCATAATCGTTTCTAGCGTGGTTTAACTGCGATCCCACACCCCGACTATAGGTGACCCCTCCAAAGTTTTCGGATCCCATATTGGTATCGACTTCGCCCAGGCGGTAAGAAGCCAATATGTCAAAATGCTCTTTCTCCTGAGTGTGGTAGGTCGTGGCGATAAATTTTAACTTGGTATAATCATTCCACTGGTAAACGGCTTTTAAAGCGCCGAAAAGCGTTAAATACTCGTCTTTCTCCTGCCCTTGATAATTGACCAACAAGGCCGTCGGATTGTCGATGGTACCGAAATTCGTTTGTCGCGACAAGGGTTCGTAGTGGTATTTGTTCTGAGAGATGTTTCCCAAAAAACTCCACTGCCACTTGGTGGACACATTGAAATTGACCAAGGTTTGAAAATCGACAAAGGTCGGGCTAAAATTCGTTTCGGTTTCCTGGCTATTGACCAAGAGCTTGTTGTTTCTATAGCGCACTCCGGAAATCGTATTCCACTTCTGATTTTTTGAAACCCAATCTACCGTGACCGAGCCCCCTAAAAAACTCGCCTCCACCGCAGCTTTAAAAACCGTGGGGTTGCGGTAGGTAATATCCAACACAGAAGAGAGTTTATCGCCGTATTTCGCTTGAAATCCCCCTGCGGAAAAATGAACCTTATCCACCATATCGGTATTGGTAAAACTCAAGCCCTCTTGTTGACCCGATCGAATTAAAAACGGTTTATACACTTCAATTTCGTTGACATAAACCAAATTCTCGTCGTAATTACCGCCGCGAACCGCGTATTGGGTGCTCAATTCGTTATTGGAATACACTCCGGGTAGGGTTTTTAATATGTTTTCAATTCCGGCATTAGCCCCCGGAATTCGACGCAGCAATACCGGCGAAATAACCGTGGCCCCCAACACCCGATCGGTGGGGTTTTTAATGACGATTTCGTCTAGGGACTGGGTATCGCGAATCAAGATCAAATTGAGTTCGTGATCTTCATTGGGCTTTAAGCGCATCGACACCCAGGCATTTTTATAACCGATATGGGTAAAGTGCAATTGATAGTCCTGTTCCGCTTCTATGGCAAAGACATAAAAGCCGTTTTCATTGGTCGTCACTTGTATACCGGCAGCTACTATGGTAACCCCGACGACGGGCAATTGATTTTCGTTGAGAACAAGTCCTTTGATTCGAGCTTGTTGTGCATAGGTTGCCATACAAAACAACATACACAGGGCGATTGAAAGCGCTTTAATTTTTTTCAAGAGTCTAATTTTTTATTTTATAAAAAAGTAACTTTCAAATGTGGCGGTATTCCCCATTCGGTCCGTCGCTATGATTTTAATATCGTTTTTACCCGTGGTCGCAACTCCATCACTTAAGGCGTGCTCGATCAGATTGGTCTTGTAATCGTAATCCATCAGCACCCATTTATCGTTGATAAAGGCTTCTATCTGACCCATTCCAGACAAGGCGTCGCTCACGGAAAAAACCAGTTTTTTGGTTCGATCCAATTCGGCACCCGTCACAAAATTGGGTTTGGTAATTTGCGGAGCCACCGCGTCTTCAAAGATTTGATACTGTCCAAAATCGCGTGTTCTGATCGAAAAAACACCGTTTTTTTTCTGGGTGGTAAAATACTCTTTTTTCCCGTTTGAAACACGTCCGATAAACGCTTTTTCCAAATTGATCCCCTTGGCGTTCGTCAGGTCAAACTTAATCGTGATATTCTTGTGTAGCGCAACGGTCTCGTCGTGCAGCTGTAACACCTGATCCTTTACGGCGAGTTTTAAATAAAAATCGTCGTAAAAAACATTTGCCGGAAACTCCACCACCACGTTTTCGCGTTCAAAGATATAATCGCGCTCGGCTTGAATAAACAAGTCGGTCTTTTCCCGCGTCTCTTTTACAACTACCGCTTCTTCCGCATAATCTATAGGCACGTGAATAATCGTTTTATTCTTGTTGAAATCCGAAATTTCAATTCTATAACTCCAAGATCCAGCCGCCGCGAGTGACAGTTGTCCATTGCCCTTATTAGCAGCACGAATCAAAGACAAACCATAAGGCTTGCTGAAAAACAGTTTTTGAAAGCGCTGCTTGGTCTTGATATAGCGCTCATAGTCGATGAGGGCATTGACAAATCTCGATTCATCAAAGGCAAAAGTATCAAATTGATAGCTGTAAAACGCTGCGCCGTTTAAAAAAGTTTCCATCGCATAGATGCCGTTGTTGCCGCTGTTGATGTCGGATTTGTCGTAGGCATTGACCGCAAAGCCGATATTTCCCACTCCCCGCACGGCATTCGTCAAAAACGAACCGTCCTGCTGCTTGGTTAAAGTCAGCGCTACCGGCTTTTGCGATTGATTGACCACCGCTTGGTCTCCTATGGGATATACCAGCAGTCCATTGACTATAGGCGACTGAGAATCCTTGACCATATCACGGGGACCGAAGTGCAACGGGTTAATAATTTTTTCGGTTTTGGTGTCGCGAAATTCATAGTGCAAATGCGGACCGCCCGAACCCCCGGTATTTCCGGTAAAGCCGATGAGTTCACCCTTTTTAACCCGCAGCTCCCCCGCCCTGGGAAACAATTCAATCTCGAATTTCTTGGCGGCGTATTGCTGGTTGCGCACAAAATCGCCTATGGGCTGATTGTACGCATTCAAATGTCCATATACTGTAGTGTAGCCGCCCGGGTGATTGATATATAAGGCTTTTCCATAACCAAAGGTCGATACTTTAATACGCGATACCGTGCCATCGGCAGGCGCATATATCGGCAGGCCGATGCGCTGCTGGGTACGGATGTCCAATCCGGCGTGAAAGTGATTGTTTCGCAATTCACCAAAGGTACCGGAGGGAATTAAGTCGATCTTTAAAGGGCTGGAAAAATAATCCTTGGGATAATTCTGGGCAAAACACCAAGAAGAAGCGAGTAGTACTAATAGAAATGGTCTCATCATTGCAATTTGTGCTAAATTATAAAAATAACTAATGCCTAATAAACTGTTTAGGAAAAAATAAACTTAGCTTAAATATCTGTAAATTATTTAACAATAAAGAATTTTCAATTTTTTATCCTATTTTTTTTTTATTTAGAGATAGTAATATTAACTTTGTGCAATCATGTAATGAAGAATAGTACAATGAGTGAACTTAATGAAATCATAGATTCTCTAGAAAGTAAGTTTACGAGACTGGTACAAAAGCTTGATGCTTTGGAAGTTGAGAATGCAACACTGCTGCGCGAACTGAATCAATCAAGGGAGAAAATTAAAAATTTAGACGAGGCATATCACGGTATAGAAACGCGGTATGATTCCCTAAAATTAGCCAATTCATTACTGGGCAATGACGAAAACAAAAGAGATACGAAACTCAAGATAAATTCATTAATACGAGAAATAGACAATTGTATAGCACAGCTCTCTGAATAATAAAGAGTGATTATGGATCAGAAATTAAAAATCAAAGTTTCTATTGCCGATCGGATATATCCACTAACGGTTGATTATTCGCAAGAAGAAGGACTACGGACGGCCTCAAAAAAGATTGAAACGATGATTCATCAGTTTGAAGAGAATTACGCAGTTCGCGACAAACAAGATGTTTTGGCCATGTGCGCCTTACAATTTGCCGCACAGACAGAGCAGAAGAAAATCGATGTTTCTGACAACTATACACAAGCTATTGATCGCTTACAACAAATGAATGAAAGATTGGATAAGATCCTATTAAAATAACACGTTCTTTAACATAAAACTAAGATACTGCCCACATTAGTACCTGTTTGATAAACTCAACGCTAACAAATTAAAATGAGTGAATCATTGCTTCTAAAGCACGCTGCCTCGCGCAGATCCTTGAACAGCAAGATAGCTCAAAACTTGTCATATTACGAGTTTATACAACCACCCCTAATGTGGGCTTTTTTTTTATAATTACACAAACAAATATGGATACAATATTAATTATCGGGGGATTAATACTAGGAATAGTAGTCGGCTTTGCCATAGCAAAGTACCTAGAAAAAAACAATGCATCTTCCATTTTAAAGAATGCGAAAAACGAGGCGAAAACGCTTTTAAAAGATGCCCGAGCCGATGGGGAGAGTTTGAAGAAAGAAAAAATGCTGCAAGCCAAAGAGAAGTTTATCGAGCTTAAAGCAGAGCACGAGCAAGTAATTTTGTCGAGAGACAAGAAAATTGCAGAGGCCGAAAAGAGAACTAGAGATAAGGAATCTCAAATTTCGAGTGAGTTGGCCAAGGCTAAAAAATCAAACGAAGAAGGAGATAAAAAAATAAAGGAGTACGAAACCAAGCTTGAAATCGTAGAAAAGAAACACGAAGATGTGGAAAGACTACACAAAAGTCAAGTAGAGCAATTGGAAATCATATCGGGTCTTTCTGCCGATGAGGCCAAAAACCAAATCATCGAAAGCCTGAAAAACGAAGCCAAAGCCAATGCGATGTCCTTTATACAAGACACCATTGAAGAGGCTAAAATGACCGCACAGCAAGAAGCCAAAAAAATCATTATCAACACCATTCAACGTGTAGGTACAGAAGAGGCGGTAGAAAACTGTGTATCGGTATTCAACATTGAATCCGACGATGTCAAAGGACGTATTATCGGTAGAGAGGGGCGAAACATTCGCGCTATCGAAGCCGCTACAGGAGTAGAAATCATTGTTGACGACACCCCAGAAGCTATTATTCTCTCGTGTTTTGACCCCGTTAGAAGGGAAATCGCCAGATTATCACTACACCGACTCGTTACCGACGGACGTATTCACCCGGCTCGTATCGAAGAGGTCGTGGCAAAAACAGCCAAGCAAATCGACGAGGAAATCATCGAGATCGGAAAACGCACCGTGATCGACTTAGGGATACACGGTTTACATCCGGAATTGATTAAAATCATCGGCCGTATGAAGTACCGCTCTTCCTACGGACAAAACTTGCTACAACACTCGAGAGAGGTGGCTAAGCTTTGTGGATTGATGGCTGCAGAATTAGGACTAAACGTGAAGTTGGCCAAAAGAGCCGGTCTTTTACACGATATCGGTAAGGTTCCAGAAACCGAAAGCGAATTGCCTCACGCGATTTTGGGAATGCAATGGGCGGAGAAATTCGGCGAAAAAGAAGAGGTTTGCAACGCTATTGGTGCCCACCACGACGAAATTGAAATGACTTCCCTCATCTCTCCTATCATCCAAGTATGTGATGCTATTTCAGGAGCTCGACCAGGAGCCAGACGTCAGGTGTTGGATTCATACATCCAAAGATTAAAGGATTTGGAAGGTATCGCACAGGAGTTCAACGGTGTTAAAAATGCCTACGCCATTCAAGCGGGACGCGAATTGCGCGTTATCGTGGAAAGCGAAAAAGTATCGGACGAAATGGCTTCTACGCTATCCTTCGATATCTCTCAGAAAATTCAGACAGAAATGACCTATCCCGGTCAGGTTAAGATAACGGTTATTCGAGAAACTCGAGCCGTCAATATCGCCAAATAAACGAAAGCCTCATGAAAATGGGGCTTTTTTTATGCCGTATTGCCAACGGTTTTTCAGCGTACTACACGGCTGCAAAACAGCGCGTACAAGAAAGCTAAAAACACCAAGGCACCATAGAGACGAGCCCGGATCAATGAATAATGCGCGCTACTACACGATCAGTCTAGGACGCTAGTGTTTCGAGGATGGAAATCGTCCATAACCTTGCGCAGATGCGCGCGGTTGACGTGTGTATAGATTTCGGTAGTCGTGATAGACTCATGCCCCAACATCAGCTGAATGGCCCGTATATCGGCTCCATTCTCCAACAGATGGGTAGCAAAGGAATGACGAAAGGTATGCGGACTGACATTTTTGCTCAATCCGGCCTTTAAGGCCAATCTCTTGACGATGGTAAATATCATCGCTCGGGTTAGCTGAGCGCCACGCCTATTGAGAAAGACGATGTCCGACGAGGCTTTTGAAACCGTTTGTCCACTGCGAATTTCGGCTATATACTGCTGTATATAGGCCATGGTTCCCGCACCTATAGGCACCAAGCGGTGTTTGGCTCCCTTGCCGATAATGCGAATAAATCCCTCGTCAAAAAACAAATCAGACAGGCGTAACTGCACCAATTCCGACACCCGCAATCCACAGCTGTATAGGGTTTCCACTATGGTCCGATTGCGATAGCCCTCCTTTGAATTCCCGTCGATTTGCGCAACCAAAAGGTCGATTTCCTCGGTAGATAAAACCTCGGGCAAACTCCTTCCCAACTTGGGAATCTCGACCAAATCCATAGGCGACTGTTCGATGTATTTTTCCAACACCAAAAAACCAAAAAACCCCTTGAGTCCCGAAATGATTCGCGATTGCGTAGTGGGTGCAATCCAAGCGGAAATCGCATATAAGAATTGCTGTATATCCGCTTCATCCACCGCCGTAATGGACAACGTCATATCGTTGTCCCGCAAATAGCGAAACAGCTTTAAAACGTCTAACTCATAACTGACTAAGGTATTTTCCGACAAACCGCGCTCGAGCTTTAAATACCTCTTGTAAAGCGCGAGGTAAGAATCCCAGGATACTACTTGCTGTTGTTGCACGAACATGGCTTTTGTTTAGAAGGTTAAACCCCTGTAAATTTCAACTAAAAAAAACACTTAAACAAAAAAAAGACCCTCCGACAGGAGGGCCTTTTAAGGCAATTTATCCATTCTGTGATTAGAATTTGTAAGTCATACCAAATTTAGCGTTGTCAAAGAAGTTATTGAACACGTTTAAGTTGGATTCGGTATTGCTAATTGTCGCTTCTTTAGAACCGTCTACTTTTAAGTTGTAAGACTCATAAGCAAACACATCACCTAAATTAAAAGACAAAGCAATACTAGGCGTTACAAAGTAATTAAATCCAAGAGTCAAACCAGCTTTAACACCAGAAATCTCTGCTGAATATGAAGGTGTCATTGAATTTTCCATGGTATTCCCCTTGAATTGGTTAAAGCCAATTCCCACTTCAGTATACGTTGTAAAACGGTTACCCAATTGCAAGAAGTTATAACGACCAAAAACGCCAGCATAAGTGTTTTTCACGTGATCTCCAGCAAAGAAATCGCTGTTCAATCCGTATCTATCCTCAAAAACTTCGTCTAAAGTACTGTTTTTACCAAAGGCTGCAGAAACCCCTACAGCTACTTTATCACTCAACATATAACCGATTTTCGGGTTTACGTTAAAAGACGTTACATTCACTTTATCCCCTACTTCTGGTTTAAATGTCGTTGATTTAATTCCGAAGCTTCCTTCTAAGAACACATCTGATTGTTTAAAACCATAAACTGATTTTTCTTGAGCTTGCGCAGCAAATCCGAATGCGAATACTGCAGCTACTGAGAGTACAATTTTTTTCATGATAGTTATTTTGAATTATTAACAAGACAAATTTAGCTATCTTGCAGGAGTAAAAATGATTTTTTTACTTAAAAATAACATTTAGGCAACACAAAAGTCCGTATTTTTACATTAACATATTATCAAACAATATCTTATATAATTAATTTATACTCTTAAAAAACCGTTAAAATGATTAAAAAAACAGTTTTATTTATACTAATATTACTTAGTGGATGGGGAACAACAGCACAAATCCTAAGCTTTGGACTTAAAGGAGGCGTGAACTACGCCAATTTCACGGGAAAAAGCGTTTCCTCCGATGCGATTACCAGTTTTCACTTTGGCGCGACCGCCGAATTGCGACTGACAGAAAAGCTTGCCTTACAACCCGAATTACTGTATTCGACTGTAGGGGCGAATTATCAAAACACCGTTGGCGACATCACGCGAGAGATCAAGAGTAAGCTGGGCTATATCGCCATACCCGTACTGGCCAAAATAAACCTCAATCGCAGCATTACCCTAGAGGCGGGTCCTCAGTTTTCATTTTTGATGAGCAAAAAAAACGAATTCAAACCCGGCGATACCAATTCGTACGAAACGGCCATCATTGCCGGTTTGGGTCTAAAGCTAACTCAAAGCGTTTTTATACAGGCCCGCTATGGCTTTGGACTGACTAAAATTGCCGAAGACAGCAACGTTAAAAATGCCGTTGGACAAATATCCCTAGGGTTTTTATTGTAAAAACATCCCCTACTATCGCGATTATTAAAAAACATTATAATATATTAGTCGTGCATTTTAACCCCATTACCTAAACACAAGATGAGAATACTAATTCTGAACGGTCCCAATTTAAATTTACTGGGAACTAGAGAACCTCATATTTACGGCGCACTGAGTTTTGAAGTCTACTTGGAGCAGTTAAAAGCAACCTATCCACAAATTGCGTTCACTTACTTTCAAAGCAATGTAGAAGGCGAATTGATCAACAAATTACACGAATGCGGATTCGAATACGACGGCATAGTTTTCAATGCCGCAGCCTATACCCATACTTCCATAGCCTTAGCCGATGCGATTAGCGCCATCCGCACTGCAGTTGTTGAAGTACACATTTCCAATACCCATGCTCGTGAGGACTTTCGACAGCATTCCTATATTTCCCCCGTTTGCAAGGGGGTGATAAGTGGCTTTGGACTGCAAGGCTACCAATTGGCCATCGCCTCATTTCTAACTCCCCGATAATCTTAATATGAGAAAAATACTCCCCATATTTCTCTTCTTATTCTCCGTATACAGTTACGCACAAATAAAAGGAAAGGTCACTTCAATCGACGGAAGTCCCCTAGACGAGGTTTCGGTGTATTTTGAAGACACCACTATAGGCACTTCGACCAATGAAGAGGGACGCTATGAACTCCACAATCCAAAAAACGGCGTTTATCAACTCGTATTTCAATCCTTGGGATTCCAATCCAAAACGATAACCGTAACAATTAGCCGACAAGTTCAAAAAGTAAACATACAGTTGATGCCCGAAGAGAGCCAACTGCCCGAGATTAAGGTAAGTCGCAAACCCCTGATCGACCCGGCGGTGCGCATCATGAAATTGGCCAGTAAAAACCGAACGGCCAATGCCAACGGCATGAAAAAACACACCTTGGACTTTTATTCCAAAGGCTTTATTCGCCTCAATACCGATCGAGAAAAGTATTTGGGTCAGAAAATAAAGGATATCGATCCGGAATTGGTTTCGGATTCCCTCAAGCGCAACTTGATTTACCTGTCCGAAACCGTATCGAAAATCTCCGTTGAAAAGCCCCATCAGATGAAGGAGGAAATCATCGCCTCCAAGGTAAGCGGAAACAACAAAGGCTTTTCGTTTAACTCGGCGATTACCGTGAACTTCGATTTTTACAAAAGCGACCCCAACCCTTTAATCCGGTTGATTTCGCCCTTGTCTCCCACGGCCTCGAGTTATTACAATTTCATACTGGAAAGCAGTTTTAAAGACGCCAACGACCATTTGATCTACAAGATTGCGGCCAGCCCCAAACGAACGAGTGAGCCGGTGATAGACGGTTATATATACATTGTTGATCAATCCTGGGCCATTTACGCCGTAGACGCCAAAATAAGCGGCAGCAGCATCAACTACCCCATGGTAGAGACCTTTGAACTGCAACAAAGCTTTATCTTTAACGAAAGCGCAAACAACTGGACAAAAAACATACAGTCGCTAAACTTTAAGGGGAAAATTCTCGTTTTTGACTTTTCGAGTAAATTCAGCTATGTCTATTCCAACTATCGCGAAGTAGACACCTTTCCCAATCGCACCTTCAATCGGGAATTGATACACTTCGCCCAAGATTCCAACAAAAGAGATCCGCAGTATTGGGAATCCATACGGCCCATCCCCTTAACACTAGACGAAAAACACAACTACGAATACAAGGAAAGCCTGCTAGAAGCCAAGAGTACTAAAGTATACTTGGACTCAATCGACCGCGTAAACAATCGATTTACGCTGTTTAAACTCATCAAGGGCTACGAGCATAAAAACTCGTTTAACAGCACCAAATGGTCGTACCGGGGACTGTTATCTACTTTCGCCTTTAATGCCGTACAAGGCTTTAATGTGACCACAGGAGTAGCCTACAGCAAGGAGGCGAATGATGCGGCAAAAACCGAAGTCGGCGTATTGCTCAATTACGGCATCGCGGAAAACAAACCCCGATTCTCGGCCTACGCCTCGCATCTATTCAACAAGATCGACTACAACAAAATCAATTTTTCGGGCGGGATGACAGTCGAGCAGTTTGGACAAGACCAAGCGCCGATTAAAAACCTGATCAACTCCATCGGTTCGTCCTGGTTTGGAGAGAACTTCGCGCGATTTTACCAAAAGGATTTCGTCAAATTCGAATACGAACAATACGCCTTTACCGGTTTAAGAATGACGGGGTCCTTGGAATACGCAAACCGCAAACCGCTTTTCAACAATATGAAACGCTCCCCTTTTATCAAAGACAAAGTCTTTGAATCCAATAACCCGATCGACGGAGCGGATTTTGTAAATCCGGGTTTTGACGAAAACAACATCTTAAAAATGAAACTGGGTATCGACATTGTATTTGACAAAAAAGTAGTCAGCTACCCCAATAAAAAAATCTACATCCCGAGTTCGGACTACCCGATGCTGTCTCTAAACTACGAAAAGGGCTTTTCGTCGAGCTTGTCCAAATACAATTTTGACTTTTTATCGGCTTCTACCAAATACAACCGCTCGTTGTTGAATTACGGGAAACTATCGCTGGGATTGGATGCCGGTAAGTTTTTCGACGGCAATGAACTGGCCTTTATGGACTACAAACACTTCAATGCCAACCAGAGCTTTGTAGGCTCCAACACGACTTACGACAACCAATTTAACCTCTTGCCCTACTACAGTCACAGCACGAATTCATCGTATTTTCAAGCCCATATTGAGCACGATTTCAAGGGATATATATTAAATAAGATTCCGTTGTTAAACCAACTGCGTTATTCCATCGTAGTGGGTTCACATCAATTGTATATACCCGGCGAAAAACCCTATCACGAATGGAGCATCGGTTTGAATAATTTTGGCTTTGGCAACTTCAGATTCTTTAGAATTGATTACTTCCGCGCTTATCAAGGCAGTTTTAAAGATCAGGGAATCGTGGTGGGAATCAAGTTCTTAGACTTGATTCAAAAATAAGCGAAAACACCCCGTATTGCTCTCACTAATTCTTTAGATACTTTCTTAAAATCATAAAAAGTTTTCTTTGTTTTAAAAAAATCACCAAAAACAATACATTGTTTGCTTAAAACAATTATTTACTACACATTAACATATAAAAAATCCTTATTTAACACTTATTAGTAAATAAAATTTATTATTTTTACTCCAGATGAAATACGGACAAGAAAGTGATGAGCCGCGTGAAGGGTCCGGGTCAGACTACGCCCTTTCTCCAATGAATTCGAGCTATAGCGGCGATTGGAGGTTTTTTTAAAGAAAGCAGCTGCAAGGCGAACACAACATTTAACATAACTTTCATCCGTTGCCAAAACGATTAAAATCAAAAAACTGACATATTTAACAAAATAAAAAACAAAATCTAGCAAAAAAATTAAAACAAATCCAGAATATTGCTTTTTTTTTAAAAAACATTTACCTAGATTTGAATTCCAAAATAAACTTTAACTAAATTTTTACAACATGAAAAAAACTATCTTTTCTTTAATGGCATTTGCCGCTTTTACCAGTGCTACTTACGCACAAACTCCAGACATTAAAATCGGAGCCAAAGCAGGGGTTAACTTTGCAAATGTTACCGATGGCGATATGAAAACCGGCTTCCACGTAGGTGGTTTGGTAGAGATATTCATCAATGAAAAATTCTCTGTACAACCCGAGCTTTTATACTCTACTCAGGGTTCAAAAACGAGCAGCAGTTACTCTGTGAATATGCCATCGATTCCAGGTTTTCCAAGTATCGGAGGGAACTTTGATTCGAAAAGCGAATTAAAACTGGACTATATCAATGTGCCGATCATGGCTAAATACTATGTAATAGAAGGATTGAGTGTTCAAGCTGGACCGCAAATCGGTTTCTTGATCAAAGGAGAAATGAGTGGAAGTGGTTCTAGTTCATCTGACATAATTCCAGGAACCTCAAGTTCTTTAGAAGTGGACGGAAATATCAAAAGTCAATTGAACTCAGTTGATTTTGGTCTTAATTTTGGTGTTGGTTATGAACTTCCAATGGGTGTTTTTGCCGATGCAAGATACAATCTAGGTCTAAATAAGGTACCTAAAGAGAAAGAATTAGGAGATTATAAAAACTCCGTGATTCAAATATCTGTAGGATATAAATTCTAAGCGTTTTATAAAAAACCTAAAAATGCGTACTATACTTATAGTGCGCATTTTTTTTTACCATTCCGAACGGCTACTCCCGGCATAAAAAAAGGCCGCTCCCTAAAGAAACAGCCTATATGCAACTATTATTTTACTATACCCGTTCGATACGCGCTCCTAAAGCCCGAAGTCGTTCGTCTATGCGTTCATAACCGCGATCGATTTGATCGATGTTTTGAATCACGCTCGTTCCCTTGGCAGACAGCGCTGCTATCAACAGGGAAATCCCCGCTCTAATATCGGGAGACGA
Source organism: Flavobacterium sp. JP2137 (assembly GCF_050562195.1). Lineage (GTDB taxonomy): Bacteria > Bacteroidota > Bacteroidia > Flavobacteriales > Flavobacteriaceae > Flavobacterium. Next base: position 3,588,010 of record NZ_CP191647.1, read on the forward strand.
CATTTTTGTCGCCTTGAGTTGCGACTTAAAATCGTGTCCGATAATCACTGCGCGGTGCGGATCGCACAATATAATTTTAGCCCCCATATCGATGAGTTTATCGACAAAAAACAAGCGGCTTTCAAACATTTTCTGATGCAGTAAAATTTCCCCTCTCGCCTGAGTGGCTACCACCAAAATAACGCTCAGCAAATCGGGAGTCAATCCCGGCCAAGGCGCGTCGGAAACCGTCAATATGGAACCGTCTATAAAATTTTGAATTTCGTAACCATCGGTATGTGCGGGTATATAGATATCATCGCCTCTGCGCTCTAGGGTAATCCCCAACTTTCTAAACGAAGAGGGTATCACGCCCAAATATTCCCAACCCACATTCTTAATGGTGATTTCGCTTTTGGTCATCGCAGCCAGACCTATCCAAGAACCGATTTCAATCATGTCTGGCAAAATCGCATGTGTACATCCCTTTAGAGAGCGAACACCTTCGATTTCCAACAGATTGGAACCCACTCCTGTAATCTTTGCCCCCATACGCATCAGCATCTTACACAATTGCTGAATATAAGGCTCACAAGCGGCATTGTAAATCGTTGTTTTTCCCGTAGCCATCACCGCAGCCATCAATATATTGGCCGTACCCGTTACCGAGGCCTCGTCCAACAGCATATACGTCCCGATGAGTTCATCGGCCTCTACCCCATAAAAATGTTCTTCTTTGTTGTAGCGAAACTTGGCACCCAAACTGATAAAACCCTCAAAATGCGTATCCAAACGGCGACGTCCAATCTTGTCCCCTCCTGGCTTTGGAATAAACCCCTTGCCAAAACGAGCCAACAAAGGCCCCACCAACATAATCGATCCACGCAAAGCCTTTCCCTCTTCTTTAAAATCTTCGGATTCCAAATACACCAAATTCAATTCATCCGCCTGAAAAGACATGGTATTCGCAGCCAATGACTCTATTTTTACTCCTAATTTTTTCAGCAAACTAATCAGTTTATTGATGTCGATGATATCCGGTATGTTGGATATCACTACTTTCTCAGGCGTTAATAGTACCGCACATAAAATTTGCAGCGCTTCATTTTTTGCTCCTTGGGGTATGACTTCTCCATGTAAAGAGATTCCTCCTTCAATTTCAAATGTACTCATGCGATCGTTTTTAAGCTTTTTTGGTTTTATTTACAGGGTTGTTGCTCTTGACAAACTTGGGTTTCGGTTTTGTAGGGGTATTGGTATGCACTGTTTTATTGGATTGCTTTTTATTGACGCGAATCAAATCAGAAGTTGTCGACAACTCCTCTGCCGTTTTGAGCAAATTGATCTTCCCCTTAGACAACTCCAAGAGATGTTCAAAAATCACTTCATCCTTTACGGTGTCTTTATTCCAACTGAGGTAACTCTTTTTCATGTGGTTGGCAATAACCATAATCAAGGCGTCTTTCATCTCTCCGTCGTCCCACTTGTTGGCCTCATCTATCATGTATTTGATGTTGTTGCCATAAAAGCGGTATTTGGGAAAATTCTGCGGATAATCCAGGTGTTCCGGTTTGGTGGTAACCGTTTCCTTACTCGCTACCGGATACGGGGAATCGACGTCCAAACGAAAGTCCGACATCATAAACAACTGATCCCATAGCTTGTGCTGAAAGTCCGGCACATCGCGCAAATGCGGATTTAAGTTCCCCATAATAGCAATCACGTAATGCGCTGCTTTATTGCGTTCTTCTCGGCTTTCAATTTTGACCACATGGTCGATTAATTTCTGTAAATGGCGTCCGTATTCTGGAATCAACAAATGATTTCTTTCTGCATTGTATTCCAATTCGGCTACGGCAGCTTGAGAGTTAAATTTCATTCTAAAATTATTTTTAAGAAAATATTGATAGATTTTATATAAAGAAAAGTTCTTTCGAAAGTCTAGAATATAGCTCGAAGTAACCGCTCAAGAAATCTATTTAATGTTAAGATTTTATAAGGAGAGAATTCCTTCAATCGAAGACAATTCGACATATTTATCCACCACAAATTGCGGACTGGTCATCACCACTCTAATAGAAACACTGGTAAACTTACCTGTACTGGATTCCTTAGTTAGTATAATTGCCGATTGGCCATCAAAAGAAGCTTCAATAGTTGCGATTTTTTCTGAACTTGAAGGCACAATAAATTTAAACAAGTACTCTGAAGGCCAACTGGTATCTTTCTCCAATTCGTCTTTCAGCCTTATGTAGAACTCTTCTGTATTAGTATCCATAGTTATTATATTAGGCAAATATACGCATATATAATTAAAGATATAAAAAATCACTAATTGAAAAACAATTTTATCGTATAAACAATTTGTCGTAAATTTGCTCCTTATTTTCAAAATCGTGAGTAAAGAAATCATATTAATTATCGGCGGTCCCGGCTCGGGAAAAACAACCCTTATCAACGGATTGTCCGAGAAGGGATACATCTGCTATCCCGAAATTTCGAGAGAAGTTACCTTAGAAGCACAGCAGCAGGGAATCGATCAGTTATTTCTGACCGAGCCGCTGTTGTTTAGTCAAATGCTACTCGACGGACGCATCAAACAGTTTGAAAACGCCTCCTTGGAGGCCGACGAAATTGTCTTTATCGATCGCGGTATCCCCGATGTACTGGCTTATATGCACTATATCGGCGACAGCTATCCCACCGATTTTGACCTGGCCTGTAAAAAACACACCTACAACCGCATTTTCTTACTGCCTCCCTGGGAGAGCATCTACGAAAGTGATCAGGCGCGCTATGAGAACTTTGACCAGGCACAGCTCATTCACCACCACTTGGTCGAAACCTATGAGCGCTATGGTTACCAGCTCATAGAAGTACCTCGAGCTACGGTAGACGATCGCATCGATTTTATCATGAACAAGATATAACACCACTAGGGTTGCAATTATAAATTTTGCAACCCTTATTATTTTTAGTATTTTTATAACGAAAATCCCCACTAGTCTACTTCTGTATGCAACAAGCTCTTGACATTCTTAAAAAGTACTGGAAACACGACCGCTTTCGCCAACCCCAAGATGCAGCCATACAATCGATCTTGGCGAATAGAGATTCCTTTGTGCTTTTACCGACAGGTGGCGGCAAGAGTATTTGCTTTCAAATTCCGGCACTGATTAAACCCGGACTGTGCTTGGTGGTCTCTCCCCTAGTGGCGCTGATGGACGACCAAGTTCGAAACCTACGCGACAGAGGCATTAAGGCCGCAGCACTGATTGGCGGTATGCACACCGACGAACTGATCGCAACCCTGGACAATTGCGAATTCGGAGGCACCAAGTTGCTATACGTATCGCCAGAACGACTGCAACAAGACTGGGTGATTGAACGCATTAAGAAACTGCCCTTAAACAGCATTGCCATAGACGAAGCCCACTGCGTATCTCAATGGGGGCACGATTTTCGTCCGGCCTATTTAAAGCTCGCTGCCTTGAAAGACTTTTTTCCGAACATTCCCTTTATCGCACTCACCGCAACGGCCAATGAATTGGTACAAGAGGATATCTGCACGCATTTGGGGTTAAAAAACCCTGCGGTATTCAAAAAGAGTTTTCTGCGGGAGAATCTGATTTACGGGGTATATCAAGTGGAAAACAAGGCGCATACGCTGCAGAAAATCCTGCTAAAAAACCCATTTCCCTCCATCGTTTACGTGCGCAATAGAAAAGATTGTCTGGAGTTGTCCAACAAGCTAAACCAACTCGGCTTTTCGGCAACCTTTTTTCACGGCGGTATTTCGGCCTCAGAAAAGAAAAAGAGATTAAAACAATGGCTGGATGAAAAAACCTTGGTCATGGTGGCGACCAATGCCTTTGGAATGGGCATCGACAAGAGCAACGTCAAAACCGTCGTTCACTACCACTTTCCCGAAAACCTGGAAAGCTATTATCAAGAAGCGGGTCGTGCGGGTCGAAACGGCCAAAAGGCCTTTGCCAGCATATTGCTCGCACCCAGCGATATCGAAGCGACAAAAAAGCTGTTTAACCAGGCGCTTTTCGACAAGGAATACCTGAAATTGGTGTATAAAAAACTCAACAATTACTTTCAAATCGCCTATGGCGATGGCTTTAATACCCAACACGCTTTTAACCTGAATCGGTTTTGCCAGACCTATCAACTGCAGTCCAAGCAGACCTATAATGCCCTGCAATTTTTAGACCGACAGGGCGTGATTAACCTCTCGCAAGACTTTGGACAGCAATCCAAATTGCAGCTCTTGGGCAGCACCAGTGAATTGCTCGATTTCCTTTCGGTCAACGATCAAGAAGAGCAGCTGCTGCTGAGTATATTGAGAAATTATCCCGGCATTCACCAGCAGGAAATGAAGATCAACTTGGAGGAACTGGCCAAAAAAACCGAGCTCAGCACGGAAAAGATCGTTCAACACCTCGCGGATTGGACCAAAAAAGAACTCTGTTTGTTTGAAAACAGCACCAACGACATCAACCTGACTTTTAACGAGGCTCGGGAAGACGAAAAAACCCTCAACAGAACGTTTTACTACCTCAAACAACAGAACAAAACCAAGGAGAAACAATTTAAATCCATGTTATTTTACTTGGAAAACAAAGAGGTTTGCAAAAACAAAATACTGCTTCACTACTTTGACGAAGTACTGGCATCGGATTGCCAATCGTGTTCTACCTGCCTTTCGCGAACACCGCGAGAAAAAGCCGCTTCACAGCAGCGCGATTTGGCTCTAAAAATCACCGAACTGCTGCGCAGCGGAGATTTGTCGTCTCAAGAACTCGAGCAGCAGCTTAATGTCGACAGCGATTTACTGCTGGACACGCTAAATCTGTTGTTGGAGCAAAACAAAATAAAACCTACCCCAAATACTAAATACACCTATTTATCATGAACAAACTGAGAATCGTCTTTATGGGAACTCCGGACTTTGCCGTTGGAATTTTGCATACCCTATATACCGAAAACCACGAGATTGTCGGCGTGGTCACCGCTCCAGATCGTCCGGCGGGTCGGGGTCAGAAACTAAAACTCTCCGCCGTTAAGGAATACGCCTTATCCAAGGGAATCCCCATATTGCAGCCCACCAATTTAAAGTCGGAAGCTTTCCTGGAGGAACTCCGGGCTTTAGAGGCCAATTTACAAATTGTGGTCGCCTTTCGCATGTTGCCCGAAGCGGTATGGAAAATGCCGAGTTTGGGCACTTTCAACCTTCACGCTTCCCTTTTACCGGACTATAGAGGTGCCGCCCCTATCAATTGGGCCATCATCAACGGGGAAACCAAAACGGGGGTATCTACTTTTTTTATCGATGAAAAAATCGATACCGGAGCGATTATACTACAACGGGAAACCACCATATCCGCCAATGAAACTGCCGGCGAACTCCACGACCGCCTGATGCACTTGGGCAGCGAAGCCGTTTCTGCCACTTTAGCGCTGATTGCCTCCAATCGGGTACATCTTCAAACGCAGCCCGCAGAAGAGACCAAAACCGCCTATAAGCTCAACAAGGAAAACTGTAAAATCGACTGGCAAGAATCGATCGAGCGCATTCACAATTTGGTGCGCGGACTCAGTCCATATCCGGCAGCCTGGTGTTTCTTCGAAGACGGCGATAAGGAGTGGCCGGTAAAAGTGTTGGAAACCGAAATCGAAATCGAGGAACACGCACACCCCAACGGCAAGCTGATCTGCAGCAAAAAAGAAATGCGAGTAGCTGTGAACAAGGGGTATATAAAGATTAATAAATTGCAGTTTCCCGCTAAAAAACCCATGCTTACAGCCGATTTATTAAATGGCATACAATTGAGTTTAGATGCTCGTGTTAAATAAAACTTTAGTATATTTACATTAAATCTCAATCTCGCAAGCCTTTTTATGAACATTGAGAAAAAGTTATCAACAATTTGCAATAAAATATTTGAAAATACTTGCGTAGTAATGGAATACGTATAAATTTGTGTAGGATAAGTTAAAATTAACCTTTTAAAAAAATTATTATGAACAAAACAGAATTAATTGATGCAATAGCAGAAGACGCAGGAATCACTAAAGCAGCTGCAAAAAAAGCTTTAGAGTCTTTCTTATCTAATGTTGAAAACACATTGAAAAAAGGGGATAAAGTTTCTTTAGTTGGTTTTGGATCTTGGTCTATATCCGATAGAGCCGCAAGAGACGGAAGAAATCCACAAACGGGAAATACGATTAAAATTGCTGCCAAAAAAGTAGTAAAATTCAAGGCAGGTTCAGAACTTGAAAATTCTGTAAACGGAAAAAAATAATTTTTACTTAAAAAATTTTGAAGCCCTACTTTCAGTGGGGCTTTTTTTTTATCTCCAAATACCGGTATTTCGATTTCTTTTTAGTAACTTTAGAATATAACATTTGCCTTGATGAAGACCCAAATCCCCCGTACCGGCTCCATACTGATTTCGTTTCCGACCAGCAATACCGGAGACAGGCTTTTTTCCCGTTCGGTTATCTTACTTGCGGAATGCAATTCCAAGGGAAGCGTTGGCTTTATACTCAACAAGCCCTTGGGCATAGCGATAAGCGATTTGATTCCCTATATAGAAACCGACTTGCAAATTTACAGGGGCGGCCCCGTAGAATCGGATAAAGTATTCTTTATCCACAATGTGCCGCACTTGATACACGACAGCAGTCCGATTACGGAAAATTTGTTTTGGGGTGGTGATTTTGACGAATTGGTCAGCCTGCTCAACCAAGGTCTGATCGACGACAGCAACGTGGCCTTTTACCTGGGCTATAGCGGATGGGACTGCGACCAGCTCAACAACGAAATCGAAGACGACTATTGGATCGTGGACAACCGTCCCTTTCCCTCCTATCGCCTCAATCAGCTCCAACCGGAATTTTGGAGAAAACACCTCTTGGAGCTGGATGACAAATACGCTATTTGGGCCAATGCCGCTGAAAATCCGGAATTAAATTAAGAAAATCGAATTTTAGCATTGAGTTTTTTCAACAGATCTCGACTGAAATCCGCGGTAAACGCCTTTTTTCTGTATTGGGTAACGGGTTGTATTCCCACGATGCAGTTCGACAAGAAAATCTCGTCGGCCTTTTGCAACTCAAAAGGAGATACAGCGGCTTCCACCAATTGGTAGCCTTCGGTTTTCTCGATCAGCTCGATGAGTTGTTTCCGCATGACGCCTTTGATACAGCCGTCGGATATAGGTGGCGTTTTAACCACCTTGTCCTTAACCACAAAGACATTCGCATTCAAGGCCTCCACGATATTTTTTTCGTCGTTTAGCAACAGGCAGTTGTCGTAACTGTTTTCAGAAGCAAAAATACTTCCGGTTATTTGAATCATGCGGTTGTTGGTTTTCAAAGTGGACAGCAAATGTTTGGTCACGTAAAAATCCTTGTACAGTTCAATTTCATACGGCCCCTCATTAAAGGGATACACCGCGTCTTTTAAAGGCGTAGCGGCAGCGATAAAGCGCGTTTTATTGGAAAGGGGTAAGTAGTAGCCTTCAGCGTCTCTAAACACGGTAAAACGCACTCTAAATGAAGCGGCGTTTTCGCCTAAGGCGGTTGTGGCAGCTAAGATCTGCTCTTCAAAAAATTCCATGGTAAAATTCATGGGAATCGCCATGCGAACCACGCGCATTGAAGCCATCAGCCGAAAGTAGTGATCTTCGAGAAAAAGCACTTTTTGATCCAGCACTTTAATGGTTTCAAAAATGGCATCCCCGTAAAGGAATGCCCTGTTGTTTTCTATGGTAATATTAGATTGCGATACAATCTGTCCGTTACTATTAATCATGATATTGTCTCCTAATAATATTCGACAAATATAAGTTTATATTAGTTAAACCGACCCCAAAACCTGCTTTAAATCGGAAATTTGATTCTCCCACAACAACTTGGATTGCTCCACTTCGTCTTCATCGGAAAAGTCGGTAATAGCCAGGGATACATCTTTGGTAATCTCATCGCGAATAATCTTGATCTCAAAATAGTAATCCGTGTCGTTCTCCTCTTCATCCAGCCATCTGAACTTCACGCGTTCGTCTGCCTTTTTGGTCACCAACTTGGCTTTTTCTTCCGAATCGTTCCAAATAAAGGTAAAATATTCGCCTCTAGAATTCACATTATCAGCAAACCACTCGGAAAGACCACTCGGATCGGAGATATATTGATACAATAACTGAGGAGAAGATGTTATAGAAAACTCTAATTCGTATTTAATTTTCATATTCGTACAATTTTTTTTGGAAATATAAACAATTTTAAGAGAATTAAAAAACTTTAAAAATTTATTTAATTTCAAACATTTTTTTTGGAAGTTATAAAATAAGTTCTATATTTGCACCCGCATTAAGGAAGTAATTTACTTCACAAATGGCGAGGTAGCTCAGTCGGTTAGAGCGCAGGATTCATAACCCTGAGGTCACGGGTTCAACTCCCGTCTTCGCTACAAACTCCAAGTTTGGGTTCCCAGCGGTTTAAGGATTCTTAAACCGCTTTTTTTATGGGGTAAATTCTCAAAACGTGTGTAATTTTTGATTCAAAAGTCGCGTTTCACGACTTTAAAAGACACAATCATTCCCAAATTACCCAAAAAATCAGGGCTTTTTTAAAATATTTTTTTATCCCGACCTATATAATCAGCTGATTCGCTGTAAAAACGCTTAATAAAAGCCGCTGTGGCCTCATTCCATGGCAGTGGCAGCTCCAACAAGGGACAATTAGGAGATTTGCCAAAAATCAACTCGGATTCCCAAAGCTAAAATCACGACTTCCCCCATTCATACAGGCTTTAGAAAATCTCACTTGCGCCTCTACGTGCCAATACCACATTACACCAATCAGCCCAAGAAGGTTGCAGTAGTAGTGTTTGCGAAAATGAAAAACACAAGCCGTTTGACATAAAGTTAGATGAAATTTTTTCGCTCGCCATTGTTGTAGGCGCTATAAGATTGAAACAAAAAACCCCTTTTTTCCAGTGATTTTTAGGAATTTTACATAAATATTCAAATGGTTTTTAGTGTAATTTTTAAACTTTTAAAAAACGCAACTAACTAAGCATCAATACTAGATATATAAAATTTAACACTCCGTTAACGGTGTTTTTTTTCTTTTTATTTACTTTTGAATAAGCAGTCAATACGACAACATATATTCTACACTTCTACCTCGGTCCTACTTCTATATATATGTTAAGAGGTATTGCATTAAAATGACACTACAAGCAAGAGATAATGAAGATCTAAAAAACAAGCTGAGGCAGCTTTTTATTGAACTACTAGAAGAGACATACGAATTAAGTATTAAAAAATGACCTCTAATGAAATCCGAAGTTATTTTAAATTTAAAAAAATGAAAAATCTAACATATCTAATCTTAATAATTACTGTTTTAGGATGTCGTTCATCTGACAACAACTCATCCAAAATACCGTTAGCAACAAAATTTTTTTGGACTTGCAATATTGATCTTACAGCAACCATTTATCCAAGCCCTTCAGGTTTTCCAAAGAGCGATACAAAAACCGTCGAGCATTGTGATAAAACCGTAGAAGAAATTGCCGCCTTTATAAATGAAACCATTAAAACGGAACAAGCTCGACTCGAAGAACACACGTTAACTACATAAACAATAACAACTTGTAAAAAGAAACAATAACATGGAAATATTAATGATCATAATTATCGGCATGGTATGTTTAACTGGAGTGCTTTATGTACTCTTTAGTAAGGGACCTGCAGCGCAGATTAAAGAAAAAATCAAAGAAGATCCAAATATAGCGGAGTTTGTAAAAGCAAAAACAGAACGGGAACTCTTAGAGCAACAAGTTACTCTATTGGTAGAAATAAGAAAAGAATCGGAACGAACTGCGAAGAACTCAGCCTTTATTACCTGGTGGATTATTATTACATCCATTTTGAGCGCTATAGTAATTTTAAATTCGTAATCTCAACTCATCAAACAAACCACACACATTATTGTCCAAGAACGGAAAAAACACTGCCCTGCTCGTCGAAGTTTTAGTAGCCAAAGGACAGCTCTCTTTTTTTTAAAATGTTCAAAAATCGTTTGAATGGTTCGTTTTATTATCTTTTTTCTGACTAACATCTCCAAATTGATACGAGAAAAACGTCCATATTCCCCTGTTCTTATAAAAAATCTCCCTTTTATAATTGTCAGAAGAATTACTTATTTCGTTCCTATATTTAAATCCATTGCTAAAAGGATTATCCACAGAAAAAGCAACGATAGCCTTGTTAGTAAAGACTTTTTTTTGAATAGCAAAATGGCTCTTTATAAAATAGCGAGGATGAAATGACATTCTACTACACGAAATTGTAGTTTAATCGAAATACCTAAAAATTTAATCGCTTTCTAATTGTGGAAATGCAAAATTATCATTTGATAGTTCCACAGTTACGAAATACCTGTTTTTGAAATAAAAACAATCAAAACCCAATAGCTCATTTTTATAGGGAATATTTGGCAACCCAAATAGTTGGCTTATCAACAGGAATGGCTTCAATGCTCAATGGCAAAGCACCGACTCAGACACAAGAGAATCGAGAAGATCGGGACAAGCCCGTGTATAAAAAAGAGAAAACCGATCGAGAAATCCTAGAGGAACAACAGGAAATAATGATTGAAATCATGAAGCAAACGAATAGAGCGACCAGAAACACAGCGTTGCTGATCGGGTGGCTTATACTAAACGTATTATCTAATCCTGTCGCTAATCGCTGTAAGTTAATAAACAAACCGGCAATCCAAGTCATGGAAACAACTGCCACAATTGTTCCTTACACGCCTTATCATTTGCGGTTGTAGAAATACACCGCACATACGCCTATGTTTTGTATCTACGGCCAGTGCACCGACAAACAAGTCCTGGCCCCTTGTTGACAACCGTAAGGGTACCGAGAAACACTTTTCACAGACAGCCGTAAAAAAATGTTTAACAAAGTCATCTTTAAAGCAAACCAGCAGTCCTTAGAGTCGTTTTAAGAGCAAAATTCTCGCAAAAACCACATCTCCTAACAAACAGCCAATACCTTCGCAAAAGGAGCCATAAAACGCGTATTCAACGCATTTACAGATCCATTTATTTACTAAAAAAGTCAAGTTTTAAACAAATATTCACAAAACCATATATTTCTATGTAGAAGTATATCATCTTCAAAATAATCATTTCACAAAAAATCCTTAAAAAAAATTTTATTTTTTACATTATTTTTATATATGTTTGCATACCATACAAAAATAAATTATGAAAAAGATTCTAACACTTACTCTTTTGATGTCATTGCTCTTCATTTCATGTAGCAGCGACGATGATTCCGATACCTTAGTTCCAACGGTAGCTGCGACTATAAATCCGCCGACTTGGACACAGGGCACGTGGACTTTAAGTTCTGGAAGCATCAAAGGCTTTAAATTTACGAAAAACGATTTCTGTCAAGTTTTAAAAAACGATGTGGAATCGTGTTATATAGAACTCATTACAAGTCACAACAAAGCATATTTAATCAATGAAGTAGAGGAAAGCGCTACCGCCGAAAACTACAACATCGCGATTAAACTAAACAACAAATCCACCAAATACCACTTTAGAAGGGGAGCGGATTTAGACACTTTAGGAAATTATCACATCTATTGGGTAATACCGAGTAAAATTCCAGAAGTACCCGATACCGAACACGAATTGATCAATACCAATCCGATATTGCCACCACCACCACCACCACCGGCAACCTTTCGCTAATAAACATAAAAAAAACGGGCCCTTTCGGACCCGTTTTTTTATTCATATTGAAGCCATACCGCATCTTCCGACATGGTTTTTTCTACAAAAGACTCCGTTCGCTCATCGACTACGGTAGAAAAATAGACGCGCTGGGTTTTACCCACGCTTTCCGATACTCGTAAAAACTTGGGCTCCAATCGCAATTTCAATTGTTGATCCAAATCGTCGACTACAAACATTTTCAATTGATTGACATCGAATCCCGCCGAGCTAAACATATTGTTTAAACGCTCCATCGTACCGATTAAAATATCGTTTCCTATGGAAAGCATGTTTTTATCGTTGTCCAAATCCGTGTTGTTGTGTACGCCGTAAACGCGCAAATCCATGCGCTTGGTCAGCTTTTCAAACAGTTCTGTCATTTCCAAAACCGCTTCCTTATCCTTGACTACAACCAAAGCTCGTGTAGCGATCAAATGGGCCTTTTCCAGCTTTTGAATCACGCTAATCGCCAAGGCCAATGATTTGCCTTCTCGCGTTGGCGCGACAATCACGGTGTCCACACCGCTTTTAATCACGCTAAAACTCTCTTTTTGCAATGCTGTGGGCTCGATTAAAGAAAGTCCTACTAAGGCTTCTTCCAGCTCTATATTAATTTTTTTTAATTTCATCTTATCTATTTACTTGCAAATAACTGTACATCTTCTTTCGAAATTTCTTTCCCTCCTAAAATAATCAATCGCTCTACTACATTGCGCAGTTCTCTGATATTTCCAGTCCAATCGTATTCCTGCAACAGCGCAATCGCTTCGGGCTCAAAATTCTTGACTGCGGTACCGTATTCCGTGGCTATCTTCTCTGAAAAGTGTTCGATCAACAGGGGAATGTCTTCTCTGCGTTCGTTTAAAGCCGGGACTTTAATCAGAATCACAGCCAATCTGTGGTATAAATCCTCTCTAAACCGCCCTTCGGCAATTTCCTTTTTCAAATCCTTATTAGTCGCTGCAATCACGCGAACATCGATTTTAACATCCTTATCCGCTCCTACTCTACTGATGACATTTTCCTGTAGCGCACGCAGCACCTTCGCCTGAGCCGATAGACTCATATCGCCGATTTCATCTAAGAAAATTGTTCCCTTGTTGGCCGCTTCAAACTTGCCCGCCCGGTCTTTAACCGCCGAGGTAAAAGCACCTTTAACGTGACCGAACAATTCGCTCTCGATCAATTCTGAGGGGATGGCAGCACAATTGACCTCAATGAGAGGAAAACCGGCGCGCTCGCTTTTTTCGTGCAACTGATGCGCTACCAATTCCTTTCCCGTACCGTTGGCTCCGGTTATCAAAACCCGTGCATCTGTAGGGGCTACTTTTTCGATCATCTCCTTAATCTGGCCCAGAGCTTTGCTCTCTCCGATGATTTCGTAGTTTTTGCTGACCTTCTTTTTTAAAATCTTGTTTTCAACAACCAGATGTTTTTTGTCCAAAGCATTGCGAACCGTATTGAGTAAGCGATTTAAATCCGGTGGCTTCGAGATGTAATCAAAGGCGCCGAGTCGCATGGTATTCACCGCAGTTTCCAAATCGCCATGACCAGAAATCATCACCATGGAAATTTCCGGTTTAATCTTTTTGACTTCGACCAGCACTTCTTCTCCATCCATCTTGGGCATTTTAATGTCGCAAATGACCAAGTCGTAATCTTCTGCTTGAATTTTTTCCAAGCCCGCCAATCCATCTTCCGCTTCGTCTACGCTATAGTTCTCATTTTCCTCCGTTAGTATACGGGTGAGCACACGTCTGATAGAAGCTTCATCTTCTATAATTAATATTTTAGATATTTTTGACATCTTGTATCGTTATTAAAAACAGTTTGTATACTCGAGCTTAATATTTTAACCACTTGTACAATTCTTTCCACGACGGTCTTTTGCCATACATCAAAATTCCAATTCGGTACACTTTTGCAGCAAGCCAAACCACTAATATAAAGGTTCCAAAAAGAATCAATAGGGAAAGGACAATTTGCCAAAGCGGTACGCCAAAGGGTATGCGCATCAACATCACAATTGGCGAAGTAAATGGAATCATGGAAAACACGGTGGCCACCGTACCGTGTGGGTTGTGAATTACGGTAAAAAAACCGACATACACCCCCAACATCAACGGCAACATGATCGGAAATAAAAACTGTTGGGTATCGGTTTCACTATCAACTGCAGCACCAATAGCCGCATATAGGGAGCTGTATAAGAAATAGCCGCCTAAGAAAAACAGAAAAAAGAAACCGACCATAGACAGTATAGGCAATTCCATTATCTCGCTCAAGTAATTTTGCGCATTGACGATGGCGTTGTTAGACACCACCCCATCCAAGGGCACATTGGCCATATTGGTCGTGGCATTAATACCAAAAACGGCCGATATTACAAACAGCAAGATCCCGCCGACTATAGCCCAAATCGTAAATTGTAAGATTCCCGCCAAAGACGTTCCGATTATCTTCCCCATCATCAATTGGAAGGGTTTTACCGACGAAATGATGATTTCGATGATGCGATTGGTCTTTTCCTCAATGACGCTTCGCATTACTAAGTTACCATATATAATGATAAACATCATAATCAGGTAGCCGAAAAGGCCTCCTATGGCAATTTTTATTTCGTTGAGTCCCTTTACGGTCGTTTCTCCTGATGCTTTTTCCAAGGTCAAATCCACCTGGGCCTTAGTCGCTTCGATAAGCTGACTATCCATACCGGATTTTGCGATGTTATACGAGGTGATTTCCGCGGCTATAACCCGTTCAATAGTCGTAATAAATCCGATGCTCGGACTGTCGTTAGATACGTATTGTATACCTTTTTCCAATTGGGAAATATCGTCGACCTTGGGGAAATACAGCAAGCCTTCGTAGGCTTCCTTCACTATGCTGTCTTTGATAATTTGAATATCGATAGCAGATAAATCTTGAAACTCGTAGAGTTCGCTATTTTTAAAATGCGAGACAAAATATCCGGTTTCGTCGTGTATGGCAATTTTTTTAACATCGGCTTTCATCGTGCTCAAATACGCAATTAGTATCGACAATACGACAAAAATTACCGGACTTAAGAACGTCATGACGATAAAGGATTTATTGCGCACTTTGGCAATAAATTCTCTTTTTATGATTAGAGATAGTATACTCATTATATTAGCTTACAGATTGGATAAAAATATCGTTTACAGTCGGGATTTTCTCGACAAAATGAGTTACTTGACCATTTTGAACAAGAATTTGAAGCAATTCGTTGGGCGAAGATTGCCCCAATCCTATTTCCAATTGCAATTCGTTATTCAACGATTTAAAATGAGTTTGTGCCACTTCAAATTCCTGTGTTAGGTCGTACATCAGCTTTTCGACGTTGCTGGAAATAATGCCCACTTGGTATTTAAGCGTTCTAAATTGCTTTTTCACATCGACCAATTTGCCTTCGATCAGTTTGTTGGACTGATGAATCAAAGCGATGTGGTCGCACATTTCCTCTACGCTTTCCATGCGGTGCGTAGAAAAAATAATCGTCGAACCCTTTTTTTGCAATTCGAGAATTTCGTCTTTGATGATATTGGCATTAACGGGGTCAAACCCGGAAAAGGGTTCGTCAAAAATCAATAGTTTAGGCTGGTGTAAAACGGTGACTACAAATTGTATCTTTTGCGCCATTCCCTTGGATAGTTCCTGAATTTTCTTGTTCCACCACCCCTGTATCTCCAGTTTTTCAAACCAGTATTCCAGTTGAGTTTTGGCTTCTGCTTTGGAAAGTCCCTTGAGCTGCGCCAAATACAAGGCCTGCTCACCCACCTTCATCGTCTTGTATAAACCGCGTTCTTCCGGCATATATCCAATGTGTTTGATGTGATCGGGTCCGAGGGGTTCGCCGTCTAAAAGAATCTGTCCTTCGTCGGGTAAAGTAATTTGGTTGATGATGCGGATTAACGATGTTTTTCCAGCGCCATTAGGCCCTAGCAACCCATAAATACTTCCCTTTGGTATGCTGAGCGATACCTGGTTTAACGCCGTTTTGTCGGCATATCGTTTAACAACATTTTGAACTTCTAATATCGGATTCATTATGCGCGTAGAGTTTATTTTGTAAAAGTACTTTTTTTTATCTAAATTTAGAATAGCTAAGGAAACTCCTTTCGAAAAGTCCAAAAAAAACCCATCCTTATTTATAAATAAATAAGGATGGGAAAAATTGCTATGAAAAAGAAAATCCACCGTTTTATAAGTGTTGTCCAAATATAAAACATTTTTTCCATATTACGAAAACATTTCCTTTACTTTTTCAAAAAAAGATTTGTCAGACTTTCCAGGCTGTGGGATAAAATTCTCATCGTCTTTCATCTTTTCAAACCATTCTTTTTGTTCTTTATTCAGCGTTTTAGGAGTCCACACGTTAACATGTACCAATAAATCACCGGTTCCGTAGCGATTTACACTCGGTAATCCCTTGCCTTTTAAACGCAGGATTTTACCCGATTGTATACCCTCTTCGAGTTTGATGCGCACCCGTCCATTGACGGCTTCAATTTCTTTGGATCCACCCAAAGCGGCCTCGGCAAAACTGATGTATAAATCGTAATGTATATTCTCGCCTTCGCGTTTCAACTTCTCGTGTTCGAGTTCTTCAATCACGACGATCAAATCGCCCGGTACACTGTTGCTGCCAGGTGCTTCATTTCCTTTGCCAGAAACTTTTAACTGCATCCCATCAACCACTCCCGCAGGAATTTTGATCGATACGGTTTCCTCTTCCATCACCATACCTTGTGCATCGGCACCGGTTGGTTTGCTGTCGAGAATTTGACCGGCTCCTCCACATACATGACACGGAGCAGACGTTTGCATTCTACCCAAAATGGTATTGGCAATTTTAGTGACTTGTCCGGTTCCGTTACAGGTCGGACAGCTCTTGAAAGTCACGCCTTTGGCTTGGACCTTTCTCTTGACTTTAACTTTCTTTTCCACGCCGTTGGCGATATCTTCTAAGGTCAATTTGACCTTAATGCGCAGGCTGGTGCCCTTTACGCGACGCTGTTGGCCACCGCCGCCGAAGCCGCCAAAACCACCACCGCCGAAAATATCTCCAAACTGACTAAAGATATCATCCATATTCATATGATTGCCACCGCCGCCGCCGAAACCGCCAGAGCCGTCAAAGGCTGCATGACCATATTGGTCATAACGCGCTTTCTTATCCGGATCACTCAACACTTCATAAGCCTCTGCCGCAAGTTTAAACTTCTCTTCAGCCTCGGCATCTCCCTGATTTTTATCGGGGTGATAGTCGATAGCCTTTTTTCGATAAGCTTTTTTGATTGCCGCAGCATCTGCGCTTCTATCAATACCTAATATTTCGTAATAATCTTTTTTCATTTGAAATCTACTATATTTTTATGTAATCTGTTATTATTGTCCTATCACAACTTTCGGGAATCGGATGATTTTATCACCCAATTGGTACCCCTTTTCAATTACATCTACTATTTTTCCTTTCATTTTGTCACCCGCCGGAATTTGTGTAATCGCCTCGGCATGGTCCACGCTAAAAGCATCTCCTTTGGCTACAGCTACTTCTGTCAGTCCCTTAGACGATAATACATCGCGGAATTTGTTCGAAATAAGCGAAATACCCAACAAGTTTTCTTGACTCTCCATCTTAGCCATTTCTGTAAGCGCTCTGTCAAAATCATCTAAAACCGGCAACAAGGCCACGAGAACCTCTTCGCTGGCAGTTTTAAAAAGCTCCATGCGCTCTTTTGAAGTGCGCTTTTTGTAGTTTTCAAACTCGGCAAAAAGTCTTAAAAACCTATCTTTTTCCTTCGCCAATTCTTCTTCAATTACCAGCTCCGGCATTTCAACTTCCTGATTACCATTGTCGTTTTCAACGGTATTTACTTCTTGAACCACCTCTTCTTGATCTTTGTTAATGTCTGCGTTTTCAGTGCTCATATTATAAACTTTTATTTTTTCTATTATAGTTATCAATCTAGTATACAAAAGTACTGCCAATTTGTGGAGTCGTGCCATTTTGACACGATTTGACACGATACTTATGCAAGATAAAAACCGCAACTAGCACATTTTTAATGTTTTTTTAAGTAAAAATTGATATATAATTGATATGTTTGCTATAATTAAAATCAAATTTGACTATGAAAAAAAATGTAATTACTTTGTTTGCTTTTGCTGCTTTAAGTTTGACAGCATGTAAAAACGATCCTAAAACTACCGTGGATACAGATACTATCGAAAGCACTGAAACATCTAAAGATGCCGTAAATTACGCCATTGCTGCAACAGATTCTAAAGTAGAGTGGACGGGTTCTAAACTAACCGGTGGAAAACACAACGGTACTATTAACGTATCCAACGGTGAAATCAACGTTAAAGACGGAAAGATTGAAAACGGAAAAGTTGTTTTCGATATGACATCTATTTCGGTTGAAGACTTAAAAGCTGGAGACGGTAAAGAAGACTTGGAAGCGCATTTAAAAGGAACAGGTAAAGAAGAGGCCAGTGATCACTTCTTTAACGTAAATAAATACCCACAAGGAACTTTCGAAATCACTGCGGTGACAGAAGAAAATGGCGAAAGCATCGTTTCTGGAAACTTGACGTTGAAAGACGTTACCAAAGCAGTTAAATTTCCTGCAATGATTACGGTTTCTGAAAATGAAGTGATGATTCATGCCAATGAATTTCCAATCAACAGAACGGAGTGGAACGTAAACTATAACTCGAATTCCGTTTTTGACAATTTGGGAGATAAAGCGATTAACGATGAAGTTTTAGTAAAACTTCATATAAAAGCCACTAAATAAACTTTGCTTATTTAGTGCCATATCACATTGCAAAAGGGGCTGTCTCAAAAAGACAGCCCCTTTACTTTTAGGTATATTCAACAAGCAAACGATTGATTTACTTCAGCAAATTGGCCAAGGCCTTTCCCATTTCGGGAAACTTAAATTCGTAACCTTCTTTTAGTATTTTATCCGCGCTAACCCTTTGACTTGCCGTAACCAATACGTGCTGCTCGCCCAAAACGAGCTTGAGCAAGACCGCGGGTATTCTCGGAAGCAAGAGCGGCTTTTTTAAAATTTTCTTTAAGTCGTAAACCAATTCCCTTTGAGTCACGGGATGGGGAGTCACGGCGTTGTACACCCCTTTTAGCTGATGGCTGATGGCAAATTCAAACAGATACACCAAATCTTCGCGGTGTATCCACGAGTGTATTTGCACGCCCGATCCCAAAACCGCGCCGTAGTAGCGATTGATGGGCTTGATCAACTCCGGAAGTGCCCCGTTGTTTTTGGACAAAACCATTCCAATGCGAAACAGACATACATCGATTCCCAACTGCTCAAAACGGCGGTTTTCCGCCTCCCATAATTGTACGAGGTCGCCCAAAAATCCGCTGTCCACCGCTGCGGAATCCTCGCGGTGTATTTCGGTCAGACTATCTCTATAAATACCGATGGCCGAAGCGGCAACAACCTGTTTGACCTCGTGTTTCTGCGCCTCTAATATCTGGTATAGAAACCGGGTTGAATCTACCCTGCTGCTCGTCATTTCCTCTTTGTTCTTCGCCGTCCACCGCTTCGATATGCTCGAACCCGCAAGGTGAATGATCACCTCAACCCCCACTAGAGCTTCACTGTCAAAAGCCGATTTGGCGGGATTCCAATAAAATCCATGATAACGAATCGCATCCTTAATCTTTGCCCGATCGGTAGTCAGATAGTTTACAACATATCCCTTACTCAGCAAATAAGAAGTCAAGGCACTTCCTATAAAGCCGGTTGCGCCGGTTATCAATATTTTCATATAAGTTAGTTTTTGGGGGGTTTAACTTTTATAGTCCATTCAAAATTCATTTCCGAAACCGCTTCACCCCTTTCGTTTTTGCCGATGGATTTCATCCAAAAGGTTTGCCCCTCTCCGGTTTCTATCGCCGTTTGTATCGCTGCTTTAACCTTGCTCCCTTCGGTGCATTGAAAGCGAATTCGACCTACGGCTTTTTTGGTAAATACACTGTTATTCTGCGCTACGAGCATCGAAATAGATGCACCGCTTTTCTGAATTTGATACATGACTAGGGCCCCCGTAGACAACTCTGCGGCCATGGCTTGCACGGCAAAATACATCGATCTAAAGGGGTTTTGATTGATCCAGCGATGCTTAACCGTAGATACACAAGTCTCTTCGGAAATCTCCTTTACCCTTACCCCTGTCCAATAGGCAGACGGCAACTTTAAAAACAAATAGCTATTGAGCTTAGACGGTGTCACTTTCATATCTTTTTTTATAAAAATACAAAAAATTTACCGACCAATAAAATATATTAAAAAGTTAAAATAAAGTTAAATAGCAGTACCTTGCAATACAAAGTACAGTCCTTTGTATATATCTTTGCATAAGAAACATCGAAACAACCGATAACTATGAATATAGAAAACACCAAAGCGCAAATGCGCAAGGGTATTTTGGAGTTTTGCATCCTTTCCATATTACAGGGACGGGACTGTTATACTTCCGAAATACTAGACGAGCTTAAGCAAGCCAAGTTATTAGTTGTGGAGGGCACGATTTACCCCTTGCTCACCCGACTGAAGAACGACGATTTATTGAGTTACCGCTGGGAGGAATCCAACGCCGGCCCCCCTCGAAAATATTATCGTTTAACCGAACAAGGCGTAGAATTTTTAATTGAATTGGGAAAAACCTGGACCGAATTGGCCGAAGCAGTAGAAAAAATAACCTCTAACACGCAACCTCATGAATAAGACTGTAACCGTAAACATAGCAGGCATTATTTTTCATATCGATGAAAACGCTTACAACAAATTAAGCCACTACTTACAAGCGATTCGCAATTCGATCAACATCGACGGTCGCGAGGAAATCATTCATGATATAGAGAGTCGTATAGCGGAATTGTTTACCGAGCGCATCAATGCCAACAACCAAGTAATCATCTTAGCAGATGTAGACTCGATCATACAAATAATGGGGCAGCCCGAAGACTACCGCATCGACGACGAAGACACCAAAACCTACGAGCAACCGCAGCCAGCCTATGCCTTTTCGCGCAAATTGTACCGCGATACCGACAAACGAGTACTTGGTGGTGTACTAGCGGGCTTGGGGCATTACTTTAGAATCGATCCAATTTGGTTGCGCTTACTGCTTTTGATCTTAACCATCTTTTATGGAACCGGTGTTTTGGTATACATCATATTGTGGATTGTCATTCCCAAAGCCAGCTCTACCAGTGAAAAATTAGAGATGAAGGGCGAGCCGATCAACATTTCGTCCATCGAAAAAAAAGTGCGGGAAAACATTGAATACGTTTCGGACAAAGTCAACAGCATTGACTACCAAAAAGTAGGACAAAACACCCGAGCATTTGGCGATACTGCCGCTCAAATCATCCGGAGAGCCTTGGGTATCGGCTTGATTATCTTTGCTTTTTTCGGCTTCCTAGGCAGTGCGATTGCCGGTATAGTAATCTCTCAAAGCAAGTGGCAAACGCCCGCTGAATTCCAGTCCTTTAACATTAGTATAGAAGCGCTGAGCGTTCCGTTGTGGTTGCTTGCCTTACTGGTTTTTCTACTGACCGCCATACCTTTTATCATCGTGTTTCTAATCGGTTTAAAACTGTTGTATAAAAACCTTAAATACGTAGGATTAACAGCTATTATCTTAACTTGTGTATGGTTTTTCGCCATTTTAGCAATGATATTTGTCGCGGTACAGGAATCGGGTAACAACCTGAAATCCATTGCCCATGCCGTCAACAAAGAGTTGAGCATAGAAGAAACATTTAGCACCTCCAAAGACCTGCCTATCGGCAATGGCCCTGTAGAAGTGATTTTTGTAGACGAACGCTATTTCGAGTCGGAACACAACCAAGTAGCCGATTATATATCGACTTTTCAAAACGATAACGATGCCGTAGAATTGGAGATACTCACTTCTTATCAAGACCGCTCCAGCCTAACCATTAAATTGGAAACGCAAAAAAAGCAACTGATCAACACCGAACACGAAGTACTGGAAATTCCAGCCTACAACTACCAAATCCGCGAAAATCAATTGATATTATCGGATCGTTTTATAACCGAAGAAAATGCGCAATACTCCATTGAAAAAGTAAAATTATACCTATATTTAACCGAAAATACATCGGTGCGATTAGCGGACAATGCCCAGCCTTTTTTGGAAGACGACATCGTTTTGAGCCCTGGTATATACACGTATAAAATGGTCAATCAAACTTTGAGTTGTCTCGATTGCAAATAACAACCCAACCAAAAATATAAATTATGATAGCTTTAGCCTTAAAATTAATCGATGTAGTGCTTACTTGGATTATCGGTTTAATCTTTTAATAGACCAGCGGTAGCTTGCAGCACCATTTTTTAAAGTACAAAGGGAGTAGACCTAAAGGGGTTTTACTCCCTTTTTTTATATAAAAAAAGAGCGACGTTTCCGCCGCTCTTCTGTGTTTATAGCTCAACTAAAACTATCTTCCAGCTTCTTGTTGTGCATCTTGAACCATTTTGTCGTTGGCAGTAATACCAAATTCAACTCTACGGTTTTTAATTCTTCCATCCTCGGTATCGTTGGATGCGATTGGATCGGCAATCCCCATACCTTTGGTTTTCAATCGGTTTGCAGCTACCCCTTGTTTAACTAAGTATTGTTTTACAGAATTGGCTCTTTGTCCAGACAATTTTAAGTTGTACTCCTCTTTTCCAGT
This sequence comes from Flavobacterium sp. JP2137, assembly GCF_050562195.1. Classification (GTDB taxonomy): domain Bacteria; phylum Bacteroidota; class Bacteroidia; order Flavobacteriales; family Flavobacteriaceae; genus Flavobacterium. The sequence goes on from NZ_CP191647.1 coordinate 3,610,569, forward strand.
GATGTCGGTATACCCGTAAATCTCTACGTTGGTATCTGGATTGTCTTTGAATACTTTAACCAATTTATCTAGGTTTCCTTGTGCTTTTGGCGTCAAAGTAGCTTGGTTAAGGTTGAAATTAACCGAGTTTTCACCCAAGATCAATTTAATACCCTCTCCGATGCGTTCTACTTCTGCTCCCGGTACGGTTTCCTCAATTTGACGGGCTTGTTTGTCCATCTTATTTCCGATCACACCACCTGCAGCTCCACCGATTACACCACCTAAAACCGCGCCTAAAGCACTGTTTTTCTTGTTGCCCAAGTTATTGCCTAAAATACCTCCGATAAGCGCTCCACCTGCAGCTCCTACAGCAGCACCTCTTTGGGTTTTATTCGTGTTTTGAACAGCATTACAACTCGTTAGTCCTACTGAAGTGGCCAACATAGTTCCCGCTAATAAATAGATATTTAAATTTTTCATTTGTAAGTTTAGTTTAGTTATGTAAATATTTTAGTTGCGTTGAAATTGATAAATCACATCGGAAGTTTGACCACCGACGGCAATCTTATCGACCAATTGGAAAGAGGACTCACTTTGATTAGCCACGCGCAAAGCGTAACCCGTAGTAACGTGTTTGGCTTTCTCGCCTTGATCGACAAATTTAAAACTGAACTCACCGGATGGTGAAATCGTCCATTTAAAATTGCTGTCAAATTCCGGGCAATCCGCGCCTGACGTCAAGCTCAAAGATCCCGAATTGTTGTTGGAAACAAATTTCCACTGACTTCCAATAAAACATTTGGAATCGGCGATGTTAAAAGAATTTACTTTCACAAATTCTCCTCCAATGTGTTTTACATGGGTCAAAGTCCAATTGCCTTTAAGGCCCACTTGAGATTTGGCGTCCATCGTCGGTTTACACGAAACCATAAACAGTGCCATAGCACTTAAAACGATTAATTTTTTCATAGATCAATTTTTTACAAAATTACGTTAACAATAAACATGCCCAATTTAAAAAGGACTCTTTTTTCTAAAATATTTTCCTACTGCCAATATGGCGCTAATTCAAATAATGGTATTCAATTTGTAATATTTCAGTTATAAAAGTAAATTTAATTATAAAAATACGAATAATTATGACATCAGGAAAAATTAATGTGACCGTTGAAAACATTTTCCCACTAATTAAAAAGTTTTTATATAGTGATCATGAAATATTCTTAAGAGAGCTGATCTCCAATGCCACCGATGCCACCTTAAAACTCAAGCACCTCACTACTATTGGCGAGACAGCAGTGGAATACGGATCGCCGGTCATTGAAGTTAAAATTGACAAAGAGGGCAAAAAGCTGCACATCATCGACCAAGGATTGGGGATGACTCGTGAGGAGGTTGAAAAATACATCAACCAAGTGGCTTTTTCGGGTGCTGAAGAATTCTTAGAAAAATATAAAGATTCCGCCAAGGACTCTGGCATCATTGGCCATTTTGGATTGGGATTCTATTCCGCTTTTATGGTTGCTAGTAAGGTGGAAATCATCACCAAATCATACAAAGACGAAGCCGCTGCGCATTGGACGTGTGACGGCAGCCCGGAATACACTTTAGAAGCCGCGGACAAACAAGACCGCGGTACCGAAATCATCTTGCACATAGCCGACGATTCCCTGGAGTTTTTGGAGGAAAGCAAGATCCGTGAATTACTGGTAAAATACAATAAATTCATGCCGGTATCGATCAAATTTGGTACCCATACTGAAGGAGAAGGAGACGATGCTGTAGAAGTAGATACCATTATCAACAACCCCAATCCGGCTTGGACCAAACAACCGTCGGAATTGAGCGAGGAAGATTACAAAAACTTCTACCACGAATTGTATCCAACGCAATTTGAAGAGCCTTTGTTCAACATTCACTTAAATGTAGACTACCCGTTTAACCTAACCGGTATTTTGTATTTCCCCAAATTGAGCAACGACCTTCAAATGCAGAAGGACAAAATCCAACTTTACCAAAACCAGGTTTTCGTAACCGATAATGTAGAGGGGATTGTTCCCGAATTCTTAACCATGTTAAAAGGGGTTATCGACTCGCCAGACATTCCGTTAAACGTATCGAGATCGTATTTGCAATCCGATGGCAACGTCAAGAAAATATCCAATTACATCACTAGAAAAGTAGCGGACAAACTCAAGTCGTTATTTACCGAAAACAGAGCGGATTTTGAAGCCAAGTGGAACGACATCAAAATCGTATTGGAATACGGTATGTTGTCCGAGCCCAAATTTTATGAAAAAGCGGGGGCTTTTGTACTGTATCCAACGGTAGATGGCAAGTACTTTACCTTGGACGAGTTAAAAGCGGCGACGACCGAAAATCAAACCGACAAAAACGGCAACCTAGTAGTGCTTTACGCATCGAATAAGGATGCGCAACACAGCTATATCACTGCAGCGACAGCCAAGGGCTATCAAGTAATCGTGATGGATTCGCCGATTGCCTCTCACCTGATTCAGAAATTGGAATCCGAAAACGAGAAAATGACTTTTGCTCGTGTCGATGCCGATCATGTAAACAACTTGATTAAAAAGGACGACAATCCGATTTCCAAACTGACGGAAGAGGAAACGACCACTTTAAAAGAGGTGTTGGAAACGGTAGTTCCCAAAGAGAAATACACCGTACAAATGGAGGCCTTAGACAGTACAGACGAACCGTTTGTCATTACGCAGCCCGAGTTTATGCGAAGAATGAAAGAAATGAGTGCCTCTGGTGGAGGGGGTATGTTTGGCATGGGTAATTTCCCGGAAATGTACAACCTGATCATCAATACCAACTCCAGCTTTGCCAGTGCGTTGCTAAACCAAAGTGATGTGACCAAGCGCGACAGCCAAATCAAACAGGCTTTGGACTTGGCAAAACTATCTCAAGGGCTATTAAAGGGAGAAGAACTAACGGCTTTTGTCAAGAGAAACTTCAGCCAAATGTAGTGGAACACCCCCTATAACAAAGAATCCGATGCTCCTAAATGGCATCGGATTTTTTTGTTACAGCAGCGGCCAAATTGCTTTGCTGTTTTTAAAACCCCTTTAAAAAGATAAAAGCCGTAACTTTGCAGGCTTCAAAAAAACATCATGAAAGAAAAAAATATTGCTAAGGGAGTATTGTTAATCGCTTGTGGCGCCTCGAGCTTCGGAATGTTGGCGTCGTTTGTTAAACTGGCCTATCAAGCCGGATTTACAACAGCCGAAGTCACCTTTTCACAAGTAACCCTCGGGGTACTCGGTCTGTTTTTAATCAATTTATTTCGCAACAAAAAACGCGACAGCGGCAGCGCTTCCTCCAAAGACATCCGTCAGCTCATCCTAGCCGGTACCTCTATGGGGTTTACCTCGGTTTTATACTATATGGCCGTGAGTTTTATAGACGCGTCCATAGCCGTTGTATTGCTGATGCAGTCCGTGTGGATTGGCGTGGTTATCGAAAGTGTGATGACCAAAACCTTTCCCTCCAAAATTAAACTCCTAGCCGTAGCGCTCATCCTATTTGGAACGGCTTTGGCAACCAACATCATGGGCGATAAAATCGATTTGGATTACCGCGGATTGATTTTGGGCTTCCTCGCTTCTTGTTCTTTCTCGATGACCATGTTTACCAGTAACTATGTGGCCAATCACTTACCGGCACCCAAACGCAGTTTTTTTATGCTGCTCGGCGCTACTGTCATCGTCAGTATTTTTACCTTTATCACTCAAGTGGGACCCAATAACTTTGCGTTTATGTACGACCTCTTGACTTCGATCACCGACAACACTTCGGGGGTGCGCGATTTCAATTTTAGCATTTTTCTCAACTGGGGACTGCTCTTGGCCTTGTTCGGAACCATCATCCCTCCCATCTTTTTAAACATGGGATTCCCGCATGCAGGCGTTGGCCTGGGAAGCATTATTTCGTCTATAGAATTACCCGTATCGGTAACCGTCGCCTATTTAATTGTACATGAACCCGTTATCGCCATACAGTGGTTGGGAATCGCCTTAATTCTATCGGCCATCGTTCTTATGAATAGTCAGTTAATATTTAAAAAAACAAAGAATTAAACCAAACAAACCCGTTGAAATCGCGAATTAATGTTTGTTTTTATTAAAAAATATTTTATTAATTGAATTATAAAATATTTTTTTGCATATCTGTTTTTTTTTATTAATATTGACATGAGAATAGTAACATTAAAAACTGGATTAACTTTTCATCTAATGAAAAAAGATAAAAATTTGGCGTTTGATCGCGAATCAATGGATCGAATAATTGCCATGGCAAGGGAAGAGAGAAAACCCTTTGAGGCAATTAAAAATGAGTTTGGAATCGGAGAACGTGAAGTCACCGAAATCATGAAAAAGAAATTTCCTCCACAAGAATACGAATTGTGGAAAAAAAAGGTCACGGCCAAAAAAGCCAAACCCAAAGTTCAAGACGACGATCTTGATGATCTCGACAGCAAGTACTACATCAAAAACAAATTTGATTAATCATATAATCTTCAGTTCACACTGAAGATTTTTTAATTTTTTTCTATATGAAAAAATCCTTTTACGCGCCTCTATTACTATTAGCAGCTACTGCAGTACATGCACAAAACGATACGATTTGGATTGGCTACAACGATGAAGTCGTTGAAAAACAAGTGGCCGCTTACTACAAATTTATAGAAACCAAAAAGCCCAACGGCTTTGAAGTCACTCAATATACAACGGCACACCAGCTGTATTCCAAAGGCATTTCGTCGGTAAAGGAAAGCCCTTCCATTTACCAAGGAACCGTCATAATTTTTAACCGCAAGGGAAAACCCTTAACCACTTTTGAATACAACAAAGGCGTTAAAGAAGGAACTTCGGTGACAACCTTAACCGACGGGACCAAGTTTTTAGCCGAATACCGCAACAACGAACTCTTTGACGGTACGGAAGTCTCGGAATTTCAAGATGTCTATATCGCTTTGGAGAATCGCGAAGGCGTATTGACCTCGGCCATGCTTTTCGACGAAGCACCCAATAAATTTCGACAAATCATCCATTTTGAAAACGGCACTATTTCCAAGGAACAAACCTTTGACCACAACGATGCGTTGATTGCGAGTTGTACCTATGCCCATTTTGAAGTTTCCGATGGCAAACACATAGCGTTCTACCACCACCCCTTTCAAATCAAATCGGTTTCCGACTATGCCGACCAGGCACTCATTCAGAAGACCACCTATTTTAGAACCGGAGAAACCAAAGAGATTCAAACCCTAGAGGGTGAAACTCAGGTTTTGACGCATTACGACAAATCCGGAAAGGAATTGGGTACCTACCGAGAGCGCACCGATCTAGAAAATTATGTTACGGTTCGAGAAGGCATCAACATCATTTACAGCTTAGAAGCCGGTAAGGATGACCAAATTGAAAGCATTTACACCTACCAAGACGACGAATTGGCATCGCTTCAGGAATACGACTTAGAAGGAGTACTTAAAAAAGTAACCCTGTACCGCGAAAACTACTATCCGATAAAAACGACCTATTACGATAAAAAAGGGCAGCAAGAATCGCAATTGACCTATTCGGAATACGGCGAGCCTTTTGACGGTACGGAAAAACAAGAAAACGGCAGCCGTATTTTTAAAAACGGGCAGTTGGTTTCCGAAACTAAGCATTACAGCAGCGGAGAAGTCTTTCAGAAATCGGCCAATTTTAAAACGGTTTACCTCGACAAAAAAGGCAAGCAAATTGGCGCGGCTACCTACGACACCAATACGGATTATACCTCTTATTCCACCCCGATCGAAGGCGAGGTGCTCACCCTGACAGCAGCCGATTTTATCGCGACCTCAGCGACCTATAAAAAGGGTCAACTCGTAAACAGCACAACCTTTGTCAACTACCGCGGAAAGGCGGTCAAGCAAATGGAAACCAGCTATAACGAAAACGGCTACCAAATTGCGGAAATAAAATACCACCCCAACGGTCAAGTCTTTAGCCAAAGTGAATACGCGAATTACAGCCCAACCACCACGGCGGTTTTTGACGACAAAGGCAAATTGCTCGGAAAATTTGATCACCTTCAAATGGACGGTACCCTCTATAGCTTCTTTGATTCGACCAACGACATCGAAAGCATTTCCAAGTACCAGAAGGGAGCACTCTTATACAAGAAGACGTTTTACAAAAACGACACCTTCTTCGATTTCAATGCTAAAATCTATTTAGAATCGGAAATCGATTTCAACAAAGAAGGGCTCTTCTACGAAAAAAATGAATTGATCAGCAAAGCCACTTATAAAGACGGCAAACCGTTTGAGGGAAAAACCGTGATTCGCGATGAATATGCGTCCAAAATAGTTACCCATTACGAGAATGGGGAAAAAGAAGGAGAGGAAATCACTTATTCGATTTATAGCGATGAAATCAGCACCCGAAACTTTTATCACTTAGGAAAGAAAGTCTTTACCGAAAATTACGAAAACAACTTGGTAATCAATCGCATTCCCTTAGAGAATGACCGCTATAATGGCGAGGCGATTTACTTCGATTCGGAGGGAAAAGAGATCTCGAGACTGACTTATAAAGACGACGAACCGTTTGAAGGTACTTTGATTTCGATTGACGGTGAGAATTCCATTAGAACCAAAACCTATAAAAACGGTTATATAGCCGAGAGTAAAATGGAAGTCGACGGCCAACTCAAATACACGAGAACGCTGTTGGACGAAGACAAACAACGGTATCAGGTGCGCAGTTTCTCCGACACGGGGCTACCGCGTTACGATTTTAAAACCCTTGCGGAAAACTTAGACGGCGAAGTTCTCTTTTACAACGAAAAGGGAAAAATTCAAAACAAAGCCCGAGTTCAAGATGGCGAATTGATTTCGGGAACGATATCGCTCTTGCTACAAGATTACAATTACAATTACGACAGCCATATCGCAGTGACCAAAAAAGGTCAAAACTACAAGATTAAGGCCTATCGAAATGAAGGAAACAGCCTGATGTACGAAAGCAGCATTAAGGTCATCGACAAAAAAGATGCTGTAAAACCGCTTCCTGTTGTCACCCCACTTACTTTGGAGTCCCTTTATCCGCATGTAAGCGATTTCGAATTATACCTATATTAAAAGAATAAAACCCTTAAAAACTCCTCTTCGCAGAGGAGTTTTTTTTAGCCATATATAAAGAATACTTAAAAAATCTATATTTATATCAATAAATATATTACTTTTATTAAACAAAAGCTAAACAAATGAAAAACAAACTACCGATTCATTGTCCCAGTTGCCAAGAGGCGCTTCAGGTGTCTCAGCTCAGCTGTGAAAGCTGTGAAACCCGAGTTAGCGGAAAATTTGCACTGCCCCTACTGCTGCAACTCCCTCAAGAGGAGCAAGACTTTATATTGCAGTTTTTTTTATTTAGTGGCAGCTTAAAGGAAATGGCCGCCACGATGAACATCAGCTATCCCACCGTCCGAAACCGACTAGACGATATTATTGCGCGGATCAACCATTTAAAAACATTTAACCCCTAGTAAATATGAATTGGATTTCTCAACTTTTTGAACGCATCGATGACAAAAAACTTATGAGCATCGGATTGGTATCCCTATTGCTCGGTTCGCTGCTCGCTATAGCCACTGATGTGCGCTTTATAGGAATCATGGATTTGAGCACTCCTCAAAACATCGCGCCCATACAGCCGTTTCTAGACAACATATTCAACACCGCACTCCTGGCACTGATGCTGTTTGTATTGGGCAAGATCATCAATCCCAAAACGCGGTTTATCGACATCTTAAACACCGCTTTTATCTGCCGCATACCGTTTTACTTTTTAAGCTTGCTAAACATCAACCAGCTCACCCGCAATACCACGGCGATTTTAGAGCAAAACATCGGCAATCCGGAGCTGTTTTCCGCAAGTCTGCAAGAACCTCGACTTTTACTGTTGCTGTTGTTGTTTGCCGTCGCTGGGATATTGGCGATTATAGCTTTTGCATATCTATTGTATCAGGGCTTCAAGACCGCTACCAACCTAAAAAAGACCGGTCATATTGTCAGCCTAATCGCAACGGTGCTCGTTGCGGAAATCATCAGTAAATTCTTCGTTTATCTCTATTAATCATGAAATTAAATCTAGCCGTAGTTCTTTGGCTCTTTTCTTCGGCACTCATAGCCCAAACAACAGAAAAGCGCGTGGTCGATATCGATGCGGAAATCCAGGGAAACTTGTATTTGGGCAACCCCAAAAGCAAACTGCTACTGCTCGTGATTCCGGGATCGGGTCCAACCGATCGCAACGGCAATACCCTATCGGTTTCGGTAAACAACTCGCTGAAATTTCTAGCCGAGGGATTGGCCCAGGAGCAGTACAATGTATTTACTTACGACAAAAGAGTACTGGCTCAACTTCGCAATAAAACCATTCCCGAGGTGACTGTTTTTGAGGACCCGCTAAGAGACGTAGCCTTGATCATGACAAAGCTGCGGGAGCAGTTTGCAGACATCGTGCTTGTCGGTCACAGCGAAGGTTCGTTAATCGCACTACTCGCCGCACAGCAATCCCCAACCAAGGCCTTGGTTTCCCTAGCCGGTGCAGGACAAACCATCGATGTTATTATAGAAGAACAAATCGCGAGACAAGCGCCTTTTTTAAAAAAACAAACCGCAACTATTGTATCTCAACTCAAAAAAGGCGAACGGGTAAACGAGGTGATTCCGATGCTTCAAAGCTTGTTTAATCCCGGCGTACAGCCTTATTTGATATCGTGGATGACATACGACCCCGCAGCAGAAATTGCCAAGCTCCAAATTCCGCTGCTCCTCATAAACGGAACTCAAGATATTCAGGTCGGCGTAGCCGAAGCCAAGCGCTTGCACCAGGCCAATTCGGCCAGCGATCTGGTCCTGATAGAAGGGATGAACCACATTTTCAAAAACATCGTCAAAGACGAAGACAACATCAAGTCGTACAACCAAGCCAACCTGCCCCTGCATTCCGAGCTGATTCCGGTTATTACCGCTTTTTTAGAAAAAAATAAATTGCGTTAAAACCTAGAGAACCAACAAGCCGTTTTCCCGCAATTCCCTTGCGGTTTTCGAATACCAGAAAGGCTCAAAATCCTCTTGACAAGCGGCTTCAAAATCCAATTTCATCTCTTGAAATGTCACGGTTTTTGAAGTCTTTTGCTGGAGTTTCTCCACGAATTCCTCAAACCAAACGCCTATTGCCTTATCGGTATCCAAGGTCAGGGTATCTTTTTTGGTATAGAAAGACAAGCAGGCTTTTTCAAACGTCCTGCCCTTTTTGGTTTTGGTATAAAACGTCAATTTGGGCGAGGTACCCAACCAAAACACCTTATTATTGGGTTTGTAAACCGGCAATATATCCCGTTCGAGTATGCGGTAAATATAGTCGGGTGCCATCGATGTCTTGGGAACTTTAAAGTCAAACCAATCCTGCAACGCCCAGTCAAAGCACAGCCCGTGCATATAATTGAAAAGCGACTTTTTAAGTCCATAAGAGAACTTGTCGTGCTGCGCACCCGATTTTTCGCGATGCACCAAATCGTTATTGGCAAAACTGCCGACGTCTTCATTGACCCTAATCACGTCGAACAACTCGGGATTCATTCCAACAGGACTGTGGGCCGTCATGGCAAACTGATGCCAAAATCCAGATTGCATCACCCCTACTTCAAACAATTGCCGAACCATTTCCAAACTGTCTATCGTTTCTTGTGCCGTTTGCGTGGGGAAACCATACATGAGATACGCGTGTACCAATATACCCGCATCGGTAAAATTCTGGTTGACCTGAGCCACTTGTGCTACGGTAACCCCTTTGTCTATCAATTGGAGCAAGCGATCCGAAGCGACCTCCAGTCCGCCGGAAACCGCTATGCAGCCCGAAGCCTTTAGCAACAGACATAAGTCGCGCGTAAAACTCTTTTCAAAGCGGATATTGGTCCACCAAGAAACGGTGATTTTACGGCGAATCAGCTCCAAGGCCACCTCCCGCATCAAAGCAGGTGGGGCGGCCTCATCGACAAAGTGAAATCCGGTTTCTCCGGTTTGCACAATCAAAGTTACCATACGATCGACAATCAACTTGGCTGCTACGGGTTCATAGACCTTAATATAGTCCAAGGAAATATCGCAAAAAGTACATTTCCCCCAATAACAACCGTGAGCCATGGTCAGCTTGTTCCAGCGGCCATCGCTCCACATCCGGTGCATCGGATTGACAATCTCGATAACCGAGATATACTCGGACAACAACAAGCCCGAATAATCCGGAGTACCCACATCGGATTGCTTATAATCGCGCACCAGGGGATTATTGATGTAAACAACACGGTCGTCACGAAGTAAAAACGTTCGCTTTAAAGCGTCTTGATCTAGCTTTCCTTCGAGGTGAAGAATTAAATGCTCCAGCGGCGCTTCCCCGTCATCCAAAGTGATAAAGTCAAAAAACTCAAAAACGCGTACATCGGTTAGCGACCGCAGCTCCGTATTGGGAAAGCCTCCCCCCATGGTAATCTTGATGTGGGGGTAGTTTTTCTTAATCCATTGTGCACAGCGAAAGGAGCTGTATAAATTTCCGGGAAAGGGAACGGAAAAGCCAACGATTGTCGGGTTGGAATCCGCGATCAACTTGGCTAATAATCGCAGTGCAACGCGATCGATATAAGTCGGTTCTGCTTGTAAAGCCCCGTAGAGTTCATCAAAACTATTGGCCGAGCGCCCCAACCTTTCGGCATAGCGGCTAAAACCAAAATTATCATCGACCGCTTCGACGATCAAATCCGACAAATCTTCCAAGTATAAGGTGGCCAAATGCTTGGCTTTATCCTGGATGCCCATCGCTCCAAATGCCCATTCCAACTCTTCCAGCTGACTAAATCGCGACGCCTGAGGCAGGAAATTATCTTGTGTAATCGCTTGGGCTAAAGTCGCATTCTTTCCCTGTAAAAACCCGATAACCGCATTTATAGTAGCGGTGTATTCCGCGCGCAAGGCCAAGATGCGTTGAGCGTTGTCGGACAACATTTGAGAATGTTCATCTATATGAGCAAAGAGATTTTCCAAGCCCGTTTTAGAAAAGAGTTCTAAAATAACTTCTATACCCAAGTCCGATTGAAAACAACGAATCGATTTGGTATTAAAAAAACCTTTGATATAAGCCGTAGCCGGATAAGGCGTGTTTAATTGGGTAAAGGGCGGAGTAATGAGGGTGACAGTAGTTTCCAAAGCGTTGAAATATCGGACAAAAGTACACAATTAATCAGTGGTATTAAAATGTTCTTTACGTACATAAAAAAAATTAGACGCAACAAAACCTATTTTTTTTAACAAAACATTAGTTTTTTTTGATATATTTGAAAATACAATATTCAAAAAAAAGTACCACAAACTAAGAATTATAAAGCTTAAATAGGATAATTATGAAAAAACTATTACTAATCGCCCTGATATCATGCTTTAGCCACTTCGCGCTTGGTCAAGTGATAAATCCCAACGATGTGATTGGAGTCTGCTCCGCACAGAACATCGTTAGCCCTACCCCTACGGGAACAATTTACAATAACTTAAGAACCCATTGCAGTACGAGTAACCTCACCAATACCCTGGTGTTGTATTATATTGAAATTACTGCGGGAACGACCTTTACCTTTGTAGTTACGCCGACAGCCAACGTCGATTACGATTTCGGCAGTTGGTTAAATCCCAATCTGAACAATCTCGGCCCTGCCGATCGCGGGTCTCAAAATGACCCTAACATCACCGGCATGTATTCTATCGGTTTGTCTCTCATGGAGCCTACGGAAACCTGTGAGCTTCCAGGGGCAGGCATCAGCGGATTGATTCCGGGCATGGTGCGTCATTACGACGTTGTACCCGGCGATGCCATTTTGATAGCCGTAAACCGATGGTCGGTTTCAGATTCCGGATTCGTCATCTCCTTTGGTGGGAATGCGACCTTAAATTGTAGCCTCTTCGACAAAGACTTTCGCAAATGCGATGAAGACCACGACGGAGAAGAAATCTTTGATCTCTCTCAAATAGCAACCGATATTAGAAATGGAATCACTACAGACATCATTGATTTTTTTGCTTTAGAAAACGATGCTAAAAACCCCGCAGCTACCAACGTGCTTCCACTAACTTATGTAGCCACGACTGCCAACAATCCCAATACGATTTATGCCCGTATTAAACGCGGCAATGGGGTGATGAAAAAAGTGATGAAAATTGAGTTGTACGCCGACAAAGTACCCGATATACAAAACCAAAACATCGATTTTGAAATGTGCGATTACAACAACGATGGCACCGAGATTTTCAACCTAAAAAGCCTCGAACGGGAAATTGCAAACGGCCAAACGGATTTGCAATTCAAATATTACGAAGACATCACTGATGCCAACGACAACACGACCAACACTATACAGTCACCACAAACATACAGCGCTTCAGACAAAACGATTTATATACGCGTTAGCATACTAGATCGCTGTCCGGTAATCGTTACGGTCAATCTCCGTGTAAATCCGACCGCGGTGTTGCCCATTACCTCTTTTGACTATGAGCTCTGCGAAACCAACCATCAAGGCACGGCAATTTTTAACCTCAGCAGTCAAGAATCCCTTATATCAGCTGGTCAAACGGATTTGAGTTTTAAATATTATGAAAACAACGCCGATGCGCTACTAGACAACAACAACTATATAGCGAACCCCACTACCTATACCTCCGACAGCAAAACCTTGTATGTCCGAGTGAGCTTAAAGGGCAAATGTCCTATAACGGTTACTTTAAATTTGGTCGTGTTTAAAGCGCCAAAAATTGAAAATAAAAAAATCGATTACGCGATTTGCGACGATGACTTAGACGGCAAAGAAACCTTCGATTTAACGAGTTATGAAACCGTTATAGCACAAGGGCAAACCGATTTGGAATTTAGCTATTACGAAGTTTATAGCGATGCCGAAATGGGCAACCTTTCGACCATCACCGCTACAACTGCCTATACTTCTAAAAAGAAAACCGTTTACATCAGAGTAACCATCGACAATCATTGCCCGGTTATTATTCACCTGAATTTAATACCCGCAAAAACCAAGATGTCTCCGAGTGAGACCCTGATTTCTGAATTTTGTGGCGAAGTCACTTCCAACGCCTTAATCTACGATTTGACCCGGGCTTTACCGGCATTGTTACAGGGAGAGCCAGCGCAAGATTACCAAATCAGCTACCACGAGGAAGAGAGCGACGCGAGAAATTCTAAAAACAACTTGACGGATTTTAAAAATTATTCCGTACTTTTTAACGAGCTAAGGATTATCTATGTGCGCATGGAAAACAAAATGGGTTGTTTTGCCGTTTCGAGTATAAAACTGGACTCAAAAGACAGAATTACCAATACAGACCAATATATGAAAGCTTGTGATCCTTATGAATTACCAGCATTATCAGCGGGCTATGCCTACTATACCCAGCCCAATGGGCCTAATGGTAAAGGTACAAAAATCGAATTTTCTCAAGCGGGTAAAGCCTTGGTTTTTGGAAAGCGAACCATCTATATCTATGGCAGCTCCAAAGCTGCAGAAAACCTAGCGGACAACAATCAAAACGATGCGGAGGAATGCATATACGAAACGAGTTTTACCGTCTATAACAACGAGTGTAAAGTTCCCAAAGGAATCTCGCCAAATGGAGATGGAAAAAATGACTTCTGGGATTTAACGCCTTTTGGAGTAAGCCGCCTATCGATAATCAATCGCTACGGTAAAGAAGTATACACATTCTCCGGTACCTATACCAATCAGTGGATGGGACAGTCCAATAGCGGACATCCACTTCCCGACGGTACCTATTGGTATAGTATGGATGCCTTAAACGGCGAACTAGAAGGTTGGATTCAAATTATAAGATAAAAAAAAAGATATGATGCTTAAAAGAGTATTAGTTATTACCTTGTTGTTTTGCTTCAATGCCGCGTTGGCACAACAGCTTGTCAAATGGGTGCCTGCAATTAACAGCAATGTAATGGATGGTTTTTATTATGGGGGCACGGTAACTGTCATTCAGGAAGGTGAAGGCAATGATTTGACCTTTAGTTCTCCGCACCAAGCCCCTTCATTGATGGGCTATAGTGCCAATCACTTTACCACCCAGGCAAACCCGCAAGTTCCGCCCTCCAAAAAAATAACGTTTAACTTTTCGCCTCCCGTGGTGATTTCCAGATTGAATATTGGCGACATCAACATGTCGCCCAGTCACAACGACTCCTTTAACATTAGAGGAGTCACTTTTACCAGCGTTGAAGCAACGGGTGTAACGGCTACGATAAATTCGGCAACGGCCACGCACAATTCGTACAGCAATGCGATGTGGCACATGAGCACGACTCCCATATCGTCTTTCTCCATTAACTATTCCACGACCAACGGAAAGACACACTCATTTATCATCTATGCCTTAGAAGTATTGGTACCCCCTCCTGGCGGCGGCGGTCCTGGCGGTCCTGGCAATGGATTGGTAAATATCTGTCGCGGGGAAAGCGTACTGCTGGAAGGCGACCCGGTACCAACTCCAAATATACGCTATGAATGGGATGTACCAGACGGATTCCCCAATCCGGGAAACGTCTCCTTGATAAACACCACTATACCCGGAGAATATGCACTACTGGCCTTAAACGAGACCACAGGACTGCTGCATTATTATCGCACTTGGTCGGTTTTTCCACGAACACCTGATTTTACTACTTTTACAAACTTACCGACCTCTATATGTCCCGATAAAACAACACTAAATTCCCCATTACCTTCGATATCAGTCCAAGGAAATTCGGGAAACTGGTCGCAAATGTCGTCAACAGACACCACCGTGACCTACCGATTCCAACCGCACGGACAATGCGTGGATCCGTATGAATTTACCATTCCCATACTGGGGATAACCCCTCTTTTTGCAACGCATGATCCCGTATGTCATATCGATCAAATAATCCTTCCCACGGTTTCGATAAACAACTTTACGGGTCAATGGACACTAATCGCTAGCGACATCACAAGCGCTACGTATAAATTTACACCTGCTCGCAATCAATGTGCAACGGAAGCCGTGATGAAGGTTCAAATAAAAGAAAGGGAAAAACCGTATTTTAACCTAATGATGCCGGCATGTGCCTCTGCTAATTTCGATTTCCCACTCTACTCAACAAACCACATTAAGGGAACTTGGAAACTATTGAGTAACGACAGCGAAAAAGAAACTTATGAATTTACTCCAGATGATTTAATCTGTTACGAAAAACTTGTTTTTGATATTTTCCATGTCAAAAAGCCCGAATTTAACCTGATCAAATCGGTTTGCAACTTGTCCGATATCGACCTGCCCACGACCTCAATCAACGGATTTACCGGCGAATGGACCAAGACCAAACAAACGACCAATACCATAGAATACCTCTTTACACCTAACGAATTTTGCGTAGAGACCTATAGTGTTGTCATAACTATTCAAGACAAGAAAATCCCATTGTTTAACGCCATCAGCGTCAATTGCAAATTTGACGAAGAGCAACTTCCCCCAACCTCGACCAACGGTATACAGGGAAGCTGGAAACTGACACAAGAACACGGAAATCTTTTGACCTATACCTTTACACCTAGTAGCGGACAATGTGCCACACAAACCACTATGGAAATTGTAGACACCACCGAATCGACCGTAGAATTTGACCCACAATGTGTTAACGACCAGTTTTTCTTACTGACCAAACTGTACGAAGGGCCTAATCTAATTCCAATAGTACAATACGAATACTACTATAACGGAAAACTCGTTTCGGAAAAAGAGAAACTCAACATTACAGAACTCGCTATTCGCAAAGAGGATTGGCCCGCGGTGTTTGATGTCATCGTCATGAACGAAAGCGGATGTTTGACCTCCGGCTCGATTCGCATCAACAATTTGGACTGTGCCATACCGAAGGGAATATCTCCGGATATGAATATGATTAACGACAATCTCGACCTCAAAAACTTTCAAGTGCGCAAACTGATTATTTACAACAGACTCGGTCGTGTTGTCTATGAAAAGTCCCACTATAAAGATGAGTGGTACGGACAAAACAACCAAGGAAATACGCTGCCAGCGGGCACTTATTTCTATCAAATCGAATTCCTCAACGACTCCGCTCCACGAACGGGATGGATTTATTTAAACACCCCCAAATAAACATCGGTTTGTAAAGACTCCCTCCTAATTCGTTAAAATTATGGAGGGAGTTTTTTTTTCTTTAATTTAGCCAAAAAACAAACTATGCCTTTGGACTGTATTACTTACCAAAATTCCGGATATTTTTCCAAGCTCATGGTAGACTACCTCAATCAAGAGCCTCGACTAAAAGAACTGTACCACCATTTTCCCACCTTGGAAAACTTTGAAAAACAACTGACGGAAAAAGGGCAACAGTTTCCAGCGGAGCACCGTACCGTACTCTCTAAAGCCCTTATTCGACAATACCAACAACACGAGCTCAGCGAAAGCAGCAGTCAAAACATAATCGCCTTGCAAAGCGAAAACACCTTTACCATAACCACAGGACATCAATTAAACTTATTTACCGGACCGCTCTATTTCTTGTATAAGATTATTTCGACCATCAATTTGAGTAAAGCCTTAAAAAAACAGTACCCCGCATATCATTTTGTACCGGTGTATTGGATGGCCACGGAAGACCATGACTTTGACGAAATCAACCACTTTCAATTTGAAGACAAAAAAATTCAGTGGAATCGCGAAGCCACCGGACCAGTAGGCCGACTCGATACCGCCGAATTGCAACAGGTATTTGAGGTGTTCTCCGCGCACTTAGGTGTGGGGCAAAACGCCGACCAAATTCGAACCTGGTTTAAAAATGCCTACCTCCAACACGACAATTTAGCCGAAGCCACCCGCTATTTGGCCAATGCCCTATTTGGCGAATACGGCCTGGTCATTTTAGATGGCGACGACCGCGAGCTCAAAAAACTCTTTGCGCCTATCGTTCAAAAAGAACTCCTAGAGCAGGCTTCGCACGCAAAAGTACAGGAGAGTTTTGCGGTATTGAACGACTATTTCATTCAGGTAAACCCGCGCGAAATCAACCTATTCTACATCACCGATCACCTCAGAGAGCGCATTGTTTTTGATGGCACACACTATATCATCAACAATACCGAGCGCACTTTTACGCGCGACGCCATCTTGGAAGAGCTGCAGAACTACCCCGAGCGTTTTAGCCCCAACGTCATTCTTCGCCCGCTTTATCAAGAGCTCATTTTGCCCAACCTCTGCTATATAGGCGGCGGCGGTGAACTGGCGTATTGGCTGGAGTTAAAGCAAGTGTTTAACGAGTATCAGCTCGTTTTTCCCATGCTTTTACTGAGAAATTCCGCCTTGCTAGTCACCGAAAAACAAGTGCAAAAAATGGCGCGACTGCAGCTGAATTGGTCGGATGTATTCTTAAAACACCAGGCCTTAATCGATAAGAAAACCGCCGAATTATCCCAAATCAACTTTGATTTTGAACAGCAACGCCAGTTTTTAGTTCAACAGTTTAAAGCCTTGGAAAAAATAGCCCAACAAACCGACCCTTCCTTTACGGGAGCGGTACAGGCGCAAACACAAAAACAACTCAATGGCTTAAATCACTTGGAAAAACGCTTGCACCAAGCCGAGAAAAGACTCCATCGCGAAGCCTTGGAGCGCATAAACCTGTTGCACCTCAGTATGTTTCCCGGTGGCACCCTACAAGAGCGGGTGGTGAACTTCTCCGAGTTCTACAAGGCATACGGACCTCAATTGATCGAGCGCCTGATCGACGAGCTACAACCCCTTGAACAACAATTCAATATTGTGCGCTTTTAACAGGATTATCCACAGATAAAATTCAAAAGATCTATGCGCGCATAGATCTTTTTTGCTATATTTACATAACCTATAAATTGTAAACTATGAATTTTACTGCTAAAATGCTTCGTGATGGAGCCCTGAATGACAAGGTAATTGTCGTAACTGGTGGAGGAAGCGGCTTGGGAAAAGCCATGTCTACTTATTTTTTAGAGTTGGGTGCCCGAGTAGCAATTACTTCTAGAGATTTGGACAAACTGCAAAAGACAGCGGCCGAGTTGGAAGCGCAAACCGGCGGAAGTTGCTTGGCAGTTGCTTGCGATGTGCGCCATTACGACCAGGTGGAAAACATGTTGAAGGTCGTTTTGGAAAAATTCGGACAGGTAGACGTGCTGCTCAACAATGCGGCGGGAAACTTTATTTCTCCTACCGAACGCTTATCGGCCAATGCCTTTGATACCATAATCGACATCGTTCTAAAAGGCTCCAAAAACTGTACGTTAGCCTTTGGAAAGCACTGGATTGAACAAAAACAAAAAAACAAAGTCGTCCTCAATATCACCACCACTTATGCGTGGACGGGTTCGGGTTACGTCGTGCCTTCCGCCACGGCCAAAGCAGGTGTTCTGGCCATGACGCGCAGCTTGGCCGTTGAATGGGCCAAATACGGCATCCGCACCAATGCCATCGCCCCGGGACCCTTCCCGACCAAAGGCGCTTGGGATCGCCTACTGCCTGGAGACCTGCAAGAAAAATTTGATTTAACCAAAAAAATACCGCTTCGCCGCGTAGGAGAACACCAAGAACTGGCCAATTTAGCCGCCTATTTGGTGTCTGATTTTTCCGCTTTTGTCAATGGAGAAGTCGTTACCATCGACGGAGGAGAATGGCTACAAGGCGCCGGAGAGTTTAATATGTTAGAACAAATTCCACCGGAAATGTGGGATTTGCTCGAAGCGCATATAAAAAGTAAAAAATAAGCCCGTTAAAAAAGATAGAAGTCATTCGAAAAATCAATCGTTTGACTTCTTTTTTTGCATAAACAACTGAACAATAGCACTTTTTAAAAATTGTTGATAAATTAGATTTTCTAAACCCATAAAAAATTGTATTTTTACATCTCAAAATATTTTAGATACAAATGGGTAAAATTATTGCAATAGCCAACCAAAAAGGAGGCGTTGGAAAAACCACAACTTCTGTCAATCTCGCTGCGTCTTTGGGCGCCTTGGAGAAAAGAGTGCTTTTAATTGATGCCGACCCTCAAGCTAACGCTACTTCTGGATTAGGAGTAGACGTAGAAAGTATTGAAATTGGTACTTATCAATTACTAGAACACAGCAATACCCCAGAGGAGGCCATCATATCTTGCTCTGCCCCCAATGTATCGTTAATACCAGCTCATATCGACTTGGTAGCTATTGAAATTGAATTGGTCGACAAAGAAAAGAGAGAATACATGCTCAAGCAATCGCTGGTTTCGATTAAAGATCAATACGACTATATCATCATTGACTGCGCCCCGTCTTTAGGACTACTTACTTTAAATGCCTTAACCGCTGCGGATTCTGTGGTGATTCCCATACAATGCGAATACTTCGCCTTGGAGGGATTGGGCAAACTCTTAAACACCATCAAGAGCGTTCAAAAAATCCACAATCCAGACTTGGACATCGAAGGCCTTCTATTGACGATGTACGACTCGCGCCTGCGCCTGTCCAATCAAGTGGTCGAAGAAGTTCAGAAACACTTCAACAATATGGTGTTTAAAACCATTATACAGCGAAATGTCAAGCTCAGCGAAGCCCCTAGTTTTGGAGAGAGCATTATCAATTACGACGCCACCAGCAAAGGAGCCACTAATTATTTAAGCTTGGCAGAAGAGATTATTCAAAAGAACCAATAAGTTGCGTATACGATTATTATGGCAAAAGCAATAAAAAAACAGGCTTTAGGAAGAGGATTATCCGCTTTGCTCAAAGATCCCGATAACGATATTAAAACAGCAGCAGACACCAATGCCGACAAGGTAGTGGGAAGCATTATAGAATTGGATGTGGATGCGATAGAGATCAATCCCTTTCAACCCCGAACCAATTTTAACGAAGATTCTTTAAAGGAATTGGCCAGCAGCATCAAAGAGTTGGGCGTCATTCAGCCCATCACTGTTCGCAAGGTCGAATTCAACAAATACCAATTGATTTCGGGAGAACGCCGTTTGCGCGCTTCCAAATTAATCGGACTAACGACGGTACCGGCCTATATTCGCTTGGCCAACGACAACGATTCGTTGGTGATGGCATTGGTAGAAAACATACAACGTCACGACTTAGACCCCATCGAGATTGCCTTGTCCTATCAGCGCCTGATCGACGAAATTCAATTGACTCAAGAGCAAATGAGTGAACGCGTGGGTAAAAAGCGTTCGACCATAGCCAATTACCTGAGATTATTGCGTTTAGATCCGATTATTCAAACCGGTATTCGCGATGGATTTATCAGCATGGGTCACGGCCGCGCCATCATCAACATTGAAGATTTAGATGCGCAAACCGACATTTACCACAAGATCATCAGTGAAAACCTATCGGTACGAGAAACAGAAGCCCTGGTTAAAAGCTACCAACAAAAATTGCTGGGTCTAGACGAAAAACCCGCTAAGGCAGACGCTTTTCACGTACCCGAAGCCTATCAAAAAACCTTTGCAAGTTTTTTTGGCGCCAAGGTCGATTTAAAAGTAGCCGCAAACGGCAAGGGTAAAATTTCGATTCCGTTTCATTCCGAAGAGGATTTACAACGAATAATCAAACTCCTAGAAGAGTAGTGAAGAGAACAGTATACCTCCTTGTATTGGGACTTTTGTTAATACATACTCCCAAATCTTACAGTCAATCCGCAAACGATTCGCTAAAATTTAGCGTACCCGAGCTCGTAGTAGACCAACCGATGGACCCCCTTTCTCCCGCTAGAGCAGCCTTCTACTCGGCGGTAGTGCCCGGACTGGGTCAGTTTTACAATAAAAAATACTGGAAAGTTCCCATACCCTATATCGGTATGGGGATTTCCATTTATTTCTATTCCGACAACCACAAAAAGTATAAGGAATACCGAAATGAATACAAAAAGCGACTCAATCACACCAACGACCCCAACGACAGTCGCTTTGGAAAACTAGACAACGACCGCGTTATTCAAGGCCAGCGTTTTTATCAGCGAAATCGCGATTTGTCTGCTGTAATTACCGCAGGTATCTATATCATCAGCATTATTGATGCCAATATCGATGCCCATTTACTGCAGTTTAACGTCAGTGACCAACTGACCTTCCAACCGACGTTTCAACTCAATGAAATCGATTATCAATATCAGTACGGATTGAGCGTACAGTATAAATTCTAACCACGACATCGCGATGAAAATAGCACTTTTGGGATATGGCAAGATGGGCCAAATTATCGAAAAAATAGCCCTCGAACGCGGTCACCAAATCGTACTGAAAAAAACCAGTACCGATACTTACGACCGCTTAGAACACGCCGACGTCGCCATAGATTTTAGCGTACCCACCGCAGCGGTAGCCAATATCCAAGCCGCTTTGGACCGCGGTATACCCGTTATTTCGGGAACCACGGGCTGGCTGGCCGATTACCAAGCCGTTTGCGACTATTGCCTCGACAAAAGAGGTGCCTTTCTATACGGCTCCAATTTTAGCGTAGGTGTCAACCTCTTCTTCCAACTCAACGCCTATTTGGCCGAACTCATGGCTCCCTTGCAAAACTATACAGCGGAGATTGAAGAAATTCACCACACCCAAAAATTAGACGCCCCTAGCGGTACAGCCATTAGTCTAGCACAGGGAATCATAAACAACAGTTCGTATACTCAGTGGACACTCAATCAAAAAAACACCGCACAGGATTTGCCGATTTTTGCCAAGCGAATCGACCAAGTACCCGGTACTCATACGGTTTCTTATAGCAGTGCCATCGATACGATCGAGATCAAACACACCGCCCACAACCGAAACGGTTTTGCCTTGGGCGCGGTGATTGCCGCAGAATGGATTTTTCATAAAAAAGGTATATTTTCTATGAAAGATGTTTTAAATTTGAAAAAATAACCCCGATTTTAAAAACTTAACCCCTTAGCTATGACACCTATTCAATGGTTTATATTTTTCCTCATCGTACAAGTTGTACACTTTGCTGGAACCTGGAAGTTATATCAAAAAGCCGGTAGAAAACCGTGGGAAGCCTTGGTTCCGGTCTACAATGCCATCGTATTGATGAAAATCATCAACCGACCAAGCTGGTGGGTTATCTTGCTTTTTATACCGATCGTCAACCTGATTATGTTTCCCGTTGTCTGGGTGGAAACCCTGCGCAGCTTCGGCAAAAACAAAACTGTCGATACCGTGTTGGGCGTGGCAACCCTTGGCTTATACATCTACTACATCAATTATGCCGTAGACGTTACTTATATCCCCAATCGCAGCCTCAAACCGGCAACCTCCTCTGGAGAAACCGTGAGTTCGATTTTATTTGCTGTGGTAGTCGCCACCTTAATTCACACCTATGTCGTACAGCCTTTTACCATTCCGACCTCGTCGTTGGAGAAAACCCTTTTGGTAGGAGACTTTCTATTTGTAAGCAAAATCAATTACGGCCCGCGTACACCGATGACGACCATCGCCTTGCCGATGGTACACGATTCCATACCGTTTACCAAAAGCAAATCTTACCTGATTAAACCGCATTTGCCCTATTTTAGATTTCCGGGCTTTGAAAAAGTACAGCACAACGACATCGTCGTGTTTAACTGGCCTACGGATACCGTATATGACTTTTCGGGCCGACCTGGAAAAGGTGTATACAAACCCATCGACAAAAAGTCCAACTACGTCAAGAGAACGGTCGGATTACCCGGCGAGCGCTTCGAAATTAGAGACGGTGTAGTCTATACCAACGACAAGGAACTGATTTTAAACGACCGTGCCAAGCTGCAATACGCCTATAAAATCGCTACAGACGGCACAGCTGTAGACCAAAATTACATCCTCAACGAATTAAAGATTACCGACCGCTTTGGTTATATAGCCGCAGATACCTTGTATTTTAGCGCAATCACTCAGGAAGCCATAGAAAAGCTACAGAGCTTTTCCTACATCAAAGAAGCCATTCGCATCATCGATCGCGAGCCGACCACGGCTATTTTTCCGCATTCCAAAAAATGGTCGCAAGACAACCTCGGTCCTATTGCAATACCGTACAAAGGGGAAGTCGTTCAATTAAACGCAGAAACCCTGCCGTTTTACCAACGCCTCATCACCGATTACGAAAACAACACCCTGGAAGTACAAGGAGATCAAATCAAGATAAACGGCGTGTCCACTTCGGAATACACCATTAAACAAGACTATTACTTTATGATGGGGGACAACCGTCACAATTCATTGGACAGTAGGTATTGGGGATTTGTACCCGAAGATCACATCGTGGGTAAACCCGTTTTTGTTTGGATGAGTTTAGATCAAAACATCCCTTGGGGCAAGGCCATCGATAAAATTCGTTGGGACCGCATGTTTACTACCGTTGGCGGTAGTGGCGAACCGGTATCTTACTTCAAGTACTTCTTGATTGTCGTAGTGGGATGGATTGGATACGATTTTTACAAAAAGAGAAAAGCTAAAAGAAAATCCTAAAGGAGATTTTAATACATGGATATTTTATTACACCCTACTTACTTTCCATCGATAAGTCAGTTTGTAGCCATGGCGCAAGCCGATACCATTACCTTTGAGGTAGCGGATAACTTTCAGAAACAAACCAATAGAAACCGCATGTACATCTACAGTGCCAATGGCCTGCAGCTGCTAAACATACCGGTTAAACACGCCTTAGAACACCATCAGAAATTCAAGGATGTTCGCATCGAATACGCGTTTAACTGGCAAAAACAACATCTGAAATCCTTAGAAGCCTCCTACAGAACTTCGCCTTATTTCGAGTACTTTGAAGACGATATACGTCCGATATTCGAAAAAAAGCAAGTGTTTATGCTGGACTTAAATTTTCAGATACACGAAATCCTAACCGATTGT
Source organism: Flavobacterium sp. JP2137 (assembly GCF_050562195.1). Lineage (GTDB taxonomy): Bacteria > Bacteroidota > Bacteroidia > Flavobacteriales > Flavobacteriaceae > Flavobacterium. Next base: position 3,634,589 of record NZ_CP191647.1, read on the forward strand.
TTGGGCATGCCCTTGCCCTATGCACAAACGACCGAATACATTAAAAAGCCGGAACAACTCCTAGACCTGCGTTCGCTGGCCGACGGAAAAAAAGACCGCGCTGCATTTGATCCCTATGTACAGGTCTTTGACGAAAAATACGGTTTTATCAACAATTTAAGCATCTTGGATCTGCTGTTTAACGAAGGCAGACACGCGGTGGATTACCTCAAAAAACAAACCTTACTCATCGAGGATAGCTAACAAAAAAAAAACGCTCTTAGGAGCGTTTTTTTTGTGGTATATCGAAGTCTAATCCGCGGTAATCTCATCTGATTTCTCGACCATTTTCAATCGAGCCGCTATGGGATAATGATCGGAATTGATAAAGTCGTCGTAGGTTTTAAACGCCTTGACCTCTATGCGATTATCGACAAATACATAATCGATTCTCGCGGGGTAATAAACAAAGTGGTAGCTCTTTCCAAAGCCATAGCCCGCTTCGACAAAAGCGTCTTGCAAATCGCCTCTAATGTTGCGATACACATAAGAAAAGGCGCTGTTGTTCATGTCGCCGCAAATGATCTTTGGATGTTTGGAATCGTCCATGTGCGATTGAATCAACTCCGATTGCAATTGTTGCTCCTTAAAAGCCACACTCAAGCGATTGAAAATCAATTTCGATTTCTTTTCGTCGATCTTTTCATGGATATCGGGACTGATGTTGACCGATTGCAAGTGCATACTGTACACGCGCAAGGTATCTTTACCCTTAACGATATCGGCATAAATGACGTTGTTGTTGGAATTGGGAAAGTGTATCTCGCCTTTGTCAATCATGCGGTACTTGGAAAATATAGCCTGTCCCGTTTGTATGTTTTGCCCGTGTTTGGTGGTATACTTAAACTTGTACTGCGGAAACTTCAATTTCGCATTCTTGGAGTACTCTTGCAAACACAAAACGTCCGGATCCTCGTGATCGACAAACTCCTTGATCTTTGCAGCCACGTCCGCATCTTTAATCCAGTTAAACAGATTGAACAAGCGCACGTTGTAACTCATCACGACAAAGTCGTCTTCGTGTAGGGGCGTTTCACGTCCGCTAAACTTGTAGAACTTATTGATAAAAGTCGTTCCCAGCAGCAAAATCACTGCCGACAACAATAACTGTCTTTTAAACTGCAACCCCCAATACACCAGAAAAAAGATATTGGCAATGAGGAGCATGGGTAAAATCAGGGTTAAAACCGAGAGAAAAGGAAATAATTTCGGGGCTAAAAACGGCAAAAAATACCCGAGCAATGTCAGTATCGCCAAGATAATATTTAAAAAAAATACTGTTTTATTAAACCACGAAAGTCTTTTCATAAATCGATCGAATGCTGTGGAACTACTTCCCTATTTTAAATAAAAAATCCTTTTCCTCTTTGCTCAAACTCTCATAACCCGACTTGCTGATCTTATCTAGAATATGGTCAATCCGCTGTTGTTGCGGATCTTTCTCCCTTTCGGAAGCAATCATTTTCGCCGGAGGAGCATCGTTGTTTTGTCGTGCCCGATCGGTATTGACATGCACTTTTCTAAAGGGGTGTTTTGCCGGTTTGGGACGAAACAACTGCGCCAACTGATCGAGGACATACGTCAAAGGCTTGCTGATATCCCATCCTTTTTGCAGGGCTTTGATAAATAAAAACCCAAAAAACGCACCGCCTAAATGCGCGATATGTCCACCGGTATTGCTTGCGGGTATCTGAATCAAATCCATGATGATCAACCCCAAGGCGATGTGCCACATCTTAACGTGACCAATGAGCAACAGCCGCACTTGCATATAGGGCGCATAAGTAGCTAACGCTACTAGGGCTGCCATTATTGCGGCAGAAGCCCCGACGAGTATGATACCCGTGTTGAATACCAAGCTGGACAACACGTAAAACACTCCGCCAAAGACAGCGCCAAAACAATATACCGCAAAGAATTGCTTCTGTGTAAAATAAGTCATAAACAACCGCCCAACAAAGTTCAATACAATCATATTAAAGATCAAGTGAAAGATATTGGCGTGTAAAAAGGCGTAGGTAAAAAAGCTCCACGGTCGCGATAGGGCGATATGCGACTTAGACGACAGTCCTATCCACCCCAACAGCAGTTGGTAAAAGGAGGGGATAAAGGCGTTTAAAATAAAAAAAACGACAGTAACACCGATATTCCAAAACAATAACTTTTGAACGATACCGCCAATTCTGTATTGCATTTTAAAATCATCTAATAGTGCCATGGTTGCAAATTGTTTAGCCGGTGAATTAACGATCCCAGCGATTTTGTTCAAATTGATTTTTTTTCCAGTACCACATCATCAGAAAACCGATTACAGCCCCGCCTATATGCGCAAAATGCGCAATACCCGTGGAACCGCCAAAAATCGATCCGCCGTTCAATCCCAAGTACAAATCCATCACCAATATACCCGGTACAAAGTACTTGGCTTTAATCGGCACCGGAATAAACATCAAGGCCAGCTCTGCATTGGGAAACATAAAGGCAAAGGCCACCAACAACCCATATATCGCTCCAGAGGCTCCGACAGCACGCGTGTTATACGACGACAACATACTTTGCAAGCCGTCGTTAGAGAGGAACTGGGCCCAGCGCGAATCGTATTTTCCCTCGGCCAAAGTTGCGAGGATATGCTGTTGGTCAAATCCATTTTCCACCAAGGTACTTATACCCTGATGCACCAAGTAATAATTTACACCACTGTGCAACAAGGCAGCGCCCAGACCGCAGGAAATGTAAAAAAACAAAAACTTCTTACTGCCCCAAAAATGCTCTAAAGCCGAACCAAACGAATACAGGGCAAACATGTTAAAAAACAAGTGCATCCAACTGCCGTGCATAAACATGTGGGTCAAGATCTGCCAGTATTGAAAATACGGGTTCTCAAAATAAAACAAAGCCAAGTATTCATCCATTGCAGGGACAAACTGAGCCCCTAAGAAAAATATAACGTTTATAATCAACAGTTGCTTTACTGTTTCAGTGATTTTCATCATAAGGTGAATTTTTTATCGATGTCTTCTACGCGCATCGTGATAAATGTTGGTTTTAAAAAAGGCGAAACGCTGGGCTCTTTACAAGCGAAAAGCGAATTTACCAAATTTTCTTGTTCTTCGTCATTTAAATAAGCACCGGACTTGACGGCCAAACTCAAGGCCAAAGATTTGGCGATTCGATCGGTTTGACTAAAAGACATTTCGGGCAACTCCCCTTGTAAGTCGTTCAGCAAATCTTCCAGTACTATAGAGGCCTCACTTTCGGCCACGTGTACGGGCAAGCCCGATATAACCACCTTATCCGAATCTATAGACTCAAAAATAAAGCCAGTTTGTTTGAGTGCGCCTTCCAATTCGCGCAGCAATTCAATTTCAAAAGGCGCGTAATACAGCGGCAAGGGAAACAACAATTGTTGGCTCGTGGCTTGTTGCACGGTGATATTGCTCAAAAACTTCTCGTACAATATGCGCTGATGCGCCCGTCTTTGGTCGATGACAACCAAACCGGATTTGATCGGGCTAATGAGGTATTTTTTATTCAACTGAAAAGAGCGGCTGTGCGACTTCTCATCGATCAACCCTTCAAACAGCGAGCTCGCTTGAACATCTTCTTCCAAATTCAAGCCCGACAAATCGATATCATCCGCCGAAGATTTTAACCCCTCATAGAGCGTTTCCCAAGACCCGCTCGTATCGGGTTTCTCAAAGCTCGGCGAAAAAACGGGCTTTGAAAAAGCGCTACCGCCACTGCCACTTGAAAACGATTGGGAACCGCCAGAACGAGGTTCAAACGGCGTTCTGCTCTTTTTAGTATCGCTGTCGTCCTCGCGAAACGGATTAAAATTGGTATCGACCTGAATCGTCGGCGTCGCGGCCTTTTTCTCTTTAAAATCGTAAGGCGTATCCATGGTCGCATCGCGCTGAAAATCCAGCACTGGCGACACGTTAAACTGTCCCAAACTGTGTTTAATCGCCGAGCGCAAAATCGCGTATAAGGCTTGTTCGTCGTCGAACTTCACCTCGGTTTTAGTCGGGTGAATATTGATATCTATAGAATTGGGCGGTAGGGTCAGATACAGAAAGTAACTCGGATGCGTGCCCTCTTTGAGCAAGCCTTCAAAGGCCGCCAATACCGCATGATGCAAATAACCGCTTTTGATAAAGCGCTCGTTGACAAAGAAAAACTGTTCTCCCCTACTGCGCTTGGCAAATTCGGGTTTTCCCACAAAACCACTAATGCCGATAATCTCGGTATTCTCCTGAACAGGCACCAGTTTTTCATTGGTTTTAGCGCCGAAGATATTGACGATTCGCTGTCTAAAATTGGAAACCGGCAGGTTAAACATTTCACTGCCGTTGTGAATCAATATAAAATGTATCGAACTGTGCGCCAAGGCGATTCGTTCAAACTCATCGATGATATGACGGAATTCCACCGTATTGGACTTTAAAAAATTACGGCGTGCCGGAATGTTAAAAAACAAATTTTTAACGGCAAAAGACGTCCCCTGTGGCACTACAGCCACCTCTTGCGAAGTCACCTTGCTGCCCTCGATCACCAAATGCGTTCCCAGCTCCTCATCGATTGGGCGGGTCTTTAATTCCACGTGCGCAATAGCCGCAATAGAAGCCAAGGCCTCACCGCGAAACCCTTTGGTGCTCAGTGCAAACAAATCCTCTGCAACCGAAATCTTCGAGGTCGCATGCCGTTCAAAAGCCATACGCGCATCGGTCTCGCCCATACCCTTGCCGTTGTCGATTACTTGAATAAGGGTTTTTCCCGCCTCCTTAACCACTAACTTGATTTCGGTGGCTCCGGCATCTACGGCGTTCTCCACCAACTCCTTGACCACCGAAGCAGGGCGTTGAACCACTTCTCCAGCAGCAATTTGATTAGCGACATGATCGGGCAGTAATCGGATTACATTTGACATTTAAAACGTTTTTGAAGAGTAAACCCAAAGAGTTTAAAAATTAGACTAAAAACACAAAGTTAAAGAATAAATACCGGCTTTCTAAAGATGGGTTTTACTAAATATTATATAAAAAAAGAAAACCTGTAAAAGAGTTTCTTACAGGTTTTTTAAAAGTTACGTTCCAGGCGATGCGCTGGCCTATTGCTGATTCAGGGCAATCATCTTCAAAGCAGCTACTGCGGCTTCTGTACCTTTATTCCCGTGGATTCCTCCACTTCTATCCAGGGATTGCTGTTCGTTGTTATCCGTCAATACACAGAAGATAACCGGTACCTCCGAAATCAGATTCAAATCCTTTATTCCGTGGGTTACGCCTTCGCAAACAAATTCAAAGTGCATCGTCTCCCCTTTGATCACACAGCCGATTACGATTACGGCATCGACCTCTAGGGTTTCTATCATTTTCTTAGCTCCGAATATCAATTCAAAACTTCCCGGTACATCCCAGCGAACCAAGTTCTCCGGTAACAGACCGCAATCCAACAAGGCCGCTTGAGCACCTGCAAACAAACCGTTGGTCACTTGATCGTTCCATTCCGAAACCACAATACCAACCGTAAATTCTTTTGCATCAGGCAAAGTCGCCTTATTGTATTCCGAAAGATTTTTATTTGCCGTCGCCATAATAAGTCGTTATTGTGCCATACCAATCATCATGTCTACCGTATTGGCTTCTGCAGATGTTTGATAGTTGTTTTTAATTTCGTTAAACAATTTCAACGCTTCTTCTTTTTTACCCAAATCCAAAGCGACCATGCCTGCTTTGTTTAAAAAACGAGGCGAGGTAAAATCATTCTTATTGGCAGCTGCCGCTTTTTGATAAAACTCAAAAGCATCTTCCTTTTGGTTCAATTCAGAAAAAGCATCACCTATACCCCCCAAAGCCAAAGCTCCCAATAGCATATCCTTAGATTTAAACTGCTCTAAATGCGCTATAGCCTCTTTGTTTTTTCCCAGGTTTAAATATGCCATTCCCGCATAGTAATTAGCCAAATTAGCCGATTCAGTGCCCGAATACGTTTCTGTAATTCCGATAAATCCCAATTTGCCTTCTCCGCCTTTAAGGGCTAAGTTATATAAGGAATCACTAGCTACTGCATTGGTCGTTGCTTCTTGAAAATAAGTTTGCGCTTGAAACATTTCGTTAGCAGCTTCGTCATTCTTAGGTTCAACTACGAATTTATCGTACAAAACATATCCTACAGTAAGTAAAGCTATTGCCCCAACAGCACCAAAAATATACTTTTGGTTTCTAGCTACCCAGCCTTCCATTTTAGAAGCCCCTTTATCCAAAGAATTGAATACATCAGCCGTAGTGCTCGATTGCGCATTTACTTGGCTGAATTGATCAAACTCACCCGCTTCTTTTTCTTCTTCTGGTTTCGGTGCTTTATAACCTCTTTTATTATAAGTTGCCATGTACTAAAAATTTTATGAGTGGCAAAAATAGGATTTTTATTGAAATATAAAAGTGCTTTCTATTGATATTTTTGATAATTTGCAGCAAAATTGAAAAAACAAGCACTTCCAATCCTAAAAGAACACTTCTAGCGTGTATTTAAAAAAGTTAACCCTACTCAATTACAAAAACATAAGCGATCAAAATTTTGATTTTAACAAAAAAATCAACTGTTTTATCGGCAAAAACGGCGTGGGCAAAACCAATGTCCTAGACGCTATTTACTACCTGGCTTATGGCAAGAGCTACTTCAATCCCATCGCGTTGCAAAACATCCAACACGGCACGGATTTTTTTGTAATCGACGGCGTTTTCGACAAAGAACAGCGCGAGGAACACCTGGTGTGCAGCCTTCGAAAAGGACAAAAAAAGTCGCTCAAGAGAAACGGCAAAGCCTACGAGCGCTTTTCCGACCACTTTGGCTTTATACCTTTAGTGATCATATCCCCCTCCGACAGCGACCTAATTACCGAAGGCAGCGAAATGCGCCGCAAGTTTATGGACAGCGTTATTTCACAACTCGACTCCAATTACCTGCAGCAGCTCATACAATATCAGAAATTAATCCAACAGCGCAATGCCCTCTTGAAGTACTTTGCGCTCAACCACACTTTTGAATCGGCCACCTTGGAGGTCTATAACGAACGCCTTGCCCTGCTCGCCCAACCGATCTTTGAAAAGAGAAAAGCCTTTATCGACACCTTTACCCCGATTTTCAACAGCTACCACGAACAGATCACCCAAAAACAAGAAACGGTCCAATTGCGCTATGAAAGTCAGCTCTTTGACAAGTCGGCCTTGGAATTGTTTTCCGACAACCTCTCCAAAGACCGCGTCTTGCAATACACCAGCACCGGAATTCACAAAGACGACCTCGCCTTTGAACTCGGCGAACACCCCATCAAAAAATTCGGATCTCAGGGACAGCAAAAATCCTTTCTAATCGCCTTAAAACTCGCCCAGTTTGACTTCCTAAAAAAGCAAAGCGGCGTGGCGCCCATATTGCTCTTTGACGACATCTTTGACAAGCTCGACGAAGACCGCGTTCGCCAGATCATCGAACTGGTACATCAGGAAACCTTCGGACAATTGTTTATTTCCGATACCCACGAAGACCGTACAGAACGCCTGCTAAACAGCATTGACCAGGAGTTTGAAATATTTAAAATTGACCGCCAATTTTAAATATTTCAAACCGAGAAATCTTATCTTTGTTGGCGACTAAAACGATTTGACCATCATGATTCCAGCTACCGACATTTCCTTAAAAGACTACAATACTTTTGGCATCGACGTAAAAGCCCAGCGCTTTATCGTAGCTACAACACAAGAGCAACTGCTGTCTATATTGAAAACCCATAGCGATCAGGCCCTCTTTTTTCTCGGTGGCGGCAGCAATATGCTGCTCACCAAAGACATTGAGGCCTTGGTAATTCAGCTGGCGATCAAGGGAAAACGCATACTGCGTCAAGACGACGACTTTGCTTGGGTAGAGGCACAAGTAGGCGAGAATTGGCACGAATTTGTCTTGTGGACCCTGGAACGCGACTTGGGCGGACTGGAAAACCTTTCCCTGATTCCCGGACAAGTGGGCACCACCCCCATACAAAACATCGGCGCCTACGGCGTGGAAGTCAAAGATCACTTGGTAGAATGCGTAGCACTGCGCCTCAAAGACCTGAGTTTGGTTACCTTTAGCAATAGCCAATGCGCTTTTGATTACCGGGAAAGCATCTTTAAAAACGAATTTAAAGACCAATACATCGTGTTGTCGGTCGTCTTTAAACTCAGCAAGAGAAATCACCAGCTGCAAATCGGATATGGAGCCATAAAAGCGGCATTGCAGGAGCAAAAAATCGCCCAGCCCAGCATTCAAGACGTCAGCAAGGCGGTCATCGCCATTAGAGAAAGCAAATTGCCCAATCCCAAAGAAATCGGAAACAGCGGTAGTTTCTTTAAGAATCCCGTGATTTCCGTAGAACAATTCCGAGAACTGCAAGCGGTGCATCCCGAAATGCCGTTCTATACCGTTGACGAGCAAACGGTGAAAGTTCCCGCAGGCTGGCTTATAGAACAAGCCGGTTTTAAGGGAAAACGCTTTGGCGATGCCGGTGTACACGACAAACAAGCCTTGGTGTTAGTCAATTACGGCAAGGCTACCGGAGCGGAAATCGCCCAATTAGCCGAAGCGATACAAGCCCGGGTTTCCGAAAAGTTTAACATTAAAATTTGCGCCGAAGTAAATATTTTTTAGTAGTCAAAATCCCTAGTAAAACCGTACATTTGCTTTCCTTATTTTGAAACGTAAATCGCCCTTATGCTAACGATTCTATTTTATATTTTCATTGGAATTGTGCTGACACAAATCCTGTATTACATCTCTGTTTTTGGTCCGATCACCTTTGGTCAAACACAGAAAAGCACGCCTAAACGCATACCGGTTTCGGTATTGGTCTGCGTTAAAAACCAAGTGGAGCCCTTAAAAAAGCTGCTTCCCATCTTGGTTAGCCAATCCTATCCCGATTTTGAAATCGTACTGATCAACAATGCCTCCACAGACGAGTCGCTGGATTTGATGAAGGAATACGCCGCCAATCATCCCCATATAAAAATTGTCGATGTTATCAATAACGAAGCCTTTTGGGGCAATAAAAAATACGCGCTTACCCTGGGTATCAAGGCGGCAAAAAACGAATACCTCCTCTTTGTAGAACCGGATTCCTATCCCGATTCCCCACAGTGGATCATGAACCTCAGCGCCCAATTTACCCTGCATAAAACCATAGTCTTGGGACATGCTCGCATTGCGCCCAAAGCAAAATCTTGGACCAACAAGCTGTTTCGCTTTCAGCAAACCCTGCAAACCCTACACACTTTTTCCTGGACGCTGATGGGCAAACCCTTTATGGGAACCGGTCGGAATTTTGGCTATAAAAAAGAAGAATTCTTTAGCGTAAACGGTTTTATAGACCACATGAACCTCCCTTATGGCGAGGATGTGCTGTTTATCAATCAAATTGCGCATTCAAAAAACACCACTATATGCGACTCCCCTATGGGATTCACCACCACCACAGTCGACAACCGTTTTAAAAATTGGACCGCGGCAATCTCCCATCAAAACAAACTACTCGCACTGCTCGGACTCGGCGATCAGTTAAAGATTCGCTTCTTTAATTTTACCCAAATCAGCCTGCTGATTAGCGCGAGTATTTTATTCGCTTTTCAAGTGGAATGGATGATCGTTTTAGCCATCTTATTGTTTCGCTATTTGGTCGTTTGGATTTACATGAGCAAAACCTTTAAAAAATTTAATGAAAAAGATATTAGCTATTGGTTTCCCGCGTTAGAGTTTATTCATACATTTACTCAAAGTATCGTGTTTATTAGTCATTTATTTTCACCTAAGAAAAATTGAAAATACCTCTTGAGTCTTTAGAAAACCATATCTCTTTAGCGATTGAAGGAGATCAGATCGCTTTTACCTTTCTTCTAAATCATTTTTGGAACGAGGTTTTTAATTTTATACTCAAGAGAACGGGCAATGAAGCAGACGCCGAAGACATCACCATTGAAACCTTTGCGAAGGCCTTTGACAAACTGGCAACGTACAACGCCAAGTTCGCTTTTAACACCTGGCTCATCGCCATTGCCAAAAACGTGCATATCGATTTGATTCGCAAGAGAAAAAACTCCCATTTCCTAGAAATCAACGACGACGAAAACCAATATTACAACAACATCGCCGACGAGTCGCCCTCTGTAGAAGACGAACTCATTCGCAAGCAAAACCTCAACACCCTGCTCAATCTGATCAAGCAACTGAAACCCCATTATCAGGAAGTCATTCAATTGCGCTATTTTCAAGAACTCAGCTATAACGAAATAGCAGAGATACTCGAAGAACCGTTAAACAACGTCAAAATCAAATTGTTGCGCGCGCGAAAGCTCCTCCTCGAAATCATCATTTACTACCGCAACAACACCGTGGAATAAGACCGTGTTTTAGCGCGGCAGAATACCTCATCTACCGACCGCCGACTTACCACCTCGTTTATCCATCGACAAAAACCGACACGCCTGCTGGCTAACAACGGCCTTTATGGACGCGATTTCCATAAAAAAAGCAGTTGCGAAACGAGTTCACAACTGCTAAATCGGCAAATGACTCGCCTATATATCTACGGTACCACCAAAAACCAAGGTCTTTACGCTTGCAACACCGTTATCATTTCATCCCATGTCAATACCTGCTGGTCTCCCGACCCCAAGTGCTTTAACGTATATTTTTGTTGACTCATCTCATCCGATCCGACGATAACCGCGTACGGTATCCCCTTTTTATCGGCATATTGAAATTGCTTACCCATTTTTGCCGCATCGGGATATATCTCGGTTTTTATACCCAGGTGACGCATTTTTACCACAGCCGTAAAGGCATAGTCCATTTCGGCTTCACCCAAATTGAGAAAAATCACCTTAGACGCTGCAAGCACCGCCGGCGGAAACAAGCCCAACTCTTCCATCACCAAATAAATGCGGTCCAATCCGAAAGAAATCCCGACACCACTGACGTTTTTAAGTCCAAAAATTCCGGTAAGATCGTCGTAGCGACCACCACCACCGATAGAACCCAATTGTACCGCTTCGGGCGCAGCCACTTCAAAAATAGCACCGGTGTAGTAATTCAAACCGCGAGCCAGGGTAACGTCTAAATTTAAATGAGCGGACTGCAATCCAGCGGCCAGCGCTTTCTCGCATACGAATCGCAATTCTGCAACTCCCTTCATCCCCTCTTCGGAACTGCTCAACATCAATTCGAGCTGATCGAGTTTTTCCGCAAAACTGCCCTGCAAGGCAAAGAGCGGAGCCACAGCATCGATTGCCGCCTCCGAAATCCCCTTTTCGAGCATCTCCTTTTTAACGCCGTCTTCACCGATCTTGTCCAATTTATCCAAAGCCACGGTAAAGTCTATCAAACTGTCCTTAGCTCCGATAACCTCGGCAATGCCAGACAGTATTTTTCGGTTATTGATCTTGATTGTCGTTCCCTGAATTCCCAAAGCATGAAAAACCGTATCGTATAACAGTATAAACTCCACTTCTTGCCACAGCGAATTCGATCCAACAACATCGGCATCACATTGAAAAAATTCTCTATAACGCCCTTTTTGCGGACGATCCGCACGCCAAACCGGCTGAATCTGGTAGCGCTTAAACGGAAAATCAATCTCGTTTTGGTGCATCACCACATAACGCGCAAAAGGCACCGTCAAATCGTAACGCAGCGCTTTTTCCGATATGTGCGGAATCAACTTCTGACTGTCTTTACCGGCCAAAACCGCCTCGTCAGCCTTCGCCAAATAATCGCCGGAATTCAGTATCTTAAAGATCAGGCGATCGCCCTCTTCTCCATACTTACCCATCAAAGTTTCATAATTCTCAAAGGAAGGCGTCTCGATCGGATGGAACCCAAATTTTTCAAACCCCTGTCTGATCGTTTGAATAATATACTGTCTTCTCGCTACTTCACTCGGTGAAAAATCTCGGGTTCCCTTCGGAATACTGGGTTTCTGTGCCATCGTTTCTTGTTAATTGATTTCATTATACTTCACTTACAAAAATACTGCTTTTTTTAGGATTAACCCGACTGTGCAAATAGATAATTTTACCGTTCAAACGACATTAAAAATCCAAAACACACCAAATAAATCCTTTTATGCCCCATATACCGCAACTTATCTTTAAATTTACCCTCAATCGCTGCAATTGTTGCGCGCCAGCTGTAACAAATCGCACACAGCAGCTACTTATAGAGATATGCTTAGACTCGTAAAAGAAAATACCAAGATTGCCTTAGGCGCTATTCGCTCCCAATTGTTGAGAACGGTTATCACTGTTTTTATCATCGCCATTGGTATTTGGGCCTTGGTGGGAATTTTATCGGTGGTATCCGCCTTAAAGAACACCATCGTGGAGGACTTTGCCTCTATGGGCGCCAGCACTTTTACGATTGAGCAATACGACTATGCCGCGCGGATGACCAAGAGCAAAAACGACAGCAAACCCAATCCGATTATCACCTATGCCGAAGCCAAAGCTTTTAAGGACAACTACAACTTTCCCTCCTCGGCGACATCGATATCCTTTCATGCCGCTTCCAATATCGAAGTAAAGCACGAAGCTCAAAAAACAGACCCCGAAGTGATGATAGTCGGAACAGACGAAAATTATTTAAGCAACAGCGGTCTCCAACTGGTTTCCGGTCGGAGTTTTACCGATTTTGACCTTAGCAACAACAGTTATGTATGCGTTTTGGGTTCGGATTTCGCCAAGGGCCTCTTTAAAAATGTGTCGCCTATCGGCAAAACACTCTCGATACGAGGGGCTAAATTCAAAGTCATCGGCCTGTTAAAAGAAAAGGGAAGTACTTTTGGCAAGAATGAAGATTTACGGGTATTCATCCCCTTGCCCATCGCCCGATCCCTGTTTACACAACCGTCGATCAACTACGAAATCAAGGTATCGGTACGTCAGGAAATGCTGTTAAATCAAGGTATTGACCAGGCGGTAATCACCATGAGAAACATCCGAAAAACAACGCCTATACACCCCAACAATTTCGGAATCGAACGCAGCGACGACCTGATTAAGACCCTGCTTTCGCAAATCACCATGCTCCATGTCAGCGCTTGGCTCATCGGCATCATTACCATATTGGGATCGTCGATTGCCTTGATGAATATCATGTTGGTGTCGGTTACCGAGCGCACCCGAGAAATTGGCGTGCGCAAATCACTGGGCGCCAAACGCAGCACCATCGCCTGGCAATTCTTTACGGAAACCCTGGTCATCGGACAACTGGGCGGACTGCTTGGCACCATACTCGGCATCGCAACGGGCTACGGCATATCGACCGTCATCCACTTTGCGTTTACCATACCCTGGATGGCCATAATAGCGGCATTCATCACCACCTTTGTCGTGGCCATAGTTTCGGGTTCCTATCCTGCAATCAAAGCCTCGCGACTCGATCCGGTAGAAGCCCTGAGATACGAATAATTTTTTTTTGGAGCAATATCGACTTCGGTTTTTCCGCTATCCCCGCCCGCTTTCCACTGTATCTTTTTACCGGCTACGCCCTGTAAAAAGGATGCCGTTTCAATCGGGGCTATATCCGCCATAGTGCATACCGCAGCAGCGCACATCGCCGAAAGAATCGGCGTTTTACAACAGCGCTTTCCGCTGCGCGCGAAGCATGCGCTCGTTGTCGCGAAAATCGCGTTTCAACTCGGGCTCTTCAAACCGCTCTGCATCGATGAGTTGCAGCGTTTCCGCACCTAAGTACTGATTGATTTCAAAAAACAACCAGCCCGAGGGCAGCAAGGCCGCTGCGGCCAATTCGGCGATCTTGCGGTAAAAGAGCAACGGATTGTGGTCCGGAACAAACAGCGCCAAAGCCGGTTCATACACCTTGACATTGTTGTGAATTTCGACCTTTTCCAAGTCCCGCACATAGGGCGGATTGGAAACAATCACGTCAAAACAATCCGACAAAGCCGCCGTATCCAATATGTTTTGCAACACCCATTCCACCTCTACACCGTTTAAAACCGCATTCTTCGCCCCAACTTCCAAGGCCATTTCCGACACGTCTATAGCCGTGACATGCGCCAAGGGCAACTTCTTGGCCAGGGTAATCGCAATGCACCCACTGCCCGTACCCACATCCAATATCCGCAGCGGTCGGTCTGCAGGCACCGTTTGTAAAATCCACTCCACCAGCTCTTCCGTCTCCGGACGAGGTATCAAAACCCCTTCGGTTACAAAAAAGGTCAAATCGTAAAAATAAGCCTGCTCCAACACGTATTGCAACGGCCTTTCCCGCTCCAAATCACGCAAATACCGCTGCCACAAAACCCCCGTATCTTCCCGGGCTTCCGCTAGCGGATTCAGCACAAAATCCATCTTGGTCTTTTGTTCCAATTGCTCCAAGCAGCGGTAAAAGAACAGCTCGATTTCCTCAGGTTCATAAAGCTTTTTTAGGGTTTCGACAAATTGGTGTTTTATATTTTTTAGCGTCATAAGGCAGAGCGATTTGAGACAAAGTAGCTTCTTTAATTGAAAAAGCGTAATTTTGTTCAAAGATACAGTTTTATAATTTTGGAGACACACAAAGCTTATATTTTACGATGCCTGGAACTCGCGCAAATGGGCACCTTTGCCGCATTGCCCAACCCCAGTGTGGGCGCGGTAATCGTCTATAAAAACCGCATTATTGGCGAGGGATACACCCAAGCCTATGGCGGTGCACATGCCGAAGTGGGCGCTATTGGTTCGGTCAAAAATCCCGAGTGGTTCAAGGATTCCACCCTATACGTTAGCTTGGAGCCCTGTAGCCATTACGGCAAAACACCGCCCTGTGCAGATTTGATTATCCAAATGCAAATACCCCGAGTGGTCATTGGCACAATCGATCCCTTTGCACAGGTGTGTGGACGGGGAATCGCCAAGCTCAAAGCTGCTGGTATCGAAGTGATTACCGGAGTTTTGGAAGCCGAATGCCGCCACAGCAATCGGCGCTTTTTTGTTTTCCACCAAAAAAAACGCCCGTATATCATCCTGAAATGGGCCGAATCCGTCGACGGTTTTATCGCCCCTGCCCAGCGCGAACAAACGCAACCCGTATGGCTTACCCACGCGTATTCCCGACAGCTCGTACACAAATGGCGCAGTGAAGAAACGGCCTTTTTGGTCGGCGCTCAAACCGTCATCGACGACAATCCCTCGCTGACCACCAGAGACTGGTACGGCAAAGACCCCGTGCGCATCTATATCGATCGCGACGGCAGCATACCCGCCACGTCTACGGTCAAAGACGGCACGGTAAAAACCATTTGCATCACGGCAAATTCCAACTTGGTATCCTCGGAAAACCACCACTATGAAGTGGTAAACTTCGCGCAATCCCTGCCCGAGCAAATTTGTTGCGTACTCTATCGCCATCAGCTGTGTTCCCTAGTCGTAGAAGGAGGAGCCCAAACGCTTCAAAGTTTTATCGATGCCGAATTATGGGACGAAGCCCGCGTTTTCAAGAGCGAACTCCCCCTAAAACAAGGCACCCCAAAACCGACGATTCGCTATGACAACGCCACAGTAACCACCCTTTTAGACAATCAGCTTTGGCTGATTCACCCCTAAAGTTATACCCTTGGAAAAAGACACCTACCAAACACTGGCACAGCCCTCCGAAGAAATTTTGTTCAAAGAAAAAAACAGCAAGTTTTTCGGATATGCCTTTCCCATCACCGACGAAGACGACGTCAAAAGGCATTTAGAAGATTTAAAGAAAATGCACCACGCCGCTCGGCATTGGTGTTATGCCTTTCAATTGGGAACCGACCAGCGCTATTTTAGAGCCAACGACGACGGAGAACCCAACAACAGTGCCGGTATGCCTATTTACGGGCAAATACAGTCCTTTGAGCTCACAAATGTACTCATTGTAGTCGTTCGCTATTTCGGAGGCGTAAAACTCGGCGTAGGAGGCTTGATTACCGCCTACAAAACCGCCGCGCAACTCGCGCTAGAAGAGAGCGAAATATCCGAGCGCACCATCGATACCGCCTTTCGCATTCAATTTGAATACAAAGACATGAACAAGGTGATGCGCGTGATCAAAGAAAAAAACTTAAACATCCTCAGCCAAACCATGGCCATGAGTTGTGAGATTGCACTGTCGATTCGCAAAAGCGAATTTCAAAGCGTCCTGACCGCCTTTGAACCGCTGTATGAAGTGCGCATCCTAACCGATGACGAGGCACAATAGGCGCTTGATTGCGCCGTTGTACTAATTCAACTTATGGGCTTCCTTAAATTTAGCGACCAATGCAGCCAATTCCAAATCCTTGGCCTCTTGGTTACTCCATTCCATAATGTCGTAGCCCGGTTGCTCAATGACAAAGTAAACCAACGCATCGATATACTCTTTGGGCATATTAAAGCGCTTGATCAAATATTCATCGGGATAGAATTTTTTGAAATACTGAAAATTCACATCGTCCCGAGCGTAGTCCAATGCTTTTCGCTGTTGCTTGCGCCTGCCGTTAAACATATTGATGATGGGCGTCAGGCTAAATGAGGTGAGGCTAAACGGATAATAACTCTCGGCGAGGTATTGACGCTCGGCCTGGGAGTATTTTTTCATCTTCAATCCCAGCGGATCCACGTGGCTACCCTTGCTTTCAATAACGATTTCCTCCAAGCTCTGCCCCTTTTTCAACAGCGTCAACTCCAACTGTTTTGCCAAAGCGATTTCCGGCGTTATGGTAATGGTTTCCCCCTTGAGGTCGTCGGACCAAAACGACAAAACATCGCCTTCCCCAACCTCGATGGAGAAATAGCCCGTCAAATCGCTTTTGAGTTGCTGGTTGGTCGTCAGGTTTTTGACGTGTATCACTTGCTGACCACTTTTATAAACCTTAGCCCGACCGTCTATTAAAATGCGTTGCTGAGCAAACGCATTACTACACATCAAAGCCAAAAAAATCAAAAACTTATACGTATTCCCCATCATAGTGTTTTAAAAAATAAATCGAATTATAAAAAGAGAATGACCTCCCTGTATATTCTATAAAAATACTGTTTTTTATCGAACCATTAAAAACAATTTACAGACTGCTTAGGCGTTCGATAATATAGGCTGGAGGCACGACGGGACGCTTGGTTTTCATGTCTACAAATACCAAAACGGAGTTGCCTATTGTTAATAAGTCTCCCGCTTCATTGAGGATCTCGTAATCGAATTCAATCTTGACAGAAGTCTGACTTTTAAACAAAGTACGCACGGTTAAGAGATCGTCGTACAAAGCCGGTTTTTTATAAGTCATACTCAGGGAAACCACCGGAAGCATCACGCCCGTATTTTCTAGCTTTTTATAGGAAAGCCCAAGGTTTCTAAGCCATTCCACGCGTCCCATCTCAAAATACTGTGCGTAATTACCGTGATAAACCACGCCCATTTGATCGGTTTCCGCATAGCGAACTCTAAGCTGAATTTCAAAGTTTTTCATATTATATTTATTATATTTGTTTTAAACGGAAATACTTTTATACTTACGTTTTTATTTTGAAAAATGCAATATGCAAACCATTTTTTTTTACAGAAAATTGTTCACATATTTGTCATCCCCAAAAGACGAAGTATTTATTCCAAATACCATTAGTAAGTAACTTAATAATAATTCTAAACA